>JBMFSH010000005.1:0-17156 GCA_049967655.1 Acidobacteriota bacterium
CACGGGCTTTGCCCGTGGAGCGGGGAGGGAATGGCCCTCCCCGTCCAGGAGACAACGCCTTTCCCCCGTGAACCCGAGCGGTAGCCGGAGGCACCCGCGTTTCCATCGCGGAATTTGGGGGGATAGTGGCCCCTACGCCATACTGATGCCCGGGCAGCTCTCCGAGCGAGCCGGCATGGCTCTTCCTCTCGCGGGTGACGAGCTTTTCGAACGCCTGGCGGGGGGGTTCGACGGCCTCACGGGCGGGCGGTTCCGCTACTGGGTCACGCGGGCCCCGGCCGAGGAGCTGGGAGAGCGCTTTATCGCCCCCGCTGCCATGGTTCTTTACGGTGCGCTCTGCGCGGAGGTAGCCCTTTCCCGCTTCGGTCCGCCCAAGGCGGTGGCCGGGTACTCTCTCGGTTTTTACGCGGCCGGCCTGTTCGCCCGCTGCGTCAAGGCCTCGGCCGTCCTGGAATGGCTGGAGAGGGTGAACGCCGCCAACGGAAGGGACTTCCCGCCCGGCAGGTTCGCGCTGGCCTCCGAAACGGGCCTTTCGCGCGCCGAGCTCGAGGCCCTGCTCGAGGGCTGGGGTCTGGGCGAGGTGGCCGTGGCCAACGTCAACAACCCCAAGCAGGTGGTTTTCGCGGGGCCCAGGTGTGCCGTCGAACAGGCCACGGAGCGCCTGAAGGGTCTGGTGATGGACGTGCGCCTCCTCCCGCTGGACGTCCCCCTTCATACGCGCTACGTGGAGAGGGCCCGCTCCGAGGCGACTCCCTGGTGGCAGGGGGTGCCGATGGCAGATCCTCTCTGGCCCATCATCTCGCCCCGAGATGGGCATGTGATTCTCTCAGGCAGGGAGTTCCGCAAGGAGGTCGCGGAGGCGCTCGCCTCGCCCACGGACTGGGTGGCCGCCGTGGCGGGCCTCAGGGAGCTCGGGATTCGGCGTCTCCTCGACCTCTCCCCCGGTGGTGAACTCGGCCGGATGACCCGGTGGACGCACCGCGACGTGGAGATTCTTCCGGTGTCGAGCCTTTGGGAATCCAACGCATGAGCAGGGGAGAGCCGCAGGGGGTTCTGGAGCGCCTCCACCGGTACCTCCAGGAGGGGGGGACGGAGTGCCGGCTGGAGGAATTGGCTTGCCGCTTCCTCCACACGCGGGACGCGGGAGTCGGAGGCCGAGTCCTGGGCGCCCTCCTCGCCGGAGACGGGCGCTTTGAGGTGAGCGACGGCGCGGTGAGGCTGGCCTCTTGCCCCGATCCCTTCGAGGCCGAGGAGGTGGAGAGGGTCCCCTTCGCGGTGGTAGATTTCGAGACGAACGGGATGGAGCCCGAGAGGGCCATCGAGATCGGCCTGGCCTGCTTCGAAGGCGGAGAGGAGGTGGAAGCCTTCGAGACCCTCCTGGACCCAGGGACTCCCGTGGCGCCGTTCGTCCAGCGCCTGACGGGAATCGAGCCGGCCGACCTGGCGGGCCGCCCCACCTTCGGCGCGGTCTGGCCCGAACTGGCGCAGAGGCTGCGCGGCCGGGTACTCGTGGCCCACAACTTGGTCTTCGATCGGCGAGTGCTCTGTCAGGAGATCGAGCGCATCGAGGAAGGGGAGCCGTTGCGGGAGCCGGCCTTCTGCACGCTCCGCTTCGCCCGGAGGCTGATCCCCAGGGAGGAGGGCCGGGGCCTGGACGCGCTGGCGGCGAGGTTCGGATACGAGTTTTCTTCGCGGCATCGGGCCCTGGACGACGCGCGGGCCGCGGGACGGATCCTCTACCGGCTCGTCGATCTGGCGAGGGAGAGGGTCCCGATCACGACGTGGCGGAAGTTAAAGGACTTCGTAGACGGGACGCCAGCCGAATCCCAACGGTGAGGTGAAGGGCCGGGCATCTGCTCTGGGAGGCGCCAGGTGGCCAGGATCCTGGTCTGCGACGACACGCCGGACATACTCGAGATGATCCGCTTCATCCTGGAGAAGGAAGGCTATTCGGTGGGCACCGCGGAGAGCGGCACGGAACTCCTGGACCAGCTCCGGCGTGAGCCCGCCGACCTCGTCCTTCTGGATCTGCGCATGCCGGGCATGGACGGCTTTGCCGCGCTTAGAGAGATGGCCAAACTTCGAAACCGCCCGCCGGTGCTGGTGCTCTCGGCCAAAGGCCAGGAGGCGGACCGCAGGAGCGCCATCGAGGCGGGTGCCCTCAACTTCATCGAGAAGCCCTTTTCGCTGGTCAGGCTCCTGGCCGCCGTTCGGGGCGGCCTCCTCTCGCCGAAAGGTAACCCATGACCTTGTAGAGGAGCCGGGCCACCAGGAAGTCGGCGGCGAAGTGCACGCTGTCGGGTGCCAGCTCCATGACGTCCATCCCCACGACCTCGCGCTCGCAGCACAGACGGCGCAGGAATCGAAGGGTCGGGTACCACTGCAGTCCTCCCGGCTCGGGGGTGCCCGTACAGGGAACCAGGGAGGGATCGAAGCCGTCCACGTCCACGGTCAGATAGACCTTCGGGGGCAGCGCCGCCAGGACTCGGTCCATCCAGCCGTCGCCCTCCTGGCACTCCCGCGCCCAGACCACGGGCCACGTGCCTTTGGCTTTGAGGTAATCGGCCTCCTCCCGCGACAGGGACCGGATGCCCACCTGGGCCGTGCCCGCGCTGCACCCGACGATGCGCCGCATGACGCAGGCGTGGTTGAAGGGGGTGCCCTCGTAGGATTCTCTGAGATCGGCGTGGGCGTCCAGCTGGACCACCCCGATTTCCCCGTGGACCTCCCGGTGGGCCAGAAAGCAGGGGAAGCTCAGGTTGTGCTCGCCGCCCAGGCTTACCACGAACTTGTCCATGGAAAGGTAGTGGCCCACGGCCTCCTTGACCGTATCCACCATGGCCCTCGGGCTGATGTCGTGGAACAGGAGGTCCTCCGAGGTGAAGATGCCCGCCTCGCAGGGCTCCAGCCCCAGCTCCTCGTCGTAGAGCTCCATGTTCCTGGAAGCCTCGATGATGGCCCTGGGGCCGAACTTGGTGCCCTTGGCGTAGGAGGTCGTCACCTCGTAGGGGATGGGCAGGATGACGAAGCGGGAAGTCTCCAGCGAGGATTGATCGGGCGGTAATCCCCCGAAATTGGACGGGTAGAACTCTGGCATCTCGAACCCTCCGGCAGGCCCCCATTGTAGGGACGCCGGCTCGGAAACGCAACGGAAGTCGGCGGTTGTGCGGCTTGAGGGTGGACCGATGGTGCGGTAGACTTCCAGCAGGCGGAGGGCGCCATGTCCTTGTTCGGTAAGGGAAAGGGAGAGGAGGATCCGCTGGTCCTGATGAAGCAGGGCTGCTACGAGCGGGCCGCGTCACTCCTGGAGCGCAAGCTCCAGAGGGAGCCCCGCGATCTGGCCCTGAAAGTCCACCTGGCGGAGGCCTACGAGGGGGCAGGGCGGCCGGAGGAGGCGGCGCGGATCTACCGCGACGAGGGGGAGGCCCGGCTCGCGGGCGGTCGGCGGTCGGAGGGGCTGGCGCTCCTGAGGCGGGCCGTGCGCCTTGCCCCGGAAGATGCCGTCCTGGCGAGGCGCATGGCGGAGTTGGAGGGGGGCGGACAGAAGGCGGAAGAGCTCTCCGCCTTCTTCTTCGATCTCTCCGCGGGACCAGCCCTGGAGCCGGAGGGTCAGGTCACCGTGGCTCCGGATGGCCCCGGCGCCGAAGCGGGACCGGAAGTCGCCGGCGGAGTCCTCGGCGCGGCCTCGGGGGAGGGCTTCGGAGAGCCCCTGCGAGTGCCCTCCAGCGGGGAGGCGCCGCCTCCAGAGACGGCCCTTGATGGGTCCGCGCCTCAGCCCGACGAGGCCGGCCCGTTCTGGATTCAGATGCTCTTTCGGGAGATGGATGCGGAACACGCCCGTCTCCTGGGTTCGGTGGCCATCCCGAGGAACCTGGATCCGGGAGACCTCCTGGTCAGGGAAGGGGAGGAGGGTGATTCGCTGTTTATTCTGGTGAGGGGCCGCCTGGCGGCGCGAGGCACCATCGAGGAGGAGGAGATGCCCTTGGCGGTTTTCGCTCCGGGGGACATCATCGGTGAAGTGGCCTTCCTCAAGAGGGTGCCGAGGACCGCCACCGTGACGGCGTCCGAGCGGTCCATGGTGCTGGAGCTTCCCGG
Source organism: Acidobacteriota bacterium (assembly GCA_049967655.1). Lineage (GTDB taxonomy): Bacteria > Acidobacteriota > UBA4820 > UBA4820 > DSQY01 > DTPS01. Next base: position 4,096 of record JBMFSH010000005.1, read on the forward strand.
GCCCGCCACGCGGCAGGCGCTGGATGCCTGCCCGGACTCCGTGGAGCATCTTGAGGTCCTGCTTCAGGAGAGGGTGGAACGGACCCTCTCGCTGATCAGGAGACGGGGAGCGCGATCGAATGGCCATTCGGAAAATTGAACTCTACGGATCACCGGTCCTGCGGGAGAAGTCGGCCCCCGTGACCGACATCACTCCCGAGGTTCAGGCGCTGCTGGATGACATGGTCGAGACCATGCGGCACGCCTCCGGCGCGGGCCTCGCGGCCAATCAGGTGGGGATCGCCGTGCGGGCCATGGTCGTGGACCTCGGCGCACAGGGCGATAAGGAACAGATCCTCTACCTGCTCAATCCGGAAATCGTGGAGCAGTCTGGGGAGATGCACGAAGAGGAAGGCTGCCTCTCCATCCCCAAGATCTACGAGCGGGTCAAGCGCCCGGCCAGGATCAGGGTCAAGGCGCTCGACCGCGAGGGGAACTCCTTCGAGATTGAAGGCACCGAGTTTCTTTGCCGGGCACTCTGCCACGAGATCGACCACCTGGATGGCATCCTCTTCGTCGACAGGCTCTCCCCCCTGCGACGCGACATCGTCAAGCGCAAGATCAAGAAGCTCATCCGGGACGGGGAGTGGGAGGATCCATACCCCCAGTTCGATCGGCGGAGCCGGGACGCCTGAGGGCGTGCCGGCGGTCTAAGGGGGGATCGTTCATGGCACCGGTCCTGCCTGAGCGCATCGTTTTCATGGGGACGCCCGACTTCGCGCGCGTTCACCTTCAGGCGCTTGTGGAGGCGGGGGCCCGCCCCCTAGCCGTGTTCACCCAGCCGGACAAGTCCGTAGGGCGCAGAAGACTCCTCACGCCGCCGCCGGTGAAGCTTTTCGCGGCCGAGCGGGGCCTGGAGGTTCACCAGCCCGTCTCCTTGAAGGGCGCCGAGGTTCAGGGGCTCCTGAGAGAGCTCGGCCCCGACGTGATCGTGGTGGTGGCCTACGGCAAGATCCTCCCGGAGGCCGTGCTCGCCATTCCCCGCCTCGGCTGCGTGAACGTTCACGCCTCGCTGCTCCCGAGGCACCGCGGCGCCTCGCCGATCGCCCACGCGATCTGGGCCGGGGATGCGGAGACGGGCGTGTGCACCATGCGGATGGAGAAGGGGCTCGACACGGGACCCGTCTATCTCGAAGGACGAATTCCCATCCCGCCCGCCGCCACAACGGGAGGGCTCTCTCCCGTACTGGCCCGCCTGGGCTCGGGACTCCTGATCGAAACGCTGGAAGGGCTTCGCGCCGGCACGCTGAAGGCGCGGCTGCAGGACGAGGCGCTGGCCACCTACGCTCCCAGGCTGACGAGCGAGGACGGGCGCCTCCACTTCTCCCGGCCCGCGGTGGAGCTGGAGCGGCAGGTGCGGGCCTTCGACCCTTGGCCCGGGACCTTCTTCGAATATCGGGCGGAGCGGATCAAGGTGCTCGCCGCCGCGGTGGGACCCGCCAGCGTGCGGGCCGAGCCGGGCGAGGTGGTCGGGGGCGGGGCCTTCGGGGTCGTCTGCGGGGACGGCCGCGTTCTCCTCGTGGGCAGGATGCAGAGGCCGGGCAAGCGCCCCATGACGTCCGAGGAGGTGCTGCGTGGGTACGCCATCCCGCCGGGCACCCGGCTCTAGAGGGCGGCTGCCGGGCCGCGCCGGCCGCGAGTACGAGGGCGGCGCAGGCGGGGCCCGAGGCCGGAAGAGCGGCCCGGGAAAGTTCCGCGCCGGCAGAGGCCCTCTGAGGCCGGAATCCCACGCGGGCGCGGCGGAAGGGCCCGCCGGACGGGCGAACCTGCGCGCGGAGGCGGCGAGCGTCCTCGCCGAAGTCCTGGACCATCGGCAGTCGCTGAAGAGGCTTCTCCAGGAGCGCCAGGCGCGCCTGCCCAGGGAGGAGGACCGCGCCCTTCTGCGCGAGCTGGCCGCCGGCGTGGTCCGGCACCTCCCCCTCCTGGACTGGGTTCTCGACGACCAGACCGAGCGAGGCCTGGCCGATACGCAGGCCGAATTGAGGCACATCTTGAGGGTCGGTGCCTTCCAGCTCCTCTTTCTGGACAGGGTCCCCGCCTATGCGGCCGTGGATCAGTGCGTGGAGGCCGCGAAGGCGGTCAGCCCCGGCGCCGGAGGGTTCGTGAACGGCATCCTGCGGGGGGTGGCGGAGCGCCGCGACGAGGCGGGAGAGCTTCCCTACCGGCTCAACGGGAGCGAGGGGGCCGCTCTGCGGCTGGGCATGCCCGAGTGGCTGGCCCGGCGCTACCTGGCCCGCTTCGGAGAGGCCGCAGGGGAGGAGCTCATGGAAGCTTTCCAGGCCCCAGCGCCCACGAACCTGGTCTTCCCCTCGCCCTCGGCTCGGGCCCAGGGACTTCCGCTCCTCAGGCGGGAAGGCGTCGTCCTGGAGCCGGACACGGCGCTGCCGCTCACCTATGCGGTCCGGAGGGGTAACCCGGCGGAAACGGAAGCTTTCCGGCGCGGTCACTTCTACATCATGGACCCCGCGTCCCAAGTGCCGGCCCTTCTCCTGCCCGTGGAGGGGAGCAAGCGCGTGCTTGACCTGTGCGCGGCGCCCGGGGGGAAGAGCGTCCTTCTCTCCGGCCGCGTGGGGGAGCGGGGATGGGTCCTCTCCACCGACGTCCACCGCCGCCGCCTGGCCCAGATCGCCGAGAACGTGTGGCGCCTCGGCCTCACCAACGTGCGGCTGGCTCAGGTGGATTTGGAGGCGGGGCTGCCCTTTCGCCCCGAGTGGCCGGCGGTCCTGCTGGACGCCCCCTGCTCCTCGCTGGGGACCCTGCGGCGCAACCCCGAGATTCGCTGGCAGATCCAGGAGACCGACCTCGCCTTCCGCGCCGACCGTCAATTGCGGTTCCTGACCGAGGCGGCCCGGGTGGTGTCCCCTGGAGGGGTGCTCTGCTACTCGGTCTGCTCCATCGAGCCCGAGGAGACGGAGGCCGTGGCGAAGCGGTTCCTGTCGGAGAACGCGGGCTTTTCCGCGCTGCCCTGCAAGCCCCCGAAGCCGCTGGCTGAGATCCTCCATTCCTCCGGCAGCGGCCGCTTCACCTGCCTTCCTCACCGCCACTCCTGGGACGGCTTTTTCATCGCCCTCTTCCGGCGCCGTCTTTCCTGACGACAGCCGAGGTCCCGGTGGAGGAGGCGTGCCTTCGACCTCTGCGCGCCTTTTGACCCAGCGAAGGAGGCTGGCGCGAGGCCGCGGCCCCCGCGATGTCTTCGGGTGGTAGGCTCGTCTCTGGCCGCGCCGTTGGGCGCTCACGGCCGAAATCGGGGGCTGCGCACATGGGACAAGGGCTGGCCGGAGCGACCTTCGGCGACGGTAAAGGCGTACCGCTGGTGCTGGTCCACGGGTTCCCGCTGGACGGACGCATGTGGGAGCGCCAAGCAGGGGCGCTGGCGGCAAAGGTGAGGGTCCTCGTGCCGGACCTTCGCGGATTCGGGCGATCCCCCCTGCCCAGGGGCCCGCATTCCATCGAAGACCATGCCCGGGACCTGGCCGCCTGCATGGACGCCCACGGCGCGCCCAAGGGAGTGATCTGCGGGTTCTCCATGGGCGGCTACGTAGCGCTAGCCTTCGCGGCCCTCTTTCCTTGGAGGGTGGCTGGGCTCGTTCTTGCGGACACGCGAGCGGCGGCCGACTCGGCTTCCGCGAAGGAGGTCCGGTCGGCGACGGCCCGGCGGGTGCTGGCCGAGGGCATGACCTTCCTGGCCGACGACATGCTCTTCAAGCTCCTGAGCGAGAGGACGCTCCGCGAAGGCGTGGACTTGTCGAGGCGGGTCTGGTCCATGATGGTGGACCAGCGCCGGGAGGGGGTGGCAGCCGCGCTGCTCGCCATGCGCGACAGGCCCTCCAGGCTCGACCTCCTGCGGAGGATCACCTGCCCGACCCTCGTGGCCGTCGGCAGCCAGGATGCCGTCACGCCCCCCATAGAGGCCGAGGGCTTGGCGGGCCTCATCCCCGGGGCCTCCTACGTGGAAATCCCGGGGGCGGGCCATCTCGCTTGCATGGAGGAGCCCGAACGCTTCAACGGCGCGGTGCTCGATCTCCTGGCGCGCGTGCAGGAGCAGCGGCCATGAGCCCGGCGGTCTCTGGATCCATCCCCACCGCGCTGACGCGCCTTCTGGGGATCCCATCCCCTTCGTTGGCGCGCCCATGTTCCTGGTGAGCACGCCCCGGCTAGTGGCGGACGTCTCCGAGGCCGGGGGGCTGGGAGCTATACCGAGCCTCAACTACCGGAAGGGGGAAGATCTCCGCGCGGCCCTTCGTGAAATCAGGGGGCTCACGGCGGCCCCTTACGCGGTCAGCATCTCGCGGGCCATGAGGGGCTCCGCGCAGGGCGGCGGCAAGGCCTGGAAAGATATCTGGAACGCCGGCCAGAGGGTGGGGCTCATTGGAGAGGTGAAACCCGCCGGCGCCATCGTCCGGGATATGGTCGCCGAATACGAAACGGCCCTCGGCGAGCTACCGCGGCGCGTTCCCTGACGTAGAGAGGCCCTCCTCGGAGAGGAAGGCCTGGAGGGTATCGGCCACGGCCCGCGGACGCTCGACGGGAGCCATGTGGCCGCAGCGCGGCAGGACGGCGAGGCGCGAGGAGGGGAGGCGCTCGTGGGCGTAGCGGCACTCCTCCAGGAAGGGGTCCTCCTCGCCCGCCAGAAAGAGGATCGGCATGGTGAGCCGGGAAGCGCCCGCTTCGGTGTCGCAGCTTCGCTTGGGTGCTTCGGAGAGCAGGTCCGCCGCGGCATACCCCTCCATGGCCAAGCGCAGGTGCCGCAGCCCCTCAGGCGAGGCGCGCAGCGTGCCGAACAGCCGGGCGCGGCCCAGGTTCCGGACGGCGGCTTCGGGCCCCTCTTCCCTGGCGGTCTTGGCGGCTTTGGCCACCCACTGTGCGGCGATGGGGCGAAAGCTGGCTCCCGAGCCCTCCGGGTGGGGCTCCGCGGAGCCGATGGCCGCCACCGAAAAGACGCGCTCGGGCCACTTCATGGCGAAGATGAGCGCGATTCTGGCCCCTTTGGAGTGGCCCACGAGGTGGGCCTCCGCGATACCGAGGTGATCGAGGAGGGCGGCCAGGTCTTCGGCGTCCGAGAGGCGGGAGTATTCCAGGTCCGGGTTAGAGGAGGACTGGCCGGCACCGCGCGGATCGTACCGGATGACCCGATAATGCGGCTCCAGGAAAGGCGCCATCTCATCCCAGAGATGGAGGTTCAGGGTCCATCCCGGAATGAGAACGAGCGGTGGTCCGGAACCAGCGATCCGGTAATGGATCTGGAGGGGGCCGAGATCGAGATGGGGCATAGGACTACCCGAGAGGCTCTGTCACGGTCTAGGCATGACGGGAAGCCTCGGTGAAGGAGGACCTGGGCACGAGGAGAGGGAGCACTGCCGCGCCTCAGCTGGACGGCCGAGGATCAGCCCTTCAGAGCTCCTTGTGGTTGCCGTCGCAGAAGGGCTTGTGGCCCGAGTACTTGCATCCGCAGAGGGCCACCCTCTTGGGCTGGTCGAGGTGGAACTTGACGGGCTGGAATCCGGTCCCCTTATGGCTTCCGTCGCAAACGGGCTGTTTGCCGGAACGGCCGCAGGCGCACCAGTAGTAGTCTCCGGCCTCGAGATCCAATACGTAAGGGCTCTTTTGGGGGCTGAGAGGTTCTTGCAAGGCATCCTCCATGTTGACGAAAGGGGAAAGGGCGGCTATCCCAGGGTCAGGAGCCGCCCGTAGGTGCGAAGCCAGTCGCGGTGAGCCTGGAAGTTTGGGCTGTGACGGGCCACCAGCTCCCAGAAGCGGCGCCCGTGGTTGGCGTGCCGCAAGTGGCAAAGCTCGTGTACGACGACGTAATCGAGCACGGCCGGCGGCGCCAGCAAAAGGCGCCAGTTGAAGGTGAGCGTGCCGAGGCCCGTGCAGGCGCCCCAGCGGGTTTTCTGGTCACGGACGGAGATCCGCTTCGGTTTGACGCCGATGGCCTCCGCCAGAGCCTGGACCCGCCGTGTGAACACCTCCCTGGCCTTCTCGTGATAGAAGGCGGTGAGCACCTCTCCGACAGGGGCATCGCGGTCGCGGGGAACCCGCACGACCACGGAGTCCCTGTGAATCTCCACGGAGGGGTTGACGCAGGCGCAGTTGCGCACGCGCAAAGGCAGAGCGCGGCCGCGATAGGAGACGGTGCGGCCCTCTCCCAGGGGGGGAGGGGCGCTCGCGAGGTGGTCGGCTCGCCGTTCGAGCCGGCCGAGGATCCAGTCGCGGTGCTTGCGGATCAGGTCCGGGGCCTGGCTCGTCTTGGCCCACTTGGGAAACACGAGCACAAGGCCCTCCCTGTCCTCCACCTTGATCCAGATGCGGCGGGCCCTGTTGTTTCTTCGGATGGTATAGGTAAGCCTTTGCCCTGCGAGAGTTATAAGGCCCTTCATGGGACTCTGTCTACTCCCTTGTTTCATGGAGACGCTCCTGACGCCCCTAGCATGCACGAGGAGAAACGGAGATGCAAGGGGGCGCCAAGCCCCCAATTCCGCTCATCTCGTCCTGCTTAATTGCTTACTCGCTTAATGGCCATCGGGAAGTCGCCCTCAGGCGACGGCTCCCACATCGGCGGGAATGGCATCGCGGAATTTGGGCAAGCAGCCTGCATGCAGCTATAGCCAGGCCCGGCTCAGACGCCCTTTTCGGCCCAGAGGAGCGCCAGGTGGAGCCCCGTTTCCACGGACTTGGCCATCCACTCCAGGCTTACCCACTCCTGGATGCCGTGGAAGTTGACCCCGCCGGCGAAGATGTTGGGCGTAGGCAGTCCCTTGAAGCAGAGCGCCGAGCCGTCCGTCCCGCCCCGGATATAGCTCCGGACCGGCTCGACGCCCGCACGGCGAACGGCCTCGATGGCCAGGTTCAGCACCTCCGGGTGCTGGTCCAGGACGACCTTCATGTTGCGGTAGGACTCCTGGATGAGCACCTCCACCTTGGCGCCCGGGAATGCCTCCTCGGCCTCGCGGGCGACGCGAAGGAGGTCCTCCTCGCGTGCGCGCAGCTCTTCGACGGTGAAGCCCCGGATGATGAAACGAAGGTTGGCCTTGCCGACCTCACCGTCGAACACGTAAGGATGGAGGTAGGGCTCGCGCTTTTCAGTGGTTTCGGGCAGGAACCCTTTGGGGAGGCGGCCTATGATCTCCGCCGCTACGCGGAGGGCGTTGACCATCCTGCCTTTGGCGACCCCCGGGTGGATATCCTTGCCGGTGATGGTCAGGACGGCCGAATCGCCGCAGAAGGTCTCCTCCTCGATCTCTCCCAAGAGGGAGCCGTCGAAGGTGTAAGCCGCGTAGGCGCCGAAGCGCTTCACGTCGAAAAAGCGCGTTCCGTTGCCCGTCTCCTCGTCCGGGGTGAATCCGACTCGGATGGTCCCGTGAGGCACTTCCGGATGCTTCAGAAACCAGTCGCACACGGTCATGATGACGGCGATGCCGGCCTTATCGTCCGCACCCAGAAGGGTGGTCCCGTCGGTGGTGACGAGGGTGTGGCCCGTGCAGCGGGCAAGATCCGGGTTTTCGGCGACGGTGAGGGTCAGCCCCGGGGCCGCCGGCAGGAGGATGTCCCGCCCGTCGTAAGCGGGGATGACCTGCGGGTTAACGCCCGTGGCGTTGGTGCCGGGATAGGTATCCACGTGCGCCAGGTAGCCGATGACCTTGGCGTCGCGGCCGGGCGGGAGGGTGGAGGGCAGGGTCCCGAAGAGGTAGCCCTTCTCGTCCAGCTTGACCTCGGCGAGCCCCAACTCGCGCATCTCGCCCTCCAGGATTCGGAGCAGATTCCACTGCCCTTGAGTGGAAGGGAAACTCTCCGATGTCTCGCTGGAGCGGGTATCGATCCTCGCGTATCCAAGGAAGCGTTCCAGGAGTGCGCGCTTTTCTTCGGGGCCCAGGCTGATCGCGGTGCTACTGTTGGGTGACGAATCCGTCATGGTCTAACCCCTTCAATATGGAGCCCCGACCCGGGGGCCGGGGCCCAATGGGAACCGCTTGGGGCGCTTACGCCCGCTTCATTTGTAGCTCTGCAGAACCTTCATGTAGTTGGCCCGCTCGAAGGCGGCGGGTTCTGGGCAGCGCTGCTGGCTCATGCTGCCCTGCATCTGGCGGATGGATTCGTAGTCGTGCTCCTCCATCCAGGACTCCATGCCTTTGAGGATCTCCGTGGCGCGACGGATGCCGTGCACGAGGAGGGCCGAGCAGAGCATGGTGGCACTGGCCCCGGCCATGAGCATCTTCAAGACGTCCTCCGTCCTGTAGATGCCGCTGGTGGCGGCCAGGTCGGCCTTGATGCGCCCGTAGAGGATGGCGATCCATCGCAGGGGGAGCCGCATCTCGGAGGAGGAGGAGAGGACCAGATTGGGCGACACTTCCAGCTCCTCCAGGTCGATGTCGGGCTGGTAGAAGCGGTTGAAGAACACCAGCCCGTTGACACCCAGCGAGTCGATCTGGGCGGCCATGTTGGCCATGTTGCTGAAGTAGGGGCTCAACTTGACGGCGACGGGGATGGTGACGGCGGTGCGGACGGTGCGGACGTCATCAAGGTACATCTTTTCGACCTCGGAGCCCGGAATGGCGGGGTCGGTCGGCACGTAGTAGATGTTCAACTCCAACGCGTCCGCTCCGGCCTGCTGGATCTTGCGGGCATAATCCATCCAGCCGCCCGAGGAGACCCCGTTGAGGCTCGCGATGACGGGGATGGAGAGGGACCGCTTGGCCTTGCGGATGTGTTCTAGATACTCTTCGGGGCCCCGCGTGAATTCCGAGGTCTCGGGGAAGTAGGAGAGGGCCTCCGCGAAACTCTCCGTACCGTGGGTGAGGTAGTGATCCAAGGCACCCTCTTCTTGGCGGATCTGCTCCTCGAAGAGGGATTCCATGACGACCGCGGCCAAGCCGGCATCCTCCAGGTGCTTGAGCGTGTCCAGGTCTTTGGACAGGGGGCTCGCGGAGGCAACCAGCGGGTTCTTTAACTCCAAGCCGAGGTATCTGGTAGTCAGGTCCATGATTTTCCCCTATAGGCTCTTGCTCGGCTGAGGGGCTTTCTCGCCGAACGGGATGGCGGCCAGCTGCTCGTAGACCTCCCAACGGGCCAGGTTCTCTTTCTGGGCGAGCTGCATGAGCTCCCGGGCCGCCTCCGGATGGCTCTTGGTGAGCATCTTGAAGCGCGTCTCCTTCATGGCGTAGTCCGAGAAAGCGCTCTTGGGCGCCTTGGAGTCGAGCTTCATCGGGTTCTTGCCTTCCTTGGCCAGATCGGGATTGTAGCGGAAGAGCGGCCAGGCGCCGCACTCCACGGCCTCCTTTTGGTGCTGCATGCCCTCCGTCATGTTGAAGCCGTGGGCGATGCAGTGGCTGTAGGCGATGATGAGGGAGGGGCCGTCGTAGGCCTCGGCCTCCAGGAAGGCCTTGACCGTCTGGTTGTCGTTGGCGCCCATGGCGACGCGCGCCACGTAGATGTTCCCGTAGGTCACGGCCAGGAGTCCCAGGTCCTTTTTGGGCATGGCCTTGCCGCCCGCCGCGAACTTCGCCACGGCCCCGATGGGGGTGGCCTTCGAGCACTGGCCACCGGTATTGGAGTACACCTCGGTATCCAGCACGAGCACGTTCACGTTGCGCCCCGAGGCGAGCACGTGGTCCAGGCCGCCGTAGCCGATGTCGTAGGCCCAGCCGTCGCCACCCACGATCCAGACGCTCTTCTTCACGAGTGAATCGCAGACCGAGAGGAGGTTCTGGGCCTCGCCGTCCGTGGCACCGGCCAGCTTCTGCCTGAGGGCGAAGACGCGGGCCCGCTGGCGCGCGATGCCGATCTCATCCGCCTGCGGCTCATTCAGGAGGCCGTCCACGAGGTCGTCGCCCAGGGAAGGCCGCAGCTTCTGCAGGAGCTCGCGAGCATATTGGCGGTGCTGGTCGAGGGTGAGGCGGAAGCCGTAGCCGAACTCCGCGTTGTCCTCGAAGAGCGAGTTGGACCAGGCGGGGCCGCGGCCGTCGGGGTTGATCGCGTAGGGAGTGGTGGGGAGGTTGCCCCCGTAGATGGAGGAGCAGCCCGTGGCGTTGGCGATGAGTGCCCGGTCGCCGAAGAGCTGGGTCAAAAGCTTGATGTAGGGCGTCTCGCCGCAGCCGGCGCAGGCGCCCGAGTACTCGAAGAGAGGCTGAAGGAATTGAGAGCCCTTGACCGAGTCGATCTTGACGATCGTCCTGTCGACCTCGGGCAGAGCGAGGAAGAAGGCGTAGTTTTCGCGTTCCGGCTCGCGCAGCGGGATCTGGTCGGCCATGTCCAGGGATTTGTGCTTGGGGTTGCTCTTGTCCTTGGCGGGGCAGATGAAGGCGCACTCGGCGCAGCCCGTGCAGTCCTCGGGCGCCACCTGGACGGTATACTTCATCCCCTTGAACTCCTGCCCCTTATAGTCCATGGATTTGAACGTCGGAGGGGCCTCCTTGAGGAGGGCAGGGTCGTAGACCTTGATGCGGATCGCGGCGTGGGGGCAAACGAGCGCGCACTTTCCGCACTGGATGCAGAGCTTCTCGTCCCAGACGGGGATCTCCAGGGCGATGTTCCGCTTCTCCCACTGGGCCGTGGCCGTAGGGAAGGTGCCGTCGGGGGGCATGGCGGAGACGGGCAGGTCGTCGCCCTCGTTGGCGATGATCTTGGCCAGGACCTCCCGGACGTAGGCGGGGGCTTTTTCGGAGACCACCGGCGGTTTGTCGAAGGTAGCCGTCGCCTGGGCCGGTACGGCGACCTGGAAGAGATTGGCCAGGGTGGCGTCCACGGCCTCGAAGTTCTTGCGGACCACCTCCTCGCCCTTCTTGCCGTACGTCTTTTCGATGGAGTGCTTGATGGCCGCGATGGCTTCGTCCTTGGGCAGGACCCCCGAGATGGCGAAGAAACAGGTCTGCATGATCGTGTTGACGCGGCCTCCCATGCCGGCTTCGCGGGCCACCTTGTAGCCGTCAATGACGTAGAGCTTGAGATGCTTGTCGATGATCTGCTGCTGAACGCTGCGCGGGATCTTGTCCCACACCTCGTCGGGCCCATAAGGGCTGTTCAGCAGGAAAGTGGCCCCCGGTACGGCGGCCTTCAACATGTCAAACTTCTCCAGGAATGTGAAGGCGTGGCAGGCCACGAAGTTGGCAGAGGAGACCAGGTACGTGGAATGGATCGGCTTGGGCCCGAAACGGAGGTGGGAAACGGTGATGGAGCCGGCCTTCTTGGAGTCGTAGACGAAGTAGCCTTGGGCGTAGTTCTCGGTCTCCTCGCCGATGATCTTGATGGAGTTCTTGTTGGCTCCCACGGTGCCATCCGAACCCAGCCCGTAGAAGAGGCAGCGGATCACGCCTTCGCCCTCGGTGATGAAGGCCGGGTCGAAGGGGAGGCTCTGGTGGGTCACGTCATCCTCAATGCCCACCGAAAAGTGGTTCTTGGGCTCATCCTGCGCCAGGTTGTCGAAGACCGCCTTCACCATGGCCGGGGTGAACTCCTTGGAGGAGAGGCCGTAGCGGCCGCCTACGACGCGCGGGAAGCGGAAGGGCAGCCGGCCCGAAGAGAGCTCCTCGCCGAGGACCGTCACGATGTCCTGGTAGAGCGGTTCACCGGCGGAGCCAGGCTCCTTGGTCCGGTCCAGGACGGCGATGGATTTGACCGTCCAGGGTAGGGTCTTGATGAAGGCCTCGGTGGAGAAGGGGCGGAAGAGGCGAACCTTCAGCAGCCCCACCCTCTCTCCATCGCCCACGAGGCGTTCGACGGCCTCGTGGGCGGCCTCGGCGCCCGAGCCCATCATGACGATAACGCGTTCGGCGTCGGGTGCGCCGACGTAATCGAAGAGGCGATACTGGCGGCCCACCACCTCGGCGAACTTGTCCATGGTTCGCTGCATGATCTCGGGGAAGGCCTGATAGAAGGGGTTGATGCGCTCCCGCGCCTGGAAAAAGACGTCGGGGTTTTGCGCCGAGCCCCGTAGCACGGGCCTGTCGGGGGAGAGGGCCCTTCCTCGGTGAGCCCGCACCAGGTCGTCGTTGATGAGGGCGCGCAGGTCACTCTCGTCGAGCTGTTCGATCTTCTGGACTTCGTGGGAGCTTCGGAAGCCGTCGAAGAAGTGCAGGACGGGGATGCGCCCCTCCAGCGTCGCGGCCTGGGCGATGAGGGCGAAATCCATGATCTCCTGGATGGAGCAGGAGCAGAGCATGGCCCAGCCCGTGGAGCGCACGGCCATGACGTCGCTGTGGTCGCCGAAGATGGAGAGGGCGTGGGTGGCCAGCGTGCGCGCGGACACGTGGAATACCGTGGAGGTCAATTCGCCCGCGATCTTGAACATGTTGGGGATCATGAGAAGGAGGCCCTGGGACGCCGTAAAGGTGGTGGTCAGGCCTCCCGTCTGGAGGGCGCCGTGCACGGCGCCGGAAGCGCCTCCTTCGCTCTGCAGCTGGACCACCGAGGGGACGGTCCCCCAGATGTTCGTCTGGCCCTCGGATGACCATTGGTCGGCCCATTCCCCCATGGGGGAGGAGGGCGTGATGGGATAAATGGCGCAGACCTCGTTCACTTTGTGGGCAACGTAGGCGGCCGCCTCGTTGCCGTCGATGGTTACTTTCCGCCTCGCCATCAGGATCTCCGTTCCTTAAGGCTCCCGCGCTGTTGCCTGGTTCCGCGGCGCAGACCTCTCGCGCGGGCAGCCGACACCGGTTCAGTGGTTCCCTTCGCTCTCGGAATTGCCCGGCCGCAGGCCCTGGGCCCCGACCGAGGTTGAGATTATAGAATTCTTGGCGCGATGGGCGCCAGCGCCCGATGAAATTACGGCGGTCGGAGGGCCGGGTTTGGGGCATTTACCGCAGCGACCGCAGGAATGAGCCTTCGGGACTACCGCAAGTCCAGAAACGACCAAGCTCCCTATCGAGCCGCGAACCTCCCCATCCGATCCTCCTCCCCCAACCCGGCCGTGAAGAGGCTCTTCATTCCGTCCCAAATTCCGCGATGGACACGCGGGTGCCTTCGGCTACGGCTCGGGTTCACGGGGGAAAGGCGTTGTCTCCTGGACGGGGAGGGCCATGGCCTTGCCG
>JBMFSH010000005.1:17164-29165 GCA_049967655.1 Acidobacteriota bacterium
CTCTCGCCTTCGGCTCGAGGGCGCCCCAATCCCTTGATAGGTGACAAGGGCCTCTTCTTCAATGGCTTGTTCCGCCTGCTTTCCATGCTCTTTCCCCCGTTCCATCGCGGGATTGGGGTCCGCCTGGCCCCTTGACGCTCCGGCGGTCCCCTCTCTATGTTACGGCCAGGAAGGAAAGGTGATGCCTTCGGAGCCGTGGTTGCTGGTGCAGGTCGGCGACGCCCTGGAATTGGCCCTACCCTTCTTGCAGGTGCGCAGGGTGCTTCACCGGCAGGAGAGGGATTTTGAATCGTACGCCTCTCAGGCCGAGGATCTCGCCCATTGCCTTGGGGTCGCTCCCAGGGCCGGTCTTCCCGGCGTCCTCATCCTGCTCAACAGCGGCGCGTGCTGGCGCGCCGGCGGGGTCCTTCTTCCCGACGGGCGCGAGAGGCTGACCTACCTCTCCCTTCCCGGCGATCTCTTCAGGGGCCGGGCTTGGTGCAGGGGAGTGCTGTCGGGCCAAGGGCGCTGGGTTTATGTGGTCAATGAAGAAGGGTTGGGCGAAGGGAATGGATGAACGCGGCTTCATGGTGTTCGAGGCGGGTTCGCTGAAGCTTGCGGTTCCGGAGGCGGCGGTAGTCACCGTGCGCGACTGGTGGGAGCCGCATCCCCTGCCGGAGGGAGCGGAGTGGCTATGGGGATTGCTGCCCGGCGAGGGGAGCGTGGTGCCCGTTCTGCGGGAGGAGATATTCGGAGGGCCCAGGGAACCTCCGGAGGTCCTGATCGTCGTAGAGCGGAGCGGACGCTTGTTGGCCTTGCCGGCGCGCGGCCCGAGGCTCTGCCGCTCCCGCATGGAAACGGCGCCGCCAGAGGCTGCCCCGTGGTGCGAAGGGGTGGTGGCGGCGGATCCGGAGATACGGTGCATCGATCTTGCGCGGCTTTACAGGGGTTTGGGAATTGGCATAGAATAATCAGGGACGATAAGGGGGCTGCGGATGCCGAAGAAAATCCTGCTGGCGGACGATAGCGTCACCATCCAGAAGGTCGTGGAGCTGACCTTCGCGGAAGGGGACTACGCGGTGGAGTGCGTGTCCAACGGGAAGGCCGCGGTCCAGAAGATCCAGGATGACCGCCCCGACATCCTCCTCTGCGACGTGATCATGCCCGAGATGAACGGGTACGACGTGGCCTCCTTCGTCAAGAAAAACCCGGCCTATTCCGGGATCCCGGTCATCTTGCTGACGGGGACCTTCGAGCCCTTCGACGAGGAGAAGGCGAGGCTCTCGGGGGCCGATACCTATGTCACCAAGCCCTTCGATTCCAAGCTCTTGGTAGATAAGGTCGAGGAGCTCTTGAGCCACCGGCTGGTGCTGGATAGCTCCGCGCCCATGGAGCCCGCGCAAGTATTTCAGGCAAGGGAGGAGTTCCTCCTGGTGCATGAGCCGCGGGTGGAACGGGAGGGCGCCGCGGCGGCTCCGGCGAAGCCAGCCGAGCCCTTCGAGCAGGTGTTCGAGCAGGAGGCTCCGCCAGAAAAGGCCGCGGTGGAAACCGTCCAGGTCCTTTCCGCCCCCCCGCCAGCCGCGGTTGAACCTTCGGCGGTGCATGAAGAGCCTGAGGTCCACCCCGCTTCCGAGGCGGCTTGGCCCACCGAATGGGAGAGCGAACCTCTGCCCGTGGAGCCAAAGCCAGAACAGGCGGCCGCTTTGCCGGTGACGGAGGCGATCCAGCCCGAAGAGCCTTTCGAATCCATCGATCTCGGGCCTCTTCCGCCTGAGGAGGCCACCGAGCAGTCCTTTGAGGAGATCGTGGCTCCCCCTCATGGGACCAAAGACGAGGTCGTGATCGGCGTGGCGGGGCCAGAGGATGCGGGCGAGCCCGACGTGCTCGAGGCGGACCTGTCGGCGGGCTCGGCGCCCCCCTTTGAGGCGGCCCCGGTGTCCGTCATGGGCGCCGAGGACTGGGGGGAGGGACGGCGCCCCGCGGCTCCCGGGGTGATCGAGCCCGAGGCCCGGCCCGCGGAGGCGAGCTCACAGGATGCGGAACTCCTTCCCGTCGAGGAGGCCATGGACGAGTCCCTGATCGTCCACGACATGACGGAACAGCAGGACATGATTTCGCAGGCCCAGGCCAAGGCCGATGCGCCGGTTTCGGCCTTTGCCGGCGCCCCGGAGGAGATCGTCGAAGCTCCATCTGTCGAGCTTCCGAAGATCGAGGGCGATCTGGTTCCCGCCTATGAGGAGGTTTTCCCCTCGTCGGCGGATACGGCCGAACAGGTACAACCCGAAGAACCTCGGCTTGAGGAGGGCCCCTTCCTCCAAGAGGGCGAGGTTCTAAGCGGCCTTCCCGAAGTTCCCGCGGAACAGATGAGCGAGGCCGTGAGGGCTCCTCTTGCCCCGGGGGAGCACACGGAAGAGCTCCCAGCGGGCATGGAAGAGGTCTCTCCCTTCGAGGAGCCGGCCCCAGGGACCCAGCCCGAGGAGCCCACCGTCGCCGCGCCGGTTCCCGCCGGGCCCTTGCCGGCCGAGCCGGAGCCCGCAGCCTCGGCGGCGCAGGTGGCGGTCCCTCCGGGGATCTCGCGCGAGGAGCTGGAGCAGTCGGTGAGGAAGGCCGTGGCCGAGGTGCACCCGGGGGTCGCCCGGGAGGCGGCGCAGGCCATGGCTCCGGCCGTGATTGCCGAGACGGTTAGGGAGATGGCGCCCGACCATATCCGGGCGATCGTCTCCGATATGGCGGGAGCGCACATCCGCGAGATCGCTCGGGAGATCGCCCCGGACCACGCCGCGACCGTGGCGCGTGAAACCGTTCCGGGCGCCGTTCAACAGGCGGTGGCGCAGCAGGCGCCCGATCTCGTGAGGCGGGCCGTGGCGGAGTCGGCTCCCGCCGCGGTGCGGGAGGCCGTCCGGGAACACGCGGAGCAAATGGCGCCGGAAGCCGTGCAGGCGGCGGTGCGGGACGCGGTGTTGCAGGTCCTTCGCGAGACGGCTCCCGAGATCATCCGGCAGGTCGCCTGGGAGGTCATTCCGGAGATGGCGGAAACCCTCATCCGGCGGCGCATCCAGGAACTGGAGACCGAGGCGGGTTGAAACCGAAGACCGCCGATGGCAGCTAAAGCGCGAGAACAGGGGTTCGCCCCTGTTTTCGTGTATGAGAGGCGCGGGGACGCCGCTGGCACCCGAAGGAGCTCCGTCCCGGCGCCGCGGCACGACAGCCCCGAGGCCCTTTCAACCGGGAGATAATGCCATGGAGATCCCTAAGCAGTACGACCCGAGGGAGTGCGAGGAGCGCTGGTACCGTTTCTGGGAAGAAGGGGGGATGTTTGCGGCCAACCCCCATTCCGGAAAACCGCCGTACGTCATCGTGATCCCCCCTCCCAACGTCACGGGGGTTCTCCACACGGGCCACGCCATGTTCGTCACGCTCCAGGACATTCTGGTCCGGTGGAAGCGCATGCAGGGATTCGACGCGCTCTGGCTCCCCGGTACCGATCACGCGGGCATCGCCACCCAGATGGTCGTCAGCAAGGAGCTCGAGAAGCAGGGCATCCAGCGTTCGCAGTTGGGGCGAGAGGCCTTTGTGGAGAAGGTGTGGGAGTGGCGGAAGGAAAAGGGCGACACCATCTTGCAGCAGCTTCGGTGCCTTGGTGCCTCGTGCGACTGGAGCCGGACCCGTTTCACCCTCGACCCCGACCTTTCGAGGGCGGTCCGCACGGCCTTCGTGGAGCTCTACAGGGAAGGGCTGATCTATCGCGGCGAATACATGATCAACTGGTGTCCCCGCTGCGGCACGGCACTGTCGGATCTCGAGGTGGAGCACGCCGACAGCCAAGGACACCTGTGGTACATCCGCTATCCCCTGGAGGGGGCGGAGGAGGGCGCGGGCATCGTGGTGGCCACGACGCGGCCGGAGACCATGCTGGGCGACACGGCCGTGGCCGTGCACCCGGAGGACGAGCGTTACCGATCCTGGATCGGCCGCCGCGTGCGCCTACCCATCATAAACCGCTCCATCCCCATCATCGCCGACACCATGGTGGACCGAGAGTTCGGAACGGGGGCGGTGAAGATCACCCCGGCCCACGACCCCAACGACTTTGAAGCGGGCAGACGCCACGGGCTGCCCGAGATCGCCGTCATAGGGCCGGATGGGCGGATGACCGAGGAGGCCGGACCCTTCGCGGGCCAAGACCGGTTCGAGGCACGCAAGGGTGTGGTTCGACAGCTGGAGGCCGAGGGGCTCCTGCTGAAAACGGCCGTCCACGCCAACGCCGTGGGCCATTGCCAGCGCTGCGATACGGTCGTGGAGCCGGCCATTTCAAAGCAGTGGTTCCTGAAGATCGAGCCTCTGGCCGGCCCGGCGAGGGAGGCGGTGGAGCGCGGTGAGATCCGGATCATCCCCGACCATTGGCGCAAGGTCTACCTGAACTGGATGAGTGAGATCCACGACTGGTGCATCTCCCGTCAGCTCTGGTGGGGGCACCGCATTCCCGCCTTTTTCTGCGACCATTGCGGAAAGTCGGCCGGTTCCAACGACCCCCAGCGGCTCCTGGTGGCCATGGAGGATCTCACGAAGTGCCCTTACTGCGGCGGCACCGTGAGCCAGGACCCCGACGTGTTGGATACCTGGTTCTCGTCCCAGCTCTGGCCCTTCTCCACCCTGGGTTGGCCCGAGGAGACGGAGGAATTCAGGCGGTACTACCCCACGACGGTCATGGAGACGGGCTACGACATCCTGTTTTTCTGGGTGGCCCGCATGATCATGGCCGGCCTGAAGTTCACCGGCAAGCCCCCCTTCCGGGACGTGTTCCTGCACGGACTCGTGAGGGATGCCCAGGGTCGCAAGATGAGCAAGACCCTCGGCAACGTCATCGATCCCCTAGAGCTCATCGAGCAGTATGGGGCCGATGCCGTGCGCTTCACTCTGGCCGTCCTCTGTGTCCCCGGCACGGACGTCTCCCTCGACCCCAAGCGCATGGAGGGCTACCGCGCCTTCGCCAACAAGCTGTGGAACGCCGGTCGCTTCGTGCTGATGCAGCTCGGAGGCGACGCCGTCCGAGAGCCGGCCGGGGAGGACCTCGGATTCTGGGACCGCTGGATCCTCAGCGAATGCGAGGTCACCGCGAGGAAGGTCAACGAGTCGCTAGAGGCCTTCCGGTTCTACGAGGCGTCAGAACTCCTCTACCATTTCGCCTGGCATCGCTTCTGCGATTGGTACGTGGAGGTGTCGAAGGTGGGGTTGGCCGAGGGGATGCCCGCCGCCAGGAGGGAGGCCACCCGCTGGACCCTGCACCGCGTGCTGGACAGCATTCTGAGGCTCCTGCACCCCTTCATGCCCTTCATCACGGAGGACCTTTGGCAGCGGATGCCCGGCGCCGAAGGGAGCCTCATGCTGGCGGCCTACCCGGCGGGCTCGACCGAAGACTCTTCGGGTTTCGACTCCATCGACTGGCTCATGGACCTCGTGAACCGCGTCCGCAACCTGAGGGCCGAAAAGGGCCTCCCCCCCTCGCTGCGGCTCGATGCGGTGCTGGTTCCGGCGGACCCCGAAGCCGCCGCCTCACTGGGCCACTCGGCTGAAGAAGTGGCCTTCCTGGCCCGCTTGAGCGGGGTGACTCGCGCGGATTCGCTTCCCCAAGGGGAGGAGTGGGTGGCCGGGGTCGCCGCGAGGTTCCAGTTCGCCCTGCGCGTGCCGGCCGCCTCCCGGGACTCCGAGGGAGAACGCAAGCGCCTGGAGGGCGAACTGCGCAAGGCGAAGGCCGAGTACGGGAAGTTCTCGGCCAAGCTCGAGAGTCCGGCCTTCGTGGATCGTGCGCCCGCGGAGGTGGTGGAGAAGAACCGCCGCCTGCTCGCCGAGTACGGAAGAAAAATCGCGGAGCTGGAGGCGGCTCTGGAGAAACTGGCGCGTTGACAGGGGGGAACGACCTTTTTATGATAAGGCCGAAAGGAGAGTCACGCCATGAGACACGCGGAGCAGGGTGAGGGCAAATTGGGGCTCTTCGTCATGCTGCTGATTCTGGCGGCCGCCATTTTTGTGCTCGTGAAGGTCGTGCCTCCCCGGATCAATGCCTACGAGTTCAAGGACTGGATGTGGGAATACGCGCATACCGATTGCTGGAACCGCACCCCCGAGCAGATGAAGCAGGACCTCGTGGCCAAGGCGCACCGGCTCAATTTGCCGCTCACCGAGAAGGACGTCACGGTGGAGCGGCGGGGTTCCACCGTCAGCATCGGGGCCAAGTTCGACATGCCCGTGGACCTGAAGGTCTACAAGCTGGTCCTCCACTACGATTTTAACCAGCAGGCCGAACACTAATGAACCTGCTCCCCCTCCCCAAGGTGGAGCTGCACCTTCACCTCGAAGGGTGCATCTCGCCCGCGGAAGCCCGGATACTGGCCGATCGTAAACCGACCGGCCGAGGGATCGGGCCCTCAGACCTCGCCGCGTGTTATCGGCACCGCGGCCTCAGAGACTTCCTGGTTCACTTCGGCCGCCTCGTGGACCTGCTGGCGGCTCCATCCGATCTAGCCTGGCTCTTTCGCAGGGTGCAGGGCAGGCTCGACCGGCAGGGGGTAGTGTACGCGGAACTTCGCGTTTCCCCGTCGGTTTGGGAGCGGCACGGACTCCCAGCCGAGGAGACGCTCGATGCCCTGCTGGATGCGGCGAGGAGCGGAGTTCCGCGGTGTTCGTTCATCATCGACGGCGTTCGCCAGTGGGACCGCCGCAGCCTGGTCCGTGACTTCGAATTGGCCCTCGGGCGCAGGCGCCGTGGCGTGGTGGCTTTCGGGCTCGGGGGTGATGAGGAGGCTGCGCCTTCCCGGCAGTTCGAGGAGCTGGCGCAGGAGGCCCGGAAGCGCCGTTTCCCGATCATCCCCCACGCGGGGGAGGGGCTCGGAGCCGGCGAGGTGGCCTCCGCTCTCGATGTGTTCGATCCGCCGAGGATAGGACACGGCGTCAGGGCCGCCGAGTCCCCGGCCCTGGTGGCGGAGCTTGCGCGTCGGGGCACGCACCTGGAGGTGTGCCCCACCAGCAACCGACGGACCGGCGCGGTCCCCAGGGGCAAAAGGCATCCGCTGGCCCAGCTTTGGGCCGCGGGAGTATCGCTTTCCATCGGCACGGACGATCCCGCGCTTTTTCGCACCACCCTGAGCCGCGAGTTGCAGTGGACGAGTCGTCGGCTGGGCTGGGGGCCGCGGGAGCTGGCCCGCAGCCAGGAGTTGGCGGCGAGGGCGTCGCTCCTGCCCCGGGCCGAGCGGGAGTCGTTGGAACGGTTCGTCGCCGCCGGCTGGAACGCTGGAGCCTTGCCAGGAGAAGGTGGGGGCCCTACAATCGGAAACAGGGGTGACGGGGCATGTTGGACTCGGGTCTGACCGAAGAGGAGCTTTGGAGCAAGATTCCCTCCCTCTCTTTTCGGGAACTCCCGGCCTTTCTGGAGCACCCGACCACTAAGGAGCGCCACCTCCTCAAACTGCTGGAGCGCACAGATCTGCCGGAGAGCTTTCTGGCCCAGTTGAGCCACAGCAAGTGGGTCCGGTCCGTCAGGGTGCAATTCTCGCTCGTCAACCACGCCGGAACCCCCTTGGCCGACGCCATGAATTTCGTCAAATTCCTGGCCTGGCGCGATCTGAACCTGACCATCCAGAACTTCCACATCGCCAGCGAAGTGAGGCACGCAGCCGAGACCGTCCTCTTGCAGCGCATCCCCGCCATGGCCGTGGGGGAGAAGATCACCTTCGCGCGGACGGCCGCTGGGCAGGCCCTCAAGATGCTGAGGAACGATAAGGACCCACGGGTCGTCAAGGCGCTGCTGGAGAACGGCCGGACCGTGGAGGACGATGTCCTGTTCCTCATCAACCAGCCCAAGACACCCGCGCCGGTCCTCGAGACCGTCGCCCGCGACCCGAAATGGTCGGCGCGGCAGGAGGTCCGGGTGGGCCTCATCCGCAACATGCACACCCCCCTCGCCGCCATCATCCCCTTTTTGAGTTCACTGAATCTTGCGGAGGCCCGGGCGCTGTCACAAGACCCGAAGGTTCCCGTGGCCGTGCGGAGGATGCTGCTGACGAGACTCGGGAGGAAACCGTGAACCATCCGGCGAAGGTCCTGGGCGAAGAGCTCTCGGCGGCCAGGAAGGCCAAAGGGCTCAGTCTGGAAGACGTATCTAGGGCCACGAAGATTCGGAAGCCGATCCTGCTCGCGTTGGAGGAGGGCCGGCTGGAGGATCTCCCGCCCGCGGTCTTCCTGGCTGGGCACCTGAGGGCTTACGCGGCGGTTCTGGAGCTAGATGGAGAACCCTACGTGGAGCGACTCCGGCAGCTTACGTGCGCTCCGCCGGCGGAGCGCCGCTCGGAAGAGGCACCTGCTGCCCACCGCTTCCGCGTGCGGCCAGTCCTTCTCGCCGTTTTGCTAGTCATTCTGGCGGCAGGCGGCGCCGGCTGGGTCTGGGTGCACTATGGGGAAGGAGGAAAGCGGCGCGCGCCGGAAGGTGCATCCCTCGCCGGCGGCCCCCGGGAGCCCTCCCCATCACCGCCCGCCGCGGTCCCCGAGACACCCCACATGGGGCAGGCCAAGGAGGGCGGAGCGACGCCCACCAAGCAGGCCGCCCCGGAAACGGCGGTTCAGGCCGCCCCTTCGCCGCGTGCCCCGGCAACGGTTCCGGAGACCAGCGTCGAAGCGCCCGTAAAGCCGGCTTCCGAGCCCGCCGTATCCACCGGCGCGGAGCCTGCGGCCGCCACCACGCCAGCGGAGACGCCAGCCGCCGTTCCGGTGGCGCAGGGCGACCTTGTCATCGTCTGCAGCAAGCCCTGCTGGCTTGCCCTGTGGGCCGATGGGCAAAGGAAGATCTACCGCCAATTGAGGGCCGGGGAGACGGTGGCACTCAACGGGAAGCGGTTCAGGGCCGACATTGGCGACCCTTCGGCACTCTCCATCACCTTCCAGGGCCGCAGCGTGGCACTCCCGGGTGCTCCCGGAAAGCCCCTCAAAAACTTCCAGATTCCTTCTGAAACTCAGCCTCAGACGCCATGACGCACCCGCTCGTAGAACGGATCCTGGCTGGCGAGACCCAGCCACAGGTCAAAAGGGCCGCCGCCAAAGGCGCGTTGCCTCTATCCCGGGAGGAGTTCATTGAACTCTGGGTCCTCCTCCGCAACGACGAGGATCCAGAGGTCCGGATCGCCTGCAAGGAGAGCCTCGCCGCCCTGAAGGAGGAGGAGTGGGACGCCCTCCTGCCCGGGTACGAGTTCCATCCGGAGGTCCTCGATTTTGCCATAAGAGTCCTGGGTAAGAACGAAGAGATCCGGCGGGCGGCTCTCAAGAACCGCGGGGTACCCATCGAGACGCTGGAATGGCTCGGGGAAACGGGGGGGGGCGAGATCATCGACCTCATGCTGGACAACCAGGTCCGACTTCTGCAGGAGCCCTCCATCCTCGAGGCCATCCTGAGGAACCGCACCCTGGGCACGAGCCAGGTGAGAAGGATCTACGACCTGGTGGAGCAGTTCTTCCGGACCCATCCGCAGATTCCAGGCATGCTGGAGAGCCGATTCGGCCTAAAGCTCGGTGCCGCCGGGGGAGCGCTCACCATGAACGTGCCCGAAGCCGGGGGAGTCCCCGCCGGACCGGAGGCGGTTCGTCACCCCATTCAGCCGCCGGCCGCCCCAGGCATGGGGACGGAGGAGCCCGCGGGGGCGCAGGCTGGGCGCGATTATGAGGCCCTGGAGCTACCGCCCGAAGCGCTCGTGGAGGAGGAGCTGTCGACGGAGCAGTACAAGTCGCTCTACCAGCAGATCCTCACCATGTCCATTCCGGCGAAGATCGAGCTGGCGCTCAAGGGGAACAAGGAGGCGAGGGGCCTTCTGATCCGTGATAGCAACAAGGTGGTCCAGGAGGCCGTCCTGGACTCCCCCAAGCTGAGTGAGCTCGAGATAGAGTCCTTTGCCCGTCAGCGCAACCTGCCCGAGGACCTGTTCCGAAAGATGGCGCGCAACAAGGAATGGACCAAGAGATACAGCGTTGTGAAATCCCTGGTCGCCAATCCCAAGGTGCCCATAGGCCTGGTTCTTCAGTTCCTGCCGAGGCTTACCGACCTGGACCTGAAGTTGACGATCAAGGACCGCAACATCAGCGAGGCCATCCGGCGCGAGGCGCGCAAACTCTGGGATGCACGCAATTCGAGGAAGGTGGCTTCCTACAAGAAGAAATAGCGGGGGCCGGCGGCGCGGCCTTGCGGGATGGGGACGGCTTGAGCTAGAGTACGAGCTATGGATTGGAATGACCAGAACTACTACGAAGTGCTGGGAGTGAGCTCGCAGGCTCGGGACAGCGAGATACGAGCGGCCTTTCGAGACTTGGTGAAGGAGCATCACCCCGACAGGTTTACCGACCCGGCGAAAAAGGCCGAGGCCGAGGCGCTTCTGAAGCGCCTGACGGAAGCCTTCAACACCATCGGCCGAAAAAGTCAGCGTGACGCCTACGACAAGTCGCTGGCCTCCTCGGCTCCCGCTCAAACGGCGCAGCGTTCCCCGCAGGAGATGGCCAGAGAGTACCTTCAGCAGGGAAGGGCGCGCCTGAAGTCGGGAGATTGGGCCGGTGCGCTCAGCGTCTTCGATCATCTGCTGCGCCAGGATCCCGAGAACCCGCAAGCCCTCTTCCACGCGGGGATGATCCGACTGAGAAACCCCCGTTGGCGAACACTCGGAAGCCAGCAGGTGGAAAGGGCCATCGAACTGGATCCCTTTTCCGCCGGTTTCGTCGTGGAGTACGCCCGGTTCCTCATGGAAAACGGTCAATCGATTCGCGCCCTTCGCCTTCTGGAGGCGTCCCAGAAGAACTATCCTACCGACGACAACATCAAGGCCCTCCTTGCCCAGCTCTCGGGCGACAAATCCTGGGGCCTCCCCCTCCTTGGAAAGAAAAAATGATGATTATGGAGGCCTCCGGCCTAACCGACGTGGGGCGCAAGCGAAGCAACAACGAGGACGCTTTCGCCATCCGCCCAGAGCTCAGACTTTACGTGGTGGCCGACGGGATGGGGGGCCACTCCTCGGGCGAGGTGGCGGCCCAGATAGCCGTCAATCAGATCGTGGCCTTCTTTGAGGTTCAGGATCTCTCGGAAGAGGCGACTTGGCCCTACCCCTCCTACGACGACGGCCTCTCGTTCGAAGGGAACAAATTGCGGACCGCCATTGCGCTTGCGAGCGAGCAGATTCAGAACTACTCCTCGGAGCATCCCGAATCGAGGGGTATGGGGACCACGGTCGTCGCGGCGCTCGTCGTGGGGGACAGGCTCATTATCGGGCACGTGGGCGACAGCAGGGCCTACCTCTACTCCGGTGGCCAGCTCTCGGTTCTCACCATGGATCACTCATGGGTCAGCGAGCAGGTGAGGCTGGGTTTTTTGACCGAAGAGGAGGCGGCCCACCACCCGTTTCGGAACGTCATCACCAAGGCGCTCGGCACCAAGGACCAGGCGCAGGCGGACGTGCTCGAGATGGACGTGGCGGTAGGCGACCGGATCCTCTTGTGCAGCGATGGGCTGAACTCCATGGCCGCCGAGGAAGATATCGCCAGAACCCTTGCCCGCCGGGAGTCTCTCGAAGCGACGTGCCGTTCCCTCGTGGAGCTGGCCAATCAGAAGGGCGGCGAGGACAACGTCACCGTCATTCTGCTCGAGCGCCGGGCCTGAGGCACTTCCTCAGCGTGGTGGCGGTCCCTCTTTGGCGTCGGCCCCTCCCTCGCCGGAGGAGCGAGCCTGCTCCTGTCGACCTTCTTGGCCCCCGGGTTGGGGCCCTGGACACACGAAGCCGTTCGCGTTCGCGCACGAGGCGAGGGAGGAGAAGTGCCCCTGCGCGGGTCTCTCTGGAGGCCTTAGGCCCGCCTCGCCGCGCGGCAGGCATGGCGCCCGAGGTTGACGTCCAGGGCGATCCTGCCTAGAATGGCCCCCTGGCCGAAGTGGCGGAACCGGTAGACGCAGTGGACTCAAAATCCACCGGCCGCAAGACCATGGGGGTTCGAGTCCCCCCTTCGG
>JBMFSH010000005.1:29263-123773 GCA_049967655.1 Acidobacteriota bacterium
GGCACCAAGCCTGAGAGACCTTGGGGAGGGGCAACCCTCCCCGAAGTATTTTTCACGCCATCGAAGGCACGAGAAGGGGGGGCGAGAAGGGCGGGAGACGGCGTAGGCCCGCCGCGAGAACGCGAGCGAAGAGCGAGCGTTCGCAGCGACGCGGGGCAAGCCGAGGGACCCGCCCCGGGAACCGTAGGCGGCCTTGAAACGGAGCCGCGAGACTCGCGAGCGGCGAGGCTTCTAGGCCGCGTAGGTTCGAGTCCCCCCTTCGGCACCAAGCCTGAGAGACCTTGGGGAGGGGCAACCCTCCCCGAAGTATTTTTCACGCCATCGAAGGCACGAGAAGGAGAAGGGCAGGGAATCGCCCGGCGTTCAGGAGGTGGATTCCGGTGGCCGAGCCCCCAGCCGTGAAGCAGCCGGAGGTAGGCCGTCCTACCCTGGGAAACTCGAGGGCGAAGGCGCCCCAGCAGTGTCGGCCAGCAGAGCTACATGACCATGCCGCCGTTGACGGAGAGTGTCTGGCCCGTGATGTACGCCGCGTCGTCGCTGAGCAAGAAGGCCACGGCGCACGCGATGTCCTCGGCGCTGCCGAATCGCTTCATGGGGATGAGCGAGGCCATCTGCTCCTTCTGCTGCTCGGTGAGCTTGTCGGTCATAGCCGTGACGATGAAACCAGGGGCCACCGCGTTGCAGGTGATGTTGCGGCTGGCCAGCTCGCGAGCGGTCACCTTGGTGAGCCCGATGATGCCTGCCTTGCTGGCCACATAGTTGGCCTGCCCCGCATTCCCCATGAGAGCTACCACGGAGGCGATGTTCACAATGCGACCGAAGCGTTCGGCCATCATGGGTTTGAGAGCGGCCTGGGTGAGGTTGAAGCTGCCCGTCAGATTGACGGAAAGAACGGCATCCCAATCCTCCGGTTTCATGCGCATGAGGAGCGCATCGCGCGTGATGCCCGCGTTGTTGACCAGCAGATCCAGGCGCCCGGCCTGTTCCGAGACCGCCTGGACGGCCGCTTCGCACGAGGCGCGGTCGGAGACGTTGAGCTCCAGCGGGATGACATGCAGGCCTCGGGCCGACAGCGCTTGCGCGGATTGGGTCATGCCGGCGAGATTGAGGTCACCGCCGAAGACGCGGGCACCTTCGCTGGCCAGTTTCTCCACGATAGCGAGGCCTATTCCCTGGGCCCCTCCGGACACGAGCGCTACGCGATCTGAAAAACGAGCCATGTTCACCTCCCTCGGTGTGTCGGTGCAGCGTGGGGGCCTGCCCCCGATCAGCCCCGGAGCCCGTCGAGTGCCTTGTCGAGGCTCTGCGGAGACTCCACGTTCAGGAGCTTCCAATCCCGGTTGACCCGCTTGGCCAAGCCGCTGAGGACTGTGCCAGGGCCCACCTCCAGAATCGTATCCACCCCCTGGCTTTGCAGGAAGAGCAGGGTCTCACGCCACCTTACGGGCGAATCCACCTGCGCGATGAGCTTGGCGCGCGCCGACGCCCCCTCGGTGGTGGGGGCGGCGTCCACGTTGGCCACCACGGGCCGCCTCGGATCCAAGAATGCGAGGGCTTCGAGCTCGGGCGTGAGGCGCTCGCGGGCGGGGGCCATGAGGGAGCAGTGGAATGGGGCCGAGACGGGCAGGAGGACGGCTTTGCGGCAGCCGAGCGCCTTGGCCGCCTCTACGGCCCTGTGGACGGCCTCGGCGTGGCCGGCGATGACCACCTGGCCCGGGGCGTTGTCGTTCGCCGGGCTGACGACCTGGCCCTGGGCCGCCTGGGCGCAGGCCTGTCGGACCGCCTCGATCTCGATGCCCATCAGAGCAGCCATAGCGCCCACTCCAACGGGGACGGCTTCTTGCATGAACTGCCCGCGATGGCGAACAATCCGCAAGGCTTCCGCCAAGGGAACAGCCCCGGCGGCCACCAAGGCGCTGTATTCGCCGAGGGAGTGGCCCGCGAAATAGGCGGGAACAAGGTCGGGCTTGACGCTCATGAGTGCGGCCCATGCCGCCAAAGAGACGGCCAAGACGCCGGGCTGCGTGTTTTCGGTGAGGTTTAGGGCCTCGGCTGGCCCCTCCCAGAGGAGCCTGCGGAAATCCGACTCCAACGCCGCGTCCGCCTGCGCGAACACCCCGGCGGACTCGGCGAAGGTTTCGGAGAGTTCCTTCCCCATGCCCACGTACTGAGAAGCCTGACCAGGAAAGACGACGGCGATCTTCATGGACACCTCTAAGGCACGATAGGTGGTTTCAGAAGGGTTGCCCCCGCCGACGCGGTGCCCATCCACGCTCCCTACCAGCGTATCAATCCAGAGCCCCAGGTGAGACCGGCACCGAAGGCGGCGAAGAGAAGGATGTCGCCCGGCTGCACCCTCCCAGAGCGCACCAGTTCGTCCAGGGCGATGGGGATGGAGGCGGCGGAGGTGTTCCCGATGCGGTCGATGTTGAGGTATATGGTCTCGGGCGGCCAGCCGAGACGCTCGGCGACGGCGCTGATGATCCTCACGTTGGCCTGATGCGGCACGAACCAGCGCACGTCCGCCGGGGTGAGGCCCGCCCGTTCGATGGCCTCACGGCAAACCGATTCCAGGGAGCGGACCGCGATCTTGAAGGTCTCGTTGCCCTTCATCTTGATCGTGTGGAGGTTGGCGTCGATCATGGCGTGGCTCACGGGGATCTTGGAGCCTCCGCCTGGAAGGGTAATGAATTCGGCCATGGAGCCGTCGGCGTGGATGGCCGACGAGAGAAGCCCCCGTCCGTTTTCCTCGGCCGAGAGGATCACGGCTCCGGCTCCGTCTGCGAAGAGGACGCACGTGGCGCGGTCCTGCCAGTCCACGTACTTGGAGAGGACCTCAGCCCCAACCACGAGAACGTGGCGGGCGAGCCCGTTGCGGATGAAGCTGTCTCCGACGGTGATGGCGTAGATGAAGCCCGAGCAGCCCGCCGCCATGTCGAAGGCGGCCGCCCTCTTGGCGCCGATCATGTGCTGGACGAAGCAGGCGGTGGAGGGGATGGGCTGGTCGGGAGTCACCGTGGCGACGATGATCAGGTCGAGCTCTTCGGCCTTCAGGCCCGCCATCTCCAGAGCACGGCGAGAGGCTTCGGCCACGAAAAGGGAGAGGTACTCGTTCTCGGCGGCGATTCGCCGCTCTCGAATGCCCGTTCGAGTGGTGATCCACTCGTCGGTCGTATCCACCATCTTTTCTAAGTCGGCGTTGGTCAGGACCTTCTGCGGAAGGGAGTGTCCCGTGCCGCTAATTCGCGACCGAACGTTTGCCATTGGGGGTATCCTTCATACGCGCGTGAATCTGGTCGATGATCCGCTGGTTCAGGCCCGCAAGGCAGAAGTCGCGGGCAAGGCGGAGGGCGTTCATGATGGCCTTGGGCTGCGAACGGCCGTGGCAGATGATGGTGACGGCCTGCACGCCCAAGAGGAGCGCCCCGCCGTACTCGGCGTAATCCATTTTGGCCTTTAGCCCCTTGTAGACCTTGGAGGAGAGGAGGTATCCCAGCTTGGAGATGGCGCTTTGCTGAAAGCCCTCCCTGAGCGTCTGTCCAATGTACTCGTAAACGGACTCGCCGGTCTTCAGCACCACGTTCCCGGTGAAGCCGTCGGTGACGATGACGTCGGCCTCGCCTCCGAAGAGCCCGTGCGCCTCCACGTTGCCCGTAAAATTGATGTCCGCCTGCTGGAGGAGCTTGAACACCTCCTTGGTCAGGTCGTTGCCCTTGATGTCCTCCTCCCCGATGGAGAGGAGGCCCACGCGCGGGTGCTCGATGCCGGTGACCTGAGAGGCGTAGATGCTGCCCATGATGGCGAACTGCAGGAGCTGGGAGGGCTTGCAGTCGCTGTTGGCCCCGACGTCCAGGATGAGGGAGGCGCCCTTGGCGTGCGGCAACCAGGTGGCCAGCGCGGGCCTCTCCACGACTTCGATGCCGCCAATCACCAGTTTGGCTGTGGCCATGACGGCGCCCGTGTTCCCGGCCGAGACCAGCCCCTGGGCCTCACCGGCCTTGACCAGCTCGGCGGCTATGCGCAGGGAGCTCCTCCGCTTCTTGCGGATGGGCGTCATGGGGGGGTCGTCCATGGTGACGACCTCCTCGGCGTGCACCACCGAGAGCCCCTCCTCCTCTGCCTTGAGCTGGGCGAGTTCGCGCCTGAGCCGCGGCTCGTCCCCGACGAGGACGGTGCGGACGCCGAATCGCCGATAAGCCTCCACCGCACCGATGACCTCGGGAAGTGGAGCCCGGTCCCCCCCCATCGCGTCAAGAGCGATGCGGATGGTCATTCAACCCTCAGGTTTCCTTGACTTCAAGGACGGCACGGCCGTCGTAGTGGCCGCACGCGGGGCAGACCTGATGCGGTGGCCGCTTCTCGTGGCACTGGGGGCACTCCACCAGATTGGGCAGACTCAGGGCATCGCCGGTGCGGCGCTTGTCCCTGCGGGTTTTCGAATGGCGGCGTCTCGGGTTGGGCATGGGTTACTCCTTTCGTGGGGAGACGAAGTGAGCCAGCGGGATCCAGCGCAGATCAGGATCGGGGGGGCAGGCGCAGGGCCCCTGGTTCAGGTCGGCACCGCAACGGGGGCACAAGCCTTTGCAGTCCTCACGGCAGAGGATCTTCTCCGGCATTTCCAGGTACATCTGCTGGGCAATGAGGTCTTCAAGCTGCAGCGTATCCTCGTCGTAATAGGTGGTTTCGTCGCATTCGCTCGAAACCTCCACGGCCTCTACCACGGGCGCCTGGGCGGCGGGCCGATATTCGAGAGAGAAGGCGCAGGTCCCGGCCATGGAGGCCGGCGCGAGGCAGCGGGAACAGGGAGCCACGGCCTTGTAATCAAACCTTCCGTCCAGCTTGTGGGCCCCCTTCCAGGGTTCTACCAACAGGGAGAGTTCGCCCGGGGTGACGGTGGCCTCGTAGTGGAAGCCGAGCTCGAGCCGAAAAGGCGCCACCTGCTCGTGGAACTCTACCGGCTGGACCACATCTGAAAAACGGATCCACATGGCGCGAGGGTTCCTCCTAAGCGCAACAGAATACCACAGTTAGGGGCTTCCCGTCAAGGGCGGTGGGCCATTGGCGAGGTTTTCCCGCTTGCGGTTTCTTGCGCGCCCGGTGGGCTCGGAAGCGAAAAACACTCCTTCCCTAACTCCCGCCTTCGGGTGATAATGAGCCCAGGGGGAGGCCTTATGCCCGTTCGAGAAGAAGCCTTTCCGTTTGCCGGGCCTCCGGCCGTAGCTGGCGTGGTGCTGGCGGTCCTGGGGCACCCCATCTGGTGTGGCGCACTCCTGCTCGTGAGTCTGTGCGTGTGCGCCTTCTTTCGCGATCCGGAGCGGCATCCCCCGCCGGACGGTCGTTTGATCGTGGCCCCGGCGGACGGGCGCATCCTCATTGCCGGAAGGGAAGGGGAGCACGCCAAGATCAGCATCTTCATGTCGGTGCTCAACGTGCACGTCAACCGAGCGCCTTCCGACAGCCGGGTCTCGCGCTCGCTCTACAATCCGGGCAAGTTCCTGGCCGCATGGAACGACAAGGCCTCCCTGGACAACGAGCAGGTGAGGATCCAGTTGAAGACCGACCATGGCCCCGTCGAAGTCGTTCTCATCGCGGGCCTGATCGCGAGGCGGATCGTGTGCTGGGCCGTCAAGGACCGGCAGTTCAGGCGGGGCGAAAGAATCGGTCTGATCCGGTTCGGCTCGAGGGTGGACCTGCTGCTCCCTCCCGGCGAGGTGGAGCTGCTCGTCGCGCCGGGGCAGCGGGTGCGAGCGGGCCGCACTCCGGTGGCCCGCTGGAGCGCGGACCGATGACCCCGCGCCGCCTGGGACCCCTCGCGCGGGTCGGCCGGCCCATCCCCATCCGGAGGGGCGTGGCCGCGCTCCCTTCGCTCTTCACCGTCGCCAACATGTTCTGCGGTTACTACGCCATCATCCTGGGCTCCAAGCACAGGTTCGAGTGGGCCGTCACGCTGGTCATCATGGCTGGCATCCTGGACAGCCTGGATGGGCGTATTGCGCGAATGACGGGCACCTCCAGCGAATTCGGCAAGGAGCTGGATTCGCTCTCCGACTTCCTCTCCTTCGGTCTCGCGCCGGCTCTGATCCTCTACCACTGGGGCTTCGCGGACCTCGGGCGCACGGGGTGGCTCTTCGCCTTTCTTCTGCCGGTGGCGGGGGCCCTGCGGTTGGCGAGGTTCAACGTCCAGGCCGCCAAGGTGGACAAGCGCTACTTCGTGGGGCTTCCGATCCCCGCGGGCGCGGCGGCCGCCGTCCTCCCGCTCTACTTTTTGCCCGAGGGGCTGCCGCCGGCCTTCAAGGCGGCGGCTCTGGCTTACGTGGTGGCGCTTTCGTGGCTCATGGTGAGCACGATTCGCTACCGGTCCTTCAAGGAGTTCGACTGGCGGGAGAGGCGGCCCTCGCGGCTCGTCTTCGTGCTGGCCCTGGTGTTGGTGCTCGTCGCCCTCTACCCGACGCTCATCCTGCTCCTCCTGGCCGTCGGGTACGCCCTATCGGGCCCGGCTGGGTGGGTGTGGACCAGGCTGATCAGGCGGAGTACCCCGGCGGGAGAAGGAGCCCCTCCGGAGATCGCCGGGGAGGAGCAACATGCACCCTGAGCCCGGCTACGTGGCATTCGTCGGCGCCGGACCTCTGGAGGTCCTCGAACTGAAATCGCGCCTCACGGAGATGGGCGTGGAGGAATCGGCGATTCTGGTTTTCGGACCCACGCTCGGGACCTGGGAGATGTCGGTAGAGGACGACGCGGCGGCCATCTACCTGCCGCTGGACGAGGAGTTGTTCCGCAAGGTGGGGACGGTTTTCCTGTTCACGAGCGATGCTGAGGCACGGCAGTTCGTGCTCGCCTGGGCCCAGAGGGCCGGCGCCCTCGTTTTGGACCTCTCCCTCCAGGCGGCCGCTCCCGACGGTTGGTGCAACCCGCTGGCCGATGCCGACACCCTGCGTTCGAGGGGCTCCCTGCTCAGCTTTCCGACTCCCGCCGCTCTTTTCCTGGGCCTCGCCTTGAATGCCTTGGAGGGCCAGGCCATCCCTTCCGTGGATTGCCACCTCTTTTTGCCCGCGTCGGCCAGGGGCGAGGCCGGTGTGGACGAGCTGTTTCAGCAGAGCGTGAGCCTGCTGAATTTCAAGCCGCTTCCTATGGAGATCTTTGGTCGGCAGGTGGCCTTCAACCTGTTTCCGTCCGAGGCCCAACTCGGCGGCGATGTGTTTAGGGATCAGGTCCGGTGCATCAGCAACCGGGAGCTGACCATGACCCTGGTGTCCATGCAGACTCCCGTGTTCCACAACACGGGCCTCTCCTCTCTGGTTCACCTGCAAACCGCGGCCGATCCCGAAAAGAGAATGCGCGCCGTCCTGAAGAAGCAGGGCTACTTTCACCTGTTCACCGGAGAACGGTGGCCCTCGCCGGTGGAGGTGGGGAAGCTCGAATCACCCATCCTCGGCATCCGCAGGCTGAGGGACGACGTGCTGTGGATCTGGATGCTGTTCGACAACATAAAGGCGGGAATGGCGCCGCTCGCCGCTCGGGCCTTCAAATCCCTGCGATGGAATCCGGCCGACGCTCAGTCTTGAAGACTGAGATCCTCGATGGCCTGAAGTTCGGGCTCCTGCCCCTCGGCGTAGGCCTGCGGAAAGTGCTGAAAGATGTGCATGCAGTCCAGAGAGCAGAAGGAGAAGGGCTTCCCCTCGTAGGTGACCTCAAAGGTCACCCCCTCGGGACTCAAAAAACCACCGCAAACGGGACAGCGTTCCTGGATCACGGGCCGCCTCCTGTCCAAGAGAGCATCAAACACCGTGCCATGTCGGTAGCACTTCGATGGAACCATGGTGGGTTCATGGGCGGGCAGGGTGGCCCCGTTCTATTCGTTCTCGCGGGCTGGTCCGATCACGAGCCAAGGTGTTACCGCCGGAAACGGAAGAGGCGGAACCAGCCCCCCGGCCTCGCCACACAAAAAGGGCCCCCCGCTGAACCCGGGAGGCCCCCTGAACCGCCGGTGATTCGATCTAGAGCTTCTTGACGGTATCGACCTCAATGGCGCTGATACCGTCGCGCTGGAAAAGAGGCCCGGTCACCTCCACCTGGTCGGCGGCGAACCCCTTGGCCTCCTCGAAAGGCTTGCTGTCCGTGTGGCTGGCCACCAGCAGGTAGACTTTGCCGTCCGCCGTCCTGAGCCCCATGGGCTGGCCGCCCTTCAGGCACATGAGGGCGCACTGCTGGTGTTTCATGCCCATGGCGCCGTGGCCGAGGTAGCAGGCCATATCCAGGATCTCGCCCTTCACCGTGACGCTTGCCTCTTTGTTCATCTTCATGGAACCGGCGGCGAAGGCGGCCGATCCCAAGAAACTCATCACAGCCAGAGCCAGAAGCGTCATCACAAAACCACGCTTGGTCATTCGCTGCATGGTTCACCTCCATATGGATGAGACTAACAAGCTGGGAGAGATGGGTATTCCTGGGTCATCTGGGCGCGCCGACGCGCTCCGGCCGCCCGGCTCTCAGGAACTGGACGTAGGCCCACAGGGCGTCCACATCCTGGGGCTTGAGAACGTCACGGAAGCTGGGCATGTAGAGGTTTGCACGGTCCAGCAAAAAGGAGGCGGCGGGATTGCGCGCCATGCGTTTGGATCGGCCGTCCAACACCCACTCCCGGAATTCCTCCTTGCTATGGACCAGGCTTGAGAAGTCCGCACCGATCCATCCGGGGACGGTGAGGGTAAAGGAGCGCGGGTTTGGCACCCCGCCCGAGCCTCCTATCCCGTGGCAGGACTCGCAGCCGTATTTGCGCGAGAGCGTGAAGCCGTCCGAGGCGGGGCCCGAGTTCGGAACCCGGTAGCCGTCGGCCGCCATGACGTAGAGCGCCAGATCGTGTATCTCCGATGGACTCAGCCGTCCCTTGAAGGCGGGCATGTGGAAGAGCGGAGCCGGCTTCGCGCCCAGGCCGGCCGCACTGGAGGAAGGCGGGGTGACCGCCTTCTTGGGTGGAGCTTCCGGCCGCCCGAAGCGGATGAAGTTTTCGACCTCCTTGGGATTGTTGACGTACATCATCAGGTTCCCGCGGTAGAAGGAGGGGACGCTGCCCCACCGGCTTCCCGGGTCGTCGTGCTGGTCGCGCTGGAGGGGGGCGTGGCAGGCGAGGCACCCGTTCTCTGCCGCGAGGTTTCCCCCCGCCCGAACGGGGTTGCGGGTCCGGTAGGACCAGTACCAGTCGGGCCACCAGCGGGCCGTGGCGACCAGAATCACGAGCGCCACGACGAGGCCCGCGAGGCGTTTTTTCTTCACAGAGCCACCCGGCGCAGGCGCAGTGCGTTGCTGATGACCGAGACGGAGCTGAAACTCATGGCCGCGCTCGCGATGACGGGGCTCAGCAAGAGGCCGAAGAATGGGTACAGTATGCCCGCAGCCACTGGAATGCCGATGGTGTTGTACACGAAGGCGAAGAAGAGGTTCTGCTTGATGTTGGCCATGGTCTTCCGGCTGAGGGTGTAGGCCTTCGCAATGCCGCGCAAATCGCCCTTCAGGAGGGTGATGCCCGCGCTCTCCATGGCCACGTCCGTGCCCGAACCCATGGCTATGCCCACCTGGGCCAGAGCGAGCGCCGGGGCGTCGTTCACCCCGTCTCCGGCCATGGCCACGAAGCGGCCCTCGCTCTGGAGGCGCTTGATCACGGCGCTCTTCTGTTCCGGCAGGACGTCCGCCTCGACCTCCTCGATGCCCAGCTCGTCGGCCACGGCCTGGGCCGTGACCCGGTTGTCGCCCGTCAGCATGACGATGCGGATCCCTTGTTTCTTCAGGGACCTCACCGCCTCCGCGGTGGTGCTCTTGACGGGGTCTGAGACGGTGATCATGCCGGCCAGCCGTCCTCCAAGGACCACGAACATGACGGTTCTGCCTTGCCTACGGAGGCTTTCCGCCTTTTCAGCGAGCGCTCCCTCCCCGATGTTCATGGACTGCAGCCAGCGGGCATTGCCGAGGGCAACGGCATGCTTTCCGACCCTTCCGGTCACTCCTTTGCCCGTGACGGATTGGAACTCCTCGACCTTCTGGAGGGCGATTCCTCTTTCTTCCGCTCCGGCGACGATGGCCGCCGCGAGGGGATGCTCGCTGGCTCGCTCAAGGCTTGCGGCGAGGCCAAGGAGCTCGTTCTCGGAGAGGCCGTCGAGGGCCACGACCTCCTTCAACCTGGGCTTGCCTTCGGTCAGGGTGCCCGTCTTGTCCACCACCAGCGTGTCCACCTTCTGAAGGGTTTCCAGGGCTTCGGCATTCTTGATGAGAATCCCTGCGCGGGCGCCGCGGCCGGTGGCCACCATGATGGACATGGGGGTGGCGAGGCCGAGGGCGCACGGGCAAGCGATCATCAGGACCGCCACGGCGTTAACGAGCGCGTAGGCCAGGGCGGGCGGAGGGCCAAACAGGGCCCAGACGATGAAAGTGACCACCGACGAGAGAACCACGGCCGGCACGAAATAGGAGGCCACGGAGTCGGCGAT
This sequence comes from Acidobacteriota bacterium, assembly GCA_049967655.1. Classification (GTDB taxonomy): domain Bacteria; phylum Acidobacteriota; class UBA4820; order UBA4820; family DSQY01; genus DTPS01. The sequence goes on from JBMFSH010000005.1 coordinate 39,745, forward strand.
GCGCTGGATGGGGGCCCGGCTTCGCTGGGCCTCGCCCACCAGGCGGACGATCTGGGCCAGCAGGGTGTCGCCGCCCACGCGCTCGGCCCGCATGGTGAACCCGCCGGTGGCATTGACCGTTCCGCCGGTGACGCGGTCGCCGGGGCTCTTCTCGACGGGGATGGGTTCGCCGCTGATCATGGATTCGTCCACGGAGCTGCAACCATCGAGCACGAGGCCGTCCACCGGCACCTTCTCGCCGGGCCGGACCCGCAGGGTGTCGCCGGGCCGGACCTGATCGAGGGGAACGTCCGATTCGGACCCGTCGGGGCTGACCATGCGCGCCGTCTTCGGCGCCAGCCCGAGCAGAGCCTTGATGGCGCTCGATGTGCGGCTCCTGGCCTTGAGTTCCATCACCTGGCCGAGCAGGACCAGCACCGTGATCATGGCGGCCGCGTCGAAGTAGGTGGCGATCTGCCCGCTTTCATCACGGAAGGCGGGCGGGAACATCTGCGGAAAGAGAAGAGCTACTACGCTGTAGGCGTAGGAGACGCCGACGCCCATGCCGATGAGGGTGAACATGTTCGGGCTGCGGTGGACCAGAGAATCCCATCCCCGCTTGAGCAGAACCCAGCCGGCCCAGAAAACCACGGGCGTGGAGAGAATGAACTCCAGCCATCCCGCCGTCCTGGAGGAGAGGAGGTGATGCGCGTTGAGCGCGGGGACCATATGGGGGAGCGCCACGATAAAAAGTGGCACGGTCAGGGCGAGCGCCACCCAGAAGCGCCGCTTCATGTCCTTATATTCCGGATTCTCCTCCTCCACCGTGACCGTCTGCGCCTCCAGGGCCATGCCGCACTTGGGACACGCGCCCGGACGGTCCCGCCGGACTTCGGGATGCATGGGGCAGGTGAAGACGGTGGCGGTCGCGGGCGCCGTGATTTCCATGGGCTCTAGGGCCATGCCGCACTTGGGGCAGGCGCCGGGCCGGTCCTGAACCACCTCGGGATCCATGGGACAGGTGTAGCGGGTGCCCGACGGCGCCGCCTTTGCCACGCTTGGAGCCGGTACTTCGCCGAGGTAGGCCTGCGGATCCGCCTTGAACTTCCCCAGGCAGTGCGCCGAGCAGAACCAATAGGCGGTGCCGTCGTACTGGAAGCGTCCGGCGGCTCCGTCGGGGGAGACCGTCATGCCGCACACCGGATCCCTGGCCTGGGCGGCCGCCTTCACCGGCTGGTGCTTCATCATCATCGGCATGCCCATGGGCTTGTAGGCGGGATCGAGATACTTCTCGGGCTCGGCGAGGAACCTCTCCCGGCACTTCGGGTTGCAGAAGCCGTAGTGCTTGCCGCCGTACTCGGCGGTTCCGCCCCGGGGATGCTCCGGATCCACCACCATGCCGCAGACGGGGTCCCGCCCGCTGGCCGGCGAGCCGGCGGCTCCATGCATTCGACCCTCATCTTCCCTAGTCATCGCTTGCCTCCAGGACGATCTTGCCACGAATCCCAGCGGATGCGGGCGATTGCTCGCGGATCACGGGTCATCCCTGCGGACTTGCCGCTCCGGCGGGCAGGCTTCGCCGTTTCCAGAGCAGGTAGATGGCGGGATAGACGAGAAGCTCCATCAGGAACGAGGTGAAGAGGCCGCCCACCATGGGCGCCGCCACGCGCTTCATCATGTCCGCGCCCGTTCCCTGGGACCACATGATGGGCATCAGACCCATGGCGGCGGCGGTGACGGTCATCATCTTGGGGCGGATGCGCTTCACCGCGCCGTGGACGATGGCGTCGTGGAGATCGGCCAGCGAACGCAGGCGACCGGCTTTCAAGGCCTCGTCGTAGGAGAGGTCCAGGAACAGGAGCATGAAGACGCCCGTCTCCGCGTCGAGCCCCATGAGCGCGATCATTCCCACCCACGTGGCGATGGACACGTTGTAGTGCAAGAAGTAGAGAAGCCAGATGGCGCCTACCACCGAGAAGGGGACCGCCAGCAGCACCACCAGCGCCTTGAAGGTGGACTTGGTGTTCATGTAGAGGAGCAGGAAGATGAGCAGCAGCGTGATGGGGACCACGACCTTCAGGCGCTGCCGCACGCGAATCATGTTCTCCCACTGTCCGCTCCAGAGGAGGGAGTAGCCCGTGGGCAGGTGCACCGCCCTCTCCACGGCCTTCTGCGCGGCCGCCACGTAAGAGCCCACGTCCCGGCCGGTCAGGTCCACGTAAACGTAACCAGCCAACATGCCGTTCTCATCCCGGATCATGGAGGGGCCCAGGTCCGTCCGAACGTCGGCCAGCTCCGCCATGGGAACCTGCACGCCGGTGGGCGTGCTCACGAGGATCCGCCGGAGCTGGTCGAGGTTGGCGCGCAGATCGCGGGGGTAGCGCAGGTTGACCGAGTAGCGCGCGCGGCCTTCGACGGTCGTCGTGATGTTCTCGCCGCCCACCGCCGTCATGATCACGTCCTGCAAGTCCCCTATGGTGAGGCCGTAGCGGGCCAGCGCGTCGCGCTTTGGGACGAAGTCCACGTAATAGCCCCCGCCGGTGCGCTCGGCGAAGACGCTGCGGGTGCCGGGGACCTTCTGCAGGACCCGCTGGATCTGCTCGCCGATGCGCTGAATCTCATCCAGGTTGTCCCCGAGAACCTTGATCCCGATGGGGGTGCGCACTCCGGTGGTCAGCATGTCGATGCGGCCCCGGATGGGCATGGTCCAGGCGTTGGTGTTGCCGGGGATCTGGATGGCCCGGTCCATCCGGTCGATGAGCTCGTTGTAGGAGATGTGGTCGGACCAGATGTGGCTCAGGACGTATTTTACCCAGTCCGGTGCCCAGGAGGAGTACCAGCGCTTTCGAGCCTGCCACTGGGCTTCCGGCTTGAGCACCACCGTCGTCTCCATCATGGAGAAAGGAGCCGGATCGGTGGAGGTGTCGGCCCGGCCCGCCTTTCCAAAGACGGAGACCACCTCCGGGAAGGACTTGAGGATGCGGTCCTCGGTCTGGAGCAGCTCCTGGGCCTGGGTCACCGAAATGCCGGGCAGGGTGGTGGGCATGTAGAGGATCGTGCCCTCCTCCAGGGGCGGCATGAACTCCTCCCCCAATTTGAAATAGACGGGCACGGAGACGGCGATGATGAGCAGGGCCGCAGCGATAACGCTCTTGGGGTGGCGCAGAACAAAGCGGCACGGCCTCTCGTAGAGCCAGAAGAGGACCCGGCTCACGGGATGTTTCTCCTCGGGGTAGTAGGTGCCGATGAAGAGGGCATCGAGCGTCCTGCCGACGAACCGAGGCTTTACCTTGAAGCGGTCCATCCGGGCGAAGAGCATGCGCACGGCCGGATCGAGCGTCACGGCCAGGATGGCCGCGATGGCGATGGCGAGCGTCTTCGTGTACGCGAGCGGCTTGAAGAGGCGGCCCTCCTGGCCCGTCAAGGTGAAGATGGGCAGAAAGGCCACGGCGATGACGGCGAGGGAGAAGAAGACCGAGGGCCCCACTTCCAGCAGGGCCTCCAGACGCACGGCGTGGAAGTCGCCCACGCGGCCGCCTTCTTGCCACAGCTCCAGCTTCTTGTAGGCGTTCTCCACCTCCACGATGGCCCCGTCCACGAGCACGCCGATGGAGATGGCGATCCCGGAGAGGCTCATGATGTTGGAGGTGATGCCCATGAAATACATGGGGATGAAGGCCAGGAGCACGCTGACGGGAATCGTGATGATGGGCACCATGGCCGAGGGGAAGTGCCAGAGGAAGAAGAGGATCACCAGGCTCACGACGAGCATCTCCAGGAGCAGCTCCTCCTTGAGGTTGTCGATGGAGCGCTGGATGAGCTCGGACCGGTCGTAGGCCGGCTCTATGGTGACGCCGGCGGGGAGCGAGGCCTTCATGGAGGCGAGCTTGGCCTTGACCCGGTCGATGACGTTGAGGGCGTTTTCGCCCTGGCGCATGACCACGATGCCGCCCACGGCGTCGCCCTCGCCGTTCCAGTCGAGGATTCCGCGGCGCATTTGAGGACCGAGAGCCACCGTGGCCACGTCCTTCAGCAGCACCGGCGTTCCGCCGGGAGTCGCCTTCACGACGACCTTGTCGAGGTCGGAGGTGGATTGGAGGTACCCGTCGCCCCGCACCATGAACTCGGTGCCGGCGAATTCGATGAGCCGGCCGCCCACCTCGTTATTACTCTGACGGATGGCCCTGGCCACGTCCAGGATCGAGAGGTTGTAGGCCTGGAGGCGGATGGGGTCGATGGTCACCTGGTACTGCTTCTGGAAGCCGCCGATGCTCGCCACCTCGGCCACGCCGGGCACGCTCTCGAGGGCGTAGCGGAGGGTCCAGTCCTGATAGGAGCGCAGCTGGGCGAGGTTGTGCTCGTGGCTGTGGTCCACCAGAACGTACTGGTAGACCCAGCCGACGCCGGTGGCGTCCGGCCCCAGCTCGGGATGCACGCCCTCGGGCAGGTTGCCCTGGATCTTGGAGAGGTACTCCAGCACCCGGCTGCGGGCCCAATAGATGTCGGTGCCGCCGTCGAAGACCACGTAGACGTAAGAGAAGCCGAAATCCGAGAAGCCCCGGATGGCCTTCACCCGAGGCGTTCCCAGCAGGGCGGCGATGATGGGATAGGTGACCTGGTCCTCGATGACGTCCGGGCTTCGGTCCCAGCGCGTGTACACGATGACCTGGGTGTCGGACAGGTCGGGAATGGCGTCCAGGCGGATGTGGTGGAGGGCGTAGGCGGCGTAGGCCAGGGCCGCCCCCACGAGAGCGAGCACCAGGAACTTGTTGTGCGCCGAGAAGGTGATGAGCTTCCGGATCATGCTCTCACTTCCCGGCGGCGATGGCCTGAAGGGCGGCCTTGAGCGAGGATTCCGAATCCACCAGGAAGTTGGCTGACGTGACGACGCGCTGGCCCGGGGTGAGGCCCGAGAACACCTCGAAGTAGCCGCCGCTGCGCGGCCCGAGGGTCACCTCGACGGGGGTGAGGGTGTCGTCGGGACCGGCCACGAAGGCGTAGTTGTGCTCTCCCGCCGGCAGGATCGCCGAGTCGGGAACGGCGGTCCGCATCCCGAGGTCGTACTCCAGGTGGGCATCGCCGTACATGCCGGGTTTGAGGACCATCCCCGGGTTGGGGATCACCATGCGGGCCTTAAGGGTCCGAGTGGCGGGATCGAGGAAAGGGTCCAGGAGGCTGACGCGCCCTTCGAAAACCTTGCCCGGCCAGTAGGGGAGAGTCACCTTGGCGGGCATGCCCACCTTGACGTAGGGAAGATCCGATTCGTAGAGCTCGGCCTCGGCCCAGACGGTCGAGAGATCGGCCACGACCATGAGGGGATCGCCGGGCGTGATGCGCTGTCCCGGAAGCACCGTCTTATCCGTCACGTACCCGGAGGCCGGTGCGTAGAGAGTCAGCTCCTTTTCCACCTGCCCCGTCTTCTCGATCCGCTCGATCTGGGCCTGGCTGATGTCCCAGAGCCTGAGGCGCCGCACCGCTGCCTCCACCAGCTCCTGCCCCCCCTGGGACACTTGGGTGTAGGGACTCTGTGCGAGCTGCTTGGCGGCACCCAGGGCGGAGAGCAGCTCCTGTTCCGAGGCCACCAGGTCGGGGCTGTAGATGGAGAGGAGCGGCTGGCCCCGGCGGACGGCCTGGCCCGTGGCGTTGACGTAGAGCTTCTCGACCCAGCCGCCCACCTTCGTATTGACGCGGTAGAGGCGCGTCTCGTCGGGCACGATCCTAGCCGCGGTGCGCACGTCGCGGCGCAGGTCGCGCTCCTGAACCGTTCCGTAGGTCAACCCCATGCGCTTGGCGTCCCCGCTCGTCACCGAAATGGCCGCCAGTCCCTTGGGCGCCGGGGTGGACGGTTCGGTCACGGTGAAGGGCACCATCTCCATGCCCATGGAGTCCTTGCCAGGGTGATCGCTGATTTCGTTGGGGTTCATGGTGGAGCGCCACATGGTTTTGGTAACGGGCCTTCTCGGCGTGGAGGTTTCGGCGGGTTGGACGCCTGCCGTCGCCGCGCGCGGAAGAGCTGCCTCGCCGGCCGGAGGGCCAGGTTGGGCCGGCTCTGGGGCCGACTGGCCGGTAGCCGAATCGGATTTGACCGGCACGAGCCTCATGCCGCAGATGGGGCAGTCTCCGGGTTTGTCAGAGGTGACCTGGGGATGCATGGGGCAGCGGTAGAGCTGGGCTTCCTGCGCCTTCCCGCTGACGGAGCACGCCGAGAGAGCCACGAGAAGGACCATCACGGCAAGGGCGCCCAGGCATGCGTTGTTGAGACGACGGGAGGGACGCATTCTCTTCTCCTCGCTTTGGGGACAGCGACGGGCCGACGATCGTCGTGAAAGGAGATCGCGCCCCGCTACCTTCAGTGTGAGTGTCCCGGGCCGGAGGTGGGAACAGTCGGCGCGGAGGACCGTTCTGCTGCGGGCGCTACGGCTCGCGCATCCAACAGCATGCCGCATTTCGGGCACTTGCCCGGGTGATCCTGACGCACCTCCGGGTGCATGGGACAGGTGTAGACGTAGGCGGCCTTGGCGGTCCGCCTCTCAAGGGCCATTCCGCACCGGGGGCATCTGCCGGGATGGTCCTCACGAACGTCGCCGTGCATGGGACACGTGTAGTAGACGATCTCCCGCGGCGCGGCCTCGAGGAACATGCCGCACTTGGGGCAGCGACCGGGCTTGTCCGAGGTGACGTCGGGATGCATGGGACAGACGTAAGTGATCTTCGCGAAGGCGACTCCCGCAGATGCGCTCCGTGGTGACTTGGCTGGGCCGCCCGCCAGGACAGCGAGAGAAAGCACCAGCAGGGCTAGGGCGGCGAGGGCGGCGAGAGACAACTTTGTCGTGCGTGGCTTCATTCTCCGTGCTCCTTCTTTTCTTGGGGGGTGACGGTGGGCCGGCCAGCGCCTTCGCGGAACGCAGCCCGGGATGACGGCGCGCCCAGGATGGCTTCGATGCGGGCGAGGGCTACCTGGAAATCGGCCTGCGCCATGAGGGTCTGGCGCTGATCGCCGTAGTAGCCCGCCAGCGTGTTCAGAAGAGTCGTGAAGTCCGTCTTTCCGACGCCATAGCTGGCCAGGCTCGATTCATAGGCCTGCTTGGCCTGGATCAGGAGGCCGTTTTGAAACAGTTCGAACACGGCGCGATCGCGCGAAGCCGTCTGCCAGGCCTGGGTGAGATCGTAGCGAACCTGGTTCATGACGCCGGCCGTCTCCTGCTTGGCTCCCTCCTGGTCGGCCAGGGCTTCATCCAGAGCGGGGAGGTAGCGGTCCTTCCGGTGGAAGAAGGGGAGGGTGATGCCGACCATGGCCGTGAGGTAGTCTCCTCCGCCCATGGTTACGTCGTTGTGCCGGTAACGCCCACCCACGATGAAGTCCGGCTTGAAGTCCTGTCTGGCTATGGCGACCCGTCTCTCCTCCACCTGCTCCCTGGCCCGTGCGGCGGCGATCCGCGGCGCTTCCGCGTCCAGCTCGTTCAGGAGGCCGTCCAGAGAGGGCTCCTCGGCGGGCTTGGGGATGTCTATGCGCCGGAGGAGAGAACGGTCGAGAGACCCGCCCAACAGGTCCGTCAGCCGAGCGGCGGCGATCTCCCGCTCCTCCACCAAGTCGAGACGCTCCTTGTGGGCTTGGGTGACTGCGGTCTGGGCCAGAAGCACGTCGGTCTGCGTGCCGCCGCCGGAGGCGTAGAGCGCCATGGCCCCCTTGGCGGCGGCCTTCAAGGCGTCCGTGGTCTGGTCGTTGAGCTCCAACAGCCGGAGGTTCAGGGCGTAACCATAGGCCGCCGCCTTCACCTCGCCCCGCAGCTCGCTCTCCATGGCGCGCAGATCTGCCTGGGCCACGGCAACCTGACGGCGCGCTTTCTCCTCGCGAAGCTTGCGCTTGCCGGGATAGGGCAGCTCCTGCGTGAGGCCGATGGAGACCCCTTTGCTGAGCGCGTCGCCCGCGTTGAAATGGTTCACCGACAGCATCATGAGCTCCACGTCGGCGGTGGGGTCCGGAAGAGCCTTGGCCTGCGGGAGGCGATCGAGGGCTGCCGCCACCTTCTGGCGCTGCGCCGCGATAGCCGGATTGTGGGTCAGGGCCATCTCCACCAAGGCCGCCATGGGGTCCTGCGCGGGCGCCTCCGGCGTCTGGGCGGGACAGGCGGAGGTGGCCACCACCATGGCGACGGCTCCTAGTGCGGCAAAGATGGGCTTCATCATGACTCCTCCCGGTGCCCGCCCGGCCGGCGGTGGCTCCTCTTAGGCACGTTGCGTGCCAAGGGGCCCTCGGTTTGGCCGCCCAGGACCTGCCCGCCGGTATGCGGACCAGGGGCGAGACTGCGAGGAACTCCCTTCGAGACACCTCATGAACCGTGCACCCCCCATTGTAGAATATTCTGCGCTCAATGTGGTTAATAGTGTTCACGGGTGGGCAGGCTGGACCCTGGGAGAAAGTTCTGCGTTGGCCCAGGCCTTGCAACCAAGGAGCCGGAGGAGAGGCGATGGAGAAACGGGCATCGTGGGTTCGGATTCTCATCCTCGTGCTGATGGCGTCCTTTACGCTGTCGCTCCACTACATGCTCTTTCCGATGCCCCATTGGCTTCACCTGCTTCATCGCCGCCTCTGTTACGTGCCCATCCTCCTGGGGGGGCTCTGGTTCGGGTTGGCCGGGGGCTCTGGCGTGGCCCTGGTGATCTCATCCGCCACGCTTCCGCTGGCGCTCATGAATCATGGGCCCCTGTGGACCAACGAGGACCTCATCGAGATCACCTTTTACCTCGGCCTCGGCATCCTCACGGGCGTGCTCGTGGACAAGCGGGAGCGGGAGCGTTCGAACGCCGAGCGGCTCCAGCAGCAACTGGAGCGGAGCGAGCGGCAGGCCGCCCTCGGCCGCCTCGCTTCGGGTGTGGCCCACGAGGTGCGCACGCCGCTGGGTTCCATCCAGGGCGCGGCTGAAATCTTGGCCGAGGACTTTCCTGAAGGCCATCCCAAGAAGGCCTTTCTCGATATCCTCCTGGCCGAAGTAGACCGCCTCAAGGCGGTGGTGCAGGAGTTTCTGGATCTGGGGCGGCCCATCACGGTGGAACCAGAGGAGCTGGGAGCCAAGAATATTGCCGAAGCCTGCCGCAACAGCCTCCTAGCGTTTGCCGAGGGCACCGGGGTGCGGGTCCACTTGCGGGTGCCCGCGAACTGCCGCGTCTGGGCGGATCCATTTCGTCTCCACCAGGCGCTCACGAACCTCCTGCGCAATGCCATCCAGGCCTCGGCAAGAGGCGGACGGGTGCACATTAGCGCCTGGATGGCCGGGGAGGGGTGCCTTTTCGCTGTGGAAGACGAAGGCTCTGGCCTGCCTCTGGGCGAAGAAGGCCGGCTCTTCGAGCCCTTCTTCACGAAGCGAAAGGACGGGACGGGGCTCGGCCTCGCCCTGACGCGGCAGATCGCGGAGGCGCACGGAGGCTGGGTGAAGGGAGAGAACAGGCCCGAAGGTGGTGCCCGCTTCAGCCTATGGCTGCCCGGGCGCGGCCCAGAGCCTGTGGAAGCTGGCGGGGGCGTTGTCCTGAACAACCGGACGGAGGGGAGCTGATCGTGGCGCGCGCCGCACGCATTCTGATGGTCGAGGACGATCCCAACCTGCGCAGGATCCTCTCCTACCACCTGGAGAGGCTGGAGTACGCCGTGGCCCAAGTGGCCGACGGACGCTCCGCGCTTGAGCGCCTGGCAGTCGAGCCCTTCGATCTCGTCGTTACGGATGTGCGCATGGCGGGAATGGACGGCATCGAGCTGCTGAAGGCCATCCGCGAGAAGGATCCCGACCTGCCCGTGGTGGTCATGACGGCCTACGGGACCATTCAGGATGCGGTGGAGGCCATGCGGCTCGGGGCCGCCGACTACCTCACGAAACCCGTCGAGCGGGAGACTCTTCTGCTCACGGTCCAGAAAGCGCTGAGGGTCTCGGACCTCCGCAAAGAGAACCGGCGCCTGAGAGAGAACCTCCAGGAGAAGCGGCCCGTCGAATCCATCCTGGGCACGAGCGCCCCCATCCAGAGGCTTCTCGATGCCATCCGCCGCGTGGCTCCCACGGACGCAACGGTCCTGATCACGGGGGAGAGCGGCACGGGAAAGGAGCTCGTGGCCCGCGCCCTCCACTCGCTCTCCCCGAGAGGCGGCAAGCCATTCGTGGCCATCAACTGCGCCGCCATGCCCAGGGAACTCCTGGAGAGCGAGCTCTTCGGGCACGAGCGGGGCGCCTTCACGGGAGCCACCGAGAGCAAGCCCGGCAAGTTCGTGCAGGCCAACGGCGGCACCCTCTTTTTGGACGAGATCGGCGACATGGACCTGTCGCTCCAGGCCAAGATCCTCCGGGTTCTTCAGGAGCGGGTCGTGGACCCGGTCGGCTCGCGTGGCTCGAAAGCGGTGGACGTGAGGATTCTGGCGGCCACCCATCGGGACCTGTCGGGGGCGGTGAAGGCGGGAGCCTTTCGGGAGGACCTCTACTGGCGCCTCAACGTGATTCCTCTTGGCGTGCCCCCCCTGAGAGAGCGCATGGAGGACGTGCCGATTCTCTTTTCGCATTTCTGCCGGCAGTATGGTGGGGGCGAACCCAGACTCGAACCCGGGGCCATGGCGATTCTCCGCAGTTACCGATGGCCAGGGAACGTCCGCGAGCTCCAGAGCCTGTGCCAGCGCTTGGCCATCCTCCACCCGGGCCAGGTGGTGGTCCCGGCCATGCTCCCCCCCGAGATGCGGGGCATGGAGCAGGAGGCGGGATCGCCGGCGGAAGGCTTGTGGGGCATGGAGCGGGAGGCCATCGTGAGAGCCCTCCGGGAGCACAACGGGAACCAGTCCGCCGCGGCCCGCTCCCTTCGCATCCCCAGGCACATCCTCATCTACCGCATGAAGAAATACGGCCTGTCCTGACCGCTCTAGCGTGGAGTCCGAGCCCGCGCCAGCCATCGTGAGGCCCATCGAGCTCTGGGTATATCCATCCTCCCGATAAGCTCGGTTCCTTCGGGGGCACGGAGGACATTGATCGGCTGGGAAGTGGCCGCTGCGACAGCGGTGCGCGGTTTTGATGGCCTTGTCTGGACCCGCCTTGCCCTGTTTCGGACCGTCTACTTCTGAGCGCGGCGGGTGGGCAGGCGGGGACGATGGCACCGAGGTTGCACTAGAACCCGTGGCCGATGGGCCTTGAAAGGGTGAATGGACTGCGAACGCGGATGTTAAAGAAAGAAGATCGTGGAGAGAAGTATTCAGAAAGGAGCGCATCATGATGAATAGTAGACAGGCTCGACCGGGGAAAACCAGGGCGACTCACACTCATCGGCCCGTGCGGGCCACCGCTTGGCTGTGCGGGGTGCTGGCCGCAACGCTGTTGGCCGCGGCGACTCTGCCCGCCAGCGCTCAGACCACGGGAATGCCCGAGGGGATGGCCTACTTCGCCGGTCCCATCACGGCCATGGACGGCAGCAGCGTCACCATCCAGGGGGCTCAACTCGCCCTGGGCTCTCAGGCCGTCTACGTGGGTGAGGACGCCTCCGGAAATCTGCAGACGCTGACGCCCGCCGACTTCCAGGTGGGAGAAGTGGTCACGGCCTTCGAAACCAACAGCAGCGGCACTCCGACCCTCACGTCCCTCTACCGGGGCCTGACCTTCATGATTCAGGGCCAGGTGACGGCCATTCAGAACGACTCCCAAGGCAACCCGCAGACCGTCACGGTGGATGGTGTCTACACCATCAACGTCTCGCAGACGCTTTTTGATGGTATGGATTCCGCCAACATGGGCAACGGCATGGGCGGCAACATGTCCGGCGGCATGGGCTCCGGAGGCATGATGGGCGGCGGTGGCATGGGCGGTGGCGGCGGCATGGGCGGTGGCTCAGGCAGCGGTTCCGGCGGTGGCATGGGCGGTGGTGGCATGGTCAAAGAGAGCACCATGGTCAGCGACACCCAGCTCCTTGAGGTGGGCTCTTACGTCGCCTTCGGCGGCATCGTGAGCAACGGCCTGTATGCCGCCGTCTTCGGCCACGTGATGGCCAACGGCATGATGGGAAACGGCTCCATCCAGAGCCTCATGCACGACTCCTCGGGCAACGTGTCCGGCTTCATGATGAGCAAGGGCGGCACCAGCACCAACGTGGTGATGAACGGCGCCACGCAGATCACCAAGAAGGGCCAGATGATGTCCGGCAACTCTCTCACTACGGGGATGAAGGTCAAAGTCCAGGGCCTTACGCGGGCCGACGGCTCCATACTGGCCCAGTCCATCACGGTCAAGGGCGGCGGCGGAATGATGTAGCAGCGAGGCTCTCCTCGTCAGACACTTCTGGAGACCGCGTCAGGCCGCGATGGTTCCGGGCCTCCGGCCGCGGTGGGTGGTGAAATTTCCCCAGCGACGGGGCGTTGGTAGGGACGTGGGCAGCCGAAGGCTGTGGCACGGGAACCAGACCCCTTGGGGATCAAACCTCCCCCACGGAAGGCCGAGGCCTTCCGATTCTTACCGCCGAGGCGCTCGGCAAAGGAGGAGAAGTCATGAACCGGAAGCTCAAGTCGGTGGTAGTGAATGCGGCGGTGGCCGGTATGATCGCGGGGTTTGCGGCGGCGGCGCCGGCCTCCGCGGCGGAGCGCGGTGCCGCCAAGATGACCAGCAACGGGTGCGGCGGGAAGAATGGATGTGGGTCGTCCAACTCGACCTCGCAGAACCAGCAAGCGAAAAGCAAGGATCCGAAAGCCGCCAAGGCGGCCACTTCGACCCAGACGAAAGCATCCACCAAGGGACCCAAGAAGGTCGCTCCCAAGGCGGCCCCGGCCAAGACTTCGGCCGAGACGCCGTCCAAGAGCTGAGATTGCCGCCGGGGCATCATCCGCCCGGCGGTTATGGCTCTCGCCCGCGCGGGGGCGCGGAGGCGCGGAGGCGGAAGGTGAAGTCGCCGGAGACGGCTTCTTGCCCCTGCGGTCCTCGGCCCCCGGTGGGCGATGGGAGGACACTCGTTTGAGCGAAACCCGATGGGGGTTTCCAGACCTGGGACTGGGGGTGGGGCTGCGCTCGCCGCACTTCGGGCACATCCTTGCGGAGCGGCCCGAGGTGGGTTTCTTCGAAGTGCTCACGGAGAACTATCTGGACACGGAGGGCCTTCCCCTCTACGTCCTGGACTGGGTGGCCGAGCGCTACCCCGTCGTCATGCACGGCGTGTCGCTCTCCATCGGATCGAGCGATCCCCTGGACTTCGGCTACCTGGCGAAGGTCAAGGCGCTGGCCGCCAGAACGAAGGCCTGCTGGATTTCGGATCACCTGTGCTGGACCGGCGTGCTGGGGCGCAACACTCACGACCTCCTGCCCATCCCCTACACCGAGGAGTCGCTTCGCCACGTGAGCGAGCGCATCCGGGTGGTCCAGGATGTGCTGGAGCGTCCGCTGGTACTGGAGAACGCCTCCACCTACCTGGAGTTCGTCCCCTCCCAGATGAGCGAGTGGGAGTTCATCGCCCGCATGGCCGAGGAGGCCGACTGCGGGCTGCTCCTGGACGTGAACAACGTCTACGTGAGCGCCTTCAACCACACCTTCGACGCCGAGGAGTACGTGGACGCCATCCCGGGCGATCGGGTGTGCCACATCCACGTGGCCGGGCACACGCACAAGGGGACGCACATCCTGGACACGCACAGCGACCGCGTGGTGGACCCCGTGTGGGCCCTCTACGGGCGCGCGCTGCGGCGCATGGGTCTGCGGAGCACCCTACTGGAATGGGACGCGGACATCCCCCCCTTCGAGGTGGTGCACGCCGAGGTGCTCAAGGCGCGGGCCTGGCGAAATCGGGAGGCGGCCCGTGCGGCGTGATCCCAACCTCAGGACGAGCGCCTTCCCCCTGGACGTAGTGCAGCGGTGGCTGCAGGCGGTGATCGTCCACCCGGGCGGGCTGCAGGAGGCGCTGGCCTCCGAGGAGGCCTCGCGGGAGCTGCCGGCGGGGAGCCTCGAGGATCTCGTGAAGCCCTCCGCCACCCTCACCGCCGAAGCGCGCGTTGCGATCTACCATGAGATGGTCCTGCTCCGGATGCGGGAGGCGCTGGCCGCGGACTACCCGGTGACCCAGTACCTCCTCGGCGAGGAGGCTTTCACCGCGCTCGTGCGGGACTACCTCCAGCGCTACCCCTCGCGGAGCTACACCCTCAACCGGCTGGGGGACCACCTGCCGCAGTTTTACCTGGACGAACCCGAGCGGGCGGGCGCCGCCTTCCTGCACGACCTGACGAGCGCCGAGCTGGCCCTCGCGCAGGCCTATGAGGAGGCCGAGTCACCGGTGCTGACACCGGATGCGGTGCTCGCGGTCCCGGCGGCGGCTTGGCCTCAGGTCCGGCTCGTCCCCGTAGCCTCTCTGCGCCTCCTGGCCCTGCGCCATCCGGTGCTGCCCTTCATGGAGGCCTGCAGGCTGGAGCTGCCCTGCCCCACGCCCAGGAGCGGTGCGACCTGGCTCGCCGTCTGGCGGAAGGACTACACCCTCCATCGAAGGAGACTCAGCCGCGCCGAGCACCGTCTCCTCCATGCCCTCGCCGCAGGGCTCCCCCTGGGGCAGGCGCTGGTGGAGACCGCCGCCTCTCTCAAGGGCTCCGACGCTTCCAAGCGGATCCGGAGGTGGTTCCGCACCTTCGTGGCCGAGGGCCTGTTCTCCCGGATTGACCTGCGGGGCTGTCAGCCTTAACCTGACCGGGCCGGGATCGTCGAAATGGATCGACTGTACGAGGCCGGAGCGGACGCCGTAGTTCTTGTCCATGTCGGATTCGTTCTCTTTGCGGTGTTCGGGGGATTGCTGGTGCGGCGCCGGCCGGGACTGGCGTGGGTTCACCTGCCGGCCCTGATGTGGGCCGGAGCGGTGGAGTTCGCCGGCTGGATCTGCCCGTTGACGCCGCTGGAGGACTGGCTCCGTGTCCGGGGCGGCGGAAGCGCCTACCGCGGCGACTTCATCGCCCACTACCTCCTGCCCGTGCTCTATCCGGCGGGGCTCACGCGCGGGGTCCAGCTCCTCCTCGGCCTCCTGCTCGTCCTCTTCAACGCGGCCGTGTACGCGTGGGTTCTGCGCTCCAAGCGGAGGAACGGCGAAAAGCCTCCCGGCCGCGGAGCCTAGACCAGGGCCACCGCCTTCCCCTGCTTCAGGATCTCGACCGAGCGCACGCCCAGCCCCAGTAGGTGCTCCCTGAGGTGAGACTGAGCCGAAGGCTCGCCGTGGACCAGGAAGACGCGCTTGAGGCGGCTCTGATCGAGGCCCGAGACGAACTCGCCGATTTCGCGGTAGTCGGCGTGGGCGGAGAAGGCGTTGAGGATCTTGACGCGGGCCTTGACCTCGTGGAGCTGCCCGAAGATCTTCACCTCGGGGCGCTTGTCCGCCAGGGCTCGTCCTAGCGTGTTGGCGGCCATGAAGCCGACGATGAGGATGGTGTTGCGCGGGTCGCCCACTCCGTGTAGGAGGTGATGGACGATGCGCCCAGCCTCGCACATGCCCGAGGCGGAGATGATGACGCACGGTATCCGCAGGTCGTTGAGCTTCTTGGACTCCTCGGGATCGCTGACGTAGTGGAGCGAGTCGAAGGTGAAGGGGCCCGAGGCGCATTCGAGGAAGCCCGAGCAGACGTCCGTATCGAAGCACTCGCCGTGGGCCCGGAAGATGCCCGTCGCCGACACGGCCATGGGGCTGTCCACGTAGACGGGGATGGGCGGTATGCGGCCGGCGTCGTGCAGGTGGTGGAGCAGGAAGATCAGCTCCTGCGTCCTCTCCACCGCGAAGGCCGGGATGATGACCCGTCCTCCCCGCGAGGCGGCGTCGTTGATGACCTGCGCCAGCTCCGACTCGGCCAGGCTCATGTCGTCGTGGAGCCTGTCGCCGTAGGTGCTCTCGCAGACGAGATAGTCCACGGCGGGCAGGGGGTCCGGGTCGCGCAGAATGGGCATGTTCTTGCGGCCGAGGTCCCCCGTGAAGCCGACGGCGAGGGGTTCCCCATCGTTCTGCACCTCGAGCCGTACCATGGCCGAGCCCAGGATGTGGCCGGCGTCGTAGAGGGTCGCCGTCACCCCTGGAGCGATCGGGTAGGGCCGCCGGTAGGCCGTCGTGACGTACTGGCCCAACGCCGCCTCCACGTCGGCCTCGTCGTAGAGCGGCGCGAAGATCTTGCGCCAGGGCTGGTGGTTCCTGTGCTGCTGCTTTTCGAGGAAGCGCGCGTCGTAGGCCTGGATGCGAGCCGAATCGCGCAGGACGAGGCTGGCGATGTCGCGCGTGGCCGGGGTGGAGAGGATGTCACCCGAGAAGCCCTGCTTCACGAGGACGGGGTAGGCGCCGCAGTGGTCCAGGTGGCCGTGGGTGTTGATGCAGGCGTAGAGGGAGTAAGGCGAGAACGGAAGCTCCAGGTTCTTGCGGTGGGCCTCCTCCCGGTGTCCCTGAAAGATGCCGCAATCCACCAGGAGCCGGACGTGGCTGGTTTCGAGCATGTGCTTGCTCCCGGTCACCTCTTCCGCCGCCCCGTATGCCGTGAGTTTCAGCATGCTCTCCTCCTCCGCTCCCAGGGTACCGCCCAGCGCGCCGTTAGGCAAACGCAGGGCGTAATCCCCAATCCCGCGATGGAGGAGGGGAATAGCCGTGGAAGGCGTGGCAGGTCACGAGTAGTGGGAAAGGGAGTCACACCCACTGAGAGATTGGGGCCATTGAGGCGAAGGCGAAGAGGGCGCCAAGGGAGTCGACGGAGGAGCCCGCCGTGGCCCGTTTTCTGACGCGCGGGCAAAGAGAGCCCTGGGCCCGGTGATCGAAGCTTGCCAGCCCTTCTTCGATTCGCTGAACGTGGTACGGCTGAAGGGAACGCAAATACAGGCCATTCTCAAACGCTACACGGCGATGCGGTGGACCGAGGCGCACGGAAGCCTGTGCCTGGAGAGCGGCCGCGAGGCGGAAGGGCCCCGGCGCTGCCGGGGCCCGCGATGGACGATGGGAATGGAATGGGTTCTCTGAAGCCGTCGACCGCCACCGGCCAGACCGGCGGTTCCTACTCTCCGTACCGTTTCTGGTAGAACTCCTGGATCTTCGCGCGGTCCTCCTTGGAGAGCCCCTGCTTCAGCCAGCGGTTGGCCGGTTCGTTGAGAACGTCGGCCGTGACGCCCGGCAGAAGCGCCTCCGCCTCGGGAAGGAACCTGCTGTAGAAGTCCTTCGCCACCTCGTAAAAACCGTGCCACTGGACGTAGTCCGGGCCCATCATGGAGGCCCCCATCCGTGCGCGCCGGCCTTCGTGGTGCCAGAGTTCGAAGTAGTCCCACTGGATCTTCTGCGAGAAGGGCGAGGGGCCCAGTTTGCCAGCCGCCTGGAGCTTGGCCATGATGGCCTTGGCCGGCTCGCCGAACTTGCTGTTGTAAAGATCCACCACGTCGTCGTACTGGACGTAGAAGTTGTTCACCCAGTCGGAGGCGTGGCAGTTGAGGCAGACCTTCTTCATCTCATCCCGCTTCTGCTGCCAATTCGGAAGGTGGATCGACACTTCGGGGCGGAGCGTCCAGGAGAGCCGCGTTCCCACGTCGTGGGTTTCGGCCACGCCCTTGGCGGCGCCCATGTGACAGGTGGCGCAGGTGGGAGCGGCGCTGTAGTCCTTGCCCAGCACCCAGGAGCGGGAGTCCAGGTTCATCTGGTCTTTCAGGGTGCGGTAGGTGACGCCGTGCTTGCTCTCGGCGTAGATCTCCTCCTGCGGGTGATCGGGGCCCAGGTGGCAGTAGCCGCAGCTCTCGGGCTGCCGGGCGATGGCCACGGAGAAGGTGTGGCGGCTGTGACAGACCGAGCACGAGCCCTTGGAGCCATCCGGGTTGATGCGCCCGATACCCTCGTTGGGCCACGTGGCTGGGTCAAGCTTGCCGTCCTTCAGCACCTTGACCGTGCTGCCGTGACACTTGACGCAGCCGCTCACCGCGGCCGGAGGACCCTCCACGATGTCCCCGAGGACGTTGTCGAGGGAACCGAGGATCTGGCCGGCCTGGGCGTGGTGGCTTGCCTCGAACTGTGCCGTCTCGTCGGGGTGGCACTCGCCGCACTGCTTAGGCGTCACGACGACGGAGATGCGCTGACCGTAGTGTTCGAAGCCGTCGGGGCGGCTCTTGTCCACCTGGTGGCACTCGAAACAGGCGATGCCGGCTTGGGCGTGGCGGCTCTGCGCCCACTGCTGGACGACGACGGGGTCCGCCTCCTTCTGATGGCAGGCGATGCAAGCCTGGCTCTCCTTGGAGGTCTGAGCGGCGAGGGCGGCGATGTCGGGCTGGGCGGCCAGGGCGGCGGCAGGGGCGAGCAGCGCGCAAAAGGACCAGAGTGCTACGATTCTTCTTGGTTCCATGGAACCCCCCATGAAAGGTGAGATGCTCATCAATCCGTACGGCCCGTAAAGTTCCTCCCGAACGGGGCCGCCCGCGGGCAGGACGCCCGCGGGCGGATCACGCCGTCCGATTTATCGAATCGCCACGGGAGAAGCGGCCTTCACCATGGTCAGGAGGAAGACCAGCCGCTCCCGCGCCGTGATGGCGTGGTTCAGGCCCGGAGGCATGACGAAGAGCGCGCCAGGTTTGGCCTCGTGGACCGTGCCGCCCAGCAGGAGGTCGCCGCTCCCCTCCAGGACCTGCACGACGGCTTCGAAGGGGGCCGTGTGCTCGCTGAGGGCCTGGCCCGGTTCGAAGCAGAAGAGCACCAGCTTCAGCGTCGGCGACTGGTAGAGGGTCTTGCTGACGATGCCGCTCTCGGCGAACTGGACGGCGGCACGAAGGTCTTGAACCGAGGGGACGAGGGGCTCGCTCATGCTTGGATTCTCCTCTCAGGCCTTGGCCGGTGCAAGGTCTCGCTTGGCGTAGGACCGTAGCGCCGCAATGACGATGGGTACGACGCCCGCCAAGATGAAGGTCACGTCGGCCACGATGCGGAGCCATTCGAGGGTGTGGAAGGTGCCCGTCATGAGGAAGCTGAGCCGCCGCGCGTGCCAGTAACCGTGGGTCACCGAGTCCCAGAGCTGAAGGACGCCCGCGGGGAAGAGGTCGAGCAGGACCATGAGGCCGAGCCCCACGTTCAAGCCCACGAAGCCGGCCTTGACGAACTTCTCCGTTCCGGCCCAGACGGCGTCGCTCTGCATCGCCCGCAGGCAGAAGACCAGCACGCCAAGGGCGAGGAAGCCGAAGACGCCGAACATGGCGGCGTGGGCATGGTTCGCCGTGAGGGTCGTGCCGATCTCGAAGTAGGAGACCACGGGCAGGTTGATGAGGAAGCCGAAGATGCCCGCGCCCACGAAGTTCCAGAAGCCCACGGCCATGAGGAAGTAGAGGGCCCACTTCTGTTGGATGGCCAGGGAATTGGCGCCCTGGGCGCCGGAGCCCCTCGTGAGCTTGATGAAGTCCCACGCATCGAGCGTGAGCAGGGTCAGGGGGACGATCTCCAGGGCCGAGAAGCAGGCGCCAAGGGCCATGGTGAGGGGCACCTCGCCGGTGAAGTACCAGTGGTGCCCGGTTCCCACGATGCCGCCCGCCAGGTAGAGGATGGCGTCGAGGTAGACCACGCGCGTCGCGTTCTTCGTGCTCACCAGCCCCATCTGGTTGAACATGATGGCCACCAGCACCGTGGCGAAGAGCTCGAAGAATCCCTCCACCCAGAGGTGGATGATCCAGAATCGCCAGTTGTCGATCACGGCGAAGTTGGTGTGCGGGCCGTAAAAGAGGGCGGGCAGATAGAAAACGGGAATGGCCACGGCGGCGTAGAGGAAGAGAGAAGCGAGCTCGCCCTTCCCGGGCAGCTTGATGGCCGGCTTGAGGGCCCGGAACATGAGGTAGAGCCAGAAGATCAGCCCCACCGCCAGCAGAAGCTGCCAGAAGCGCCCGAGGTCCAGGTATTCCGAGCCCTGGTCGCCCACCCAGAACCAGAGGCGCCCCAGGAGATCGTTCAGGCCGAGGTACTCGCCGAAGAGGCTCCCCAGGACGACTACTACGAGGGCGCCCAAGAGCAGATTGGTGCCGAGCTTCTGCCCCTTGGGCTCCTTCCCGCCGACCCACGGCGCCAGGAAGAGGCCGCCGCCGACCCAGGCCGTGGCGATCCAGAAGATGGCGAGCTGGAGGTGCCACGTGCGGAGGAGCGTCCACGGGAGGTATTTAGCGATGTTGATCCCGTAGAAGGCGAAGGGCTCGACGCGGTAGTGGGCCAGCGCGCCCCCTACGAGGGTCTGCAGGAGGAAGAGGAGCGCTACGACCACGAAGTACTTTCCCGTGGCCCACTGGCTCGGCGTCAGGCTCAAGCTTCCCTTGGCGGCGCCCGAGAGCTCGTCGGTTGTGCCGTCCCCCTTCCACCCGAGGTAGTTGAACTTGCCGAAGATGAAGAGGACAAGCCCGAGCCCCGCCAGGAGCACCACGAGGCTCAGCGCGCTCCAGAGATAGGCTTCGGTGGGAGGGTGGTTGCCGACGAGGGGCTCGTAGGGCCAGTTGTTGGTATAGGAGTAGTCCTTTCCGGGGCGGCGCGCGACCGTGGCCCAGGCGGCCCATGCGAAGTAGGAGCTGAGGTCTTGTAGGTCCTTCGGATTCTTGATGTAGTCGGCGGGAAGCCCTGGCGCGTGGTCCTTCTGGGTGAAGTAGGCAGCCCACTCCTTCGCCTGCGTCTGGTAGGCGGCCACCTCGCCGGGCGTGAAGACCAGGGTCTTGGTTGCGGCGTCGTAGCGGTTCTTTTGAAGGGAGGAGGCCGTCTCCGCCTTCACGGCATCGGCCTGGCCCGCCGTGAGCTGGTCCAGGGGCTTGCCGAAATGCTCCTGAGCGACGGTCTGCTGGTCAATGAGAGCCAGTCGGTGAAGGTACTCGGCGCTGTAGTCGGGTCCCAGGTAGGCTCCGTGGCCCCAGAGGGTCCCGTGCTCCATGAGACCGTACTTGAGGAACACGGCCTGGCCGCGCTCGATGTCGCGGCCGGTCATGACGGTCGCCCCGGAGCCATCCACGACCTTCTCGGGAATGGGCGGGGCGTACTTGTAGCTGAGCATGGTCACGATGGAGAGGATGGAGAATCCGGCGATCATCACGAGGATCGCCGTGTGCCTCCACCAGGGCGAAAGAGGTTTAACGTTCTCGGAAACCGATGCCATGGGCCTGCTCCTCCTTTGTATTCACCTTCACTTTACGCCCGTTACAGTATGCAAAGCCGAGCGGCGCCGCCCTTCCCTTCTCACATGTGCCCGGGGCAACCCACGCAGGCGGCACCTTCAGCCATACGGGAGGCATCGGGGGGATAGGCTTCAATGAGACGCTCGGCCAATGCGTGGTAGCGCTCGTGGGTGCCTTCTCCCATTTCGTTCCGTTCGAAGAGCTCCATGGCGGCGGCGAGCTTGTCCATCTCCTCCGGCGGGATGGCCTGCTGGGCCATGGGGTAGAGGATGTTGTCCTCCTTCATGATGTGGGCGCGGATGAGCGGGACGTAAGCGGCCCCGTGTTCGATGACCGCCTGGCGCTCGTCCTCGGTCAGGGGGCCGTCGCCCGCGCCGATGGAGGCCAGCACGCCGATGTGGTCGCGTCCCTCGCGGTGTTCGGCGATCATCACGGCCACGGGGCCGAACTCTTTGGGGAAGCCGAACTGGTTCATGAGGACGAAGAGGCGATCCTCCTCCTTGCCGTGGTGGCACTTGTCCGTGAAGGTGCGGAAGAAATCGGCGTAATCCCGCACGGTCTGGCGATCGGCCTCGGCCTGGCGGTCCAGATTGGCCACGAAGGTATCGAGCGAACCGGCCACCTGCTCAATGAGGCGGTGCTCGTGCATGAGGGTCTCAAGCGCTTCGACCATAGGATTTACCTCCTTAGAAGGGGTGCGACGGGGAGCGTCGGCCGGGGCATAGTCACTCCGCCAGGGGCTGATGCCCCGAACGGAGATCGGCGACGGTGGTTTTCTCCAGCAGGGTGTCGTATTCACTCTGCACGCGAGTCCAGCGGGAATGCAGCGGACAGGGGTGGGCCTCGTCGCAGGCCCGGAGGCCGAAGACACACTGCCTGGGCAGGGACGAGCCCTCGAAGAGCTCCAGGACGCGCCCGATGGGCTGCGCCAGGGCCTGCTCCCTCAGCAAGAAGCCCCCGCCCCAGCCCTTCTGGCTTTCGACGAAGCCTCGCTTGCGGAGCTGGTTCAAGATCTTGGACAGGTAGTTGGCGGGAATCCGCGTGGCCTCGGCGATCTGGCCACCCTGGACCCATTGCCCTGGGCGGTCGGCGAGGAAGCCGAGAGTCATGAGCGCGTATTTCGTGGTCTGAGAGATCATCTCATCACCTCAAGACATGAATATATCCATAGAAATCGAAAAAGTCAAGCCCCTCCTCCATCGTCTTTTTCCCTGTTATCTCTCCATGAGAAAAGGCGGATTCACAAAGTAAGGTCAACAGGATACGGAGCCTGGTTCGTTCACGGGGGGCGCCGGGGAATCTGCCGTGGGCCGTAATCGCGTGCAGTGGTGGACAACGATCCTGTTGCCCGCGGCCCGGCTCACCAAGGCTTCATGCCGGGGCTACTCTCGGTATGCGGCTTGAGCTGGTCCTGAAGAGCCTTCGGCGGCGGCATGTGGAGCTGTTCGAGGACGTCCGGCGGCTTGGGTGGCGGCGGTTGTCTCGGCGGGTTCTTCTCTGGAGGGGGAGGCGGTTCGGGTGGCAGGGAGCGCAAGATCCATTCGTACAGCAGCTCCGCCTGGCGGTCCTGCGGGTCCATGACGAGGCGCGTCTTCAGTGCCCCCAAAGCCTTGTCCCTGTCGCCCTCCTGGACGAAGGCCTCGGCGAGGTTGTACAGGGCCACCCCCTTTACCTCCGGATCGGGGCCCGCCAGGGCGAGCATGAATTCCTCCCTGGCCGCCTGGGGCTTTTTCAGCGCCAGGAGGCAGGTGCCCCGATCGTAGTGAAGTAGGGCGCGGAGATCGGGCGTGTGCGCCTCCTGCTGAGCGCGTTCGTACAGCCCCTCGGCCAGCTCCACCTGGCCTGAGTGGTAGGCATCGAAAGCCTGTTTCGCCAGGTGGGACGCGGACTGGCCGCGCGCGGGAGAAGGCGTTAGCACCGCTGCGGCGGTGATGAGGAGAGCCATGACCATGGCGCCAACGGCGTTGGCGTCGTCGCTGGGTGGTCTGGATCGACCCCGCGGCATCCTCCGCCCGGGAATCAGCATCGCGAGTAGGAGCAGAAAGAGGGCGGGCCCGAGGAACCAAGCGTACTGGTCTTGCCGCATGGCCCGGGACTGGGAGGCGTACTCCTTACGCTTGAGATGGCCCAGCTCCTCCATGATGGCGGGCACGGCGCTGCCCGCGCCGCTCAAGGACCAGTAGCGGCCGTCTGTTAGGGCGGCCACCTGGCGGAGGACCTCCTCGTGAAGCGAGGAGTGCGCCGGTCCGCCGGTGGAGGGGTCGATCACCGGCTTTCCGCCAGGACCCGGGACCGTGCCGCCCGCCGTGGTTCCCACGCCCACGCAGAAGATCTTCACCCCCCTGGCCGCCGCCTTGCGCGCCGCCGCGGCCGTGTTCTGCGCCTGGTCTTCGCCGTCGGAGAGGATCAGGATCACCTGATCGCGGTCCCTCTGCTCGGGAAGCAGCTTGAGGGCCTTCAGAATGGCGCGGCCGATGTCCGTCCCCTGTACGGGGATGAGATCGGAGTCGGCCACGTCCAGGAGCATGTTGATGGCCCCGCTGTCTTCGGTGAGCGGAGAGAGGATGACCGGAACCCCGCTGAAGGCGACGAGCCCGAAGCGGTCGTCGCGGTCGCTGGCCAGAAGGCTCCTGATCTCAAGCCGGGCGCGCTCCAACCGAGAGGGCGGGGTGTCGTTCACGTCCATGCTTCGGCTGGTGTCCAGGCATACCACCACGTCCAGCCCGACTTTCTCTACCGTCTCGGCCACCTCGCCCCACTGCGGACGGGCGAATCCCACTAGCGCGAGGGCGAAGGCGAGCCAGACGCACGCGGCCGCCACGAGGTCCCATTCTCGCGCCGGGGGCCTGGCCAGCTCCCGCAGGCGCTCCTGTCCGCCCCAGCGCAGAAGCGCCCTCGATCTGCGGAAGCGCCCCACCAAGGCCAGCGCCAGGAGCACGGGGAAAAGCCAGAGAAGCCAGATGCCGGCGGGGTTGGCGAAGAGGGTCACGGCACCATCCTCCCGGGGCCGCCCTGCCAGAGGACCAGGGCGGCGAGGCAGAAGAGGGCGACGGCTAGCGGATAGAGGAACAGGTCGCGGTAGCGGACGTAGCCCGAGGTGGTGATCTTGCTCCGCTCCAGCCGGTCGATGGCTTGGAAGATTTTGGAGAGGGTTCCGGTATCAGAGGCGCTGAAGTAGACCCCGTCCGTGATGTGGGCGATCTCCCTCAGGGTCTCCTCGTTGAAGCCGATGTGGACGTACTGGTAGGTCTTGCGGCCGTTCTCGTCGGCGATGGGGTAGGGCACGACCCCCTTGCTGCCGATCCCCACCGCGTCCACGCGGATCTTGTGGTCCTTGAGCAGCCGCGCGGCCTGCAAAGGATCGAACTGCCCCCGGTTGTTCTCCCCGTCGGTGAGAAGGATGATCACCTTGCTCTTCTCCGGGGCCGAGAGGAGCCGCTTGCCCGCCGCCACCAGGGCGTCGCCGATGGCGGTCCCGTCCAGATCGGGGCGGTTCACCGCGTTCACCTCCTGAACGATGGAGAGCAGGGTGCGGTGGTCGAGCGTCAGGGGGCAGCGGAGAAAGGGCACCGCGGCGAAGGTGATCAGGCCCATGCGGTCATTGGGGCGCTTGCGGACGAAATCGGAGAGGACGGCCTTGGCGACGTCGATGCGGTTGTTGGGCTGGAAGTCCTCGGCGATCATGCTTCCCGAGACGTCCAGGCAGACCATGATGGCCACGCCCTCCGTGGTGACCTGGGTCCGGGCCGTCCTGATGGCCGGCCTCGCCAGAGCGAGGGCCGCCGCGGCGAAGGCCGCCGTCATGAGGCCCGCGGAGATCCAAGGCAGAAAGCGGTTGCGTCCGCCGAGGGCCTCGAGCAGCGTGGCCGGCGGGTAGGGAACGGCCCGCCGGGCCCTGTGAAAGAGCCAGGCCCTGTAAGCCAGGTGGACCGGAACCGCGAGCAGGAGCCAGAGCCAGGCCGGGTGGCGGAACACGAACTCGCTCATGATGCCTTCTCCAGCGGACGGGGAGGGGCCACGGCCGCCAGAAGCCGGTGGATGCGGTTCCAGGCCTGGGCCTCCTCCTCCTCCTCGGGCCGATAGCGGGCGAAGCAGGCGCGGTCGCTGAAGACCAGGACCCACAGGAGGTCCTCAGCGGCGGCGCCCTGGAGCTGCTCAGCCCGAGTGCAGTTCGCACGGACCTCGGAGGTGGTCCACTCCAAGAAGGGAAGGCCGAACCGCAGCTCCAGATACTCTCGCAGCAGCTGGGACACCTGCGCGTAGCGCGCGTCGGGCGGGAGGGCGCCGGCCCGGAGGCGCTCCATCTCCTGGCGGATCCAGCGCTCCGGGTCGGTCTCCCTCAAGGAGGGCTTCTGGGCGGGGCGCTTCGGCCTTTGGCGCAGGTGCCGCCTCCACAGAAGAACGCCAGCGAAGGCGAGGGCCGAAGCGAGCAGGGCCAGTGCACCCCAGCCCCACGGAAAGGGGAGCGGTACGGGCAGGAGCGGCTCGGGAGGAGGCTGGGGTTGGCGGCCCGGAGGCAGAAGGGGCATGATCGAAATGGGCGGCGGAGTCACGGTGTAGACCAGGACCGATCCGGGCAGGTGGACCGCCACGCGGGCGGGAGGGAGCGACACCACGCCGGTGGCGAAGAGTTGGGCCGTCAGATCGAGCCTCAGGACCCCGGGAAAGGTCTCGGGGGGATGCTGGCGGATGGTGGCGATGCGTGCTGCTCCCCAGTCCGCTCCCTCGGTGAGGTCTCCCTCCAGGTAGAAGGAGGCCGCGGGGATGGGGATGTCGATCTCAAGCGGGATGAGGTTCCCGAGGTGGTAGACGCCGGGGGTCCACTGGGACGGGACGGCCTGGGGCGGAGGCTCCGCCGCCGCGTGGATTGCGCCGGATGTGGGAAGCAAGACGATCGCCGCGGCCAGGGCGTACGCTGCGAACCGTTTCATGCCGCCCGCCCGCGGAGGCGGCTCCGAAGGAAGCGCACCAGGGGCGCGGCCACGTCGCCCGAGGTGCTCAGGACGAGGGTGTCCACGCTGGCGCGGCGGAGGCTCTGCAAAAGCACCTGCTTCTGGCGGAGGCGGGTCTCCCGGAAGCGGCGCCTGAGCGGCGCCGATCCCGTCCAGGCCCAGCCGTAGCGGCCCGTCTCCGGGTCCTCCCACTCGGTCCACCCGCCGGAGGGGAGTTCGAGCTCGGCCGGGTCTTCGACGTAGACCGCGCTGAGGTCGTGCCGGCGGGCCAAAACCGGCAGGCCCCGCCCGAGCGGCGCCTGGAAGTCGGAGCAGAGGAAAACCGTGGCCCTCCGCGGCACGAGCCGGCTGATGGTGGCGAAGCAGGCCGGAAAGTCCGTGCCCCGGCCTCTGGGTTCGAAGTAGAGGATCTCCCGCACTAGGCGGAGTACGTGCTCGACGCCCTTCCGCGGAGGAATGAACAGCTCCGTCCGGTCTGAAAACAGGAGGAGCCCCACGCGGTCCTGGCTCCTGATGGCGGAAAAGGCCAGGAGGGCCGCGAGCTCGGCGAGGGACTCGCTCTTGAGGCGCGAGGCGGTCCCGAAGCGAAGGGAGCCGCTCACGTCCACCGCCAGCAGGAGAGTGCGTTCCCTCTCTTCGTGAAACTGTTTGATGTGCATGCTCCCCGTGCGCGCCGTCACGTTCCAGTCGATGGAACGGTAATCGTCGTCGGGCTGGTAGGGGCGGACGTCGCTGAATTCCATCCCCTGGCCCTTGAAGGTGGAGTGGTACTCGCCCGCCAGAACCTCGTTGACCGCCTTGCGGGTCTTGATTTCGATCTGCCTGACTTTCTTGCGGATCTCTTGGATGTCCAGCATGGGCGCTTGGAGAGGAGCCCTAAGGCACTTCCACGCTCTCGAAAATCCGGGATAGGAGGTTTTCCGGTGTAATGGATTCGGCCTCGGCCTCGTAGGTGAGGATGAGGCGGTGCCTCAGCACGTCCATGCCCACGGCCTTCACGTCCTCGGGCGTGACGTAGGCGCGGCCCCTCAAGAAGGCGTGGGCCTTGGCGGCCAGTGTCAGGAAGAGCGTCGCCCTGGGGGAGGCCCCGTAGCGGATGTAGCCCTCCGCCGACAGCTTGAAGCGGCTCGGGGTGCGCGTGGCCTGAACGAGGCGCACCACGTAGTCCTTGATCCTGCCGTCCACGTAAAGCCCGTCCACGACCACCCGGGCCCGCAGGATGTCCTCGGGAGCCACCACGGCGGTGACGACGGGGATACGCCCGGTGCTCATGCGGTCCACCATCTGCCGCTCTTCCTCCGCGCTCGGGTAGGTCAGGACCACCTTCATGAGGAAGCGGTCCACCTGGGCCTCGGGGAGGGGATAGGTGCCCTCCTGCTCAATGGGGTTTTCGGTGGCCATCACGAAGAAGGGATCGGGAAGGGGAAAGGTCTTGCTTCCCAGCGTCACCTGGCATTCCTGCATGGCCTCCAGAAGGGCCGACTGCACCTTCGCCGGCGCCCGGTTGATCTCGTCGGCCAGCAGAAACTGGGTGAAAATGGGCCCCTTTTTCGGATCGAAGGTGGCCTCCTTGGGGTTGTAGACGAGCGTTCCGATCAGGTCGGCGGGCAGGAGATCGGGCGTGAACTGGATCCGCTGGAAGGAGGCGCTCACGGCGCCCGCCATGGACTTGGCGGCCAGCGTCTTGGCCAGCCCCGGAACACCCTCCACAAGGACGTGACCGCGGGCCAGCAGACAGATGATGAGCCTCTCCAAGAGGGCATTCTGGCCTACGATGACCCTGCGCACCTCCTCGATGAGACGGGTCGTGGTGGCGGCTTCCGCGTCCACCCTCCGCTGGAGTTCTCGCAACTGTGCGTCCATGCAGGCCTCCCGGGAGCGATTGTACCGGCGGCACGGGGACGGAATCAAGGAGCGTTGCCCCGGGAGGCGCCGCGGACGATTGGCGCCGCGAGGCCGGAGCGGGTAACATGGCGGCGGAGGAGGGGATGGCCATTATGGAACCGGCGCCGAAGGAACAGGCTGAGACCGCGGGTTCCCCCAAGGAGTTGCGGTACCATCTCCCCGTCTTCGAGGGCCCCCTGGACCTCCTGCTCTACCTCATCCAGAAGAGCGAGATCGAGATCACCGACATCCCCATCGTGCAGATTACCGAGCAGTACAGCGCCTACCTGGAACAGATGCGGGACCTGGATCTCGACGTGGCGGCCGACTTCATCCTGATGGCGGCCACGCTGATCCACATCAAGAGCCGCATGATCCTTCCGCGCCCGCAGGAGGGGGAGGGGGGAGAGCCCCTCGACGACCCGCGGCAGCCGCTTGTGGAGCAACTGCTGGAGTACAAGCGGTTCAAGGAGATCGCCCGGCTGCTGGAGGAAAAGCTGGCGCTCTCATCGGCCCAGTTCTCCCGCGAGGCCGACGCTCTAGCGGCCGAACTGGACCCCGAGCGCAGCTCGCTGGACGTGGACCTCTACGATCTCCTGGAGGCGCTTCAGCGGGTCGTCAAGCGCGCGGCGGACCGGAAGGAACGGCTGGTCTACGCGCCCGAGGTGAGCCTGACCGCCAGGATCAACGCGGTCCTCGAACTGCTGGAGGGGCATGGCTCCCTGCTGTTCACGGAGCTGTTCGAAGAGGGATGCACCCGCCTGCACGTGGTGGTGACCTTTCTCGCCCTGCTGGAGCTCGTCAAGCAGCGGGTGGTTCGGATCTTCCAAGAGGTGCCCCTGGGGCCCTTCCGCGTCGTCCTCGTGACCTAGGACCAGTGGGGGGTGGAGGGTGGAGAGGCAGGCAAAAGGGCCGCCGGACGGCTCTGTCCACGCCGCCTTCCGCCTCCTCACCTTCTACTTTTCACTTCCCCCTCTCCTGCCCGCGACGCGCCGGCAGGCAGAGACTGAGGCGGACCGCGCCTCCCTCCAGCTCCTCTCCGCGGATCTCGGCGCCCAGCTTTTGAGCGGCCATTTTGGCCGCGGGCAGTCCAAGGTGAAAGGAGGGGGATTGGAGGCCGGGCATCCGGCTGGGCTCGGGCACGAACCGCTCCAGGTAGCGGACCAGGGGTGGGGCATCCCGCCTTCGTTCGGGGACGGTCAGGCTCCAGGCGGCCGCCTCCCCTTCTGCCCCACAACCGACGGTGATGACGGCCGAAGGGGCGGCCATATCCAGCGCGTTGAGCGCGAGACTCTCCAACAAGTACGCAGCGAGGGGCTCGCTGGACACGACGTGGTGAGGGGGTGGGTCGGTGAGGGCCGTGAAGCGATGGCGAGACACGAGGCCCGACTCCTCCCACCTTGCCAGGAGGCGGTCCCAGGCGTAGGCCAGCACGACCTCGCGGCCTCTTTCCTGCTCCTGCGCGCGGAGCAGGCGGCAGAGGTCCAAAAAGGCCTCCACCATGGCCGAAAGGGTGGCGATGTTCCTCTGCACGGTGCGGACGGGCTTCTCCATCTCGGCAGATAACGGGCCGTAGCGGCCCCTCAGCATTAGTTCGACGTACCCCTGGATGACCACGGGCGGGGTCACGAGTTCGTGGAAGAGCAGGGCCAACGGATCACTCTGGTCCGATGGCGGGTGCTCCGGCGCGTGGGGAGAGAAATCGCCCGCAGGGTTCTCCAACGAGTCGGCGGCCTCGACGGGGAGAACCAGCACAGCGTAGGCGGCCTCCCCGCCCAGCTCCTTGGGGAGGGGACGAATATCGATGATCAGTGACTGGGAGGAGCCGCCGGAGCGAGGAACGGCGATGCGGTGCGTGGAGGGCCGGCCGCGCATCGCTGGTAGGCGGGACTGAACGGCCCTCGATAGAGGTTCAAGGAGGCTCCGCCAGGGCGGCAAAGCCTCCGAGGAGAGGCCAGGCAGGGACGAAAACGAGCTGTTGTAGGAAAACACGCGCCCACCGCCATCCGCAAGGCAGCAGGCTACCCCGATTTTGTCCAGCGCGACGAACAGAGCCAACCCACTCGGGGGTATACCCATCTCCAACCTCCCTTCCGAAGAATACACCTGGACGTGGGGACGTCCAAGAATCAATAGGTGTCTCCGTGGTTCCATCCTGCCGTGCCCCTCCACCTGCCGGAGCGAAGCGGACGTTCCGGGGTGCGGCTTGACCCCGCCGAGGCCGCAACGCTATCCTCACGGGGGAGGATAGTCATTGGATTGGAGGAAGTGGCGAATCTGGCAGGGACTGGAGTACCTGGGCGGGATCTCCGTCCTGGCCCGGGACACGGGGAAGGCTATTGTCTCCTCCCGCTGGGAGTGGGGCCTCCTCGCTTATCAGATGGACCTCTTGGGCGTCCAATCGTTCTCCATCGTGCTGATCACCTCCGTATTCATCGGCATGGTGCTCGCCCTGCAAACGGCCTACGCCTTGCGGTCCTTTGGGGCGAAGCTCTACGTCGGCGAGGCGGTGACCCTATCCATGACCCGCGAGCTCGCGCCGGTGCTCATTTCCCTCATGGTCGGGGGCCGGGTCGGCGCCGGGATCACGGCCGAGATCGGCTCCATGAACGTCACCGAGCAGATCGACGCGCTCAGGGCATTGGGAGCCAACCCCGTCCGCAAGCTGGTGGTTCCCCGCCTGCTGGCCGTCGCGTTCACTCTGCCGCTCCTGGTGCTCATCGCCGATGCCCTGGGAGTCTTCGGGGGATACCTCATCTCCACGTATCAGCTTCAGATCGCGGGCCGCTTCTACATGTCTCACGTGTTTCGCCTGCTGCAGTTCTCGGACGTCTTTTCGGGACTCGGAAAGACGCTGTTTTTCGCTCTGTCCATCACCCTCATCGGCTGCTACAACGGGATGAAGGCGAGCGGCGGGGCGGACGGGGTGGGCCGGGCCACCACCTCCACGGTGGTCCTCAGCTCCATCGTCATCCTCATCTCCGATTTCTTCCTGACCAAGCTTTTCCTTGCCTTTTGATCCATGGAAACCTTCATCGAGTACCGCGGCGTCGAGAAGAGCTTCAACACGAACCGGGTGCTCCGGGGCGTCGATCTGACGGTGGCGAAGGGGGAGACGCTCGTCATTCTGGGAGGCTCCGGTTCAGGAAAATCGGTCCTTTTGAAACTGACCATCGGGCTGTTGAGGGTCGACCGTGGCCACATTCTGGTCGCTGGTCAAGATGCAACGCATTTCACCGAGGAGCAGTGGATGCCGGTGCGCCACCGCATCTCCTATATGTTCCAGTGGGGCGCCCTTTTCGATTCCATGTCCGTCTACGACAACGTGGCCTTTCCGCTCAGAGAGCACAGGGTCTGCGACGAGCCGGAGGTGGAGAGGCGGGTGTCGGAGAAGCTCGCCTTGGTGGGGTTGAGCGCCGCCAAAGACCTCTACCCCTCAGACTTGTCCGGAGGGATGCGAAAACGGGCGGCGCTCGCCCGTTCCATCGTCATGGAACCGGACTGCGTCCTGTACGACGAACCCACATCGGGCCTCGACCCGATCACCGCCGACAGCATCAACCGGCTCATCCGCAGGACACAGAGGCTGCTGGGGGTGACCTCGGTGGTCGTGACGCACGACATCCAGAGCATGTTTCACGTGGCTGACCGTTTGGCCTTTCTGTACCAGGGGGCCATGGCCTTCATCGGTACGCCCGAAGAGGCCAGGGTCTCCGAGCACCCCGTGTTGAGAGGCTTTATCGAGGGGAGAAACCCCGATGAACACGAACCCTGAGTGGCGTTCCGTAAGGATCGGGCTTCTGGTGGCCTTGGCCCTTGTCGTTGCGGCGCTGGCCATCGTCGGCATCAGCAGCCGGCAGAACCTCTTCGAGCGAAAGGCGGAGTACTACAGCTATTTTCCCGATGCCCTCGGCCTCAAGGAGGGCAGCGGGGTCTGGTACCAGGGCGTCCAGGTGGGTTTCATCTCGGGCATTTCCTTCAGCCGGGACCCCGACATCCAGCACGTCAGGGTGGACTACAAGATCGACGCCTCGCTGGTGCCGCGAATCCGCTCGGGGACGAGAGCCTCGATCCGCACACTGGGCATGCTGGGAGACAAGTACCTGGCGCTCGTCTCCCCGACCTTCACCTCCAATGAGCCGATCATCCTGCCCGGCCACGAGATCCCCATCGACAAGACGCTCAACCTGGAGATGCTCGGCAAGGGTGCCCAGGACCTGATCAGCAACACCATCGAGCTCTCCAAGAACATCAACCTTCTGGTTTCCGAGATCAACAGCGGCAAGGGAACGCTCTCCCGCCTGCTGAACGATCCCGAACTGGGAAAAGAGACGGTAGAGCACCTCAAGCACATCGGCGATAGCATGGATGCGATCGCCAGCAGCATCGCGGGCGGAAGAGGCCTGGCGGGCAAACTCCTAGTGGACCCCGTCTACGGCGAGAAGACGGCGCGGGACCTGAGCGACTCGCTGGCCCGCACCAATCAGATCCTTCAGGGCATTCAGGAGGGGAAGGGCGGTGCGGGAGCCTTTCTGGCCAACAAAGGGGATGGAGAGAGGATCGTCCGAAATCTCGCCCTCACCTCCGATGCCCTCGCCCAGGTGGCGGCGGGGCTTCAGAGGCCCGGCACCCTGGGAAACAAGCTCTTCATGGACGATGCCTACGGTGAACGGCTGGGAGGAAACCTGCTCTCCATCAGCGATTCCCTGGCTTCCATCCTCAAGAAGGTGGACGAGGGCAAGGGCACGTTGGGGGCCCTGGTGAACGACCGCTCGGTATACGATACTCTCTCGGCGGTTGCCGAGGGCATCCGAAAGAGCCCGATCGTGAGATGGTACCTGAAGCGGAAGGCGGAGACCGCGGCCGAAACCGCCAAGCGCGCGGAGGAAAGGGGAACGACTCGATGAGAGTTTTGGTCACGGGAGCGGCCGGCTTCATCGGCTCGCACCTCTGCGAACACCTGGTGTCTAACGGCCAGCAGGTCACCGGAGTGGACAACTTCGATCCCTACTACGACCGAACCACCAAGGAGCGGAACCTCAGGGCGCTGAAGGGTTTGGACGGATTCCATTTCCTGGAGCTGGACCTGCGGGAGCGGGCGGCCGTGACGTCCCTCGTAGCCCAGGGTTGGGACGTGGTGGTCCACCTTGCCGGCAGAGGAGGGGTCCGCCGGAGCATAATGGAACCCCAGGCCTACGCCGAAAACAACTACATCGCCACGCTCAACGTCCTGGAGGCCATGCGCGAAGGGGGATGCGGACGGCTGGTCTTCGGCTCCACCTCCAGCGTCTACGGCTCGCGCAGCACGGCGCCGTTCCGAGAGGACGATTCCACCGATCGCCCCCTTTCACCTTACGCGGCCACGAAAAAGGCCTGCGAGGTGCTCTGCCACGCCTACCACCACCTCCACGGTATGGAGATCTTCGCGCTCCGGTTCTTCACGGTGTACGGTCCACGGCAGAGACCGGACATGGCCATCTACCGGTTCGTGCAGGCCATCTCCCGCCACGAGCCCATCGAACGCTACGGCGACGGCTCCACCGAACGCGACTACACCTACGTGGAGGATATCGTAAAGGCCACGGCCCTGGCGGTCGAACGAGTGAAGGGCTATGAGATCATCAACGTGGGCGGATCGAGGACCACCAGCCTGGGAACGCTCATCGAGCTCATCGAGCGACTGCTGGGTGAGCGGGCCATGATCGTGGAGAAGCCCCTTCCCCCCGGGGACGTGCCGCTCACCTCGGCCGACACGACCAAGGCTGCCAGCCTCCTGGACTTCACGTCGCAGGTCCCCATCGAAGAGGGGCTGAAGAGATTCATCCAATGGTTTCGTGAGGAGCAGATTGCATGAGAGTAACGGTAGTGGGAACCGGCTACGTGGGCCTCGTCACGGGCGCATGTCTCGCCCATTTCGGGCTGGACGTGACGTGCGCCGATGTGGACAAGGGCAAGATCGACAAGCTGAAGAAGGGAATCATCCCCATTTATGAGCCGGGCCTGGAGGAGGTGGTTCACCGGAACGTTCAAGCCGGGCGCCTGCGCTTCACGACGGACGTGGCCGCCGCCATGTCCCCCGCCGAGGTGGTCTTCCTCGCGGTGGGCACGCCGCCCCTGCCCGACGGCAGCGCCGACATGCGGTACATTTTCGATGCCGTGACCATCTTTTCCGAGAACCACAAGGGCTACCAGGTGGTGGTGACCAAGAGCACGGTGCCCGTCGGAACCGGGGCGAGGATCGAGGCCATCCTGAGCGAGAAGCATCCGCGTGATAGCTTCGCCGTCGTCTCCAACCCCGAGTTTCTGCGCGAGGGCTCCGCCGTCCTGGATTTCATGAAGCCCGAGCGCATCGTGGTCGGGTGCGACGACCCCAAGGCCCAGGAGATCATGCGCAGGCTCTACAAGCTCCAGACGGACCAGAACGTGCAACTGCTGATGACGGGGCGCGTGAGCGCCGAGCTGATCAAGTACGCCAGCAACGCCTTCCTCGCCACTAAGATCTCGTTCATCAATGAAATATCCCGCCTTTGCGAGGAGGTGGGCGCTGACGTCATGGACGTGTCGAGGGGAATGGGCATGGACACGCGCATCGGTCCCCGTTTCCTGCACCCGGGCCCCGGCTACGGCGGTTCGTGTTTCCCCAAAGATACCCGTGCCCTCCTGGACGTGGCCAGGTCCCACAAGGTTGCGCTCAGGGTCGTGGAGGCGGCGTTGGCCGCCAACGAAGACCAGATCCAGCGTTCGTTGAACAAGATCCAGCGGGCCTTCGGCGAAGTCAAGGGAAAGACCGTTGCCCTCCTCGGGCTGGCCTTCAAGAGCGATACGGACGATATCCGGGAGTCGCCGGCCATGAAGATCGCGGCCGCCCTCCTGGACGCTGGGGCCAAAGTGCGCGCCCACGATCCGGCGGCCTCCGCCAACGCCATGCGCGAGCTCCCGCAGCTCAAGACCTTCGGGGACCCCTATGAAGCGGCGAAGGGAGCGGACGGCGTTGTTGTCGCCACCGAGTGGAACGAATTCAAGAAGCTGGACTGGCCCCGCATGAAGGAGTGCCTGAAGGCCCCGCTGGTGGTGGACCTTCGCAACCTCTACGACATTCGGGAGATGGCCGAGGCGGGATTCTCCTGCTTCTCGGTCGGGCGCTCCTGAGTCCGCCCTCGCCGCGCCCGAGGGCGAGCCGCACGGTGGAAGACCGGATCATGCTTGAACGCGTGGACAAACCCTTTGGTGGGGGAGAGGCCTCTCTCCCCCTTCGCTTGATACACGGCGATTGGTGGAAGGAGGAGGACCTGCCCATCGCCTGGGAGCGCTACCTAGGAACGCGTCCCCTCGCGGTGGAGGTGGGCTTCGGCGGCGGAGAGTTTCTGCTCGCCATGGCCAAGCTCCACCCCGAAACGGGCTTCGTGGGCATCGAACAGTTCGCCGAAGGCTACCGCAGGCTCCTGAAGCACGTGGCCGCGGAAGGGCTCACGAACGTACTCGCCGCCATGGGGGACGCGTTCATCCTCCTCAACCTGGCCTTCGAGGAGCGTAGTCTCGATTCAGTGACGATCAACTTTCCGGATCCTTGGCCCAAGGCGAGACACGCCCGCCGCCGCCTGCTCTCCGCTGAGTTCTTCAGGATCGCGGCTCGCAAGCTTCGCGAGGGCGGCCAACTCCGAGCCGCCACCGACGATCCTGCCTTCGCGCAGCAGGCGCTGGAAGCCTTCGACGTTGTGACCGAGCTCGTGCGCTGCCACCCCGAACCCTGGCTGAGCCGGTCTCCCTACCCCGTCCAGACTCGGTACGAGAGGAAGTGGATCGCGGAGGGACGGGCCCTTCACTATTTCACCTACGAGCGTCGGCGCTAGCGCCGGCACCGAGAGGCACCCATGCCACACGTAAAACTCGCCGGGGAGCTGGCCCCGGCCCGCGTCTGGAAGCGGCCGCCCGCCTTTCACTTCTCGATCCCGGAGGAGGAGCTTCACATCAAGTTCACCGAATCGTTCCTGAATCACGAGGGGAACGTGGTTCTTCTGAAGTACATCCTGGTGGAGGGACGATTGACCCAGCGGGTACAGGTGCTCATGGTGCGCACGGGCGCCGAATGGCTCGTGAAGCTGGACGGGACCTATCCCATCCTGCGAACGGCGGGGGTCAAGATCCTCCTCGCCACCATCGGAGCATGGCTGACCTCGCTGGGGCTGCAAACGGTGGCCACCAACCTGGGACCGTACGAGGCGAGGGGCGCCTTCTACGCGCTGCACATGTCCGCAGAACTGGAGGGGACCACGGAGGAATGAAGCGGAAGAGGCCGGACTGCCGCCCGCTTGCTCTCATCCCGCCGGATTGAAGTGGCATCCCACCGGCGGCAAGGGCGTGGAAGCGCCATCCCTGCTTCGCCGCGTCTGGCGCGATGACGCGGCAGGCAGGACCGCCGTGGGGCAGCTATGGGCTGGTGGCCTGCGGCCGCGACGGAGCCTCAGCCAGAAGGGTCGGCTCCCGCAGGAAGTCGGCGAGCCGCATCTCGCCGAGGGAGGCATCGAAAGCCGCCCCCTCCCGCTCGATCCACTCCCTCGAAGTGGGGCAGCACTCCTTCAGGCTGGCCATGAAGGTCTGGTGGTAGAGGCGGGCTACCTCCCCTGCGGTGATCATGGCCGGGGGGCGAGCGGGGACTAGGCCGTCGTTCTCTGTGCGCACGACCAGTCCGGCCCTCTCCAGGGAGGCGAACCAGATCCTGGCCTGATCCGGATGAACGTAGTACAGCCTGACCAGTTCGTCCGCATCCTGCGGCGCCTTCCCTTGGGCGAAGGTCCGAAGTATCTCCAGGAGAAGAGCGAGCGAAACTTGTCTCGAAAGCGGGATGAACCCCTGCGCAAGGGCTGAGCGCCGCCTGGCCTCCATCTGGAGCAGCTCCATGTGCTGAAGCACGTAGGCCAGCTCGGCGCCCACGAGCACGATGATCCACGAGTAGTAGATCCAGATCATGCCTATGGGCAGGATGGCCACGGAGCCGTACACCTTGCCCACCGTGCTGCGGCTGAACACGAGCTCCACGTAGCGGCTCAGGGCCACCTTCGCCACCTCCCAAAAGAAGGCGGCCAGAAGGGCCGCAGCCAGGGCTGGCCTGGTTCGGACCCGTGCCCTGGGCACGAACCGGTAGAGGCAGAAAAAGGCCGCCAGGGTCAAGAGGTAGGGAATCCCGAAGTGCAGCAGGAGGAAGGTCTTGAACCACTCCTTGCGGATTCTCGCGGTAAGGGCGAAGGAGAGCCCGACCAGAATGGGCAGGAGGGTGACGCCCATCCAAAGCAGGGAGACCCTCGACAAAACGCTCCCCGTCCGCTTCTGGGACCGCCAGATCTCATTCAGCGCCTTCTCCACCAGGAGGATGAGCGAGCTTCCGAGGAGCAAGAGGACCAGAACGGCGATGGCGCCCGAAACCCCCGAGCCCAGGAGGCCGAGGTTCTTGGAGATGCTATCGAAGAGGTCCATGACCACCTGGCGCGCGGCGGGGGTCATGAGCTGCCGGATCAGCGCGCTCTGGATCTCGGCCACGTGCTCCTTGAAGAGGACCGAGTGGCTCACGATGAAAAGGAAGAGGGCGGTGAGCGGAAAAAGGTAGAGCATGGTGAAGAAGGAGAGGGTGGCGGCCCTGAGTGTGACGAGATCTTCCCATCCCTTATGGACGGTGTGGTAGAGAGCCCGGAGCCAGAGATCCAGCAGGCTCCGCAGCCGCGACACGTGCTGAGCCTCCCGGAGCACGACGCTGCTGATCCGATCCCTCCAGGGCGTCATGTCAGCCAGCATAAACGAGACGTGCGCCGCCCGCAAGAAGGGAGGGAGGATCCCGATCTTGGAGTCTTGGATCGGGGATCGGGTGGAGTGGAGCGCCGGGGGATGAAACGGAGGAGCCTTACTGGCGCTGGCCGCAGAAGGGGCAGGTCACGGCCCTTCTCGGCAGGGGCCGTCGGCAGTGGAAGCAGAAGGCCTCGCGCGGCGGATTGTCCCTTGCGGCGATGCGCTCGCGGATGTCCGCCAGCTCTCGCTCCCGGCGCGGCGTCAGGCGGATGTGGCGGAGGTCCTCCAGGAGGTCCAGGGCGTTGCGGTAGCGCTGGGACAGGTCGCGGGCCATGGCCTTCACGATGACGTCGCTGAACTCCTTGCTCACCCGCCGGTTCTTGAGGACCGGCGGCGTGAAACGCCCGGCGGCAACGAGCTCCTCGATGCGCGAGGGGTTCAGGTCGAAGAAGGGAAGCACCCCCGTGACCATCTCGTACATCATCACGCCGATGGAGTACACGTCGGAGGCGAAGGTGGTCCTGCCCTGAAAGTGCTCCGGAGCCATGTAGGGGGGCGAGCCGATGCGCGTGGAGGCGTAGGGGTCCCGTTCCAGGAGCCGCGAGATGGAAAAGTCCACGACCTTGGCCTCCAGGTCCTTGGTCAGGAGGACGTTGCTGGGCCGGAGGTCCCGGTGCAGGATGTTCCGCGAATGGGCGTAGCGGACCGCGTCCGCGATCTGCACGGACCAGGACAGGGCCCGCTGTTCGTCGGCCTGCCCCTCGCGCGTGAGCCATTCGGCCAGCGATTCGCCCTCCACGTACTCCATGACGATGAAGAAGGTTCCCGAAGCCTCGTCCCTGTCGGCGGTGAGCACGGAGACGATGTGGGGATGGTTCAGGGGAGCCATGAGACGGGCTTCGGATGCCAGATCCTCGATGCTCAGATTCTGCCTGTGGGGAACCTTCAGGGCCACCCATTTGCCGATGTAGGTGTCCTCGGCCAGAAAAACGGCCCCGAATCCACCGTTCCCCAGCGGCCTGACGATGCGGTACTTGCCGACGACCTGATCCTTGAGGAACATGCCCCTCCCGAAGGACACAGTATACACGGAGAGAACAAAGTCTCGAACCGTTCGGGAGGCGCGCTCAGCGCGACAGGCCCCGCGAGAGGCGGCGTCCGGCTTTGCGGACCCTCGTGCGCACGGAGCGGCGCAGCGGCCTCCTGTGCAGGGGGCCCATCACCACGAGGTGGGGCTGCAGTTCGGCCTCGTCGAAGAGGACGTAGGCGGGGTTGGAGGTGAGCCAGGAGGAGGGATTCAGAAAGCCGACCCGGCCCGAGAGGTCGCTCTCGCGGTGGTGGGTATGCCCTACGACCACCCACCGGGCCCCCTTCGCGGAGGCCTTCTCCAAGGCCCTGCGCTTCACCTTGGCGACGGCTCGCGCAAAGATCACGTTGGACCGCTGGGCCCACTGGATCGCCGTCTTCCGCGGCACGTCGAACCAGATGGCGAAGCCGTAGAAGATGTCGCGGAGGTTCTTTAATCCCCGCGTGCGGCTGTGGAAGTCATCGAACTGGTCGCCGTGTACCACGTAGACCTTATCCCCGCGGAAGAGAAAGGAGTACTCCTCCCTGATCGGAACGCCGAGCAGGTGCGCCAGGACGTTCGCGGAGCCGTCGTGGTTCCCTCGGATCCAGATCACCTCGCGCTGTACCGAGAGCGCCCGGAGCTGCTCCACCACCTTCCAGTGCCGGTCCTTGAGGCGACGGAAATTGAGGTCGTCGAAGATGTCGCCATTGAGGATCAGACGGTCGAAATCGGCCCGCTCCAGGAGGGCGGAGAGTTGCCCCGCCCGGCAAAGCGGTGAGCCGAGGTGGACGTCGCCCAATACAATCGTTCGCATGATCCGATCCTAGAAGCTATTCTAGCATAGGAAAGCGGCTTCTTGCCTCGCCGTGGGCCAGGCGGGATAATAGGACGGGGCCCCGCTCAGAGGGGCGGTGGCCCGAGCTACCGATAAGGGGGGACAGCGAGATGCCCGTGAACGTTCGATGGGTGGAGAAGAGCGCCTTCGCGGCACGCTCCGAAGGCAACCACTGGGTCATGATGGACAGCACCTTCAACGGAGGCGACGGCGCCGCTCCCTCGCCCATCGAGTACGTGCTCATGGGGTTGGGCGGCTGTTCGGGCATCGATCTGGTGGCCATCCTGCAGAAGATGCGGCAGGATGTGACCGGCGTGGAGATCGAGATCGAGGGCGTGCGCGCCGATGAGCACCCGAGGGTCTACGTCAAGGTGCACGTCCGCTACAGGGTTCGGGGCAGGAATCTCAACCCGGCCCGAATCCAGGCCGCGGTCGAACTGGCCGACGAGGAGTACTGCGCCATCGCCGCCATGCTGAGGAAGACGGCGGATTACACCTACGAGGTGGTGGTGGAGGAGGAGGCCTAAGGGCCGCCTGACGCGGGTAAGCCCCGCGTCCGGGCCACGAACCTGACACCTCGTGACGCGAGCAGCGCCACGGACAGCCGGGAGGACGCGATGCGCATTTCGAAGCGAGCCACGACCATCCAGGAGTCACCCATCCGCAAACTGGCGCCCCTCATGGTGCTGGCCAGGCAGCGAGGCCTTGCCATCCACCACCTGAATATCGGGCAGCCGGACATTGCCACCCCCTCGGCCTACCTGGACGCGGTGGCCGCCTACAGGAGGCCCGGCGCCGTTCTTTCATACGGGCCCAGCGACGGGCTGCCCGAGCTGAGGCAGGCCATCGCGGATTACTTCGGCCGCTACGGGATCTCGCTGGGGACCGGCGACGTCCTCGTGACCACCGGAGGCAGCGAAGCAGCCTTTTTCGCGCTCAATCTGGTGGCCGACCACGGCGATGAAATCATCATTCCCGAACCCTTTTACACCAATTACAACGGCTTCGCCTCCATGGCCGGGGTGAAGGTGGTCCCGGTCACGACGCGGGCCGAGGAGGGCTTTCACCTGCCCCCCCCCGAGGCCTTCGAAAAGGTTATCTCCAGGAGGACGAAGGCCATCCTGGTCTGCTCCCCGAACAACCCCACGGGCACTATTCTGACGGCCGCCGAGTTGGGCATGCTTCGGGATCTGGCCCTTCGTCACGGCCTGTTCCTCATCGCCGACGAGGTCTACAAGGAGTTCACCTACGAGGGCGCCGCGCACCACAGCCTCCTGGAGATGGAGGAGCTCGCCGAGCGGGTCATCGTGATCGACTCCATCTCGAAGCGCTTTTCCGCCTGCGGGGCGCGCGTGGGGTGCCTCATCAGCCGGAACCGCGCTGTCATGGAGTGCGCCCTGAAGTTTGCCCAGGCCCGCCTGTGCCCTCCCACCATCGAGCAGCTGGGAGCGGTGGCCGCGTACCGTATGGACCCCGCCTACTTCGATCCCATCCGCCGAGAGTACCAGGCCAGGCGGGACGCCCTCTATTCGGGCCTGACAGCCCATCCAGGCGTGGTGCTTCGCAAGCCGGACGGCGCCTTCTACATGATCGTCAAGCTGCCCCTGGCGGACTCGGACGACTTCGCCCGCTGGCTTCTCTCCGACTGGTCTCTGGAGGGGGAGACGGTGATGGTGGCGCCGGGGAACGGCTTCTACGCGACCCCCGAGCTGGGCCACGACGAAATCCGCGTGGCCTACGTTCTCGAAGTGGAGAAGCTGGTCCGCGCCTCGCGCATCCTCCTGGAGGGAATGGAGCGGTATCTCTCGTCCGGCGCGGCCGGCCAACCCCGCGCGGCCAAGCGCTAGAGGCTCGGCAGGGCAGGGGACGGGCTGGACTCTTGAACGAAACTGACCTTGGCGAACCCATCCGGGTGACCTTCGCCCTAGCCGCGGGCGACGGCTCCGAGGAGACCTTCCACAGGCTGGCGAGCGGGATCTCCGCGAGAGGCTCACGGACGGAGGTGCGCTGGGAAGCAGCGGCGGGGGCATCTTCCGTCGCGGTTGATCTGCCAGAGGGGCGGAAGTTCCGGTGGGAGATGGCTCCCGACCAGGCCATGGAGGCTCCCTTCTTCGCGCTCTGGGACGCGCGCGGTGCGGCTTCGGACCTGGACGGCTCGACGAAGGCGATCCTGGCTGGTCTTCGGCGGCCTCCGCAATTGGTCATCTACGGCGCGAGGTGGTGCGCGGCCAGCGCGGAGATGGTGCGCCTGGCCTCCCGCTGCCTGTTGGCCAGGTCGGGAACGCGCGTAACTGTCGTGGACGTGGAGCGCCTCTCCCCCGACCGGATTCCGCCCGGGATCGAGGCCGTTCCCGTGACCTTCATCGGAACGGAGGTCAGGCTCTACGGAAGTCTTTCCGAGGCGGAGCTGGCGGCCGGCTTGACGGCCTGCTCCCGGAACCTGGGGCCGGATTACACCCTGGCCCAGATGCTCAAACAGAAGAAGAGTCGAGAGGCCCTCGCCCTCGTGCGGGCACGCGTCCTTCCGGTCTCCGCTCTGGCGAGGGCGGCGGGCGATCCTCTTCACTTTGATCTGCGCCTTGGAGCTCTGGTGCTGCTCTCGGAAGTTGGCCGCCATGACAGGGTCTTGGCGGCCGAAGCTACCCCCTCGTTGTGCGCGCGGCTTTCGGACCCCTCTCCGCACATTCGAGGAGACGTACTCCTGGCGCTGGCTGAGGTGGGGGACCTGCGCGCGCTCCCGTCGGTGGAGTCGCTGCTGGACGACGCGGACGCCGATGTCCGAGAGGCGGCCGTCGAAGCGGCCGAACGGATCCGCCGGAGCAACCTCTGGGGCCGCTACTGAAGGAGCCCCGCGCCCTTTCTCAAGACGGTCACGGAGGGCCGCCGCTGGAAGCGCTCCTATCCTGCGAACTGTTTTCGCAGGGCTGCCTTGTGGAGCTTGCCCGCGCTGGTGAGGGGCAGGGTCTCCACGAAGACGAATCGATCGGGGATCCAGAAGCGGGCCAGCCTGCCCTCCCGAGCCTTGGATTGAAGGAATTCGCGAAGCTCCCCCTCGCCCACCGGTTCGCGGGCCTGGATGACGCCCATGGGGCGCTCTCCCCAGCGATCGTCGGCCACGGGGATCACGGCGGCCATGGCCACCTTCGGGTGCTCCGAGAGAAGGCCCTCGACCACCGTACTGGCGATCCACTCCCCACCGCTCTTGATGGCGTCCCTGTCGCGATCCAGCACCGTGAGGAAGCCCTCTTCGTCGAGAACCCCCAGATCCCCGGTGCGGAACCATCCCCCGACGTAACTGGCCCGACTCCGCTCGGGATCCTTGTAGTACCCGTTGGGGAGCCAGGGACTGCGGACCCAAATTTCCCCGATGCTCCGACCGTCGCGGGGGAGTGCGGCGCCGGTCTCGTCCCTGATCTCAAGTTCCACGGCCGGTAAGGTTCTCATGCGCCGGGAGAGTTCCTGACGGCCCTCCTCGCCGTTCGCCGCCACTCGCTCGGGGACCACCGAGATGCTGGTTCCGAGCTGATCCGAGCCGCCGTAGATCAGGCTGTAGGACAGGCCGGCCTCGCTCGCCCGTTGTGCCAGCCCGGAGGGCAGGGCGCTACCCCCCGTGAGAATCTTCAACCCATCGAACCGAGCACCGCCGGAGGCCGCGGCATCGAGCAACATGTGAAGCTGGGTTGGGACCATGTTCATGCACGTCACCCCCTCCTCGGAGATGAGCGACACCTGCTCCTGCCCGCCGAATCGCCCGGGCAGGACCAGCTTGGCTCCTAGGTAGGGAACGAAGAGGGGCATCCCCCAGCCGTGGATGTGGAAAAAAGGGATGAGGGGCATGAACACGTCGCGGGAGGAGACCCGCGCACCCCCCTCGTGGAGAGCGAGGTGATGCAGGATCTGCAGGGAGGCCAGGATCATGTCGCGGTGGCGGTAGCACACGCCTTTGGGAGGGCCCGTCGTGCCTGTCGTGTAAAAGATGGAGAAGGGGTCCGTCTCGGAGACCTCGTCGGCGGACGGGTCTTCCACGGCCTCGCCCCCTTCGACGATGGCCTCGTAGGTGGGCGAAACGGACGATGTGGGGTCGGGGCCGTCGGTGAGCCAGACCCAGTTGGGAAACTGGCCGCGCACCTTCTCCGCAATCTCCCGGAACCCCTCCCACACGAAAAGCCACTCGTCGCCCGCTTGCTGGACGGTGTAGAGCATCTCCTCGGCCGGAAGCCGGAAGTTGATGGTATGAAGCACCGCGCCCCGCATGGAGAGGGCGTAGTGCAGTTCGAGGTAGCGGTGGGTGTTCACGTCGAGCACCCCGACGACGGTACCCTTTCCCACGCCCATTTTTCTGAGGCCGTCCGCCAGCCGGAGGACGCGCTCGTAAAAGGAGGTGTAGGTCAGGCGCACCGGCCCGCTGACGATCTCCTGGTCCGCATGACTCAGGAGGGAGTGCCTGATGAGTTCGTGGACGACGAGTTCTCGCACTGTACCCCACCTCCACGGCCGCCAAAGCCTCCGTCACCGGAGCCGCCTCACGAGAGGGGCTCGCTGCCGGCTCGTCCCTCCTCGGTCGCCAAGCTTCAAGCCTCGGCGTGCCTGCCTTGTGATCCTCGCCCGCAGTCTCTGCTTCCCGAAGTCCCGCAAGTCAGCGTTCCGCGTCATTCCCGCTGGCTTAAAGATACTCGGCGCGTGGGAGTTCCGCAAGGGCGAAGCGAAACCGTCGGGCGCCGCCGCGGCTGGATGTGGGAAGAGACGAGCAAGGGCCGTTGAACTGAAGGTGATCAGTTGATATACTCTGATTGTATGGAAAGGAGCCGGAGGTTCCCTTGGCCCACATAGACTGGGTATTGCTTTTCGGCGTGTGCATGAGCGGCCTGTCTCTGCTGGCGCTGCTCAAGTGGTGCCTTCCTCGGAACAACCCGCTCCAGGTCATCTGGGAGGTGGTGCGCGCCAACGCCGCCCGCACGGCCTCGTTGTTCTACGTCCTGACGATCTCCGGCATCATTTTCCTGGATCTCCTCGAGACGAAGTACGACGCGGCCATCACGCGTTATCTGAACTGGGACTTCACCGGACTCTTCCTCCGGGTGGAGGGGTCGGCCACCGCCCTGTTCCAGATCATCCACTTCACCGCCCTCACCTACGTGCTTTCCGCGGTCTACCTGTACATCTTTCCCGTCATGGGCGTCGTGGCAATCCTGGTGGCTTACCGGGACGGCGAACACAAGGTGGCCAGGAAGATTTTTTGGGGGGCCGTGTTCAACTACCTCTTCATCCTCCCCTTTTACGTTCTGGTGCCCGTCACGGAGCGCTGGGCTGCGGGGGATGGCGAGGTTACCCTCCTCATGAACCAGATCTCGCCCCTCCTCATCGAAGGGCTCC
Source organism: Acidobacteriota bacterium (assembly GCA_049967655.1). Classification (GTDB taxonomy): domain Bacteria; phylum Acidobacteriota; class UBA4820; order UBA4820; family DSQY01; genus DTPS01. The sequence continues at coordinate 84,712 of JBMFSH010000005.1, forward strand.
GGCCCATGAGCGGCCTCAACAACTGCTTCCCCTCCTTTCACGTGTCGCTGTCGCTCACTTTTGCCCTGCTCATATCGGAGAGCTCGAACATGCGGCTCCGGCGGACCATGCTGACGCTCGCCGGGCTCGTGACTTACTCCACTCTCTACCTGGGATTCCATTGGGCCCTGGATGTCTTCGGGGGCGTCCTCTTCGCGGCCTTCTGCACGGTGGTCGCCAATTGGGCCGTGGAGAATCTCCGCCTCGAACAGGTCCTCTACCGAGCCCGATGACCCCGCGGACCGCCCTTCTCTCCTACGCGTTGGGAACGGGCCACCGACGAGTGGCCGAACTGGTGCAGGGGCGCCTGACCAACCTAGGCCACCACTGCGAGCACCGTCCACTTGAAGAGTGGGTGCCGTGGGAGTACGACGCGCTGTTCCGAAGCGGCTACCTGCTGCTGGCGCTCCGATTCCCGAAGGTGTGGGATTATATGTACAACTCGCCCTTCTTCATCCGTCGGGGAAAACTCGCGCTCCCGGGTATGGGGGGCAGGGTGATCCGGCGGTTCGAACGCGCGGGTCTCTCCGAGTGTGACCTGGTGGTGGCTACCCAGTACAACGCCATGGAGGTGGCTGCGGACTGGAAGCGCGCTTCCGGATCACGATTGAAGCTGGCGGTGGTGATCACCGATTATGACGTCTATCCGCTGTGGGCGCGGCCCGAGGTGGACCTCTACCTCATTCCGCACGCAGACCTCGTTCCCGTCCTGACGAACTTGGGGGTCGCGGAGGAGCGCATCGCCCCGACGGGAATCCCCGTCTCCCCTGTTTTCGAGGGAACCCACGACGGGTTGGCCGTGCGGGCCTCACTCGGCCTGGACTTAACCAAGCCGACCGCCCTCATCTTCGGAGGAGGGATCGGGGCGGGACCGCTGCGAGAGGCGGTGGAAGCCTTCCTGGAGCTTGGAGCGTGGCAGGCCCTGGTGGTTTGCGGACTCAACGAAAAGCTGAGGCGCTCGCTCATATTGACGGCGCAGAAGCACTCGGACCGTCTCCGCGTGCTTGGTTTTCGCAGCGACATGGCCCTTCTCATGGCGGCCAGCGACGTGGTGGTGACCAAGGGAGGTGGATTGAGCCTGAGCGAGGCTCTCTACATGGGCAAGAGGGTGGTGGTCCTGCCCAGCCTGCCCGGCCAGGAGCGGGCCAACATCGCCTTCATGGCCGCGCGGGGATGGATCAGCGTCTGCGAGGATCCCAGACAGCTGGGCCGAGTTCTAGACGTTCCGCCGGCCGATTCCCCCGTTTCCCTGCCTCCCGCTCCACTAGAGGCGGCCGTCGGGCGCCTGGACGCGCTGGCTCGCTCGTCCCTCTGAATGGTGCTCTTTCACCGGTGGCCAAACCACGCGCCTCGCGCCTGTTTCCGAGAAAAACTCCCGAGGCCAGCGCGCCCTCTCGGCATAATTTTTGAAATTGCAGCCAAGAGGACTGGACAAGAGCCGCCGTGGAGCGTATGATTCCCGCGATGCGGAAGGCTTTCCTGAGCGCCTTGGCGCTGGGCGTGTTCCTGATCTTGATTCCATCGCGTCTCAACGGCATTCCCGTTCTGGACACCGTGGTGGATTCCTTCTCCAGCTCACGGGAGTTCTATTCCGCCTGGAGGATCAAGAAGTGGACCGGGCAGGTGGACCTATCCTTCCTTCAGAATGCAGACAACCCATACCTGCAGTTGGTCTGTCCGAGCTCCTCGTGGGCTTTCGTGAGGAAGGTGAACGTCAATATTCACAATACCCCCATCCTCACTTGGAGCTGGAGGGTGGAGGCGCTGCCCAAGGGGGGAGATGGTCGCTTCCGATCCACGGATGACGAAGCGGCCCAGGTTTACGTCGTCTTCCCGGGCTCCGGACTTTTCAGCTTCGGCGCCTGGAGCAGCCGCATCCTCGGCTACACGTGGGAGACGCTCCCCGCGCCCGGCACCTTCTATCACTCTCCAAGGCCCGCCGATACGCGGATCTTCGTTCTACGAAACCAACGGGACGGACTGAACGTCTGGAAGACCGAGAGCCGGGACGTGGTGGCCGACTTCGAACAGGCCTTCGGCGCGCCACCGCCCAACCCCAACTATTTCTGCATTCAGATCGACTCCGACGACACCCACTCCTTCGCCGAGAGCGACTTTGGCCCCATCGAGTTCAGGGCTCGCTGATTTCTGACCATGCGCTTCCTACTAAGGACCCTCCTACTGATGGCCTCCATGGGCGTAGTCAGCATGCTCCTGCCGGGAATCAGGTTCGATGGCCTGCTTGCTCTCTTTTTAGCGGCCCTGACGGTGGGCCTGGCCAACGCGTTGCTCCGGCCCGTGCTCATCTTTTTCACGCTTCCGCTGGTGCTTGTGAGTCTGGGCCTCTTCATCATCGTGATCAATGCGGGTCTGCTCTACCTGGCCGCGTGGATCGTTCCCGGCTTTCACCTGGCGGGATTCGGTTGGGCGCTCGGCGCGGCCGTCCTGATTTCCCTGGTCTCCTTCGTGCTGAACCGGCTGGTGCTGGGGCCCGATGGACTCAGGAGATAGCGGCTCTTCGGCGGCGTTGCCTCAGGGTTCCAGATTCGCGCTTTTCTGCTGGCGCTTCCAGACGGAGAAGGCCGAGGGGCGCTTGAAACGGCCGATGACGTCCGAGGCCTCGAGAACCGTGACGAAAGCCGAAGGATCTTCCGAGCGGATGATGTCGCGTAGCTCTCTGAGTTCAAATCGGGTCACGACGCAGAGCAGGACGTTGCTGGTGCTGCCCGTATAGGCTCCTTCCGCCTTCAGGAGGGTGACTCCGCGGCCCATCTGAAGGAGCAGCCGCTCCTTGATGCTGAGGTATTCGCGCGAGACGATCAGTACAGCCTTGCGCGGCCTGGGCGATTGGATGGCGTCCAGGGTGCGGCTCGACACGTAAATGGCCACCAGGGTGTACATGGCCCGTTCGGGGTTCTCGATGAGGCTCGCGGCAAGGACAATCAGGCCATTGAGGATCATGCCGGCCTCTCCGATGCCGAGGCTGAACCTGCGGTTGAGCACGAGGCCCAGGATGTCGAATCCCGCGAGCGACCCTCCCGAACGGATGGCCAGGGCGCTCGCGAGTCCGCCGAAGAGGCCTCCGAAGATGGCGCCCAGCATCGGATCTCGCGTGAGGATGGGGAAGGGAACGTGATCCGCGAGCAGCCAGAAGAGCACCACCGCTAACCCCGAATAGACCACGAATCGCCGGCCGAGATCGCGGAATCCCAGGAGGAAGATCGGAGCGTTGAAGATCAGCACCACCAGGCCGACGGGGGTTCGAAAAACGGCGTTGAGCAAAAGGGAGAGGCCCGTGACGCCGCCGCTGAGCAGGTGGTTGGGCATGATGAAGCTTCGGACGGAAAGAACAAAGCTGAGCGTGCCGGCCACCAGCAAGAAAAATCGCCAGCCCTCCCGGGCGACCCGTAATCCCCACCGGCGTCTCATGCGCCCCTCTCTCCCCGCAAGCGCGTGGGCAGAGTCCTACGATAGCAGAGCCTGCCGTAGGGCGCCACGAACCGGAGCGTCATTTCCCTTCGCCTCCCTCACCTTCGTCCCTCGGCATGGACCCCCCAGGCGGGCGCGTGGTAACGTGACTCCTTCGCAAATGGGAGCCACCAACCCGAAGGGAGGTCCGGCATGAACCGCGGCGACGACCACAACACGGCCTGCGTCACCAGGAACGGAGGCGTGAAGCCCTGGGCCACGGCGTGCAGCGGTTCCGTGAACCACGAGCACCCGGCGGAGCACCCCCTCCTGCGAACCTTCTTTCAGCAGGATCGGGACCGCGTTCTCCACTCCGAGGCCTTTCGCCGCCTCGGTTATAAGACGCAGGTCTTCGTGGTCCATGAAGGGGACTTTTACCGGACGCGCCTCACCCATACGCTTGAGGTGTCACAGGTGGCCAGGGGCTTGGCCTGCGGCCTCGGGGCGAGCGAAGACCTCTGCGAGGTGATCGCCTACGCACACGATCTGGGCCATCCCCCCTTCGGCCACCGGGGCGAAGCGGCCCTGGACCGCCTCTTCGGTCGGGCCCTGGAGGAGAGATTGGGCATCGGTCGGCCCGAACAGGGAAGGGCCTTCGAACAGAACTTCCAGTCGTACCGCATCGTGAGCCGGCTGGAGCGGCGCTATCCGAAATTCCCGGGCCTGAACTTGAGCTGGCCCGCCCTCCATGGCATCCTCAAACACCACACCGCCTTTGATTCCCCGACGCTTCCCTATCCCCTTGAAGCGAGCCAGCCCAAGGAGGCCGAGCGCGTGCGGGAGTCCTACCTCACCACCGAGGGCTGTTCGGCGGAGGCGCAGATCGTCAACCTGGCCGACCAGATCGCCTGGGTGACGCACGATCTGGAGGACGCCCTTCGGGTCCGCTTCATAACGGTGGAGGAGCTTCGCGACCTCCCCATTCCTTTGCTTCAGAGGGCGTGGGAGCGGTCCCAGGGCGGCGCGCCGGGTTGGGAGAAGGATCGGATCCTCTGGGGGCGGATCATGGTGCGCAACATGATCGATCTCCTCATCAACGATGTGCTCGCGGTCTCGGCCCAAGGCCTTTCCGCCATGAACTCCGTGGAGGAGTTGATGGCTAGACGCGAGCCCGTGGTTCACTTTTCTCCAGAGATGGCCTCGTCCGTCGGCGAACTGCGGGAGTTCCTCTACGCCCGCGTCTACACCCATCCCGTCGTGGAGCGCATGTCCGCCAAGGCGGCCGCCATCTTGGACCGGCTTTTCGAGAGCCTGACGTCGGACCTGCTGGAGAAGGGCTCCATGGCCGCCCGGCTCCTGCCCCACACCACCCGAGAGCGCCTGGATGAGGCGCCCGATGCCGTGGGCAAATTCCAGGTCGTGGTGGATTTCCTCGCGGGCATGACGGACCGCTTCGCCACCGAGTTCTACCGCGTCCTCTACGCCCCCGACGAGAGGGGGATCACGAGCCTTTACTGATGGCAGGCCCCATCAAGACTCGGCCAAGGAGGGCAGGGGTCGAATGTCCGGCCCCCGCTCAGCACTTGACCCGAGGGCCCGTTTTCCCTATACTAAAGGCTCGGTGGGGCTATGGCGCAGCTGGGAGCGCGCTTGAATGGCATTCAAGAGGTCGGGGGTTCGATCCCCCCTAGCTCCACCAAAAAAAATGACGCGCTGCCCCGCAACGTGAGGCGGGGAGCTGGGAATCGGGGTGCCGGGACGTAGGTTCCGGCGCCCTTTTCATTTCGGGCGGAAGGAAGGGGCGCGTTGAGCAGCGCGGGATGGATCGAGGCGGAAGGCTGGCAGGATTGGGCCCGTGAGGCCGCGGTGCGCCTCGGTGTGAGCGAGACCTTGGCCATGCTCCTGTCCCGGCGTTCGTGGGACAACGGAGATCTGGAATCCTTCCTGAGGCCGGATGACGTGCCCTGGCCCGATCCCCTGCGAATCCCGAGCATGGCCGAAGCCGCCGCCCGGATCAAGGCGGCCATAGGCGATCGCCGCGCGGTCCTCATTCACGGAGACTACGACGTGGATGGGCTCATGGGGACGGCGGTCCTGATGGGGGGACTCAAGGCCCTGGGAGGCAAAGTGGAGGCCTTCATTCCCTCCCGCTTCGAGGGCGGGTATGGCCTCTCGGAGGCGAGCCTCGAAGCGGTGCGGCAGAGCGGCGCATCCCTGCTGGTGACCACCGACTGCGGAACGAACTCGCGAGAAATTGGCGAAGAGCTCGCCGCGAGGGGCGTGGAGGTCATCGTCACGGACCACCATCGCCCCGCCGAGGGGCAGCAGCCCCCGGCCCTCGTGGTGAACCCTCACCTGGTGCCGGATCACCCGGACCGGAGTCTGTGCGGCACCTTCGTCGCCCTGCAGACGCTTCGGCAGGTGGCGGCCGAACTGGGGCGGGATCTTCCCTTGGAACCCTTTCTCCGCCTGACGGCCATCGCCACCGTGGCGGATCTGGTTCCCATGTCGGCCGTCAACCGCAGGGCCTGCAAGGCCGGCTTCCGCGCCATGGAGTTCACGCCCAGCCCCGGCCTCGCCCTCCTGCTGGAAAAGGCCGGCATCAGGGAGGTCATCCGAAGCCACCACATCGCCTTCCACGTGGCTCCCAGGTTCAACGCGGCCGGTCGCATGGAGGACGCACGGCTCGTGTTGGATCTCCTCCTGGAGCGGGAACAGGTCAGGGCGGCCCACCTCATGGGGCGCCTGGAGAGCCTGAACCGCAAGCGCAAGGCCCTGCAAGCCTCGACCTACGAGGAGGCCTGCGGCCAGGTGCTGGAGGCGGCGGGAGGCCGGGTCGTCTTCGTCTTCTCCGACCAGTGGCACCGCGGCATCATCGGACCCGTGGCCGCGCGCCTGGCCGAGACTTTCCAGCGCAGCGCCTTCGTGGTGGCCGTCGAGGGGGGGGAGGGTGTGGGCTCGGCGCGGAGCTGGAACCACGACGACGTCTGCTCGCTCCTCGATCGCGTCGGGCACCTCCTGGTGCGCTACGGCGGGCACGAGGGCGCGGCTGGTTTCACGGTCAAAGCGGAGCGCCTGGATGAGGTGGCCGGTATTCTCCGAACGCTTCCCGCTCAGGACGAGCCCTCCTCCAGGAGGGATGTCTACTACCCCATCGAGCCCGGACTGCTCTCCCAAGCCTGGGAGGCCTGGGGGGAGCTGGATCCCTTCGGGCCGGGCAACGAGGAGCCGATCCTCGGCGTCACCGGCCTTTACGCGAGGGGCCAGAGGGTCGTGGGGAACCGGCACCTGCTGTGGAGCGCGATCCTGCCCGACGGCCAGCCGCTCAACGTGATCGCATGGGATGGAGTGCCCCGGGGCATGGAGCCATCCGCCCTCACGCCTTCCCGTATGGTCATCGGCCGTCCCGCTCCCGACTCCCGTCCGGGCGGGCTGCCCTTCTATCTGAACGTCCAAGCCATCCTCTGATCTGAAGGACAGGGCAGCGAGCACCTTCCGCAGGGCGCTCGCGCGCGGTGTGGTACACTTTTCTTCGATTGATGGAGAGGTCTCACCATGGCGAAATGGGTCTATTTCTTTGGAAACGGCAAGGCTGAAGGCCGCGGCGATCAAAAGGAGCTTCTCGGGGGAAAGGGCGCGGGATTGGCCGAGATGACCAACCTCGGGATCCCGGTCCCGCCGGGATTCACCATCACTACCGAGGTCTGCTCCCACTACTACGCCCACAAGGAGTCCTATCCCGCGGACCTCAGCGGCCAGGTGGCCGAGGCCCTGGCGCGCGTGGAATCCATCATGGGGCGAAAGTTCGGCGATCCCAAGAACCCGCTCCTCTTTTCGGTCCGTTCGGGCGCGCGCGCCTCCATGCCCGGCATGATGGACACGGTGCTCAATTTGGGCTTGAATGACCGGACCGTGCAGGGGCTGGCCACGGTGACGGGAAACCCGCGCTTCGCCTGGGACTCCTACCGGCGGTTCGTGGCCATGTACGGGGACGTGGTCCTCGGCCTCAAGCCCGCCAAGAAAACCGACGACGACCCCTTCGACGTCATTCTGGAGAAGGTGAAGAAGGAGACCGGCGCCAAATTCGATACGGACCTGGGAACGGAGGAGCTGAAGCGGCTCGTCTCTCTCTTCAAGGAGGAGATCCGCAACAGGCTCGGCATCGGGTTTCCGGAGGATCCGCAGGAGCAGCTCTGGGGAGCCATCGGAGCGGTCTTCGGGTCGTGGATGAACGACCGGGCCATCGCCTATCGCAAGATCTACAACATCCCGCACACCTGGGGAACGGCTGTGAACGTCCAGACCATGGTCTTCGGCAACCGCGGCGAGACCTCTGGAACGGGCGTTGGCTTCACGCGCGATCCGGCGCTGGGCGAGAACCGCATGTACGGTGAGTTTCTCATGAATGCCCAAGGTGAGGATGTGGTCGCGGGTATCCGCACTCCGCGCCCCATCGGAGAGCTCGCGGCCATTCTCCCAGAGGCGCACCGGCAGCTGGTGGAGATCCGGGCCAAGCTCGAGGCCCACTACCGGGACATGCAAGATTTTGAGTTCACCATCGAGGAGGGGCGCCTCTGGATGCTCCAGACGCGAACGGGCAAGCGCCACCCCTTCGCGGCGGCCCGCATGGCGGTTGACATGCAGGCCGAGGGCCTGATCACCGAGAAGGAGGCCGTGCTCAGGCCGGAGGCGGACGGCATCGCCGCCTTCCTTGCCCCGATCTTCGACGCGGAGGCGAGGGCCGAGGCGGTGCGAGCAGGAAAGGTTCTGACCAAGGGGCTTCCCGCCGGGCCGGGCGGGGCTTCGGGACGCGTGGTCTTCAACGCAGCGGACGCCGAGAATTGGGCCGCTCGCGGTGAGAAGGTTCTTCTGGTGCGCAAGTTCACGAGCCCCGAAGACATCCGAGGCATGAACGCGGCGCAGGGCATCCTGACGGCGCAGGGGGGGATGACCTCCCACGCGGCCCTCGTGGCGAGGCAGATGGGCAAGGTCTGCATCGTCGGCTGCGGAGCGCTGGAGATCGATTACGAGAAGGGCGAGATGGAGGTGGCCGGCCGCATCGTCCGGGAAGGGGACTGGCTCTCGATCGACGGATTCACCGCCGAAGTCGTCCTCGGACAGCTCCCCACCAAGCCGAGCGAGGTTTTGCAGGTGCTCGCCGGCCAACTGGCGCCGGAGCGGTCCAAAAACTTCCAACAGTTTAGCACCCTCATGGGCTGGGCCGACCGCCACAGGCGCCTGCAAGTCTGGAGCAACGCCGACACGCCCGGTCAGGCCGCAATGGCCGTCAAGCTTGGGGCCGAGGGCATCGGCCTCTGCCGCACCGAGCACATGTTCTTCGAGGGCGAGCGCATCCACTACGTGCGCCGCATGATTCTCGCGGATGACGTGGAGGAGCGCAAAAAGGCCCTGGCTTACCTCTTCCCCATGCAGAAAGAGGACTTCATCGGCATCTTCAAGGCCATGGGAGGCCGGCCCGTCACGGTGCGGCTGCTGGATCCACCTCTACATGAATTTCTGCCTTCCAGAGAGGCGCTTAAACCGGAGGATTTCTCGGAAAAGGTCAAGGCCGTGGCCGACGAGCTGAAGGTGAGCGTCCACGAGATCGAGGAGCGCATCGAGGCCCTTCACGAAAACAACCCCATGCTCGGTCACCGGGGCTGCCGCCTGGGCGTCACCTATCCGGAGATCTATGAAATGCAGGTCCGCGCCATCGTGGAGGCTGCGTGCGAGGTGGTGGGTCAGGGCCTACCCGTGAGACCCGAAATCATGATCCCCATCGTGGCGACCGAGCAGGAGATGAAGATCTTCAACGACATGACGCGCTCCATCGCGGATCCGATCATAGCCGAGGCGGGTGTGGCTCTGCACTATCTCGTCGGGACCATGATCGAACTGCCCAGGGCCTGCGTGACGGCCGACCGCATCGCCCAGCAGGCAGAGTTCTTCAGCTTCGGCACCAACGATCTGACGCAGACCACCTGCGGCATCTCCCGCGACGACGTGCGCGGGTTCCTCGGGGAGTACGTTAACCGCGAGATCTACCCGGCGGACCCCTTCCAGCGGATCGACCAGGAGGGGGTGGGCCAGCTCATGAAGCTGGCGGTGGAGAAGGGGAGAACAACCCGAAAGGACCTGCAGATCGGAATTTGCGGCGAGCACGGCGGCGAACCCACCTCGGTGGAGTTCTGCCACCGAATCGGCCTCAACTACGTCTCCTGCTCGCCCTACCGCGTCCCGGTGGCTCGCCTAGCCGCCGCGCAGGCGGCGCTCAGGGAGGAGTAGGGGAAGAGACCGCGAGGCGGCGAACCTCCCGTCGCCCGCAGGCGCCGGAAAAACGCAGCGGACGCCGGTGCCATCGGACCGGCGCCCGCTCACCTCATCCCAACCCGCGACGCCGTCTACTCGCTTCCCAGCTTGGGCATGCTGTGCCGCATCTTATGGAGTTGAAGCTCGAGGAGCGCCTTCTCCATGGCCAGCCCGGCCTGGGTCATGAAGATCTCCACGCCCGTCAGATCCTCGATGGGAGAGCCGGACAACGCGTTGTCGCCGTAGAGGACGGCGATCACCCTTCCCCGACTGACCATGGGGATGGCCGCCATCTCCTGGGGCTTATGCGCTCCCAAGGCCATGGCGTAATCGCTGTCGGCCTGCGTGTAAGCACCCTGGAGGCGAAGCACCGTGGAGCGCTGCTGGGCAGCCGCGTCGAAGATGGAGGCGGTCCCGACGGGGACTTTGAGCCTGCGGACCTTCTCCATCATCTTCTCCGTGTCTCCCGTCTCCCCAAAGCCGCCCAGGCCTACGATGAGATCCCTTTTGACGAGGAAGAGAACCGCACGTTCGAAATACTCGGCGGCCAGTCTCAGGACCAGGAGCGATATCTCGCTGGACTCCCTGGGGCTGGCCAGTTCCCCCATGAGCCCTTTGAGCAGGCCGAGCTGGTCTCGGACTCGGTAGCCCTGGCTGACGGCCTCGGCTCCCAGGTCGCGGAAGAAGGTTACCACCTCCTCCTCCACCTCGACGGGGGGCAAGAACTTCTCGATCTGGCTGACCAGCTCCGTCGAGAACCCGTCCAGGGATTTCTCGAACTGGTCCACGCGCAGATGGGCCAACCCGGGCTTCGGAACAATGGCGGCGGCTCCTCTGCTCCTTGCTACGTCTAGAATCCCCTCGTCTTCGAGGTCGCTCATCAGGATGACCTTGACCTGCGGGAAGCGTACCGAGGAGGCTTCGAGGATCTCTAAGCCCCCGAGGTAGCCCTCGCCGTTCTGAGTGGGCATGAGGAGGTCCACCAGCGCGAGAAAGGGCTGGTGGTCCTGGAGGTAGTGGTTGCAGGCCTCAAGGTACTCGGCCAGCGACCCCACGGCCTCAACGTGGGCAAAGCGGTCAAGAAGCCTCCGGCGCAAGAGGTTTTTGAAGATGGATTCGTCCGTGGCGAGTAGGACGTGGGCCCTGTTTTTTGCCCAGGACGTACGGCCGGCGTGGCTGGATTCGAGCGCGGTCCGCTCCGCCGGCTGCTCCTCCCGCCGGAGGGCGGGCTTGATCTGAGCGCCTGAGGCGGCGGCCGTGACCCGTGCCGGCGCCTCGACCTTGAGGGTGGGGGTGCTTGGCACCTTGGTCGGTGGGGGCGTCGCCGCTCTCTCTTTCTCCGGAAGATGGGGAGTGGGGCCGGAGAGCCAATCGGCCATGGAGGCCTCGGCCATGGTCTGGGTCAGGAGGTTCTGGGGCGAAACGGCCTTGGCGAGAGGGCTGAAGGCTTGGGGCGCATCAGCTCCTGGGGTATCTCCCGCCTCGGTCAGGGCAAAGGAGAACTCGCCCGAGGATTGCTGCGTCAAGAGTTTTAGGCGACCTGCCAATTCGATGCGACGGGCCTGATCGAGGAGTCGCGGGTTGAGAGCGCCCGTATCGGACAAACGTTTAAGGATTCCGCGCGGATCGCCCCCACCCCTGGCGCGGGCCTCCCTGATCTCCTCCGCGTCCACGAGGCCGTGCGCTTCAAAGAAGTCCAGGAAGACCATCTCGTCGAAGTCACCCACGATATCCAGGACGTTCCCACCGCTGAAATAGACGAACGCGCGCGCCACCGCCGGCGTCGTCAGGCGAAGCACGCCGCTCCGCCGCGACACGTTGACGATCTGCAGGATGTCCAGGAGGGAGAGATCCTCCAGGCTGCCCACCAAACTCATGGCACGCTCCGCAAGCCCCGCGCCCCACCGTTTCGACTATAGAATACTAGACTGCGCTTGTCCATCGGACCGAGCCTTATCAGGGCTTCCAGCGGAGCGCCTCCGGTGGGATGCAACACGAGCCGGTATCGTCCCGGCTCCAGGTCGCGGAAAAAGAAGTTGCCCTCCCAGAGGGGCATGGAGGTGGAGGCGCCGCCGCCCATGAGCTCCGCCCGGCCGGTGAGGGGGGCATCCATGGGGCCGAGCAGTTTTCCCGACACCAGGGTCCCCGTGAATGAGGACTGCTCGGGACGCTTCCAGAGCACGCACGATTTCCCAGGGGCGGGCTCGTAGAAGAGGCGGTCGCGAAAATCCAGGCGCGTCAGGGTTGCGCCCGTGTACCTGGCGAGCGTGCCTACGGAAAGGCCCTCTCCGGTTCTGAGGACGATATACTCCGCCGACACCCAGCCGGAGGACCTCAGGGCATCGCAATAGACACGGTTCGCCTCACCGTAATCGATTTCGATCCAGGCGTGCAACATGCCCCCTTCCAGGCGGACGGAGGAGGCACCCGAAGGGAGGAGGATCCCCACGACCTCTCGACTCTGGATGCCCAGCGCGTTGAGGATGGCGCAGGCGGCCGCGGTGAGGCCCACGCAGGAGGCCTTGCCGCTCTCGAAGATCTTTGGGAGGCTCTCGGTGAAATCCGGTCTGCTCGCGTAGCGCAGGTGGGTCCGAAGGTAGAGCAGGACCGCTTCCACGGCCTCATCCGCCCGTTGGCAGCCGGCCAGCGATTTCTGAAGGCCGCGCGCGGCCTCCGGCGGCAAGCCCAGGCCGCGCGGCAAGGGGCCAGGACGGAAGGGAATTCGAACGCGCAGAGGTGGGGCCGAAACGTGCACCTCAATGCGGTAGCCGCTCGACGTGTGGTCCACGGTCTGCTGGTAGCCGTTGATGTCCACCCCCGGTGGAACGGGAGCTTGGGGAGCATCCAGGAGATATTGTCCTTGCTGTTGCCCAAACACCCACCCGTACCCTTCGGCACGAAGGGGTTCAGCGGCCTGTGCGCTCAGTGCCGGATGGCTGGCCGCCGCGAGGAAGATCAGGAGAATGCAGAACCGCGTCCAGTACGCCGTTGAGGAAGCGGGAGGATTCCTCGCCTCCGAACTTCTTGCCGATTTCCACGGCTTCATTGATGGCCACCTTCCCGGGGACTTCCGGATCAAAGCACATCTCGTAGACGGCCATGCGCAGGAGGCCGCGGTCTGTTCGGGTGAGGCGCTCCAGCTTCCAGTGCGTCAAGTGGGCGGAGATAAGGCGGTCCACCTCATCCTTCTGGGCCCACACGCCTCGAACCAGCTGCCGGGCGAACTGCTTGACCCGACTGGAGGCCTTTCGCTCCTGGCCGATGGAGGCCTCCACGGAGGCGATGTCCTCCACCCCGAGATCCAGCTGGTAGAGGTAGGTGAGGGCCAACTCCCTGCCCTCGCGGCGAATGCCCATCACAGCGCCTTGTAGAGGTTCGCCATCTCGATGGCGGCCATGGCGGCATCGAAGCCTTTGTTGCCCGCCTTGGTGCCGGACCGCTCGATGGCCTGCTCCAGAGTGTCCGTGGTGATGACCCCGAAGGCCACCGGAAGGTTGGTCTCGAGCGCCGAGGCAGCGAGGCCCTTGGCGACCTCCGCGGCGATGTACTCGAAATGGGGCGTATTGCCGCGAATGAGCGCACCCAGGGCGATGACGGCATCGAACTTGCCGCTGGCGGCCATCCTCTTGGCGACCATGGGCAATTCAAACCCTCCGGGCACCCAGGCTACGGTCACGGATTTCTCGTCGCCGCCATGGCGCACGATGCAGTCCAGCGCACCGTCGAGCAGTTTCTTGGAAAAGAACTCGTTGAACCGGCTGACCACGATCCCGAACGAAAGCCCCTTGGCCGACAGGGCCCCCTCCAGCGTCTTCACCATGGCGTCCTCCATTCATCGTCCCGGGTTGCAGAACTCCCGGTCCGGCTTTGACTCGCTCCTGCGCTTCAGAGATCCCCAAATTCCGTCAAACGCCGGAAACTCCGGTACCTCTCGTCGATCTCCTGGCGGGAGAGGGAAGCCAGGCGGGCCGTGGAAAAGTCCTCCACGTTGTAGGAGGCCATGACGCTCCCCATGATGACGGCTTGGCGGAACGCTTCTGGCTCCAGGTTCCCGTTCCCCGCGAGGTAGCCGATGAAACCCCCGGCGAAGGAGTCACCCGCTCCCGTGGGATCGAACACCGATTCCAGAGGGTAGGCGGGGGCCGCGAAGACGGAGTCGTCGGTGATCTTCAAGACCCCGTACTCCCCGCGCTTGACGATCAGCATCTTGGGCCCGTAGGAGAGGATGCGGTGTCCGGCGCGCAGCAGGTTGTACTCTCCCGTCAGCTGGCGGACCTCCGCCTCGTTGACCACGAGGATGTGGACCCGGGCCAGAAGATCCAGAAGCTCCCCGCGCTTCTGCTCAATCCAGTAGTTCATGGTGTCCGCAGCCACCACCTTGGGCGCCGTGATCTGGTCGAGGGTCTTCATCTGGATCTCGGGATCCATATTGGCCAGAAAGATGTAGGGAACGTCGCGGAGGTGTTCGGGCACGATGGGATCGAAGCTCTGGAGAACGTTGAGATCCGTGCGCAGGGTGACCGCGGTATTGAGGTCGAATCCGTATTCGCCCTGCCAGTGGAAGCAGTGGCCGCCGGGGATGGTGAAGAGTCCAGATAAGTCAACTTTATGCTGAACTAGCAATTCTCGGTCACTATCATTAAAGTCTTCACCTACCACTCCAAGAATGGCCACCTCCGTGAAGTAGGAGGCCGCCAAGGCGCAATAGGTGGCCGATCCGCCCAGCGCCTGGTCTCGCTGGCCGAAGGGAGTTTTTACGGTGTCGTAGGCCACCGTTCCGAGTACCAGCAACTTCATCGTAACCCTCTCTTTTCTTCCAGCCTTTGGAGTAGGGGCCGAAGCCGGTGATAGGTCTCTTCCGGCCAACGGTCCCTGGCGGTCACGACGGCGTGTTCCAGCGCCCGCTGGCAGGGGCAGCCCTGCGGGGGGGGGAGGCTTGCGACGGTGGCCAGGACCGCCTGGGCGTTCTCGGCATTCTGATTCAGGACCTTGAGCACGTCCTGGATGGCCACGGAGTCGTGGTCCGGGTGCCAGCAGTCGTAGTCGGTGACGAGGGCCAGGGTGGCGTAGCAAATCTCGGCTTCTCTGGCGAGCTTGGCCTCCTGGAGGTTGGTCATTCCGATGACGTCCATGCCCCAGGCCCGATAGAGGTTGCTCTCGGCCCGAGTGGAGAACTGCGGGCCCTCCATGCAGAGATAGGTGCCCCGCTCGTGCACCGGCATGTTCTTCTCGCGGCAGGCCGCCACCAACCGGCGTCGAAGCTCCGGACAGAAGGGATCGGCGAAGCCGGCGTGGGCCACGATGCCGTCGCCGAAGAAGGTGTCGGGGCGGTGGCGCGTCCTGTCCACGAGTTGATCCGGAACCACCATGTTGCCTGGTGACAGCTCCTGTTTGAGACTTCCCACCGCGGAGGCCGAGAGGATGGCCGTGGCCCCCAGGAGCTTGAAGCCGTATATGTTGGCACGGAAATTGACTTCGGAGGGCAGGATTCGGTGGCCCTCGCCGTGCCGGGCGAGAAAGGCCACGCGCCGGCCGGCCAGAGTTCCCAACACGTAAGCGTCGGATGGCTCCCCGAAAGGGGTGCGCAGGGTGACGCGCCCGGCGATCTCCAGCCCGGCCATGTGGTACAACCCTGAGCCGCCGATGATTCCGTAGTCTACGGAGTCCATGTGCTCCTCACAGGCCAGACAGCATAGCATAGGAACCCACGGCGGCAGAAGGCGCTGGGCCCCGACCCGCGGTGTGTGCTTTATCCGCCGGGCGCACCGCTGTCTAGGCTCCTTGACACTCCAGCCATGGCTCCCTAAAATAATCGTCCGCCCCGAGTCGGGGGACCCAGATAATGCTAAGGAGGCAACGATGGGTGAGAACCTAGTGCAGAAGATCCTCGGCAGCCACCTGGTCGCGGGCGACCTTCACCAGGGAGACGAAATCGCCATCCGGGTGGACCAGACCCTCACCCAGGACGCCACGGGGACCATGGCTTATCTTCAGTTCGAAACCATGGGCATCCCGAAGGTCAAGACCGAGCTGTCGGTGTCGTACGTAGACCACAACACCCTCCAGGTGGGCTTCGAGAACGCCGACGACCACCGCTACCTGCAGACCGTCGCCGCCCACCACGGCATCTATTACAGCAAAGCCGGCAACGGGATCTGCCACCAGGTCCACCTGGAGCGCTTCGGCGCACCGGGCAAGACCCTACTGGGCTCGGACAGCCACACCCCCACGGCGGGAGGGATCGGCATGATCGCCATCGGCGTAGGTGGGTTGGACGTGGCGGTGGCCATGGGGGGAGGGGCCTTCTACATGCCTAGACCGAAGGTGGTCAAGGTCCACCTGACGGGCAAATTCACCCCCTTCGTGTCGGCCAAGGACGTGATCCTCAAGCTGCTTTCGATTATGACCACGAAGGGGAACGTGGGCAAGATCGTGGAGTACGCCGGCCCCGCCCTGGCCCACCTCTCGGTGCCCGAACGCGCCACCATCACCAACATGGGCGCCGAGCTAGGCGTGACCACCTCTGTCTTCCCGAGCGACGAGCAGACCCTCTCTTTCCTGAAGGCCCAACGGCGCGAGTCCGTGTACAAGCCGCTCTCGGCCGACGCGGACGCGGCCTACGACGAGGTGATCGAGATCGACCTCTCCAAGCTCCAGTCCATGGTGGCGCAGCCGCACAGCCCCGACAACGTGGCCACCGTGGCCAGCCTCAAGGGCAAGCGGGTGAATCAGGTCTGCATCGGTTCCTGCACCAACTCCTCCCTACGAGACCTGGCGGTCGTGGCCCAGATGCTCAAGGGGCGCCACGTGCACCCCGACGTGGAACTGGTGATCGCGCCCGGAAGCCGGCAGGTGGAGATGGAGGCCTCGCAACGCGGCTTCATGACCATCTTTCTCCAGGCGGGAGCCCGGATCGCCGAGACGGCGTGCGGCTTCTGCATCGGCTCGGGTCACGCGCCAGGCTCCGGTGAGGTATCGGTCCGCTCGAACAACCGAAACTTCAAGGGGCGCTCCGGTACGGCCGATGCCATGGTCTTCCTGGCCAGTCCCGAGACCTGCGTGGCGTGCGCGCTGACGGGGGCGTTCACCGAACCCTGCGATCTGGGAATCGCTCCGCCAGCCTTCGATCTCCCCGAGAGCTTCATGATTGATGACTCCATGGTGCTGGCTCCTGTGCCGGACGGTTCGGCCGTCGAGGTGATCCGCGGGCCCAACATCGGCGCTCCACCCAAAACCGAGCCCCTGCCGGACCGCATCGAGAAGAGCGTGCTGCTGAAGGTGGGCGACAAGATCACCACGGACCACATCATGCCCGCGGGACAGTTCCTCAAGTACCGCTCCAACATCCCCAAGTACGCCGAGGTGGTCTTCAACGGCGTGGACCCGACCTTCCCCAAGCGGGCGCTGGACGCCGGCGGCGGCTTCGTGGTGGGAGGCGACTCCTACGGCCAGGGCTCATCCCGAGAGCACGCCGCCATCTGCCCCAGCTACCTCGGGGTCAAGGCCGTCTTCGCCAAGGCCATTGAGCGGATCCACAAGGCCAACCTGGTGAATTTCGGCATCCTCCCGCTCGTTTTCGAGAATGCGGCCGATTATGACCGCATTGAGCAGGGAGATACGTTCGTTCTGGAGGGGATCCACTCCTCCCTCCTCGGGGATCGTGTTCTGACCGTCAAGGATGTGACGCGCAATTTCGAGTTCCGCGTGAAGGCGGACGTCACTCAACGGCAGGCACTGATTCTGAAGGACGGCGGGTTGTTAAACCACATCGCCCTGGGAGGCAAATAGATAGTCCCGCGGCGACAGAATTCACGGTCGCCGCGGGGGGCCAACCCCCGGTCATTCGTGCCCGGACAACTGGCCCCAGAGCATGCCCGCTACGATGAGCCCTCCCCCGAGGAGGCCGCGGAGCCCGAGGTTTTCTCCGCCGACCCACACGGCGAAAAGACCGGCGAAAACGGGTTCCATGGTGAAGATGAGCGCCGTCTGGACCGCCGAGACGTACCGCTGGCAGGTGGTCTGAACCAGGTAGGCGAGGGCCGTTGCCAGCAGAGCGGTGAGGAGGATTCCCCAAGCCGCTGCCGGCGGAATGGGCCAGACCGTTCCCAGCCGGGGAATCGACGCCAGCCAGGCGAGGCCCGCCACGGTGGCGAGCTGGGTCAGGACGAGAACGCCCGTGTCGTGGCGGTGCGCCTGATGGCCCGTGACCAGGAGGTGTACGGCGTAGACCGCCGCGCAGATGAGGCTGAGAAGGTCGCCGCGGTTCATCCCCTCAAGGCCGCCCGCAAAGGAGAGGAGGAAGAGGCCCGAGGAGGCCAGCAGCACGGCGGCGATGACGGCCAGTTTCGGGGCGCGCCTGAGCCAGAGGGCCTGAAAGACAGGCGTCAGAACCACGAAGAGGCCGGTGATGAAGCCGCTGTGCGAGGCGCTGGTGAAGAGGAGGCCCAGCGTCTGGAAGGCGTACCCGCAAAAGAGGGCCAGCCCCATCCAGAATCCGCCGAGGAGGGCGCCCCGGTCTGCGCGGGACAACCTGCGCCCAAGGAAGGGCAGCAGTACCAAGACCCCCAGGGTGAAGCGAACGGCGAGGAAAGGGAAGACGGGGTAGACGGCCACCGCGTCCCGCACCCAGACGAAACTGATGCCCCAGACGGCCGTGATGGCCAGGAGTGCCGCGGTGGAAAGCAGGGGCAGGCGCCACGCTCCTGACCATGCGCGAGAGGGAGGATCGGGACCGTGGGCGCAGCTCACGCTGGGTTCTCCTCATGGGGCCTCAAACGAAACGGGGCCGCCCACGGCGAGGGCGGCCCCGTGCCGGTCAAGGCGGCGCCCGTCAGGCCAGTACCTTCCCGATCCGCTCCACCGCCCAATCGATCTCCTCGCGCGTGATGACGAGGGCTGGGGCAAAGCGGATCACCTGCTCGTGTGTGTCCTTGGCTAGGATGCCATGCTCCATGAGCTTCAGGCAGAAGGGCCGGGCCGGGCCCGAGGCGGTCTTGATGACCACTCCGATGAGCAGTCCCTTGCCGCGCACCTGCTCGATGTGGGGGCTCCCCAGCTTCCTGAGCCTCTCCATGAAGTAGTCGCCCAGCTCGGCGGCGCGCTTGTCGAGCTTCTCATCGCGCAGCACCTCGAGGGCCGCCTTGGAGACGGCGGCGGCCAGAGGGTTGCCCCCGAAGGTGGACCCGTGGTCGCCGGGGTGGAAGACGCCCATGACCTCCTCGTCCGCCACGATGGCGGAAACGGGGAAAAGGCCTCCCCCCAGCGCCTTGCCCAGGATCATGATGTCCGGCTTAACGGCCTCGTAGTCGCACGCGAACCACCGGCCCGTGCGGCAGAACCCCGTCTGGACCTCGTCGGCCACGAAGAGCACGTGGCGCTTCTTGCAGAGGTCGTAGGCGGCCTTCAAGAAGCCTTCCGGGGGCACCACGACGCCGGCCTCGCCCTGCACCGGCTCCACGAGAAACGCGACGGTGTCGCCCGTGATGGCCGCGTCGAGGGCCTTCACGTCACCGAAAGGGATCATCTTGAAGCCGGGCGTGTAGGGACCGAAGCCCTCGCGGGTTTGGGCATCGGAAGAAAAACCCACGATGGTTGTGGTGCGGCCGTGGAAGTTCTGCTCGCAGACCACGATCTCCTGCCGGCCCGCCGCCACCCCCTTGACGGTCTGTCCCCATTTCCGTGCTGCCTTGATGGCCGTTTCCACTGCCTCGGCGCCGGTGTTCATGGGAAGGGCCTTCTGGTAGCCCGTGATCTCGCACAGGAGCTTGAGCCAGGGTCCCATTTGGTCGTTGTGGAAAGCCCTCGAGGTGAGGGTGACGCGGTCCGCCTGGGTCTTGAGCGCCTCTACGATCTTCGGGTGGCGGTGGCCCTGATTCACGGCCGAGTAGGCCGAGAGGCAGTCCATGTACTTGTTGCCGTCCACGTCCCAGACCCATACCCGCTCCGCCTTCTCGATGACCACCGGCAGCGGGTGGTAGTTATGGGCCCCGTAGGCATCGTCCATCCGGATGTACTCTTCGGTGCGCGAGGACATGACAACCTCCAAAGTCTCTGGGAAGCCGGTGAGGCCCCCTCGCCACCGCGAAGGGAACTTCCCGCCGGCATAGCCTCCAACCTTAACAAAACAAGGCTCTTTGGGCAAGCGCCCGGGGGTGCGCCGGGGAGTGCGTCGGAGGCCGGCCCGGCAAGGGGGTGGAGACGAGATCTCAGACCTCGAGCATTTGAATCGAGCAAAGCCCCAGGTGGCCGTCCAACAGGCCGTACGAGATGGTGCAAGAAGGCAACTTTCCCTCCAGAGACAGGCGCGCGGCCAGGAGTTCGGAGAGGGGAACCACCTTCACGCCCTTGCGGGCGGCGGCTCCGAGAAGTGCCTTGAAGGCTTCAAGGAAAAACAGTCCCTCCACCTCTGGGTAAACGGTGAGTACGGGCCAGCGCCCCCCGCCTGTCTCGGCCAGGACCGATTCGTAAAAGGAGGCGGCATCGGGCGCGCTGATCCCTAAGGCATCCTGGAGGGTGGGCAGCGTGTTGGGCACCTGGGGAATGCGGAGGGAGTGGGCTTCGATGTTTGGAAGGTACGGGTCCGTACCGTGCGAATCGGAGGCGAAGCGCAACCCGAGTTTCTCTTCGTGCCGAAGGCTTTCGTTGGAGCACAGAAGGCCCGGCGAAGCCATGGTATGGGGCTCCCGGCCGAAGATTTGTTCGTAGGCCTCGGCGGCCCTCTCCATCTGTAAGTCGATGAGATCGGCCGACATGCGTTGGAGGCCCGTCTGCCACCCGTGCCGGTCCCACGGCTGAACGCCTACCTCGTGGCCCTCTTCGGCGATCCGCCGGGCAAGGGGCGCCGCCTCGGCCCCCACCACCCTCGGGGGGACAAGAAGCCCCGAGAGCCTTGTCCGCCAGGAGTAGCCGCGGAGGAGTCCGAACCGGCGCAGGCGCAGGAGATGGCGGGGATTTTTAAGGAGCCTTACAAAATGGAGGCCGGCGCGGTCCGGTCCCAGGTTCAGGTAGAAGGTGGCCCTTGCCCCTCCGTCCCGGAGAGCCTCCAGCAGAGGGGGAACTCCTTGAAAGAGACCGTCGTGGCTGGCCGGTTCCACGCGCAGACCCAATCGCGGAACCTCCGGCGCATCGGGCACTGGGAAAGCCCCCAATAGCTTATCAGCTGCCGATTTCTCCTTCAGGCGCTTCTGGCGCCGGAGTTCCATCCGCGCCTCCTCGGGGATGTCGTAGACGTTGCGGTGTCCGCTGCGCTGGGACTGGAGACCGAACACCCGCTCGAACCAGCTCATGAATACCACCCCCGGACTCCGCCCGCGAAGTCAGCCATCATTCCGCCCCCTGACAGTGTGCCCCTCCGGGGCTTTCGGCGCAAGCGGCCCGGTGCGCCCCAATCCCGCGATGGAACGGGGGAAAGAGCATGGAAAGCAGGCGGAGCAAGCCAATGAAGAAGAGGCCCTTGTCACCTATCAAGGGATTGGGGCGCCCTCGAGCCGAAGGCGAGATGACAGCACCCTCTCCTCATCGCACCCCATACTGCACGGCTCCCCCTCAGTGGGGCCACCCGAAGTGCGGATAGAAGCGTGGAGGACGCTGGCCTCCCCCAACGCGCTCAACCTGAAGCCAGAGGACAACGGAGCCCCCCTTGACACGACCGGCCTGCTCATAGCAGGGCGCCAAGGGTGGGGTGAGGCTCCACGGGCTTGGCCCGTGGAGCGGGGCCCCGCAGGGCAATCTCCCGAACCGTCGGGCTTGGCTCGCGGTTCGGGGCGGCAAGGCCATGGCCCTCCCCGTTCAGGAGACAACGCCTTTCCCCCGTGAACCGGAGCCGTAGCCGAAAGCACCCGCATGTCCATCGCGGAATTTGGGTCGTGACGGCCTGGCGCCGTTGGCATCGCCCCCACCCCTTCGAGTCTCGCCTCCCTGAAACGCATCAGGATGGAGCCCCAAAAGGAGGGGCCCCGGGGTGCCCCGGGGCCCGCTCGACTTACCGAAAAGCCAGCCCTAGAAACTCCAGCGGAGACCGAGCCGGAGGAGCCTCGGTGACTGAGCGATCCAAGGTTTTTTGAAGAGCCCCGTTTCCAGCAAAATTGGCCCGCCAGCGTTGGGCTGGTGGGCATATTCCTCGTTGAGCACGACCGGTCTGTTCTCATTGGTCACGTTGAAGATATCCAGCCGAAGCCCGAGGTTGCTCTTCCAGAGCTTGAAGTTGTACTGGGCCGCCGCATCCAGCGTCCACGTGGTGGGGGTCCGTCCCGCCGTCCCTCGCTGCGAATAGAGGCCCGCCATGGAGGCGTACCAGTCGAAGATGAGGTACTTGCTGATGGGTGTGCCGCTCTGGAGCTGGAAATTGGCCGAAAGCTCAAGCGGAATGTTATCAAAGAGATAGGAGCCGTAAGCCTTCAAGACGTGCGTGCGGTCCAGGGGCAGGAGGCCCATACCGTTGACGAGCATCTGCGGAAGGTCGTAAACGGCGTTGTTGCTGGGATCGAGCTGACCCGTTAGGGTATCGTTGCTGGATTCGCCTTCGTAGTTGCCTTCGAGGCGGGAGAGGACGTAAGAGCCGCCCATTTGCCAATGGTGGCTCATGCGCTTGTCCGCGGTAATTTCCAAGGCCTTATAACGGCGCGTGGGCTTGGGAAAGAAATAAATCTGCTTCCAGTTGGGCGTGAAGTCGGGGTTGAGCCCTGGCACGGGGACGCCCGTCCACTTGTCCGGGTTGCCCACGATGTAGGTCTGGGCGCCATCGAAGGAAAAGTCCTCGATAGCGCGGCCTAAGTTGCGGTAAATGAGACGCGACCCCAGTTTGAAGTCGGGAGCCACTTGGTACTCGTATCCGAGAATGTATTCGTCGGAATACGGCGCTTCGAGCGGAGTGGAAACGGGCAACCCCGGAGTCTGCCCCTGGATCTCCTCGCCCTGACCTCCCAAGATGACGGAAATACCGGGGATGAAGGACGTGAGGTTGGGGTTGTAGAAGTACTCCAGCCCGGACACCTCGTTGTTCAGACTCCGCACGGCTAGGTCGGCCGGCACTCGCTGGTAGTAGCGCCCGAAGAAGCCGAAGAGCTTGCTTTTGCCGTTGTGGGCCACGTCCCAGGTGAATCCCACCCTGGGGGCATAGTTGCCCTTCAGGTTGATGCTTTCACCACCCGGCAGGTCACCCGCGAGATACTCTTGACTGTAACGGAGGCCGAGCTTCAGCGTGAAGTACTGCGTCAGGCTCCAATTGTCGTTAGCCCAGAAGGCTGTGTCTTTCATCGTGGTGGGCCGGGCCATCGGGGTGAAGTAATCCGACGCCAAGTAGACGTATTGTTGGCCTTCTGGCCCCGAAGGCAGGCCATAGTAGGACGCAGGTGCCCACTGGACCTGCAAGCCGCCTATGGCCGGCTGGTGAAGAATGGGTGACATGAAATTCGTAGGCCCGGTGAGGCCGAAGATTGGCGTGTAATCCCGTTTGTCCCACTGGAACCCGTACGATACCTCGTGCTGGCCTCGGAAGCTGAAGATGTTGGTAAACTTTACATTGAGCTGTTCGGATTTGTCTTTCGTTACGCCGCCGTAACCGCCTCCACCCCGGGAGGGGAGGTAGTTTCCGTTCAACAGGTCGGTGATGCCTGTGGCCGGACTGTAGGTGTAGCCGTTCGGGTCG
This sequence comes from Acidobacteriota bacterium, assembly GCA_049967655.1. Taxonomy (GTDB): domain Bacteria; phylum Acidobacteriota; class UBA4820; order UBA4820; family DSQY01; genus DTPS01. Next base: position 108,113 of record JBMFSH010000005.1, read on the forward strand.
ACTTGATTCTTCGGGTAGGCGCGGAATCCGCCGTAGCTCGCCGAGGAGTTAATGTAGCTGTAGGCCCAGTTCTGGGAGGCCGAGGCGGGGAAGGACTGCCACTGGTGGCTGTCGTGGTAGCTCAGCACCGCCTCGCTAAAGAAGGTGGGCGACCACGTGGAATTCCACTGCAACGAAATGTTGTTCGGTTCGTCCTTGAGCTGGTAGGTGGCAGAGGCCACATCCAGCGTATTCAGGTTGGAATAGAGATTTTCACGGTTCTGGTTGCCGAAGAAACTCAGGGCGAGCTTCTGGCTGGGACTCACGTTCCACGTGATCTTGAGGGCGTACTGCTGGTTGATCTGGTTGGTATCGGTGATCTCTCTGCCCGCAAAGACCGACTGAGCGGGCTGCCCGTTCAGGTAGAGGTAAGGATCGCCACCGGCCGCGGGGAGGCTCGTGTAATCCCTGTAGCGGTTGTAGTCGTAGCCCGCGTAGAACCAGAGCTTGTCTTTGATGAAATAGCCACCCAGCTCGCCGCCGATGTCGTAGCGCGTGTAACCGGCGTTGCCGGTGAGGTTCTGATTATAGGGATAACTCACCCCCTTGGCCTGTAAGCTGCTATTCCAGTAGTAGCTGTAGAGCGAACCGTGGAATTGGTTGCCCCCGCTCCGGGTGATCGCATTGACTACACCCCCCATAGCTCCGCCATACTCGGGCGGGATCCCTCCCGTCAGCACTTGCAGATCCTGGATGAAGTCGAAGTTGAGCATGGTGCCGTTCACGTCGGTGGCGTTGCCGATGCTGCGGCTGACCGTTGTACCAGCCGCCGTACCCAGGTCGGTGTTGGTGACGTTCATGCCGTTCACCATATACTGGTTTTCGGCACCAGTGGAGCCGCCGATGGACACCATTCCTGGTGTTGAAGAGCCAGAGTTCACCGCACTCGGGGCGAGAAAGGCGATCTGGTTGGAGTCCCTGGCCAAGGGGATGGCCTCAATCATCTGGTTGGATAAGGTGGCGCCAGTGGAGGTGCTTTTGAGGTTCACGATCGGCGCAGCGCTGGTGACAACGATCTGCTCGCCCCCGCTGCCCATGGTGAAGGGCAACTGGACTACGGCGCCCAGAGGCACCTCGATGTTCCGCCGGATGACCGTGTTGTATCCGTCCGCTGAAACCTTGACCTCATAATGTGTTCCAGCGGGGACAAAGGGGACAATATAGTTGCCTTTTACGTCGCTGGCAGTACCGAGAAAGCCTTGTACCGACGGCCCTGAAACCTGGACCAGCGCGCCAGCTATGGGCTGCCCGTGGGCATCGGTGATTCGGCCTTGGACGGTTCCTCCGGTGGTCTGCGCCCACGGCACCTGCCCTAACCAGAGGCCGGTGAGAATCAACAACACTCCCCATCTGACCCGACTCATCTCTCAACCTCCTGTCCCGCTCCCCTCCAATGGGCAATCCCTTCCTAATGGGCCTTGATAGGCCTGGCCTCCCTCCATACCGAGGAGACTATTGGGGGATAAGGGATACGGCTTCCGTTCTTCGAAATCCTTTCGGGCGGGTGTTCATGACCTCCTTTCCATGGCGTGCGTTCACCTTTGGCGCCCACAATTTGCCCGCTGCGACATTTACAGAATGGGTCCCACTGGTGCTTAGACTCAAAGGGTGGATTTGATGCGACCTCAAGCCCGCCCTCCGATCATCTGAACTAAAGATACCTTACCATCTCGGAACGGAGCTGATCAATACACCGCCCACACCCAAATTCCGCAATGGAAACGCGGGTACCTTCGGCTATCGCTCGGGTTCACCGGGGAAAGGCGTTGTCTCCTGGACGCGGAGGGCCATGGCCTTGCCCCCCCGAACCGCGAGCTAAGCCCGACGGTTCGGGAGATTGCCCTGCGGGGCCCCTCCCCACAGGCCAAGCCCGTGGAGCCTCACCCCACCCTTGGTGCCCATCTCGTCCTTCGCTCGAGGGCGCCCCAATCCCTGGATAGGGAACAAGGGCCTCTTCTCCAATGCCTTGTCCCGCCTGCTTTCCATGTTCTTTCCCCCGTTCCATCGCGGGATTGGGGCCACAAGCACAGCCGGGGGAGGTGGACCGCCCTTGATTTTTCGAGGGCTTGGCGTGCGAATGGTTCAGGCCGGACCCTGGGGAGCCGGCCGGTCGGCCGCTTCTGCCCTGCGCGCGATGGCGGCGGCCATGCCCGAGAATAGGGCGCCGTGGATGGGGTAGAGTCCGTACCAGTAGAGAAAGCCGAACAGGCCCCTGGGGGCGAAGAGCGCTTTCTGGATGAGAACGCTGGAGCACCCGTCCTTGGCCGGCAGGACGGAGAACTGCAGCCAAGCCCTGCCGGGCACTCGCATCTCGGCGCGCAGGCGTATCGTTTTGGGCTCCTCCCAGGCTTCCACCCTCCAGAAGTCCAGTGCCTCCCCCACGTGGAGTTTGCTGGGGTGGCGGCGCCCGCGGCGCAGCCCCACACCCCCGCAAAGGCGGTCAAGCGCCCCCCTGAGCCTCCAGAGGACGTTCGCATAGTACCAACCCTGTTCTCCTCCAATGGAGGCCACAACCTGGAAGAGCGTTTCGGGAGCAGCGGCAACGGTGAGTGTGCGGGTTTCGCTCATGAGGCCCCGCTCGTCGGCCAAGCGGACTCGCGGCACGTCGCTGCGCCCTGCGCTGGAGACGGCCCCCGTCCAGGAAGTCTCCACTTCGTGCTGTTCCAGCTGGCGCAGGGCTGCGGCCAGGGCCTTGCTATAGCCCTGCGGGCGGATGGCAGGGAAGAGGGTGGCGGCGTCGCGGGTCGAGCAGACGGATTCGGAACGCACGCTCTCGATGAGGTGCCGTGCGGTCTTCACGGGGATGGGAGTCACGAAGCCAAGCCAGTAGGACGAGAGGCGCGGCGTAAGGACGGGAATGGTGAGGACCGCCCTGCGGAGGCCTCGCATCCGAGCGTACTGGAGCATCATCTCTTTGTAGGTGAGGACGTCGGCTCCGCCGATCTCGATCACCTTACCCCAGGCCCGCGGCTCCTCCAAACAGGCGATGAGGTAATCGAGGACGTCTCCGATGCCGATGGGCTGACAGCGGGTTGTCACCCAGCGGGGGGCCACCATAACGGGGAGACGCTCGCCAAGATAGCGGATGAGTTCGAAGGAGAGACTCGCCGAGCCCACGATGATGGAGGCCCGGAATTCGGTGACGGGCACTCTGCCATCCCTAAGGACCCTGCCCGTTTCCAGGCGGCTTTTCATGTGCGGAGAATGGGGCCGCTTTTCGTCCGCCAGTCCCCCCAGGAATATGATCCGCTTAAGGCCGCAGAGGGATGCGGCGTCACGGAAAGAGGCTGCGGCGCGGCGGTCTCGCTGGTCGAAGTCTGGGCCCGAAGCCATGGAGTGCACGAGGTAATAGGCATCCGTCACACCACGCAGCGCCGGGGTCAAGCTGGTCGGATCCAGCAGGTCCCCGCGAACCAGCTCCGCACCTTTCCACCTTCTATTTTCGAGAGAGGCGGGGTCGCGCGCCAGGCAACGGACGGCGTAACCCGCCGCCAGGAGGCGTGGAACCAGGCGTCCGCCTACGTATCCGGTTGCTCCAGTCACGAGGACGAGGCGCCTTTCTACCATGACACCCATGAACCCACTTTCCCTTACAATCCGTTCCAACCGCACCCAAAGGAGATTTCGAACTTGCGATTTACTTGCAATCTTCCGGGGCGAGAAATCACCGTCGGAGGCCGGGCCGAGTGCCCGGCCTCTTCATTGGGAGAGTCCAATCGCAGGTAGGGGGACCGGGTACCGATTACCCAAGAGGATTTTACTGCGGTTTGCATTCAGGTTCGGCCAGATGAAAGGTTTTGGCTCGGCCAAATGAAGCCTCCCTCTGTAAGCTGAGTAAGCCTTGAGTTCAGAATACCATTGGAGCCCCGCGGCATTCTATGGGACCCGCTTACCGAGCTTTTCGCATATCTAGAAGAGCCTTCGCGTTGAAGGCTCGATCTCGTTCGCCCTCGCTCACTTGGACAAGGACCCTCTGTTTCTCCAATCGCTCGAAGGCTCCCTGCGCGGTCGTGCAGGCCACGTTCAGTGTTCCCGCGGCACCCTTAACCGTAAGGTACTGGACAGGCACTCGCGCGTGGCCAGCGTGGGCGCCCACGCCCGCTCCACCCCGGGCTGGAAGGCGAAGGCGAAGGCCTACAGCGTTTTGCCCGGCGGCAGGCCGGTGAGCTTCAGGTCAAACCCGTGCACCGCCGCTTCACCCCCATGGTCCTCAGGGTACGCACGCTCCTCGTACCAGTCCACCTGCCCCTGCACCCCGGGCGGCGTCTCCACACGCCCGAAAGTGCCCCATGAGACCCCGGGGCACCCTTCGCAACTCCCTATTTATCAATGGCTTGGCGGAGAGGGGGGGATTCGAACCCCCGGTCCAGGTTTAAGCCCGGACAACTGCTTAGCAGGCAGTCCTGTTCGGCCACTCCAGCACCTCTCCGCGCTCAGGTGGCAGAGGGATTATAGGAGGGGGCGGGCCGCAAGTCAACGACGAGGGCCGACGAGGGCCCGGTCGGAAGGAGCGCTGCGAGCGCCGCGGCCGGGCGCTCGGCGCCGGATCAATGGAAGACCCGCACAAAGCGCACGAGGAGTAACACCAAGAGCAGTACCAGATAAAACCTCAGAAAGTAGAGCGCGAAGCGCGTCATGGGGGTCATCTTCACGCGGGGCATGGGGCTACCTCCACCGCGGGACTGCGCCGCGTGAGGCCGGCGGCCGGAGCCGCACCCGAAGACGCGGTCCATGGTCCCAGCCTCCGTTCCTTCCAACCGCACATCCGCATCATGGCAGCGCCTCGCCTTGAGCAACGAGGCCGGCACCGTCTGCCAAGTGCGGGCTTTCCCATCCGCCTTCCCTGCTCCTGGTTCGCCATGGCCCCTACACCTTCACCCGGGTGGTGAGCCCCTTCATGATTTCGTTGTAGCGGACCACGCCCAGGAGCTGGTCCTGGGCGTCCACTACGGGGATCATGCGGTAGTGGTATTTGGCGAAGAGCTCGGCCAGATCCTCCCGCACGTCGTCCATCTCGGCGGCCACGACGGGCGCCGTCATGATCTCCTTGAGCGTCTGGTGGTCGGCGGAGAGCAGCAGCTCGCGCAGGTCCACGACGCCCACGAGGGTCCGCCCCGTCTGGTTCACGACGTAGAGGTAGGAGATGCTCTCGGGCTCGGCACCGGAGCGGCGGAGCCTCTCCAGGGCCTGCCCCACCGTGATGTCGGCCGGGAAGGTGACGAAATCCTGCGACATGAGGTCGGCGGCGCTGGCCTCCCGTTCGGAGAGAATGGTCCTCAAGCGCTCGGCCTGTTCGGGCGGCAGAAGCTCCATCAGCTCCACCATGTCGTCGTGCGGCAGCACCGAGAAGAGGTCGGCCAGCTGCGGCACCGTCATCTCCGAGAGGATGTTCCGGGCCCGCTCCTTGCGCAGGCTGGCGATGATCTGCCTCTGGGCGCGCGGCTCAGCCTCGGCGAGCGCCTCGGCGGCCTTCTCCGAGTCGAGGGCCGAGAAGAGCGCCTGCTGCTCCTCGCCGGAGAGCTCCTCCAGCGCGTCGGCCAGGTCCTCGCCGGGCAGCTCCTTGATCTGCTTGCGCGTGATCGAGAGGGAGACCCGGTCGGTGGTGACGGCGTCCTCCACCGAGAGGGGCTGGACGAACTTCCATGAGATGAGCTGGTCCTTGATCCACTTGGTTTTCCCCAGCCCCCACTTGCGAAGGAAACCGTTGAAGGAGATGTCCACGTGAACCACCAGCATCCGGCCCCGCGACTCCAGCAGGTGGACGTCGTTGACCACCTCCGTCCGCCGCCCGTCCATGTCCAGGATGGTCCGCCCCATGAGGTGCTTGTCCAGCAGGATCCAGCCCGGCTGGTCCACGAAGGGCGGGTAGCGGTCGGCGCCCTCCGCCGGCTTGATGAAGATGGCGTCGTCCTCAATGCGCAGGACGCGGTCCCAGGGCACGAACTGGGTCGGTTTCCCCCAGCCGTACTCCAGGTAGATCCCCACCGCCTCGGGATAGGGCTCCGTGAGCCGGAAGACGAGGTCCGTCAGCTTTCCGATGCGGTCCCTGATCTTGCCCGCGCAGACGGGCCGCTTGAGCAGCTCCGAGAAGTAGAGGAACCGGAAGCTGCCCACGCCCGGCGGCAGGTCAGGCACCTTGGGCGGAGTCTTGGGTACCGCGATCATGGGGACCTCCTGAACAGGGATTCGAGAAAGCCGGGAAAGAGGGTGGAGATAGCGAAGAGCGTGGACATGAAGGTGACGAATATCACGATGCTCCAGTTCGCGATATTCTCCCACCGCGTATTCACGTGCTCCCCCATGAAGGCTTCGTCGTTCAGGATCAGAAGGAGGAAAACGAGCGCCGACGGCAAGAGGGTGACGGCGACCACCTGCACGAACATGGTGATCGTGATGAGCGGTGCGTTGGGAATCAGCACCACCGCCCCGGAGGTGAGCAGCATGCCCAGGTAGATCACGTAGAACCAGGGCGCTTCTTTGACGCTCTTGTTGAGCGAGTGGGCCCAGCCGAAGACCTCGCCCACGGCCCACGAGGTGGAGAGCGAGATGCAGAGGGCGCCCAGGAAGCCCGCGTCGAAGAGACCGATGGCGAAGAGCGTGCGAGCCAGCCCTCCTTGGCCGGCGGGCAGCAGGGGGACAAGCGCCTCCGCGGTCTGCTTGGCATCCTCCACGCTGATAGGGGGACGGTGATAGAAGAAGGCCGCCCCCGTCGTGATGATGATGAAGGCCGCCACCAGGCAGGTCGATACGGAACCGATGAAGGTCTCCAGCTTGCCGAACTTGATGTCGTGGATGTCCAGCCCCTTGTCCACGACGGCGCTCTGCTGGAAGAAGATCATCCACGGGGCGATGGTGGTCCCGATGTTGGCCAGGAGCACGAAGATGAGATCCCCCGAGAGACCGCCGGCGAGGTTGGGCACGAAGAGTCCCTTGAACACCCCGCTCCAGGGAGGCGCGTCCGGCGTCTTCATGGCCCAGAAGGCCGCCGGAATGTAGACCAGATTAAAGGCGCAGAAAAAGAGGGTGAGCTTCTCGAAGGTCCAGTATTTTCCCGAGAGGACCACCAGAAACAGGATCGCCGTGACGACCACGTAGGTGACCACCGGCGGGATGCCGAACATGCTCATGGCGGCGATCATCCCGATGTACTCGGTGACCAGGGTGAGCCAGTTCGTGATGGCCAGATCGGAGAGCGAGAACCAGCCCCAGAACGGGCCGAAGCCCTCGAAGATGGCCTCCGCGTGGCCGCGCTTCGTGACCGCTCCCAATCGGACGGTCATCTCCTGAACGTAGTAGGCCATCGGGATGAGAATGATGAAGATCCAGAGAAGGCTGAAGCCGTACTTGGAGCCCGTCACGGCGTAGGTGGAGATACCCCCCGCGTCGTTGTCGGCCACCATGACGATGATGCCCGGCCCGAGGACGGCCAGGAAGATGAAAAGCTGCCGCCGGAAGCGGTTCAGCAGGTGGAAGCTCTTGCTGATCCAGTACATGGGCCGCCCCCGTCGAGGGTCATGGGCGGCCTCCCGCCCAGGCCTCGGCCTGGGGCAGGCATTGCAGTTCGGGTGAAGTGTTCTGAACCATGGCGCGACTCCGTTTGCCGACAAGGGGCCCGGAGCCGCGCCGCAGGGGGGATGATCAGGCGGGGAAAGCCGATGCGGCGGTCAACCAAGGCCCGCTTGCGTGGGGACGGGCGGAAGCCTCTTTTTCTACCGGTCCTGTTTCTGCGCTACTGGGCGGTTCCATCGGACCTTTCCTGCACAATGACCCTTTCTCCTCCCCCGGGACCATGGGCTCGCACCGGGGAGGCGCCTTCCCATGCGGCAGTATAGGACATTTCCCCCGTCCGTTCAAGGCGTTGGGAGGATGATGGATGATGGACTAGAGGTGAGGGCGTGGGGGCTGCTGATGACCGCCGGTCCTTCGCACCCCGCTCAAACGCTCAATCGCCTCATTGCTCAATCGCTTCATCGCTCAATCCCTTCATTGCTTCTAGCCCCCCGCCCCTTTACGCCATCTGCGCGCGCACCAAGGCCTCGTAGAGGGCCGGCTCGCGGCTGGCCATGAGGCGCGAGGCGGCGGCGAGGAGCACGCCGTAGATCAGCGCGCCGTAGAGGAGCATGGCGGGCAGGGCCACCGCCGCGAACAGGGGCGAAGCCACATGGGCCAGGGCCAGCCGGCCGAGGACCACGGGCAGGTCCACCACCAGCACCGCTCCCAGCATGGCGAACTGCGCCAACATCACGAGGAATATCTTCCCGCCAGACACCTGCGGCACGAGCCGCCGTCCCCGCGGCGCCACGGGCATGGGCATGAGGAGCGAGAGCAGGTTGCCCAGCCCGAAGTAGATCATCCCCATGGAGAAGGCCATCACGAGGTCGTCGGCGGCCGCTCCCGGCGTCACACCCCTCCAGACGAAGTAGCCCTCCACAGCCGCCGTGACGCCCAGGTAGAGGCCCATGAGCAGAAGGTTCTTGCCCGCCAGCAGGCGCCAGCGCGGGGCGGGCGAGCCGATGAGGAGCAGGAGCCCCTCCCGCTCCACCGCTAGGTGGTTCGTGGAGAGGTGCGAGAAGGAGAGGAGCAGGACGAGCGGAAGGCCCACGTGGAGGAAGGCGCCCCGCCCGTCGAAGCCGGGGCCCGTGGCGATGAGCACCCAGAGAAACGGATAGAGGAGGATTCCCATGAGCGCCGTTTTCAGGTAGGGGTCCCTCGTCAGGTAGCGGAAGTCCTTCACGCAGAAGGGCCAGATCGCCAGCCGTTCCAGCGGCCCGGCGGAGATCCTGGCCGCCTCCGGGCGTCCCGTCTGTGCTCGCCGGCCCGTCTCCGCCGCGCCGCGCTCCATGAGCCGCACGAGCAGCAGGCGGCCCAGCGCCAGGAGTCCGGCGGCCTCCACCAGCGCCGCGGCCAGCCGGAAGGGCACCCACCAGCCCGCCCCCACCCACGAGACCGCCGAGAGGCCGGGCAGGAGGAGCAGGACGGGGCCCAGCACGTCCCACGCGCCGGTGAGCCACCTGAGCGCGCCGCCGAAGGCCAGGCCGCGCACCGAGCGGGTGGCGAGGTAGTTCTGGACGATGAGGAGCGCCACGAAGAGCCCCGTCCCCAGGAGCCCCACGGCCTCCATGAGCCGGCGAGACCGGCGCAGGTTGAAGAGCAGGAGGTCGCCCGCCGCCAGCACGAGGTGAGCCTGGAGAAGCCAGAGGATCAGCGCGGCGGGCAGGAGCGCGGCGAAGGCCGCGTGCCCCTCCCCCGCGCAGGCCAGCGCGCTCCCCGCGAAGAAGGCCGCCGGCGGGAGGCTCCACGGCCCGAGCACCCGCGCCGCCGCGTCCGCCAGGACCATCTCTCCCGCCGCCACCGGCAGGTGGAAGAGGCGGCTCACGTCGAATCCCGAGCCCGCGCCTCCTCCGAAGAGGCCCGGGAAAAGGAAGAAGGCCAGCAGGCCGGCGCCGCCGATCCAGAGCGCCGGCGCGGGCCCCCAAGCCCGCTGTGCGAAGCTCTCCGTCAGGCCGTAGCCGACGAACCCGGCGCCCGCCGCCAGGGCCCCCATCACCAGGAGCATCACCCCCATGCCCAGAGCCGCCGCCGTGCCGCGGCCCCGGGCCGAGCGCCACTGGATCAGGAGCTGGAGCTCGAGCAGTACCCGCAGGCGGTCGGGCCGCCCTCCGCCTTTCACTCCGTCAGCCACGGGGCGCCCTCCTCCGCCATCGGCTCGCCGACGGCTTTCACGAAGAGGTCCTCCAGCGTGGCCGACTCTTCCAGGCCGAAGGCCGACCGCATCTCGTCCAGCGTCCCCACGGCCCGCACGGACCCCTTGTGCAGGATGGCCACCCGCGTGCAGATGCGCTCCACCAGCTCCATCACGTGAGACGAGAAGAAGATCGTCGTCCCCTCCCTCGTCATCTGGTGCAGGACCTCCTTGATGCCGCGCACGGCCAGCGGGTCCACCCCCGAGAAGGGCTCGTCCAGAAAGAGCAGGCGCGGCCGGTGGATGAGCGCGCAGCCAAGGGCCGTCTTCTTCTTCATGCCCGTGGAGTAGTCCACCACCAGCTTGCCGCCGTCCTCCTCCAGCCCCAGCCAGCTCAGCAGGTCCACGGCCCGCCGGCGCGCCGTGGCCGCGTCCAGCCCGTAGAGGCGACCCGAGAAGACCAGCGACTCGAAGCCCGTGAGCCGTTCGTAGAGCGCCAGCTCCTCGGGCACCAAGCCGATGCGGGCCTTCACCTCCATGGGGTGCTCGTAGGGGTCCAGCCCGAAGATCCGGATCGTCCCGGAGGTGGGCTTCAGCAGGCCCGCCGCCATCTTGATGGTGGTGGACTTGCCCGCCCCGTTGGGCCCCAGGAAGCCGAAGAACTCGCCCTCCCCCACCGCGAAGCTCAGCGAGTCCACCGCCGTGAAGTCGCCGAAGGTGCGCGTCAGCTTGTCAAAGCGCACCACCTCCCCGCCGTTCCCGCTCACCCGCGCCGCCGCCTCGTCCATCGCCGCCTCCGGCGCCGTATTGTACCAGAGCCCCTCCCCGTCGCCGCCATCCCCACGCCGCGCCCCCTACGTTTCCGTCCTTCCCGCCCCACCCTCTCCGCCGTTCCCCTCCTTCCCGCGAAAAGCTTGCCCCGGGCCCCGACCCGGGGCGGGAACCCAGGCCATGACGAGACAATCAGGATTCACCACGGAGATGGAATGAGGAGGCCGGCCTCCACGGGGTCCAGTAGCCTGGCCCCAGTCTTTAGCGGGCTCGAAGCCCAAGGGAGGACCGGCCATGAAGAAGGGTAGCACGAAGCGGGCTGTGGTTGTGGTGGGGTTGGATCTGGGAGAGCGGAACAGCCAGGTGTGCGGAGTGGATGCGCAGGGCGACTGGGTGATTGAGCGGCGGATAGGGACGACGAAAGCAGGTTTAGCGTCGATATTCGCGAAGCGACCTCGACTGCGGGTGGTGTTGGAGGCGGGCGGGCAGGCGCGGTGGGTAGCGGAAGCGGTGGGCGCGATGGGGCACGAGGTGAAGGTGGTGAACCCGCGCAAGATGCGGCGGATCTACGAGAACGAGAACAAGAGCGACGTGGTTGACGCGAGGGAGCTGGCGGAGGCGGGGCTGTACCGGTGGGCGAAGCTGCCGGTAGCGTACCTGCGCGGGCAGCAGGCTCAAGAGAAGCTGGCGGTGCTGAGGTCGCGGGATCTTCTTGTTCAAGGGCGGACGAGCCTTGTGAACCTCGTGCGGTCGCTGCTGAAGCAGGAAGGGGTCCGCGTGCAGAAGTGCAGCACGGAAGCGTTCCCCCAGCGGGCCGGGGCGCTCGTCCCCGCGGGGCTGCGGGTGGCCGCCGAGCCGGTGCTCCGCACCATCATGGAGCTGACGGAGCGGGTGAAGGAGCTGGACCGGTGGATCGAGGCGGAAGCGGAGCACGACTCGGCGGTGCAGAGCGTGCGGCAGATTCGGGGCGTGGGTCCTGTGACGGGTGCCGCGTTCGTGTGGACCCTCGAAGACCCAGGGAGATTCCGCAAGAGCCGCGCCGTGGGATCGTACCTGGGGCTACGGCCCAGGCGCGACCAGTCCGGGGAGACGGACAAGCAGATGCCCATCACGAAGGCCGGGAACTCCTATCTGCGGCGGCTCCTCGTGGGATGCGCGCACTACGTCCTGGGTCCGCACGGCCCGGACACGGCGCTGAGGCGGTGGGGGCTCACCCTCGCCCAGCGCGGGGGCAAGCGGGCCAAACGGAAGGCGGTGGTGGCCGTAGCGCGCAAGCTAGCCGTCCTTCTCCACCACTTGTGGGCCACCGGAGAGGTCTACGAAGCGTTCCCGGCCGCGAAGAGAGCGGCAGCTTGAACCCAGGGAACAAGGACGGAAGGGCAAAGAGGCTGGGCAGGGAAAGATAAGAAAGGAAAGTAACGGACAGTACCATGCGGGATCACCAGCTTCCGAGACGGGACAGGGCGACTGCGGTTTGTGCCCGGGCGCGGCGGGAACGCGAGCTCCCCTCGACGCCGCCACGGAGATGGCAGCGCCCCCTCCCCATCGCCACCCATCGTGCACGGCCCTCCATGACTGGGCCCTCAAAAGTGCGGATAGAAGCGTGGAAGACGCTGGTCTCCCCCCCAAAGCGCCAAAACTAAAGTCAGCGGAAAACGGAGCGCCCCTTGACACGATCGGCCTCCTCATAGAAGCACGGAGAACACGGAGAAAGGAGGGAGTCAGGGCACAAATTGTGGCATTCCAAGATCTGGTTCTCGCTTCCCACGACGGGGAGCCCTACGACTTCGGCTGGCTCTGGAAGGAGCTCGGCATCGACCGCGACAAGGAGATGGGGAAGTGCGGGCCCGCAAGAGGCACGATGCCGCGGCCGTAGGAGCGCTTTCCAGAGCGCGATGGGTCGGCCCGTGATGTTCTATTCGGTTTCGAAGAGTGAGCGCGGCAACCCGGATTGCCGGATGATCGAGGCGAGGGTTCCCAGCCGAAGCTCGGAGTGATTGGGGACAGGAACCGTGATGGTGGTCTTGTCGGAGCGCTTCTGCATGACGATGTGGCTGCCCTTTCGGCGCACCTCCAGGAACCCCTGCCTGGCAAGAAGGGCACAGACCTCCTCCCCGGAAAGGAGGCGGAGCTTACCCAAGAGCCACCTCGAGCTGCGTGACGTACACTTCCTGGTGCAGCCTGCCTTCGACCTCTGCCGGATCGGCTTCCTCAAAGAACAACTCCAAAGCCTCTTTCAGATTGGCCTTCGCCTCTTCCACGGTGGCGCCCTGGCTGGCGATGTCCAGCTCAGGGCACAGGGCAAAGTAGCCCTCGCCTTCCCGCTCGATGATCGCCGTGAGCTGATGGGTCTGTCTCATAAGGCCTCCTTCTTATTACGTTGCCTGGAAGCCATTGTAGCAGGAACTCAGCGGCAAGCCCACAGGCGAGGAAACGCATCCTTCCGTCAGACCGCCGCCGAACCCCGTTCGCACCCACAAGTCGTCGGGCTCCTCAAGTTCCTCGAACACAACGAGGCCAAAGGCTACCTCCACGGCGGCCCACTTTACGACTTCGGCTGGCTCTTGCAGGAGCTCGGCCATCTTGCCGGGCCGCCCAAGGAGCCGAACGGAAACGGGGCGAGAAGGCCTCGCCCCTCACCTTCCCCTCGGGCTCGGGCCATACGGGAGGGAGTTGGTCCATCGGGGCTAGAAGGTTCTTGGAAACGGGCGCTGCCTCTGAGACGAGCCACCCGCTATCGCATATCGCGATATGCGATAATCACGGTCCCTGCTGGCTTGCCCGTCATGCCCAGGTCTGCGTCACCGTCATTCCCGCTCCGCGCCTGCCCCCCCGGCTCGCCCCCACCACCGCCATCGTCCTTCCCGCGAAAGCAGGAACCCAGGCCGTGATGAGACATTCAGAATTCACCACGGAGACCACGGGGAGCACGGAGAAAGGATGGAGGCACCGGCCTTCTAAGACGGTGGTCGGGAGTCTGGATCCCTCTCCGCGTGCCGGCGTCGCGCCGCCGGTCATGGACAGCCTGCGGCCCTCCCTTCCTTCCAGTGAACAATTCGTGCACTTCCAAACCCCATCTTCTTCTTGCTCTCGGTCCGTTGCTCCCGCGGCTCATGGCGGGCTAACATGAGCCCATACCGCCCATTCGGGGAGGGGGAAGCCTTGATGCTCTGCGTCCAGACAGGCACACGCCATGGCTCACAACGGGAGGCGGCGGGCTCCCTGCCTCAACGGAAGCACTGCCAGGGCCAAGACCACGGCTTCCACGTCTGCGCCGCAAGGCCGTTGTCCGGCAGGCCTTCCAGACCGCACCATGCTGATACGAGCACCAGCCGGCCGTTGCCACGCTCGATCCGCCCCGCCCCAGAGGAGAGCGCATGATGGCCACCAAGATCCACGGCAAGGACATCCTCCTTCACTCCGCCGCCCGCCCGGGCCAAGGCCGAAAACCGAAAGGCGGTGCCTGATGCCCGCCCCTGGCCGCAACGACCCGTGCCCCTGCGGCAGCGGTCTCAAGTACAAGAAGTGCTGCATGGGGAAGGATCAGACCCGCCCTTCCGCGGCGCCCCGCGATGACGCGGCGCGGGGTTGGGCTTTCACGCTCCGCGAGCGCGAGAGCGCCATCGACAAGCTCATGCGCTTCGCCCATCGCGACGAGTTTCGCGAGGACTGGCAGTCCGCCTTCGCCATCTTCGCCGGCTCCGGCCTCGTCACTGCCCCCGAAGAGCAGGTCCTCGAAGCCATGGAGTCCGACATGGCCCAGATCAATTTCACCTCCTGGGTCCTCTACGACCTGAACCTGGAGGAGGGTCTCTCCATCGCGGACCTCTTCCTCCAGCGGCGAAAGCACGACCTCTCACCGGGCGAGAGGGCTTACATCGAGAAGGCCCTCGCGGCCCACTTCCGGCTCTACGAGATCCTGGAGGTCCTGCCCGACGAGGGCTTCACCCTGAAGGACCTCACGAGCGGCGAAAGCATCAGCGCCCACGAGAAGATGGGCACCCGCTTTCTCGCGCAGTGGGGGCTCGCGGCCATGCGCCTCATGGACTACGGCGGCTACGTCTGCATCGACGCGGGCATCATCCCCTTCCCAAGGGAAGACAGGACGGCCCTCCTCAAAGAACTGGAGGCCCAGCGGAAGCGCATCGCCGCCCCCTCTGAAGCCGTCTTCTTCAAGCGCGTCGTGCCCCTCCTCAACCACTGGTGGCTGCAGCGCACCCTGAATCGCCCCCTGCCAAAGATCGTCACCGCCGAGGGCGACCCCCTTCTCTTCACCAAGGTCCACTTCGACGTAGCGGATACCGAAGCCCTGCGCCGAACCCTGGACGCCGCCGACGATCTCGACCACGAGGAGGGCGACACCTGGGGATGGAGCCAGCCCCATCCGGAGGACGGCCGGTGCGATCTCGGCCGCCTCGTCCTCAAAGCTCATCGCTTGACCCTCGAAGTGACCTCCAAGGAGCGCGGCGAGCGCGGCCGCGAGTACCTGGAGCGGCTCGCCGGCAACGTGCTGACCCATCGCGCCACCCTATCAAGTACTGGGCCAGTTCTTGGATCATCCGTTCCAGGCTCACACCCCTGGTCCGTCGCGTGAGTCCCGTGACTCTCGCCTTCAGGCGCTTCAGGGCCTTCGGCGCGATCCGCCGCCTCGGCTCTTTGCCGCCCGTAAAGCTGAATCCCAGAAACTTCCGCTCCGATGGCCTCCCCACCGCGCTCTTCTCCCGGTTGAGCTTCAGCCGCAACTTCTTCCCGATGAAGCTCCCGATGCTTTCAAGGACCCTCTGTCCCGCCCGCTCGCTCTTGACGTACCCATTGCAGTCGTCCGCGTAGCGCACGAAGCGGTGGCCCCGCTTCTCAAGCTCTTTGTCCAGTTGGATGAATCGGTCCAACACCGTCGGGATGCCGAGCCCTCGCTCGCCCCCGTCGGGCTTCGGAATCTGGACGCGTTTCACCGGCTTCGGCTTGTAGCGCCCTGCCATCAGTTCTTCCCGTATCCGCGGCCAGTGCTCTTTCAGGTAGCCCGGAAGTGCCGTCACGCTCATCCCGTCCACTCCCGCGCTCCCTCTGTTGCCCCTGACCCGCTTCAGCGCCTTCCTCAGATTCTCCGCCGCCAGCACCTCCTCCATTAGCCGCGCTGTTTCCGCCGGGCTTTCGGTCCCGCGCCCCGTG
>JBMFSH010000006.1:0-121790 GCA_049967655.1 Acidobacteriota bacterium
TGGGGGGGGCAAGGCCATGGCCCTCCCCGTCCAGGAGACAACGCCTTTCCCCGGTGAACCCGAGCGGCAGCCGAAGGCACCCGTGTTTCCATCGCGGAATTTGGGGCACTGCTGCCTGGGGTGCGAGGGCGGCCGATGGGGGCTATTTGATGACCTTCGCCTTGAGGGTGACCTTGCCCTCTTTGGTCTGGACCGAGAAGGCTACGTCCGAGCCTTTGTACTTCTGGAGGATGGCCGCCTTCTGCTGGGCGAGATGCTGCTCGAAGGAGGCGAGATCCCACTTGGGCACTTCGCCCTCCCTGAGCTTGGCGTTGACGAACTCCTCGAAGAGTGCCCGGTTGGGGTGTCCGCCTCCCGCGGGCGCCCGTTTCTCGGGGGCAGGCACCGGAGGCGGCGGCTCGGGGCCGGAGGCCGGAGGGAGGGCATGGCCCCTTTCCAGCTCCTGCAACTCCCGCTTGGCTCGTCGGACAGACGCCAGCAAACGCGGGTCCTGGACCAGCCCGTCCTCCCTGGCCCTCATCCACTTGTTCCACTGCTCGCACCGCATGACATAGCTGCTGTTGAAGGTGGAGAAGCGGAACTGCTGGGCGAGCCTGGGAAGGCTGGCGTTTCCGTAGGTCCTCACCAGCGCGTCCAGCTCCTTCTGCTCCTTGCGGGGAGGGTCACGCCGCGCTCCGGCGAAGTAGAGGTCGTATTCGTGCTTCAGGATGTTCAGCAGGGTCTCCATCCGCTGGATGTCCCGTTCGAAATCCATCTCGGGCATGTTCCGTCCCTCTCCCTGTAGGCACTTTAAGCCAGAGGGCCCTCCTCTTCAAGGTTACCGATTATTTCCCCCACGTCATCGGCCTTTTCGGTGCCCGGCTTGACACCCCAGCCGGCCAATTGCTAGATTCACCTTTCTGGAGGGGGGGAATACCGAAGCCCTTATGTCGAGGAGGCTCGTTGGGGTCGGTGGGGGTGGACGAGGAGCGGGGCCACCTTTCGGATTCTGCTTCTGCGACAGATCGGTCCCCTTGGCCTCGGCTGCTCGTGCGTGAAGAACACGTTCTGCTAGAACCGCTACGCCTGGTGCCCGGATCGTGGTGATCCGGACCGCAAAGGAGAACAGTGATGACGACCAAGCCCTTCAACCCGTTTGAGATGGCCCAGCAGCAATTCGACGCCGTGGCGGAGAAGCTGGGGCTGGACCAGGCCACTCGCGACCTGCTGCGCACACCGCTTCGTGAATACCACTTCAACATCCCGGTCCGCATGGACGACGGATCGTACAAGGTCTTTCACGGCTTCCGCATCCAGCACAACGACGCCCGAGGCCCGTGCAAGGGCGGCATCCGCTTCCACCCCCACGAGACCGTGGACACGGTGCGCGCCCTGGCCACGTGGATGACCTGGAAGTGCGCCGTGGTGGACATCCCCCTGGGCGGCGGCAAGGGCGGCGTCATCTGCGACCCGCACAACCTCTCTGACCGCGAGCAAGAGGGCATCTGCCGCGGCTGGGTGCGCCAGGTGGCCCGCAACGTGGGCCCCACGCAGGACGTCCCCGCGCCAGATGTGATGACCAATGGGCAGCACATGCTGTGGATGATGGACGAACTCGAGAAGATCCGCGGCGAGAAGCTGCCCGGCTTCATCACGGGCAAGCCCGTTGGCATGGGCGGCTCCCTCGGACGCACCGAGGCCACCGGCCACGCCGTCATCTACACCGTCCGCGAGGCCATGAAGGAGCTGGGTATCGACATCACTAAAGCCACGGCCTCCATCCAGGGCTCGGGCAACGTGGCCCAGTACGCTGTGGACCTCTTCACGCAGTACGGCGGCAAGGTCGTCGCCATCGCCTGCTGGGACAACAACGACAAGAAGGCCTACACCTATCGTTCCGAGGCGGGCATCCAATTTGACCAGCTCATGGCCGCCGTGGACAAATTCGGCACCATCAGCCCCGCCAAGGCCAAGGAGTACGGCTGGCAGCAACTGCCCGGCGATGCCTGGATCGAGCAGGAGGTGACCCTCCTCATCCCGGCCGCCCAGGAAGGCATGATCACCGGCGACAACGTGGGCAAGATCAAACCGTCCGTGAAGATCATCGCGGAGGGCGCCAACGGCCCCACCACGGTGGATGCCGACAAGGTCCTCTTCGAGCGCGGCATCTTCGTGATTCCCGACTTCCTCTGCAACGCCGGCGGCGTGACCTGCTCCTACTTCGAGCAGGTGCAGTGCAACATGAATTACTACTGGGAAAAGGAGGAGGTCTTGCAGAAGCTCGACCAGAAGATGACGAGCGCCTTCAAGGCCGTCTCCAAGCTCCACAGGGACAAAAAGATCTACATGCGCGACGCGGCCTACATGATCGCCGTCTCGCGCGTGGCCGAGGCCTGCAAGGTGCGCGGCTGGGTGTAGATTTCTGCGTCTTTTGCTCCTCTGAGGGGCCCGCCTTTGTCGGCGGGCCCCTTTTTTGCGCCCAGGCGCCCCGCCAGTTGCTGGCCCGGAGCACCGAGCTCCTGTATACTTCGGCCCATGGCAGAGGGGGAGGCGGTCCATGACGGCAAAGAGCCGGGGCCAGGAGAGGCAGCTCCAGTGCCTGTTCCAGATAGCCGCCATCCTGGTGAACCCCGAATTCTCGATCCAGCAAGTCTTAGACCGGGTCATCAAGGCCCTGCCGCTGGGGCTTCGCCACCCGGAGGCCGGCCGGGTGAGGATCACCCTGGGCGAACGGGTTTTCGAATCAGAAGGGTTTGAAGAGACCCCGTGGAAGCTGCGGGCGCACCTCGTGGTCCACGGGAAGCTTGCGGGCAAGCTGGACGTCGTCTACCTGGAAAACCGCTCCCAATACGGGGAGAACCCCTTTCTTCTGGACGAGCGGAAGCTCGTGGAGATCACGGCGCAGAAGCTCGGCCCTGCCATTGAAACGCGGGAGAAGGAGGGAGAACCCACCGGCTCTCCGGAAACGGCCTCCTCCACCGCCCCGGCCGACCACAAACCCGAGTGGCGAACGATTCTGGACCTCATCCAGGAGACCGACAAGGCCCTCTACAAGCGCCTCGTCAGGAGGCTGATGAACCACTTGACCAAGCTGAACCTCCCCGCCATCCAGAAGATCATCACCCGACTGGATCCGGCCGTCTACGCTGAAAGGGAACGCGATTCCTGGGGCTCCAACCAGCCGCTGCCCAAGCGGGACATAGCAGTCCTCGATACGGCCTTCGAGGAGGTCATCAGGGTCGCCTCCATCACCATCCAGGAGCCGGAGCTGGCCCGGCTGATCAAGCAGTGGATGAAGCAGGACAAACTCGGCTTCTTCGCCATGGCCATCGAAAGGCGGGATATTTCGCTCGTCGAGATCTCCGATATCGTGAACCGCTTCTGCAGGGACACCAAGGAGGAGGAGCACGCCCTGTCTCACTCCGACGACATGAACGTGCGCGTGGCGCTGACCCGGCGCTTTCTCACCGACAGCCTCCCCTTCATCCGCGTCGCCAAGGAATACCTGACGGTGTACGATTTCGGCCGGATCCTGTCCAGGGTGGCAGGGCCCGGCCAGGGCAACGGGCGGCTGGGAGGCAAGGCGGCGGGGCTGATCCTAGCCGCGCACATCCTCGGCCGCGTCGGCAAGGACAATCCCCTGCTGTCCCGCTTCAAGGTGCCTCACACCTGGTACATCGCCTCGGACGGCATGTTCGACTTCGTCCACTACAACTCGCTCGAGGACCTTCAGAGCTTCAAGTTCTCCAGCATCAGCGAGGTCCGGCACAACTATCCGTACATTGAACAGGTGTTCAAGCACTCCTCCTTTTCCCTCGAGATGCTCAACCAACTCAAGGTGGCCCTGGACGACCTGGGGGAGGGCCCTCTCATCGTCCGCTCCTCCAGCCTGCTGGAGGACAGCCTGGGCACGGCCTTTTCGGGAAAGTACCGCAGCCTCTTTCTGGCCAACACGGGCTCCAAGCAGGAGCGCCTGGAGGCCCTCACCGACGCCGTGGCCGAGGTGTACGCCTCGATCTTCGGGCCCGACCCCATTCAGTACCGCGCCGAGCGTGGCCTGCTGGACTTCATGGAGGAGATGGGGGTCATCATCCAGCGCGTCGTCGGGCGCAGGATAGGCAAGTACTTCTTCCCGGCCTTCGCCGGCGTGGCCTTCTCCACCAATGAATTCCGTTGGTCGCCAAGGATCAAGCGGGAGGACGGCATCCTCCGCATGGTCGCCGGGCTGGGCACCAGGGCCGTGGATCGGATTGGGGACGACTTCCCCGTCCTCGTGTCGCCGGGCCATCCCGATCTGAGGGTCAACGTGACGCCCGAGCAGGTCTTTCACTACGCGCAGCGGTACATCGACGTCATCAACCTGGAGACGGGGAGGTTCGAAACCGCGAGTATCGAGCGGATCTTCCAGGAGGTCGGGGAGGAGTTCCCTCTCCTTGAGCGCATCGTCTCCATCTACGACGGGAGCTCCCTGCGCAGACCCATGCCTGGCTTGTTGGATCCCCGCGGGAGCGATCTGGTGGTGACCTTCGCGGGACTCATCGAGAGCACCGATTTCGTCCCTCAGATGCGCGAGATCATGCGTACCCTCCAGGCCACCATCGGCATGCCCGTGGACCTGGAATTCGCCCACGACGGGGAGTCGCTTCACCTCCTCCAGTGCCGGCCCCAGAGCAGGCTCGGCGACGAGGGCCCCGTCACGATCCCCCACTGGATTCCGGAAAAGCGCAAGCTCTTCTCGGCCAAGAAGTACGTGACCAACGGCCAGGTCGTCGGCGTCCGCTACATCGTTTACGTCGATCCCGAGGCCTATTCGAAGCTGCCGAGCCGGGACGACATGGTGCAGGTGGCCGACGCCATCAGCCGCCTCAACGGCATCCTCCCCCGTCGCTCCTTCATCCTCATGGGCCCCGGGCGCTGGGGAAGCCGGGGCGATATTACGCTGGGAGTGGGCGTCACCTACTCGGGCATCAACAACACGCAGATGCTGATCGAGATCGCCCGCCGCAAGGGAAGCTACGTTCCCGACCTCTCCTTCGGAACCCATTTTTTCCAGGACCTCGTCGAGGCTAAGATACGCTACTTGGCCCTCTTTCCAGACGAGGATGGGATCATCTTTAACGAGGGCTTCTTTCGCGAGGTCTCCAACATGCTTCCCGTCTTGCTGCCCGAATACGGCCACCTTCAGCACGTGATCAGGGTGATCGACGTCGAGCAGGCTTCCGGCGGGCTCGAACTCCAGGTGATGATGGACGGGATCAAGGAGCAGGCCCTGGGATTCCTGTCGGAGAAGAGCGCCCCGAATGTCTTTGCGTAGGCAAAATTCCCCACAGAGCTTGCACGGAGGAGCGGGGCTGACCATACTGAGCCCGTTTCGTCCGATTCTTCGGAGCACCGTCACCGTGATCGCGCAGGGTTGTGAGAGGCTGATCCACCCAGTGCGGCATTCTTGAGCCGCCGAATCGTTGGCCATTCCGGGTCGAGGCCGCGGATGACTTGAACAGCGGAGGTTTGGCAGTGGACGTTCGAGACTGCTTCGAAAGGGCCGCCGATCTCGCGGGATTGTCCCCCGGCGTCCGGCGCCTGCTTGCCCTGCCCTGCGACGAGCTGACCCTCAACTTTCCCGTTAAGATGGACGACGAGTCGGTGGAGACCTTCCGTGGGTTTCGCGTGCACCACAACGACGCCCTCGGCCCCTACCTGGGAGGGCTCCGTTACCACCCCTCGGTGAGCCTCAAGGCCATGCGAACCCAGGCCGCCCAGCGCACCTGGCAGGCCGCCCTGGCGGGCCTGCCCTTTGGCGGCTCCATGGGGGGCATCCAACTGGATCCCTCCCGTCACAGCCTATCGGAGCTGGAGCGGATCACGCGCCGCTTCGTGTTCGCCCTGGGCAACAACATCGGGCCGGACTACGACGTCCTCACGACGGAGGTCAACACGAACAGCCAGATCATGAGCTGGGTCCTGGACACCTACTTTTCCACCGTGCCGCCCCAGGAGAGAAACCGCGCCTTCCCGGTGGTCACCGGCAAGCCGCTGGAGGCGGGGGGGCTCCCGGGGCGAAACCGGGCGGTGGGGCTGGGCATGGCCATGCTCATCGAGCGCTGGGCGAGCGATCACGCCGTAGACCTTGCCGCCTCGACCTACACGCTCCAGGGATTCGGAACGGTAGGCTCCTCGGTGGCGCGGGTCCTCCAATCCAAGGGCGCCAGGTTGCTGGCCGTGGAGGACGTGACCGGAGCCGTATTCCATCCGGGCGGCATCGATGCGGAGGACCTGTTCACCTATTCCAGACGGCGCTTCGGTCTGCGGGGCTACCCGAGGGCGACCCCCCTCAGCCACGAGGCCTTCCTGCGCACTCCGGCCACGATCTTCATTCCGGCCGCCCTGGCCACGGGCTTCACGAGCGAGCTGCTAGGGCTCCTGGAGGTGCGCCTCGTGGCCGAGGGGGCTTGCATCCTGACCGAACCGGGAATGGACGACGTGCTCCGGCGGAAGGGGACGGACCTTCTGCCCGACGTGCTCTGCACCGCGGGAGGAGCTACCGCCAGCTACTTCGAGTGGCTCCAGAACAAGCGCGGCGAACGGTGGGAGCTCGAAGAGGTGGAAAGGCGCCTTCAGGACACGCTCTACCGCGCCTACGACCGGGTGGCGAGGGCCTCCCAGGAGTTCGGCGCCGATTGGAGAACCACCAGCGTGGCCCTCGCTCTGGGGGATCTGGAGGGGGTCTACAGGGATCGGGGATTCTTCCCCTGACGGGAGCCGTGCCATGACGAGCTACGACGAAGCGCTCCGCCAGCTCAACCAAGCCGCCGAACGCATGGGCCTGGACCCGGACGTGCGCAAGATCCTTTCCCAGACCGCCAGCGAGATCACCGTGAACTTTCCCGTCAAGATGGACGACGGAGAGGTCCGCATGTTCACCGGCCACCTGGCGCAGCACAACAACGTCCTCGGGCCCTTCGCAGGGGGGCTGCGCTACCAGGAGGCGGTGGACACGGACGACGTCAGGGCCCTGGCGATCCGGATGACCTGGAAACACGCCGTTCTCGGACTGCCCTTCGGCGGCGCCATGGGCGGTGTGGACGTGGACCCGCTGCGATGCTCTCCGGCCGAACTGGAGCGCGCCACCCGGCGCTTCACCTTCGGCCTGGGCGGCAATATCGGCCCCGAGTACGGCGTGCTCTGCCCCGAACTGGGCACCGACGGACAGATCATGGCCTGGATCCTGGATACCTACGCCTCCACCATGCCGCCCCACGAACGAAACCTCTGCCGCCACGTGGTCATGGGCAAGCCTGCGACCCTGGGAGGAAGCGCGGGGCGGGAGCAGGCGGCCGGCCAAGCCGTCGCGATCATGCTGGATGAGTGGGCGCGGAACGAACAGGTGGACCTGAGGCAGGCGACCTTTTTCGTCCAGGGCTTTGGAGCCACCAGCTCCTGGGCGGCCCGCCTCCTGGCCGAGCGCGGGGCGCGCCTCCTGGCCGTGGAGGATGCCAGCGGCGCCATCACCAACCCCGCCGGCATCGATCCCGGCGATCTGGACTCCTTTGCTCGCCAGCACGGGGGCGTCGGGGGCTATCCCCAAGCCTCCCCCACGGACCACGCCGGCTTCCTCTCCACACGGGCGGACATCTTCATTCCCGCCTCACCGCAGAAGCCGGTCTCGATGGACTGCGCCTCCATGCTGAGGGTCCGGGTCGTGGCGGAGGGCGCCGACTCCCTCATCGACCGCGAGGCAGAGGCCCTGCTCCAGGAGAGGGGCATCCAGATCCTGCCGGACCTTCTCTGCCATTCGGGCGACACCATCGTCTACTATTACGAATGGCTTCAAAACCGCAGAAGCGAAAGATGGGAGGCGGAGGAGGTCGGCTCAAAGATGCGCCGCCTCCTCCTATCGGTCTACGAAGAGGCCCGCGGCATCGCTTCCGAACTCCAGACCGACCTGCGCTCGGCCGCGCTCATAGCGGGTCTCCGCAGGATCGAAACGGCCTATCTCAAGCGGGGCATCTTCCCCTGAGGCTGGCCCGTCGGCGGCAGGCGCCTTCCTCCGCTCCGCTCCGGAAGGCAGCCCCCTCAAGGGCGGGGCGGGGCCCCAGAGGGCCTTGCCCGTAGGAAGGAACCCTTAGCGCTCCACCCTCCACCCTCCCCACCGTTCCCATCCGGACCTTCCGGATGGGAACTTGCTAGCGGGGCCTCCGAGCCTTTCTTCGAGGCTCTCCAGACCCCTTGACACCCACTATATGTTGCGCTATATTAACCATGCTTAGCTAAATATGGTGGTTCCATGGGCATAAGCCCTTTGGACACATGAACTTGGGATGCAGTGTCTCCACGAGAACAAGGGAGGTCAGTCGGATGGACACGTACAAGGGTGGCGGACAGCCAGGTAGCACCGGCAACCGCAAGACCGCAGCCACGCCCCAGATCAGCACCTCGAAGGATCCTTCACCTCCGGACCATTCGCAGCCGCCTGAAGTCGATCTATCCCCGGAGGCTCTGGTTCCGTTTCGGCTGGATCGGCGGTTCACCTCTCCTGGCTGCGATCCGCTGGACGGCGCCGCCTACCAGCGACGCTCCTCCAAGATCATGAATACGGATGGGTCCACGGTGTTCGCCATGGAGAACGCCGAGGTCCCCGCGGACTGGAGCCAGCTGGCCACGGACATCCTGATCAGCAAGTACTTCCGAAAAGCCGGGGTGCCGGGCACGGGTCACGAAACCTCCATCCGCCAGGTGATCCGCCGTATCGCCCACACGATCAGGGTCGAGGGTGAGAAGTTCGGCGGCTACTTCATGGACAAGGAGGAGGCCGATGCCTTCGAGGCCGAGCTCTCTTACCTGCTCCTGACCCAGAGGGGGGCATTCAATTCTCCCGTCTGGTTCAATCTAGGGCTCTGGCACGAATACGGGATCGAGGGCTCGGGCGGCGCCTACTACTGGAATGCCGAGACCGGGCAGATCGAGGAGACCTCCAACGCCTATCAGCACCCCCAGTGCTCGGCGTGCTTCATCCAGAGCGTGGACGACGACCTGATGAGCATCTTCCAGCTGGCCAAGAACGAGGCCCGGCTGTTCAAGTACGGCTCCGGCACCGGCAGCAACTTTTCACGCATCCGCTCCCGGGAAGAGAGGCTCTCCGGCGGGGGCACCTCATCGGGCCTGATGAGCTTTCTGGAGGTCCTGGATCGCGCCGCCGGCGCCACCAAGTCCGGCGGAACCACCCGTCGCGCCGCCAAGATGGTCTGCCTGGACATGGACCATCCCGAGGTGGAGGACTTCATCAACTGGAAGCGCCGGGAGGAGAGCAAGGCGAGGGTGCTGGCCGAGGCGGGAATCGACCTGGACGATGCGGTGCACACCGTCTCGGGCCAGAACGCCAACAACTCGTTGCGCGTCACCGACGCCTTCATGGAGGCCTACGAAAAGGACGGGGAGTGGACCACCACCTACCGGACCAGCGGAGAGCCCGCGCATACCCACCGGGCCCGGGATCTCATGCGCCAGATCGCGGTGGCCGCGTGGGAGTGCGGCGATCCGGGGCTGCAATTCGACAGCACCATCAACCGTTGGCACACCTGCAAGGCCACCGACCGCATCCACGCCTCCAACCCCTGCTCCGAGTACATGTTCCTGGACGACTCGGCCTGCAACCTCGCCAGTCTGAACCTCATGAAATTCCTGAATGAAGAGGGCGAGTTCGACGTGGAGGGATACAAGCACGCCGTGGGCGTCTTCATCATCGCCCAGGAGATTCTGGTCGACCTCTCCTCCTACCCCACCGAGACCATCGCCAAGAACAGCCACGACTTCCGGCCCCTAGGCCTCGGCTACGCCAATCTTGGCACCCTCCTGATGGTCCTGGGCATCCCCTACGACAGTCCCAAGGCCTTCGCGTGGTGCGGTGCGCTCACCAGCCTCATGACCGGCCAGGCCTACCTGGTCTCTTCCCTGCTGGCCAAGCGCAAGGGCCCCTTCTCCGGCTACGCCAAGAACCGGGAGTCCATGCTGGACGTCATCAAGATGCACCGGGACGCCAGCCACAAGGTCGAGCTGGATTACCTCCCGCAGAGCCTCGGCCTCGCCAGCCGGCAGGTGTGGGACGACGCCCTGGTCTTCGGCCGCCAGTTCGGCTTCCGCAACGCCCAGGCCACGGTGCTGGCCCCCACGGGAACCATAGGCCTGCTCATGGATTGCGATACCACCGGCATCGAACCCGACTTCTCCCAGGTCAAGTTCAAGAAGCTGGCGGGCGGGGGCTACTTCAAGATCGTGAACCAGTCGGTGGAGCGCGCCCTGCACGCTCTTGGCTATCCCCCCGCCCAGATCCAGGAGATGCTGCGGTATCTGGTGGGCACGGGGCAGCTGGCTGGCACGCCCCACATCCACCCGGCCAGCCTGATGGCCAAGGGATTCACGGAGGAGGAGGTGGCTCGCGTGGAAAGCCAGCTCGCGCGGGTGGTGGACCTTCCCCAGGCCTTCTCCGCCTTCGTCTTGGGCGACGACTGCATCCGGAGGCTGGGCTTCACTCCGGAGGAGGCCGCCAAACCCGGCTTCAATGTGCTCGCCGCCCTCGGTTTCAGCGACGCCCAGATCGAGGAGGCCTCTGCCGTGGCCTGCGGCCACATGACGCTGGAAGGTGCGCCCTACCTGAAGGAGGAGCACCTGCCCGTGTTCGACTGCGCCAACCGCTGCGGAAGGTACGGGAAGCGGTTCATTGCCCCCCTCGGCCACGTGAAGATGATGGCGGCGGCCCAGCCCTTTCTGTCCGGTGCCATCAGCAAGACCGTCAACCTTCCCTCCTCCATCCTGCCGGAGGAGATCGAGCGCATCTACGTGGAGGGCTGGAAGCGCGGCCTCAAGGCCCTCGCCGTCTACCGGGACGGCTCCAAGGTCACCCAGCCCCTTTCGGACGCCTCCACCCAGAAGGCCGCCAAGAGGGAGGCGGCCTCGGCCCCACCCCCCGACGAACAGCTCTGGCGCACGCCGCTTCAGCGCCGCAGGCTACCGAAAAAGCGCGGCGGCTTCACCCAGGAGGCGCGCGTAGGCGGACAGAAGGTCTACCTGCGGACGGGCGAGTACGCCGACGGTCGCCTGGGCGAGGTCTTCATCGACATGCACAAGGAGGGGGCAGCCTTCCGCTCCCTGATGAACTGCTTCGCCATCGCCATTTCGCTCGGCCTCCAGTACGGCGTTCCCCTGGAGGAGTATGTGGACTGCTTCACCTTCACGCGCTTCGAGCCCCAGGGGCCCGTCACGGACCATCCCAACATCAAATATGCCACCTCGGTCATCGACTACATCTTCCGAGTTCTGGGCATGGAGTACCTGGGAAGGACCGATTTCGTGCAGGTGAAGCCGGACGAGCTGGAGAAGGCCCAGGCCGAGAAGACGCTGACCTCGCCCACGGCGAGCGCCACCGAGGTGGCCGCCGCCGAGAAGACCCTCTCCTCTCAGGTTCCGGTCTACAAGGCCGTCGGGGGAAACCCGCTTTCCAGCCACCTCTCGACCATGATGGGCGATGCCCCGTTCTGCAACATCTGCGGCCACATCACGGTGCGGAACGGCTCCTGTTACAAATGCCTGAACTGCGGCAACAGCCTCGGTTGCAGCTAGCCATCCCGGTGGAAGGTCACGCGGAAGGGGGCGCGGCTCACGCGCCCCCTTTCCTTTTCGGGCGGCGCCCTCCCCGCACCGGCGAACGACCGGGTGCCGCACCGTGGGAACCGTCAGCCCGGAAGCGGCTCCTCGACCTCCGGGCGGCGCAAGGTCAACAAGGTCACGCTGATCACGACCACGGCCGCACCCAGAGCCTGAACGGGATAGAGCCGCTCCCCGAGCAACAGCACCGCCAGCCCCGTGGCCACCACCGGAATCACGTTGGTGAAGGCAGCCACGATGGAGGCCTTCAGGTGGGCCAGCGAAATGTTCAGGAGCAGATACGCAAGAAAGGAGCAACCGATCCCGAGGTAAAGCACGGCCAGCCAGGCCCTGGGGCCGGCCTGCGGCATCCCCTGCGTCGAGAAATCCCAGAGGGCGAACGGCAGGTACATGGTGGCCGCATATAGGGCCTGCAACCGCGTGATGGCCACGGCGTTGTAGCGGGAAAGCAGGCGGCGGGCCAGAACCGTGTAGACCGAAGCGGCGAAGGCCGCAGCCAGGATGAAACCGTTGCCCACCAGGCTCCCGCCGAAGGCCTTTCTGAGCCCTCCCGCGGTGACCAGGAGGAATATGCCCCCAAGGGAGAGCAAGATGAGCAGCACCTCCGTGGCGACGATCCTGGCCTTCAGCCAGAGGACTTCAAGAAGCAGGACGTAGATGGGAATCGTGCAGATGAGGATGGCCGCCGTCGAGGCGAGCGTGCGCTGGATGCCCATGGCCTCGAGATAGAAATAGACTCCCGGCTCGAACAGGGCGAGGACCAGGATCTTCCAATAGCCCGCCCGATCCACGGGACTTGCCTTCAGCCAGGGAGAGAAGACGAAAAAGACCGCCGCGCCGAGTAAAAAACGCAGGAATATTAGCTCTGAAGGGGTGAAGGCGGAAAGCGCGATCTTGGTGCCCACGAAGGAGGCGCCGAAGAGAAGGGACATGCCCACGAGGGCGGCCAGCGCCCCGGCCTTGGCGCCTCTCATGAGGCCTGCGTCAGCGCCCGAAGCAGCACGGACAGCCGTCTCACCCTCTCCCGGGCGGCTTCCCTGCCGAAGGAGGCGGGCCTTCCGTAAGTAAGGGGATCCCCGATGCCGGCCTGCTCGAACCCCCTGAGCCTCAAGGCGCACGAATCGCAGACGCCGCAGGCGAAGTCATTTCGGACGTAGCACGACCACGTGGCCTCCAGCGGCAGACCCATCTCCGTCGCCATCTGGACGATCTGCGCCTTCGTCATGTCCACCAGCGGGGCGCGGACCTCGATCCCGCTTCCCGGCTTGGTCCCCTCGGTCACGAGGCGGTTGAAGGCCTCGATGAAGGAGGGCCGGCAGTCCGGATAGCCGGAGGAATCCTGCGAGACGGCGCCGTAGTACACCCGCCTCGCGCCCAACACCTCGGCCCATCCGACGGCCATGGAGAGCAGGACCGCGTTCCGGAAGGGCACGTAGGTCACGGGGATCTCCTTCGAATCCAGGTTGGCGGCGGGAACGGCGACCTCGGAGCTGGTGAGCGCGGAGCCGCCCACGAGGGCGAAGAAGTTGGTGTGGACCACCAGACGGCGCTGCTCCCGCACGGCAAAGAAGTCCGCTATCCTCTGGAAGGCCCGGTACTCGGCCTCTTCCGTTCGCTGACCATAATTGAAGTGGATCAGCGCCAGCGCGTGCCCATCCCGCAGCGCCACGCCGGCCGCCGTCAGGGAGTCCATGCCCCCGCTCAGGAGGACCACGGCCAGCGGCGCTTCGGGGCCGGTCGCCGGAACCTTCGGGTAGCCCGTGAGCTGTTCGACATCCATTGTGCGGCCTCAAAGGGTTCGTGACGGAGTCTTTCGGGGGCGCCGACGAAGGGCGCCTGGCGCTGCCCCGCCATTGTAGTTCCGAATCCCCTCGACCAGGAATCCCCCCTCCTCAGACTCCCCGCTTGTTGCCCCAGAGGACCTTGTGGAGCTGGAGCTGAAGGCGCACTTCGAGGCGGTCCCCCACGATCCACTCCGTCAGCGCCGCAGGGTCGAGAAGCCCCCAGACCGGAGAGAAGAGCACCGCGGCGGGGCCGGGGAGGTGGTGGCGGGCCAGAAAATCGACCGCCCAGAGGTAATCCTCACGGGATGACAGAACGAACTTGAGCACGTCCTTCCGATCCAGTTCATCCAGGATGGGAAGCTGGAAGGAGTCGGCCTCGCCGCTCGCCGGCGCCTTCACGTCCACCACCTTGAGCACCTCGGCGGGCAGGCAGCGTAGATCATAAGCGCCGTTGGTCTCGATGGAGACGGCCCGGCCGGCATCGAGAAGGACCCGGCAGAGCGCCGGAGTGGCCGCCTGGGCCATGGGCTCCCCCCCCGTAATCAGCACCCGTCGGATCCCGTGAGAGGCTACCCGGCGGACCACCTCTCCCAGCGCCACCCGCTGGCCCTTGAAGAAGGCGAAGGCGCTGTCGCAGTAACCGCACCGCAGGTTGCAGCCGGTCAGGCGCACCAGGACGGTGGGGTACCCCTGCTCCGGCCCCTCGCCCTGGACGGAGGCGTACAGCTCGTTGAGCAGCAGGGTGGGCTCCGTCTGCGGACGGTTGAGGTAGCGCTCGCCGCCCACGACCTGAGGTGCTTCTCGGCGGCTCATGCCTACTCGTCCTCGAAGTAAGAGGCCACGGACGTGTCGGTCTCGTAGACGTCGACCCTTGTCACCGGGGCCGCCGCAGAGAGGATCTCGTAGAGGTGGCGGGCGATATTTTCCGCCGTTGGGTTCAGGCGGTCGAAGGGGGGGGTCTCGTTCAGGTAATTGTGATCGAAGGGCTCCAGCGCGCGCTGCGTGAGTTCCTTCAGCTTGCGGAAATCCATGACCATCCCCAGGCCGTCCAGCTCCTTGCGCCTGGCCACCACCTCGACCCGCCAGTTGTGCCCGTGGAGTCTCTCGCAGTTCCCCGGATAATCCTCGACCCTGTGGGCCGCGGCGAAATGCCTCACGATCTTGACCTCGAACATCCAAACCTCCGCCGGGGTCCCTGGGCTGCGGCCAGACGCGCAGCGGGGATGGCCGTCCGACCCCGGAGCAGCATACTAAACGACAGGGGGTATCCGTGTCATCCCTGGCGCCGACCCGATGGTTCAAGGGTCCCGATCTCCACCTCCTGGATCTGGCGTGAAGTGGCCTTCACGACGCGATACTCGTACCCGGAATCCCTCAGCACGGCTCCCTGGGCCGGAACGCGGGCCGCCAGATTCAGCAGGTGGCCGGCCAGCGTCCGGCAATGGAGATCCTCTGGAGCGCGGGGGAACCTCTCCCGAAATTCGGCGTAGGCGGTGGCGCCGGGCAACAACACCCCGGATCCGCCCCGGCTCTCGGCCACTCGGGTGCAAAAAAGGCTCGCGGCCAGAGAGATCCGGGTGATGAAGCCGGCGATCCCCCCGTATTCGTCCGCCAGCACCACCGCCGGCCATCCCTCTTTGTAGAGATCCCCGAGCACCAGCCTTATGGGTCGGCTCTCGGGGTAGATGGGCACCTGCCGGCACCATTGCGCGGCGGTGCCTGGCCGGTCATCCAGGGACCACCCGAGCAGCTCCTCCGGTCCCACCAGCCCCAGCAGGTCATCCGCGTCGTGGCCGTAAACGCAGACCCAGGGCTCTCCCTCGCCGGCAACGGAGGCCAGCACCGCTGCCTTGTCGGCCTTAGCTCCGACGAAGTGCATGGAGGTGCGCGGCACCATGCGGCTGGAAGCAGGCTCGCCGGCCATGCGGATGAGGTTGCCCAGGAGGTTCTCCTCCGTCTCCTGAATGGCGCCCTCCACCCGCGCCGCCGTGAAGAGGTCGTGGAGTTCGTCCAGCGGCTCCACACCCGGTGCCCTGGAAGTCGAAGGCGTGCGGTCCAGAAGGCGAAGCAGGAACCGGCCCGCCGGCGCCACGGTCTTCACGTACGCCTCCAGCAAGGGGGCGTAGCTCCGGCTGATTCGCCGAGCCTCGTTGGCCGCCACGGCCTTCGGGATCGCCTCGCCGAGGAGAACCAGCACCGCCGTCGTGGCCAAGATTCCCAGGCTCACTCCCCACGGCTGCGGAAGGAGGCGGCTCCTGAGGCTGGACGAGAGGAAGGAGAGGAGGACGTTGACCGTTTCGTTGCCCAGCATCAGGCAGATCAGCAGAAGCGAGGGGTCTCGCAGAAGTCTCGCCACGGCGCCGCTCCCCTCCTCCCGGTGCCCAACCTGCCACGGCTTCAGGCTGAAGAAGGCCGCCTCGGAACTGGAGAAGAAGGCCGAGATCGCCAGCATGAGCAGAACCGCCAGCGCCTCCGTGGCGAGGAAGACGTTCATGGTTGCTTGGAGAGGAGGGCCCGCCATCCCGCAGCGGGATCGGAGGAGAGGAACGAGATGACCGCCAGGCTGGCGAAGCCCCGCTTCCATAGCGGCTCCGCGTTCTCGGGGCGAATCCCGCCGATGCCCACCACCGGGAAGGGCGACTCCCTCAGGACCGCCTCCTGCACCTCCACGGGCACGACGGGATCGGGACGGTCCTTGCTGGCCGTAGGATGGAGGGGTCCGAGAGCCAAATAATCCAACGGAAGCGGGAGAGCCTCGCGAAACTGGTCCAGGTTGTGGGTAGAGAGCCCGATGATGGCACTGGGACCCAGCAAGCTCCGCGCTTCGGCGGCGGGGAGGTCCTCCTGACCCAGATGGACCCCATCGGCCCCCGCCGCGAGGCAGAGATCCACCCGGTCATCCAGGATCAGCTTTACGCCGCGGCTCCGGCAGAACCGGAGCAGGGCGGTTACATCGTCGAACCGCTCCCGGTCCGAGCCGGTCTTTCGCCGGTACTGCAGCAACCGGCAGCCTTCACCGGCGAGAGCCCCGGCCCAGGTCAGCAGGGCGTCGCGCTCGAAGCCTTCGGGGGAGATGGGGTAGATCGCCGAAAACGGCGTCTCACCGCGGGTGACCATGGGCCTCATCTCCTGGACCGGCCGAACCCGGAAAGCCCGCTCAGGTCGCGAACCGGTCCATAAACCGCGTGGAGAGCCTCCCGGCCTGAAAGTCTTCGTCCTCCATGATCTTGAGGTGCATGGGAATATTGGTCTTGATGCCCTCGACCACGAAGGACTCCAGGGACCTCTTCATGCGGAGGATGCTGTCTTTCCGGGTGTCCCCCCTCACGATCAGCTTGGCCAGCAGGGAATCGTAGTGGGGCGAGACGAAGTAGCCTGCGTAGGCCGCCGTGTCCACCCTGACCCCGGGCCCTCCCGGAGAGTGGAAGGTAGTGATGCGCCCCGGGCTCGGCGTGAAGCGGTGGGGATCTTCGGCGTTGATCCTGCACTCCATGGAGTGGCCGGTGAGCTTGATGTCCTTCTGCTTCCACTGCATCTTTTCGCCGGCAGCGGCCATGATCTGGGCCTTGACCAGATCCACTCCGGTGACGTTTTCGGTCACGGGATGCTCCACCTGGATCCGGGTGTTCATCTCCATGAAGTAGAACCTGTCCTTATCGTACAGGAACTCCATCGTCCCCACGGTGGCGTAGCCGACGGCCTGGGCGCCCTTCACGGCGGTGTCTCCCATCTCGGCCCTGAGCATGGGCGTGAGAACGGGAGAGGGCGCCTCCTCGATGAGCTTCTGGTGGCGCCTCTGGATGGAGCACTCCCGCTCGAAGAGGTGGATCACGTTCCCGAACTGGTCGCCGAGGATCTGAATCTCGATGTGGCGGGGGGCCTCCAGGTACTTTTCCAGGTAGAGGTCGCCGTTGCCGAAGGCGGAGGCGGCCTCGCTCCCGGCCATCTGGAAGGCCAGCTCCATTTCGCCCTCCGTGTTAACCACGCGCATCCCCTTGCCGCCGCCGCCCGCCGAGGCCTTGAGGATCACCGGATAGCCCACCTCGGCGGCGATGGCCTTGGCCTCATCCACCGTGGTCACGGGGCCCTCGGAACCAGGCAGGATCGGCACTCCGGCCGCCTTCATGGTCTTCTTGGCCTCCGCCTTGTTTCCCATGAGGGCTATGGTCTGAGGACTGGGACCGATGAAGGTGATGTTGCAGGCCTGGCACACCTGGGCGAATTCGGCGGATTCCGATAGGAAGCCGTAGCCGGGGTGAATGCCGTCCACGTTACTGATCTCCGCCGCGGCGATGAGGTTGGTGATGTTCAGGTAGGAGTCGCGGCTGGGGGCGGGGCCGATGCAGATATTCTCATCGGCGAAGCGCACGTGCAGAGAGTCGATGTCCACGTCCGAATGGACGGCCACCGTCTTGATACCCAGCTCCTTGCAGGCCCATATGATCCGAAGGGCGATCTCGCCCCGGTTGGCGATGAGGACTTTACGGAACATGCGCGCCTCAGCTCGCCGGATCGACGAGGAACAGCGCCTCGCCATATTCCACGGGCTGGGCATTCTCCGTGAGAATGTCCACGATGACCCCGTCCACTTCGCTCTCGATCTCGTTCATCAACTTCATCGCTTCGATGATGCAGAGCGTCTTCCCCTTCTTCACCCGGTCCCCTATCTTCACGAAAGGCTCTGCCCCCGGGGCCGGAGACCGGTAGAAGGTGCCCACCATGGGGCTCTTCACCTGGATGTACTGGTCGCTCTTGGGTGGGTGGGCGGGTGGAACCGCCTCGCCGGAAGGCGGACCAGCCTCGGCCGGTGAGACGGGGGACGGAGATGCGGACGGTGCCGGGCTTCCCGCCGGGAAGACGGCCTCCTGGCGGCCGGTGCCGGAGACCATCGGAGAAGGCACCATGATGAACTGCGGAGAGTGCGAAGGCTGGGCCACGGGGGCCGCTTTGCACAGGCGAAGCTTCATACCTTCGCTCTCGATCTCCAGCTCGTTGACCCCGCTCTTGTCCAGCATGTCGATGAGCTTCTGAATGTCGGACAGCTTCATGGATACCCCTTCACGCTTGGAGTCTTCTGCCATGTTCTCCCTTTTTCTCATCGAATCAGTATACACCATCGCGCCCCACACGGGCCTCGCCGCTCTGGAACCCAAATTCCGCGATGGAAACGCGGGTGCCTCCGACTACCGCTCGGGTTCACCGGGGAAAGGCGCGGAACTCCTCACCGCCCGACCGGGCCCATGTCTCCGTTCAAGAGGCGGGTCAAACTCTCCTCGTCCAGAATGGGGACCCCCTCCTTCCGCGCTCGATCCAGCTTGGAGCCGGCGCCAGGCCCGGCCACCACGAACTGCGTCTCCTTCGTCACGGACGCCGCCACGCTGGCGCCGAGGGCTTCCAGCGCCTCCTTCGCCCGCTGACGAGGCATGCTCTCCAGGCTGCCGGTCAAAACGAAGGTGAGGCCCGCCAATGGACCCACCGCGCCCTCGCCCTCCCACGAAAGCCTCAAGCCGTAGCTTCGCAGGCGCTCGATCAGTACTTGGTTGCGTTCGACTTCGAAGAATGCCCTGAGCTCCGCCGCCACCTTTGGCCCTACCCCCTCCACCCCCTGGAGCTCCTCCCGAGAGGCGGCCGACAAAGCCTCGATGGAGCGGAACCTCGAAGCCAGGGCCTTGGCCGTCTCCTCTCCCACCTGTCGGATCCCCAGCGCGTAGAGGACCCTCGGGAAGGGTCTTTGCTTGCTGGCCTCCAATTGCTCCAGCAGGTTGCCGGCCGATTTCTCGGCCATGCGGGGAAGGGCGGCGAGCTTCTCAAGCCGAAGCGTGTAGAGGTCCGGGATGGTCTCCACCAGACCCTGCTCCACCAATTGATCCACCAATACCCTCCCAAGGCCGGCCACATCCATGGCGGCGCGGGAGGCGAAATGGCGGATCCCCTCCTTGAGCTGGGCCTTGCAGGAGCGGTTGGCGCACCGCGCGATGGCCTCGCCCTCGGGCTTGTGGACCGGCGCCCCGCAGACCGGGCAGGTGGAGGGGAAAGAGAATGGGACCGAGTGAGGGGGGCGTTTTTCCCTCTCCACGGCCACCACGTAGGGGATGACGCCTCCTGCCCGTTCGATGAGCACGGAGTCTCCCACCCGCACGTCCTTCCGCCTCAATTCGTCCTCGTTATGGAGCGACACGCGCGACACGGTGACGCCCCCGATGCGAACCGGTTTCACGTGGGCCACGGGGGTGAGGGCTCCCGTTCTGCCCACCTGGACGGCGATCTCCCTCACCAGGGTCTCCTCCCGCTCCGCGGGAAACTTGAAGGCCACCGCCCACCGCGGCGACTTGGCCGTGGAACCGGCCATCTCTTGGAGCTGAATGGAATCCAGTTTGATGACCACGCCGTCCGCATCGTAGTCCAACTCGTGGCGGCGCTCGGTCCATTCCCGGCAGTAAGCCAGGACCTCCTCGATGCCTCGGCAGACGCGGGCGTTCGGCTCCACTTTAAAGCCCCAGCCCACAAGCAGGCGGAGGATCTCCCGCTGGGAAGCCGGACGCAGCTCCGGGGCCCTGAGCAGCTGGTAGCAGAAGCAGGCCAGCGGCCGCCGGGCCGTCTGCCGGGGGTCGATCTGCCGAAGACTCCCCGCCGCGGCGTTCCTAGGGTTGGCAAAGACCGGTAGTCCCTCTTCCTCGCGCGCCTCGTTCAGCTCCGCAAAGGCGCGGACGGGCAGATAGACCTCTCCCCGAACCACCAGCTCCGAGGGAGCCCCCGTCAGCGCCCTCGGGATATCGGCCACGGTGGCCAGGTTGGCCGTCACCTCTTCGCCTACGAAGCCGTCTCCCCGGGTGGCGCCGGTCACGAACCGCCCGTCCCTGTAAGTCAGCGCCACGGAGAGCCCGTCCAGCTTGATCTCGCAGACGAAATCCAGGGAGGCCCTGCCGAGCACGCGCTCCAGGCGAGCGTTCCACTCGCGCAGGTCGGCCTCGTCGTAGGTGTTGTCCAGGCTCAGGAGGGGCGAGGGATGAGACACCGGGCGGAAGCCTTTGCCCACTCTCCCGCCCACCGTCTTCGTCGGGGAGCCCGGCGAGGCTAAATCGGGGAAGTCCGCCTCGAGCTGGGCGAGCTCCTTTTCGAGCCGGTCGTACTCGAAGTCCGAAATAACCGGCGCGTTCTCTTCGTAGTAGAGACGCCTGTGGAGCTCCAGCGCCCTTCTCAGCTCGGAGATCCGTTCGGCGGCCGACTCCCTCGTCACACACCACTCCTGTTGAAGGGAAGTACGATCCGAAAGCAGGTGCCCGGCCCCTCCTTTTCCACCAGGTCGAGGGTGCCTCCCAGCCCCTCCGCGATCCGCCTGGCGATGGGAAGCCCCAGACCCGTGCCCCCCACCTTCGTGGTGTAGAAGATCTCGAAGATCTTCTCGCGCTTATCCTCGGGGATACCGGGACCCTCGTCGCAGATTTCCATCACGAGTTTGTCCCCGCGCGCAAAGGCCCTCATCGAGATGGCGCCGGGGGTTTCCGCGGCCTGGATGGAGTTCAGGACCAGGTTCAAGACGCAGGTCCGGAGGAGGGCCTCGTCGGTCTCCACGGAGGGGAGCCCGGGAGCTACCTCCCAGGCCACCTGCACGCCCTTCCTCCGGGCCTCCTCGGCCACGAGCTCCGCGGTGGACTCTAGGATGGCCGCCACTCTGGTGCTCTGAATCGTGGGCTTGAGAGGCCTGGCGAACATGAGGAAGTCGTTCACCAGCCGCTCGAGCCGCTTGATCTCGCGCTCCATGGGCCTGATCCAGGAGGCGAGCTGCTCGGGCTTGGCCCCCGAGGCCGCCTCCTCTTCGAATAGCTGTAGGTTCATCTGGAGAGAATTCAGGGGGTTCTTGATCTCGTGGGCCAGCCCCGAACTCAGAAGGCCCAAGTAGGAGAGGCGCATCTGGTTTTGGGCTTCGGCCTCGATGCGGCGGGTCAGCCTCAGGATGCGGAGCACGTAGAGATAGGCGAGGCCCAGCATGACGAGGATGATGAGGATCATCCCCACCAGCTTGGTGATGAGTTCGTTTCTGAACTGGCTGGCCTGGCGGGCCAGCACGTCCTCGCTCACGGAGAGGACGGCCTTGCCCATCTTGCCCGCCTCGATGGGAACGGGAACTTCGATGGGCATTCTCCGGCTGGTTTCTACCTTCTGTTGGCCGGGCTTCAGGCCCGGAGTATCCGTCCCGCCCGTGATGGAGCCTCCCACGAGCCGATCCTGCCGGTCCACGAGATGGCCATTCTCGTCGTAGAGTTCGACCGAGTCGAAAATCGTCTTCTTCGTCAGGAAGTCGTTGAGCCGCTGGGTGATCACCGTCTGCTGCTGGTAGCCTTTGAGGGTTTGCGTCGTGGGCAGCTTGCTCAGCATGGTCTCCAGCTCGTTGGAGTAGGTTCTAAGCGTGCGGAAGACCTCCTTGTGGCTGAGATCGATGACGATGATCGTGGAACCAAGCCCAAGAACTGTGAGGAATATGATGGCGAAGAGCGCCGAGGACCAGATCAGCTCGCGCTTGAAGGCGGACTTCCGGTTTTCGATCGGGTTGTCGCCCGGAAAGCTACCCACGTCAGAACCTTTCGACCTGCAGCCTGTACTGCCCCAGATTAAGGAGGACTTCCGCGAGGCTGTCCCCCCCGACCTTCTCCAGGAGGGCTTCGGCCAGGCAGAGGGCCAGGACCGCCTCGCCGATCACGGCGGCCGCGGGAACGGCGCACACGTCGGACCGCTCCTTCTGGGCCTTGGCCGCCTGCTTCGTTCGGATGTCCACCGAGTCCAGCGGCCTCATCAAAGTGGACAGGGGCTTTAGATAGGCCGTCACGGCGATGACCTCGCCGTTGCTGATGCCCCCCTCCACGCCCCCGGCCCGATTGGTTTTCCGGTAGAAGCCCCGCTGACTGTCGTAATAGACCGCGTCCTGCGTCTCCGCTCCGCTTCGCCCGCTCACTTGAACCCCGTCCCCCAGCTCCACGGCCTTCACCGAGGGGATGGAGAAAAAGTGGGCGCCCAGCTTCGCGTCGAGCCTCCGGTCCCAGTGCACGTGCGAGCCCAGCCCAGGAGGGACCCCCTCCGCCAGGACGCACACGGAGCCGCCCAGCGTATCCCCGTGGGCAGCGGCGGCCTGGATGGCCTCGCGCACCCGCCTGGCCGCCTCGGGATCCGTCATGGGCATCTCCGGATCCAGGCCCCGGCAGACGCTCACCCTCTCTGCCGGCGGCGACTGAATGCCCCCCACGCCCGTCACGCTGGAGCCGATGTGAATGCCGGCCTCCTCCAGGAGCCGTCTGCTCACGCTGCCGGCCGCCACCCGCGCGGCGGTCTCTCTGGCGCTGGCCCGTTCGAGGATGTCGCGGCAGTCCCGTCGGTCGTACTTGAGGGCCCCAGCCAGATCGGCGTGTCCCGGTCTCGGGATCGTGAAGAGCCGATCGGCGGCCTCCTGCGTCTCGCCCGCGGCCATGGTTTTCTCCCAGTTCGCGTGGTCGCGGTTGGTCACCAGCATGGCGATGGGGCTTCCCAGGGTCTCTCCTCGGCGGACGCCGGAGAGGATCTGCACCCGGTCCTGCTCGATCCGCTGTCTGGCCCCCCTTCCCGCTCCAAGCTGCCGCCGGGCCAGCTGCTCGTTGATGAACCCTTCGGTGAGGGACAACCCAGCCGGGCAGCCCTCCACGATGACGCTGAGGGAGGGTCCGTGGGATTCGCCGGCAGTGAGAAATCGCATGTCACCCCTCCGGGAGGGCAAATCCGGGCCAGGTGCGAGGTGCGCCCACACCGATGAGCATACACGGTGGGGGCCGGCATGAAAAGTGGACCGCTCCCTCAGCTCCAGACGAAGGGGATCGGCAAAAAGCAGAGGACGAACATCAGGATGGCGGCGAGCCCGAGTAGGACCTGAGCCGCCGAAAGCGGCTGGCTGTCGTCGATGCAGGGGGGGTGACGCAGCCCGAGGACGAAGAAGATGAGGCCCACCCAGATGATCCACTGGGGATGGAACAGGGCAAAAGCCAAGCAGACCAAGCCCAGGGCCAGGCTGACGACCCGATGGCGGCTCCTCAGGAAGCCGTAGAGGACGTGCCCGCCGTCCAGCTGGCCGATGGGGATGAGATTCAGGCCCTGCACGAAGAAGCC
This sequence comes from Acidobacteriota bacterium, assembly GCA_049967655.1. Lineage (GTDB taxonomy): Bacteria > Acidobacteriota > UBA4820 > UBA4820 > DSQY01 > DTPS01. Next base: position 23,550 of record JBMFSH010000006.1, read on the forward strand.
GATCCAAGCCGCCAGCAGCACCGGGTTTTCGAAGAAGGTGAGCTGGTGGGACCAGTGGTGGGTCATCACTCCGCGCAGGGCCCAGAAGGCCAGGGGAAGGTTCACGTTCATGCCCAGGTCCGCCGGCGAGTGGTAACCGGCCAGGCCCAGCCAGAAGCCCAGCAGAGCCACCAGGACGCTGGCGCCGAACCCCCACAAGGGTCCCATGGCGCCGACCTCCATGAGGATGCCGCGCGTGGCGATGGGGCTCTTCAGGCGGATGAAGGCGCCGAAGGTGCCCAAGGACAGGTAGGGCGGGCCGGGAATGAAGTAGGGCCACGTGACCCGGATTCCGTAACGCCGGGCCGTCAGGAAGTGGCCCATTTCGTGAACGCCCAGAATGAACAGGAGAGGTACCGCGAAGGGCGCTCCCAGGAAGATGGCCAGGGGATGATGGAGCATGTACCGCAGGTGCTCCAAGATTCCCATGTCGTAGAATTCCGGCAACAGGAGCACGCCGGCGTAGAGGGTGGTCCAAAGAGTCGCCGCCAGCAAAACACCATGGCGAAACCTGAAGGGTTCGGGCTGGGGCAGCTGGACTACGTAGAACTGGTCCAAGTCTCAGTCAAAAAAATGGCTAGAGGGCTTGAACTTGATCGTTTTACCCGGGGGGATTTGGACGGCCTCGCCCGTCTTCAGGTTCCTGCCGACCCCGCGCTTCCGTTCCTTGACCCGGAAAACCCCGAAACCACGGAATTCCACGCGCTGCCCTTCGGACAAGGCGTCTCTGATGGCATCGAAAACCGTATCCACCGCTTCCTGAGCCTTGAGCTTGGGGAGATTGGCGGTCTTCGCTACTTCCACAACGATGTCGGCCTTGATCATTACCGTTCCTCCAGACCAAGTGAAATCGGCACTATAGAGAGCTTTGGGAGGGCTGTCAAGGCTGGCCGGGCCGCCCGGCAAGCCCGGCGCCTTCGCGACTCCAGACCCACGCGGCCATGAGACCGGAGCGATCCGGATGGCGCCGGGCGGGACCGACCCTCCTGAAGCCGTTCCCTGCCAGGGCTCACCGGAAGGATCCGACGGCCTCCGCCAATGAATCATAGGATTCGAACACGGCGGCAAGCTGCGTGATCGACAGGAGGTCCTTGGTCTTCTTGGTCAGGTTGGCCAGCTTCAGGGTCGCCCCCTGGTGACGCGCAGTGGTGTAAGCCGCCACCAGTTCTCCGAGCCCCGTGGAATCCATGAAGGACACCTCGCCCAGATCCACCACGATGCTCTTCTTTCCCTTGGCCAGGAGGTCCTTGATCACATCGCGCATGGTCACGTCACCGGCGCCCAGCGTGATGGCCCCCTTCAGTTCGAGCACGCTAACCCCGTCTTTCTCATAGGTTCGATGATTCATTCAGATTCCTCCTTAGATCCGCGTTTATCCAGATTGACCGTCATCACGAGGCCGAACCTCCCGCCGGCATCTCGAATGAATTGCGCTTGATCGGTGAACTGCCGGATGAGAAAGATCCCCCGGCCGTTGGGTTTGAGAAGGTTTTCGGGCTCCCTCGGATCGGACAGCTTGCTCGTGTTGAATCCCGGACCCTCGTCCCACACCGTCATCGTGAAGGCCTCCGGAGTACCGACCATCTCCACCTCGATCCACTTGGCGGGCTCTTTCTTGTTCCCGTGGAGGACGGCGTTGTTGACCGCCTCCCTGAGGGCCAGCGCCACCCAGTCCATCCGGTCGGCGGGAATGGGGATCTCACGGGCCACCTGGGCCAGGACCGTGTGGAAGAGATCGGTGTACTTCAGGTGGGAGTGGACGCGGATGGAAATCCGAAGCGATTCCGGTCGGGATTGCGTCAGGCTCTTTCCCTTGCCGGCATTTAGTGTTGAATCGGCCAGCTTCATGAGCGCTCTCCCTTCCCTCTGGAATGCAAATTATAGAGATCGGCGCTCCGGGGGTCAACCGGCCGTCGGGGCAAATGCCGCCGGGGCAAACTGGCCGCCCGGCGCCGGACGCCTCGGGCGGGCTCACTGGACCACGATGATCCTGTTCTTGCCCGCCTGCTTGGCCCCGTAAAGGGCCTCGTCCAGCTTTCGGAGGAGGGTCGGCAGGTCCTGCTCTCCCTTGAGGTGGTCGGAGTGGAGCAGGCTGATCGAGCATCCCATGACCAGTCCGCCCGCCTCCTCCTTGGGAAGCGCCTGGGTGGCGAAGCTCGACCGGATCCGCTCGGCCTTCTCGTGAGCCGCCTTCTCCTTGCAGCCCAGGAGGAGCACGATGAACTCGTCCCCGCCGTATCGCGCCGGCACGTCCTCCCGCCGCAGCGTCCGCCGCAGGAGGTCTCCGATCCGGTGGAGGACCTTGTCTCCCATGGCGTGCCCCAGATGGTCGTTCACCGCTTTGAAGTCGTCCAGGTCGATCATGAGCAAGGCGAAGGGAGCTCTGTGGCGGCTTGAAAAGGAGAGCTCCTCCTCCAGGCGGTAGAGGAAGTAGGACCGGTTGTACAGTCCCGTGAGCGGATCCTGGATGGCCTGGAGATGAAGGAAGCAGTTTTCGAGCGCTACCTCCAGGGACTGGGCGCAGAGTTCGAGCAGCTCCCGCTTTTTCTCCAGGGGAACCTCGGATTGGTAGGAGTAGACGACGATGCCGCCAAAGGGCTCCCCCCCATGGAGAAGGGGGAGACCGAAGACCGAAGGCGGGATCATGAAGGGGGCCGTCTCGAGCGGCTGGAGGAACTCGAAGAGCCTTTCGCCGAGGCGCCTGCTGGGCTCGCTCAGCGGGAGCTGGTCGTACTGGAATCGGCGCTCCTCGGGAAGGTAGGTGGATCGACTCTTCTCGCCTTCGACCTGAACCAGGTAGATGGTCGTCGCGTACCGCTGGTAGAAGACCACTCCTATCCCGTCGGCCGGAAGCCACTGGGCGAGCGAACGCGTGAAGGACTCCACCATGGGCATGACGTCCAGGTCGGAGCTGGCGGCAGCCGACACGCGGCTCAGAATGGTCAAATCCTCGACCCGGTTCCTCAGCTCATCCTGCGTTTTCGTCAGTTTGCTCAGCAGCCAGGAGCCCGCCAGAACGAAGAGCCCCAGAACGAGAAAGGAGAGAGTTCCGATCTTGATAGCCACGATGGTCAGCAGGTAGCCCAGCGTGCAGATGACGAAGCTGTAGGCCAAGTCCACGGTCACCGCTTCGCACCAGAACTGCTTCAGGTTCGAGCGCCGGAGGTATTCGCTGGGCGTGAAGAAGACGTTGTTGACCACCACGTAGACGACGAAGGCCACCAGAGCCGCCCAAAGCTCGGTTGGGGTCCCCTGGGGGGGAATGCTTCCGCCGGCCGCGCTGTAAGCGATCCAGGCGAACCCCAGCCTGAGCAGGCGGTTCCCGGAGGTCCCCAGGGTGAGGTACCGGATGACCCTCCTGGGAGCCTCGTCCCGCCTGAGGCGATTGAAATAACTGTAGCCCGCCGAGAGGAGGGCCAGGCCCGCGCCCGCCGCTGGCGAGACCAGGAAGAGGGCCACCAGGGCGAAGGAGATGTCGAAGGAGACGTAGTAGTTGTTTGACCCCATCCCGAACTTGAAGTGCATGGCCAGGAATGACGCGGCCAGGAGAAGCACCAGCAGGGCCCAGGGGCTTCCTTCCCCCAACCCCCAGACCTGGATTTTGGGATCGTGAATGATGGCGAAGCTTCCGGATGGGCCATAACAGCCGATGGCAATCCAGAGCGCCAGGCCCATGGCAAACTGCGCGCATTCGTAGAGGCCTTGGAGTCGCTCTTTTCCCGCCATTTGTTGAGCCTACGCCAAAACGGCTCGAATGAGAAGGGTGCATGCACCCCGCGGGCCTTGCCCCGCCAGCTCACTCCAAGCGGCGGATGTACACGGCGGTGCGATCATCCGTGTATTTGCTGCCCACGCTGTAGGCGGCCACCAGATCCAGGAGGCCGCAGACCATCTGCCGGGCGTCAAAACGATCGTAGTTTTCCCGCACGAAGGCCTGCACGCCGCCCTCTCCGAATTCTTTTCCGCTCGCATCGGTGGCTTCGCTGATACCATCCGTGAACATGATGATACTGTCCCCGGGATCCAGCTTGAAGAAGCCCCGCCGGTAGGTGCTGTCAGAGGTCGGGCCAAGGACCCGACCTCCCTCCGTCATGGGGTAGAAGCGGTCCTTCTTGAGCCTGTAATAGAAGGGAGGATTGTGGCCCGCGTTGCAGTAGATGAAGTGCCCCCCTCCCTGCTCCAGCTCGCCGTAAAACAGGGAAACGTACCGGGAGGTGAGGCGGGACCCATTGATGACGCGGTTCAGCTTCTCGAAGACCTTGACCATCTTCTGGTCCTCCGAAAGCCCCATCCTCAGGCCCATCACCACGTCCCTGGCCTGGAGGGCTGCCGGGAGGCCGTGACCCGTGGCGTCGCCTATGGCCACGCCTAGGATGTTGGGATTGATGCGGATGAAGTCGTAGACGTCTCCCCCCACCAGCTCGGCGGGCACGGAGCGCCCGAAGATGTCGAACCCCGGGAACTTCGGAGCCTCATCAGGCAGGAGGGAGAGCTGGATCTCCCGGCTCTGCAGGATGAGGCCTTCGAGCTGCTCCTTGGCCAGCTTCAGGTTGATCGCATGCCGGACCGTCGAAAGGGCAAAGAGCACGTCGTCGCGATTCTCAAGCCATTCGCGCTGGACGGTGAAGGCGATGAGGTAGGCATGGTTTGGGCCCACCGTGAGGGCCGCGAAGTGCTGTACCCCGAGCCTCTCCTCGAGGGCGGGGTCCACCCCTTCGGAATCCAGGCCCATATAGATGAATCCCTTGCGGCGAACCACCTGGATGGGCGGATAGCTTTGGGGAATGAGGTATCCGATGGGGACCGACGTGCCCGAGCCGAATTTGGCTTCAAGACGATAGCCCTGCTCATCGAGATCGTATCCGTAGAGCCTGGCCCCGGAAAAGCCGAAATCCTCCGAAAAGTCCTTCAGGATCCTCTCGATGATAAGGCCCAGGGTCTCGCGCAGGCTCTCCTGGTTTTCTATTTCGCTCAGCTGGTTTTCGACCTTGCGGAACAGCTCGTGGTAGTTCATGAGCCTTGGTCCTCCACCCTCTTTACGGTCATGAAGGCCCCTCTCCGGAGGGGCCTTTCCCTTGAGTTATCTACTCCCAGCATGAATGTGCAAGTATAGCATCACGACGACCCTTGATGGTGGAGATTGGGGCCCAATGCCGTGATCAAATTTCGCGCGTAGGAGCGGCGCCCCCGGCCAGACCGGCCGTTCCGGCCAATCTCCCCACGGTCTCGCGTTCACCCGCGGTCACGCGAGAATGGCCATTTCCAGATGGACACTAGATAAGCTTTATGCCTCCATCGCAGAATCTGGGCTTTCACCACCGGTGGCGTGGCCTGGGCCGTGGGGCCGTGGCCCGTCCAGGAGGTAAGTGCTTGGCAGGATGCCGGCGCCACGAGAGTGGGTCTAGGCGGTTACACTCTGTGGCCTTAGGGTAACACCCCCGTGGCCCGCTCCGCCGGAACCGCTGGATGGGAAAGCTTTTCAGAAGCGACCTACTTGGCATAGTCCTTGCTTTCCAAACCCCTCTCCTCGTTGAGGGGTAGGGCCGTGATAGGGTATACTTCCGTGAACCGGAGAGGGCCTGCATGGGTTCTCCCACCAGATAGGGCAAAATCGAACCGTGGGCGAGGTGCGGGTTATCGGGAAACGGGCGTTGTGGCTGGTGGCCATTTTGCTTCCCCTGGCACTCGCGGGGACCGTTGCCGCACAGGAGTCCACCGTGCCTAAACTCTCTCTGCCCGCCGATTCCGTCTCCTCCATGGTCACCATCACCTCCATCCAACCCACGGGGGAGGGCCTGCTTCTTTCGGCCACCGGTCCCTTGCACGGCTCCATCACCCAGGAGCAGAACGTCAGCGCTCCCGGTTACGAGGGCTTTTTGACCCTCACCGTGACCCTCCCCGACGCCCGCCTCCAGGGGGTTCCGCCCCACCTCACCTGGAACAGCGGCCCCTTCTCCGAGCTGCGGGCCATTCCCTACCTCGAAGGCGGCACGCGCGGCGTCAAATTGAAGTTGGTGCCTCGCACGGCGCAGGTCTGGCTGGTGACCACCCAGGGAAACACCCTGCTCGTGGCTCCCAAGCCCGTCCCCGCCCCCCGCCGACAGGGAGAGGGAGGATTGGAGAGCCAGAGCCGCAAGAGCCTCTATTCGGGCAGCGTGGCCTTCACGGGCAGCGGCTCCTCGTCGAGCACCACGGGCAGCCCGACCCTCCACACGGGCCAGGGGCAGCTCGGCTTCGCTCAGAACCTCGGGGCGGCGGGAACGCTCAGGGGCTTCGTCTCCACCCTGAGCCCCCACCAGGGGCTGAGCACCCCCTACGGCGCGCTGGCCCTCTCGGGGCTGCACCTCGGGCCGGTCTGGAGCGAGTGGGCGGCGGGCGACGTGCAGACCGGCCTGGGCCAGGTCACCGGGTCGTCGAGCCTGCCCGAGACGCTCCTCCTGCGCGGCGGCGGCGTCACCCTCTTCTTCCCGGGCCGCTTCGGCCTCCAGCTCTTCGGCGGCCGGGCCGCCCAGAGCCAGTACCAGCGCCTGCCGGGTCAGCTCTCCCTCGTCAACGACCTTTCGCCCGACCACCTCTACGGCGCCCAGCTCACCTGGATCAGCGCCAAGGATTGGCTGGAACTGGGGGCGGGCTTCGTGCGCAGCCTCCCCCACGAGGCGGCGGCGGCCCGGCAGAATAACCTCTTCGAGAGTGCGGCGCTGAACTTCACCAAGAGCTACCGCCTCCGCGTGACGGCGGAGGAGTCCAGGCTCGGCGCGGGGCAGCCCCTGGCGGGCGGCGGCCGGAGCAGCGGCTACGCCCTCACCCTCGAGCCCACGGCCAGCTCGCCGAGCTTCGACGCCGGCGGCTACTACCGCCTGCTGAGCAGCGGCTTCCGTCCCCCCTTCGGCTCCAACGTTTTCGCCGACTACCGCCACAGCTACAACCTCTACGCCAACTACCACCCGAGCTGGGGCCTCATCGCCTCGGCGAGCGGCGGCCAGAGCCGGAGCTATAACTACTTCGACCCCACCCAGGCGGGCACCCTGAGCACCTTCACGAGCGGGAGCCTGGGCTACGCCTTCTCCTCGCACTTCTCCCTCTCGGCCACGGCGAGCCGCTCCGAGTCCAAGTCGGACGTGGGGGTCCTCAACCCCACCGACAGCACCACCCACGACGCCGGGCTCACGGCCGCCTTCAGCCTCGACCGTCTCTACGGCGACCTCGCCCTCACCCGCGAGACCACCGACGACGCCTTCACCCCCTCGCTGGGGCTCCGCTCCACCCGCCTCGACTCGGACACCACCTACCTTCTGACCGACAGCCAGAGCCTAGAGGCCCGCCTGCGCTACTACGACGCCAAGCGCCCCGACGGCCAGCGGGTGAACCGCTACTACGACGGCCAGTTCCAGTGGCAGGGCCGGACCGCCGAGCTTGGGCAGTGGAGCGTGCAGGCGGGCTACACCGTCACCCCCGCCGGCGTGGCCCAGTACGAGAGCAAGCAGCTCTCGGCGGGCCTGGGCTACCAGTCGGGGCGCTGGCTCCGTTACGGCCAGCTCGGCCTCTCCCTCGCCTACTACCGCCTCGACATCACGGGCCAGCCGAGCCGTCGCGGCGTCATCGCGCAGGTGAGCCTGGGCGGCCTCTTCGGCTGGGGCCAGGCGCCGCAGCCCGTCTCCTCCCTCGCCAGCCGCTCCCTCGTTCTGGGCCAGAGCTTCGCCCAACAGCTCCCCGTGGGGCTTCTGGAGGTGACGGCCTTCCAGGACGACAACGGCGACGGGAAGCGGGAGAAGGGCGAAGCGGGGGTCCCGGACCTCTGGGTCACCGTGGACGGCTCGCCCATGCAGACCGGCCCAAAGGGCGAGCTGCGCCTGCGCCTCGCGCCGGGCCGCCACGAGGTGGCCCTCCTGCCCAAGGGGGCGGTCTTCCAGTACGTGGTGGAGCGGGCCGAGGCCTCGGTGGTGCTCCCGCCCCAGGGGGTCAGCCGGGTGCTGTTGCCCCTGCGGCCCGCCGGCCAGCTCTCCGGCCGGCTCCTCTTCGAGGGCGAGGGGCTCGGGCGCGGCGAGCTGGAGGGCATCCGCCTCGTGGTCCGCGGCGCGGGCTACGAGCGCGCCACCACCACGGGCCCCGGCGGCCTCTGCGCCTTCGGCACGCTCCCCGCGGGCGAGGCCGAAGTGAGCCTCGATCTGTCTACGGTTCCGGCCGCTCTCCACGTGGAGGGGCCGGCTCATCAAACCATCCGCATCACTCAAGGAGGCGAAACGACGGTACACTTCACCCTGCGACGCGCCACGGCCAAGGAACGGATTCTCGAAGGACCCACCCCGAAACCTGACAAGGAGGACTGACCCATGAAAAAACCCACCACTCTCATCCTGGCGGCCCTCGTCGCCGCCGCCCTGCCCCTCACGGCCCTCGCCGCCGGCGGCGGGCCCAAGACCGGAGCCTCCCCCAAGACCTCCTACACGAACCTCACCGTGACCATCCCCGGCGTGGTCGGCATCGACATCGAGACCGACCTGACGTGGGACTTCGGCTCCTACCCGGCGGGTAAAATCAGCTCCCCTTCGCCGAACAACCTCTTCCCGCCCCCGCCCTTCAATACGGCCGCCGCCTACTGGACGCCGACGGCGGCCACGACGACCTCCGGTGCGCCCGCCCCCGCTCCCACCTGGACGGCCCCTGCCGGCACCACCGGCGCGGCCGCCATCTGGATGGCCGTTTTCTGCAACATCAACACCGGCACTTTGACCTTCACCTCCACCTTGGGGAGCTGGAGTGCATCGGATCCCTTTAGCGGAACGGTGTCCGTCCAGGAGGCTGGGGATACGAGCAACAACGCCTTCGGCATCGGCGGAACGTCTTGGGCTTCGCTCTCTTCTACGGCGACTTCACTGACCAAGGGCACGGCGACAGCCACCTTCAACTGGACCCGCGCCGACCAGCTCTTCCAGCTCTATACGAACAACGTCGGGACGGCGACCTTCGTGCCCGGCACCTATACCAACACGGTGACCATCTCCATCGCCAAGGGGTAACGTTCATCTTCCCCCCGCCCGCGTCTCCGGGCGCGGGCGGGGGCCACGGGGGTTTGGGTGACGAGGCTTTCGGGCGTGGTAGCAGGGCTGGTTTTCACGGGGGCGGTGGGGACGGCGCTCTTCGCCGCCGGCGGCGGACTGCGGACCGGCAGCTCCCCTCAGAGCTCGAAGACGACCCTCACCGTGACCATCCCCGGCGTGGTCGGCATCGACATCGAGACCGACCTGACGTGGGACTTCGGCTCCTACCCGGCGGGTAAAATCAGCTCCCCTTCGCCGAACAACCTCTTCCCGCCCCCGCCCTTCAATACGGCCGCCGCCTACTGGACGCCGACGGCGGCCACGACGACCTCCGGTGCGCCCGCCCCCGCTCCCACCTGGACGCCCCCTTCCGGAGACGCCGGCGCGGCCGCCATCTGGATGGCCCTCTTCTGCAACATCGCCGGAGGAGCCAACGTCACGCTCACTGCCCAACTGGCGACGTGGCAGGGAGGCACGCCCTTCGGGGGAGCCAATCCGGCTGTAGTTCAAACCCACCGGGACAGCCAAAACAACCCCAAGAAGGTGGGGAGGGGCAACTGGACCACGCTCAAGAACGGCACAAACCTCAACCTCGGGCGCGGGAGCCTGGCCAAGAGCTTCCCCTGGACACGGGCCGACCAGCGCTTCTGGCTTTACACAACCAAGGTCTCGGCGTGCACCTTCAATCCCGGCACCTATACCAACACCGTGACGATCACCCTGAGCAAGTAGGCGGAGTTTCGAATCGGGCACAAAGCCCGGCGAGGTGACCATGAGAGGCGACGTGACCCTTCGAGCGGCGATCCTGGCGGCACTGGCCCTTTGTTCCGTGCCCGCCCTCGCCGTGGGCCTGCTGGCCAGCCCCGTCCAGCTCGGCCTCGTGGGCCGGCCGGGGCAGACCGTGAGCGGCGTGGTGCAGGTGAGCGCCTCCAACAACCAGGACACCCCCATCCGCGTCACCTTCGGCAACTTCACAAAGGACGAGGAGGGACGGCTGGTGGAGCTGGCGGAGGGAGCGGAGCAGCCGCGGAGCTGCCTGGCCTGGCTGAGCGCCAGCCAGCTCACCTTCACGGCCCCGGCCCAGGGGCGGGCCTCGATCCAGGTGTCGGCCCAGATCCCCGAGGGGGTCTCGGGCAGCTACTGGGCCTTCGTGGCCTTCTCGGCCCCCCCTCCCCCCCGCAACGGGGGGGGGACGAGCCTGCTCTTCATGCCGCGCGTGATCATCCCCGTCATCGTCTCGGTGGAGGGAACCCTGGCCCCCAAGGTCCAGTTTCAAGCCACCACGGCCCGCTACGACCCCGTGCTCGGGGGCGTGGAGGCCAAGGCCATCCTCGTGAACACGGGCAACGCGGCGGTGCTCATCAACGGGGCCTTCGCGCTGGAGCAGCAGGGCCCCGGCGACACCTCGCCCAACGAGGTCGGCGAAAAGGAGGTGGGGCCGCTCACCTCCCTGCCGGGCACGCGCCTCGTGGCCAAGGGGCTGATCCCGTGGAGCGGGCCCTGGACGGGGCTACAGGTCCACTCCTACCTGCGCTACGGCCCCGAGCCCGACCAGGCGGCCGAGTCCGTGACCAGCATCGCCGACCTGCCCGCCGGAGCGGCTTCGGGCCGCCTCGCCCCTGAGGCGCCCATGCCGCCGGCCGCCAGCCAAACGCCGCCGGCCGCCGGCCAGGCCCCTCCGCCCCAGGCGCCCGCCGCGCCGTCGAAGGAGGGCGGAAAGCCATGAAGCGCCGGGCCGCGGTCTTCGCCTTGTCGGTGCTCCTGCTCGCTCCCGCCGCGCTGAAGGCGGGAACGGGCGGCGCCACCCTCACGGTGACCACCGCCGCCGCGACTTTCGGGCCCCTCGATCCCTCCCTGCCCACCGCCGGCGCCCCCGTACTGCTGACGGCGCTCGTGAGCGCGGGCGAGGCCTGGAGCGTCTCCCTGCTCTACACGCCCGGCCTCTCGGCCCCGGCCAGCCTGGCCCGCCTGCGGCGCGCCCAGGCGGTGACCTCGGGCGGCGCCCTGCCGCTTCAGGTGAACGGACCGGGCGGTAGCTGGCAGCCCCTGCCGCCCGGCACGGCCGTGCCGGTGGCCTCCGGCGGCGCCACGGGGGGCCAAGCCCTTCCCCTCACCCTCATGCTCCAGGCCCAGCCCACCTTCGACCTGCCCGCCGGCGACTACGCGGGCACCCTCACCTTTCTGCTCAACGGCGCACCCGTCCAACCGACCGTGAGCCTCACGGCCCAGGTGCCTCCCGTGGCCCAGCTCAGCCCCGATCCGCGTCCCTTCACTCTCACGCGCCCGCCGGACCCGGCCCGCCCCTCGACCATCCCCTTCGAGCCGAGGCTCTACCGCATCCTGAGCAACGTCCCGTGGCAGCTCACGGCCACCCTCAAGGGCCCGCTCCAGCAGCCGGGCAGCCCTCTCGCGCTCGTCCCCGCCTCCTTCGCCTGGCAGCCGCCCTCGGGACCGGCCCAGCCCCTCCTTCCGAACCAGCCCCTCACCGTCGCCTCGGGCCCCATGACCGGCCAGGCGGGGCAGACGGTGAGCCTCACCTTCACCTATACCGTCACGGGCCTCGTGGTGGCCGGCGACTACCAGGGGGAGATCGCGGTGGAGCTCAACCCCCTCGCCGCCTCGCCACCGGCCGCGTTCAAAAGGAAAAGCCATGCCCAGCATCCCTAACTCCCGGGTGGGCGGCAGGAGCCGCTCCCCTCTCCTCTCCCGAACGGCGCTCGCCCTCGCCTGCGCGGCGCTCCCGCTCCTCGCCGCCCTCCCCGCGGCAGGACAGGCGTGCTACCAGTCGGTGGTGCTGGGCGGGAATTCGACCGTCAGCTACAGCGCCGGCTTCGCCGTCACTGGGTCGCCGCTCTCCAACCTCAATGCCCTCGACGGAAACTATTACCAAGCCACGAGCCTGGTGGAGACGACCAGCACCCCCTCCTTCAAGCCCATGGTCGAGAGCTGGATCGAGACCGGCTACGATACGAGCGGCAGACTCCCCCAAGTGGGGCCCGACTACTATGGCGGCGTTTTCGTTAACCCCACCAACAGCGCCATCACCGTGAGCCAAGTGGCCATAGACGGCTCCACCACGAACCCTGCCAGCCGGCCAGCCTTCGGAGCCATCGTCGCTACCGTGGCGCCCAGCACAGGAAGCTGGAGCGCGGTGAGCACTACCCTCCTCCAGTGGACGGGCAGCCTGGTCGTTCCTCCGCACGGCGCGCAGGAATTCATCGTCCTGGCCCGCCCGAACCGCGGAAACTACACCAGCCAAACGGACGTGACGCTCAAGTTCACCGTCACCACCACGACGGGAGGGCCCTACACGGCTAGCATCCACCAGATCCAGGTCAACATCACCACGTGGGCGGCGAGCACGGTGGTCGGGTTTGATCTCACGGGCAGCAGCACCTTCACACCGCGGGCCTTCGTCTCCGGAGCGGTGGCGGGCGTTGCCCAGACCTTTTCTATTCGCGTGGCCCAGACCGATGACAGCAACGAACACAATGAGGATAGTGCTGCTTCTGGACTGCAAGTGACCGTCACCATCCCAGCGGGGTGGTCGAACGTCTCCGTGCCCACACTGACGAAGTCTTGGTGGAATAACCCCACCATCGTCCAACCGACGGCCACGTCGAGCGGGTCCGTCAGCGCCACGACGAAGAGGGTCCTCTCGACGGGTAGTAGCACCCCCGCCAACTCCTTCGTGATTCAGGCCACGCCCCCGAGCGCCACCGATACGACGAACCTCACGGGGCTCTATACCTTCGCCATGACCCTCAACGGCGGTGCCCAAGGAGACAATTCGCCTATCCAAGGCACAACCCAGGGGATCGTCCAGGTGAGCAACGCGGTGGACGTCCGCTTCCTCTCGCCCGCCTTCACCCTTTCGAGCCCGTTGCGCCAGCTCGCACTTCGAACGGACTTCAACGTGCTGAGCGGGGCGGAGACGGAGGCGGTGGCCGTTCAAGTCTACAACGTCGCGACCGCATCCTGGCAACTCCTCTCCACCGTGACGCCTGGAGCCACCAACACCACGGTGACCTACTCCTTCGGAGCCAATTTCAGCTCCTATTTGAACAGCTCCAACCAGATGTTGGTACGTTACTTAGTGACGGCCCCGTCGCCCTGGCAACGCGTACGGATCGATGACCTCCTCTGGACGGTGGTCCTGGGCTTCACCGTGGACAACTCGGTGGGCAGCGACTCAAACAGCGGCGACGTGGCCCACCCGCTGGCCACCATCGGCGCGGCCCTGAGCCGCCTCACCTCGCCCTCCCAGGCCGTCTACGTGCAGGTGGGCAACAGCCAGAGCGGCACCCCCTACACCGCCAACCTCGTGGTGAGCGGCGCCTCCGCCGGGGGCACGCAGACCTGCCCCACGCTCATCCAGGGGGTGGCCAACGGCAGCGGCCAGCTCCCCCTCATCCAGGGGGCCAACCCCGCTTCCGACGTGGGCTTCGACGTGGGCGGGGGGGGAGCCAACTACGTCACCGTGGACGGCTTCCAGATTCAGAACACGCAGGTGGCCCTCTACGCCGAGCAGGGGGCTACAGGCATCACCTTCTCCCACTGCCTCGTGAGCGTTCCCGCCTCGGGTTACGGCATTCTCTTCTACGCCAACAGCGGAGCCACGGCCAAGAACAACAAGATCGACGGAAACAACAACTCGACCTTCTACGGGATCTACGACTACGCTGGGGTGGGGACCCTTCTGGACGGCAACGTGGTGCGGCGGATGAAGAACGCCGAAGCGCTCTTCTGCACGGGCTCCTCGGGCCTCGTCCTTAGGCGCAACATCTGCCTCCAGAGCTACATGGGCATCCACCTGGCCCAGCCTGCCGGCACCGTGACGGTCTCCAACAACGACTGCGACAGCAACGCGTACCTCGGCATCTACGCCGAGCAGGTGGGCGGCACCGTCGTTTCCACCGACAACATCCTCACCTCCAACGGCGTGGGCTGGGGCTGGGACGGAAGCGGCTCGATCGTCTCGGACTACGACGACGTCTGGAACAACAAGTCCAACTACGCCTTCCACGGGACGGTGGCCGCCGGCTCCCACAGCATCAGCGCCAACCCCCTCTTCGTGCAGGTCACCGATTGGACCCAGCCCACCTTCTACCAGCTCGGGAGCGGGAGCCCTTGCATCGGCACGGGGAACAACGTCTGCTGCGGCACCAGCATGGGAGCGGTCCAATGAGTCGCGGGAGGTGGTTCATGAACAGCGGTCGTTCCGTGGGGAAGGCGGCTCTCGCCGTGATCGTTCTGGCCCTCCCCCTGCCTTTCCTCGCCCAGCAGGCCGGATTGAACGAGGGTTTCGCCAGCTGGCCCCCACAGGGTTGGACCCTGACGGCCGCTACGGCCTGCGGGGGCTGGCAGAGCTCATCGAGCTTGGGACTCCCCAACTACACGGGGGGGAGCGGGCCGTGCGCCATGGCGTCGAGCGCCGCTTGCGATGCCGGAGCGGACCTCTCCCTCATCAGCCCCGCCATCGCCATTGCACCGGGCGCGGCGGCGCCGACGCTGACCTTCAAACAGGACCTCTTCCTGGGCACCTACGGCAGTGACAGCGCCGAGGTGGACGTGAGCGGCGACGGCGGCCAGAGCTGGACCAGCGTGGCCTACTTCACGGGCACGGGGGGCGTCCGGGGCCCCGACATCCAGAGCATCGACCTCAGCCCCTATATGGGGAGCACCATCCAGATCCGTTTCCACTACATGGCAGGCGGACCCGATTGGTGGTGGCAGGTGGATGACGTGGTGGTGACCGGCGGCGGCAGCCCTCCTCCTCCACCCCCGCCGCCCACCACCTACAACCTCTATTTCCAAGATGATTTTGGCCGTTCCTCCTTGTGCGCCGACAGCTCCACCGGCGCCTGGAGCTACACGGTGCTGAAGGGCAACGGGGCCGGGAGCAGCTTCGCGGGCCAGGGAAGCATCATCCAGGGCAACGGCTTCCTTCAGATTCGTTCACTGCCCGGAGCTTCCGCCCTCACCCTCATCGACTACACCACGGCGCATCGAGCCACGGCCACCTTCGTGAACCGTTCCAACGCCATCGCCTCCAGCCTGTACGACTCGAACACCCAGGACGACGGTCCCCCCGCTTGCGGATCGGGGGCCAATTCGGTTCACGGCTAACCAAGAAACCAGAAGAACGATGGAGAAGGCGGACGCTCTCAAGGGGCGTCCGCCTTTTGCTGGCCTGAACTTCCCTCTCCGGCCTTCCTCCTGTCCACTGCCTGCCCGCCCTCCCTTCCTGCCTGCTCGCCGAGTCAGCTCCTTCGCGAACTCTTCTCAATCTCAAAAGTGAGACCGCCCTCCCGCTCACTTCTCACATCCTAGACAATTGTGGGTTCACTCCAATTGGACTTTTTTCCATATTTTGCATACGAGTAACGCGATATTGTTCACTCTCCGCCGACAAGGCATGGGAGTTGCCTTAAGAGAAGCGGCGCCCTTCTTCCAAAGGCGTCGCTTGCCGGCACTTGGTCGGCTGGAGGGAAACGATGAGCGACCGAAGAAAGAGGACCTACACCGCCGGCTTGGCGTTGCTTTTTGTCAGCTGCACCTTCGGTCTCTTTGCCGCTGGCGGACTGAGCACATCTCCCGACCGGGCGCACAGCTCCACCACCCTCACCGTGACGATCCCTGGAATCGTCGCAGTGGATGTGGAGGGCGAGCTCGCCTTCGATCTGGGCTCCGCCGGTTCCAATCGGAGCGAGCGGCAAGCCCAAGGGGGAGAGGTCAGAAACGTCTTCCCCCCTCCACCGAACTATCACGGTCCCCTCGTCTTCGACGCTTCGAACACGCGCATCGAATCGGCCCTGGCCGCCGCGCCGCCCGCTTCCGGAAGCCTCGCCGTGGCGATCTTCTGCAACAAGGAGCACGGAAACCTCCAAATCCAGGCCGCCGTGGGCCCCACCTGGTCCCCGGCAAGCGGCCCGGGATTCCCCACCAGCGCCATCCGAATCCGGCAGAGCTCGGAAAACAACCCGTACGGCGTGGGCGGAGCGCAACCCGTCCACCTCTCCAGCGCGTTGACCCCCCTGAGTCTGGGCACCCTACCCAACCGCTTCGCGTGGACCCGTATGGACCTGCACTTTGACATCGAACTGCCCGATGCCTCCAAGGTGCTGCCCCGTCCCGGTACCTACACTACGGTCATCACGCTGACGGTGACCAAGTCTTAGGGCGGCCATCGAAGGAGGGATTCCCGGTTTCGAGGGGCACCCCTAGCCTCCAAGCGAGGGGCGGTGCGCATGGATAACCTTACCGCGATCCAAGATCGTAAAGGTGGGTGTCACCTGACTTCGGGATGGCGGGCGGATTGGGCGGTGAAGAGCGATAGGAGCGGACCGGTGCGCTATCGTCAACCCTTTCCTTCCAACATCCTGGCCAGCTCCGCCGCGGGCATGGGGCGGGCACAGTGGAAGCCCTGCACGGCGTCACAGCCGATGCCGGCCAGGAAGTGGAGCTGCTCGGCCGTCTCCACCCCTTCGGCCACGACCGAGAGGTGCAAGCCATGAGAGAGGTTGATGATGGCCTGCACGATGGCGACGTCACGGAGGTCCAGCGGTAGCTCCCTGACGAAAGCCTGCGGTATCTTCAGCAAGCGGATGGGAAGCTGCTTCAAGTACATGAGGGAGGAGTAGCCAGAGCCGAAGTCGTCGATGGCGATGGCGACCCCCATCTCATCGAGCTGGTTGAGAATGCGCATGGTGCTCGCCAGGTCCCACATGGCCGTGGCCTCCGTGATTTCGAGTACGAGCTGTGAAGAGGGCAGTTCCGTCTCTTCGAGAATCGCATGGACCAGGGCAGCCGACCCCGGCTTCAGAAACTGGCGTGCCGAGAGGTTGACGGAGACGGGAACCTGGAGGAAGCCGGCGTCGTTCCAGGCTCGGCGTTGGGTGCACGCGGTCCTGAGCATCCACTGGTCGATGGAGAGAATGAGGTCGCTCTCCTCGGCCACCTCGATGAAGCTCCCTGGCAAGACGAGCTCCCCTTCCTCTTGCCGCCATCGCACGAGGGCCTCCACGCCGAGGACGCGCTCGCTCGTGCTCGCCTGGATGATCTGGTAGAAGGCCTCCAGCTCACCCCTCTCCAGCGCGCGGCGCAGCCTCTGCCTCAAATCCGCCCGCTCTGAGACCATCCGGCTCATGCTCTCGGTGAAAAATTCCACGGTGGCCCCGCCGTAGCGCTTGGCTCTCCCCATGGCAATGTCGGCGCAGCGCAGGAGCGCCTCGGGAGTGGGGCCATCTTCGGGGTAGAAACTGACTCCAGCGGAGAAGCCGAGGTGATAGTCCTGGGAAGCTACCCGGATAGGCGGACGGAACGTTTCGGTGAGAAGGCGTAAGTAGGCATCCACCCCCTTGCATCGCTCCTCTCCCGCCAACACGAGGACGAATTCATCGCTCCCTAAGCGGGAAGCCTCGCTGTTCGGCAGGCGGATCAGGCGGCGCGCCGTTTCCCGCAGCAGTTCGTCCCCCACCTCTTGGCCGACCGTATCGTTGATTTCTTTGAAACGGTCCAGACCCAGCAGGATGACCGCGAGTCTCTCCCGGCCACGGGCGCAGTTATCCAGATGCTTGGAGAGGCGGTCCTGGAGGAGCAGGCGGTTGGGGAGGCCCGTAAGACCATCGTAGTGGGCGAGGTAGGCGAGCTGTTCCTCGGCCTGTTTGCGGTCCGTGATGTCGAAGGCCATCACCACGACGGCGTTCTGTCCGCCGTAGGGGATCTCGCTGGCAGTGAAATCCATCCAGCGGGGCTGGCCAGCTTTGGTGACGATCTTGAATTCGTAGTGGGAGGGAACGCTCTCCCCCTTCTGGCGCGCCATGCCCCGCTGCCGGACCAACTCGCGATGGTCAGGGTGAACGAGCTCCCAGAAGCGAAGCCGCAGGAACTCTTCACGGCTGTAGCCGGTCATCGCCAGAGCGGCGGGATTGCCATAGAGGATCCGTTCGCCCTGGTAGATGAGGATCCCGGCGGCGCTCGCCTCGGTAAGCATGCGGAACTTGTGCTCACTATTTCGAAGGGCCTCTTCTCCACGCATGCGTTCGATGGCCATGGCAACCTGGCTCGCCACGAGCGTGAGGGACTCCTGGTGTCTCGGTTCGAATCGAACCTCGTCGCCGTAGGAATAAACGCCCATGACACCGAGCAATCGGTCTTTCAGGCGAAGGGGCACTCCCAGCCATGCGGTACAGTTGAGGACGCCGGCAGCCACCTCGTCCGAAGCGGCCAGATCACGAAGCCTCGAAGCGTCTGCCAGCAAGGGCTTCCGGTGATCGAAAACCCACCGTTCGGGCCCATGATCCGGTGCGGCGCAGGGTGTATCTTCGGACCGCTCATCTGCCCGGTAGGCGTAGGCAAGGCCTGCCGTTTCCTGTCGCTCCAGGACCACGAAAAAATTGCGCGCCGGGACCAAGTGCTGCAAAGCCTCGTGAACTGCGGGCAGGAATCGGTCGAGCGAATCCGCGGAGAGGGAGGCCTGGGCAATGGCGTAGAGCGCCGACTGGAGCCGTTCACTGCGCCGGCGCTCGGTGATGTCCACCAAGGTGACGACCCCGGCTGGCTTCCCGTTCATGTGTGCCCTGGCCAGGGTGCAATCCACCCATCGGCGCTGGCCGTGCTTGGTGATGATCTGCAAATCGAAGCGTCGGGGAGCGAACTCGCCGGCGAGGCAAGCCCGGCCCAGCTCGCGGACCTGGCCGCGAAAGCGCGGATGGACTCCTTCCCAGAAAAACATGGCTTGGAGCTCCTCGAAGCTGGCTTCCGCGATCTCCAAGGCGGAGGAGTTAGCGTAGACGAAACGGTCCTCCTGAAAGACGAGGATACCGGCGGCGCTCGTCTCCGCGAGGGTCTTGAAGCGGGCCTCGCTCTCTCGCACCTCCTCCTCCGCCTGCTTCAGGGCCGTGATGTCGATCATGCTTCCCTCTAAAACCGGCTCCTCATAGCGGGGATCGTCGACGAGGGTGACGTTTTCGAGAATCCAGGCTGGCGAGCCATCCAACCGCCGACACAGCCACTGGAGATTGGTGATCTCTCCCATCTCGCGAAGCTGGGCGAGGTAAGCCTCGCGGTCTTCCGAACGGGGAAAGATCTCTTCAGCGGAATGGCGCATCATCTCCTCGACTGAAGCCGCTCCGAAGATTGAGGCCAAGCGCTCGTTGCACTCCAGGATCCTTCCGTCTTGGGCGGTTCGGAAAACCCCAGCCACGTTTCGTTCGAAGAGCAGGCGGAAGCGTTCCTCCCGTTCCCGAAAGGCCCTCTCTGCCTGCTCCCTTTTCTGGCGCTCGGCGAAAGCAGTGAGAGCGTATTCCAGATCGCCCGCCAGTTCTGCGAGCAAGGCCCTCTCCTCGGATTCGAAGGTGTGCCCTTGGCTGGCGTACACGGTCAAGGCGCCTCGGAGGTCGCCCCCCTGGCGCAGCGGGAGAATAGCCACGAGCCCGAGACCGCAGGCGCGTACCGGCTCCCGCCAGGGCTCGTACAGGGGATCGGATTGCGCGTTGTGAATGGTGACGATGGGTTCCTGCAGGCGGGAAAGGACGGCCTCGATCACGGGGCACTGAAAATCGCCCCCGTGGACGAGAGCGCAGAAGCCGGATGCCGCACCGTTCTGAAAGCCCGCCACCCAGCGTCCGCTCCCTGGCTCCCGGAGCAGGGCGCATGCGAGGGGATACCCGCCCTCCGCCGTCAGGATGCGGCAAGTCTCGCTCAGCACGGCCCGGTCGCTCTCCGCCCGCACCAGCATCTGGTTGATCGCGGAGAGGGTGCGGTAGAGTCGGTTTTGCTGTGCGAGTCTGGCCTCTGCGAGCTTGCGCTCGCTGATGTCCCAGACCGAATCGATGAGGGCCGGCTTCCCCCTGAAAAGGGTTCTCCCCACGCTGAGATCGATCCAGCGCTCCTGCCCGTCCTTCCGAAGGATCTTGAACTCGTAGCGGTGGGGCGGATCGGCCCCGCGAAGGCGCGAGGCCGTGCGCGAACCCACGAGCTCCCTGAAATCGGGATGGACCACCTGCAGGAAATGCATGGAGAGTAGTTCTTCCCTGGTGTAGCCCGTGAGCGCCTCCGCGGCCCGGTTGACCTCCACGAAGTGCTGGTCCTGGAGAATGAAGATGGTCGCGGCCGCTCCGTCCACCAATGCATGGAAATGGGCCTCCAACTCGTGGAAGCGCTCCTCGGCCTGTTTCCGCTCCGAGATGTCCCGCGCGACGACAATCCAGGATTGCGCCCTGTTAAACGTCAGAGGGCGGACGGCCATTTCGGCCGGGAAGGGACCCCTCTGCCGGTGGAGCTGAACGGTTTCAAACACCGGAATATCGGTATTGGGGCTTGAGCGGAAGCGCTCTTCTACGAAGGCAGCCGTTCCTTTGGCCTGCAGATCGGCCAGAGAAAGGCTCCTCAGCTCCTTTTCCTTCCAGCCGTACATGCTTTCAGCGGCCCGGTTGGCCTCCAGGATGCGCCCCTTGGCGTCCGTCAGCAGGACGGCGTCCCGGCCAACCTCCCAAAGGGACAGGAGAAAAGCCGGTCTAACCCCAGGCCCTTTGCCGGAGGCGCTTCGGTTGAGGCGGTCCCGGCCAGCCTTGGAGTGACGCGTGCGCTGCTCATCCATCCGCGGCCTCCATCGGGCGCCCGGAAAGCCCTGGGAATGCGTCGTTATTACCCTGCTCCGCTAGCCCCTGTGCTCTTTCCATTCTCGATCGGCCTCAAGCAAGTCTCGTGTCCGATACCGCAAAAGTCAACAGGCCCTGCACCTCTGAGTGATTCCATCCTAGCACCTTTTAGCCCATCTTCCGCCATGGCCTGGCGCAAAGGCGTACCTCCACGCCGCGCTTCGCCTGGTGGTGGGTGAAGAGGCCGAGGTAGCCCGGGGCGGTGGGGGGAAGGCTCGTGCGGTGAGGTTGCGGTGCGCGGCACAGGAATGCGCCGTTGTTGCACGAACCGGCGCTCATCACCAAACCGGCGGCCGGGGCGACGCCAGGGGGCTGGCCTGATGAGGGAATTCCTGTCGGACTCGCATGGAGGTCCAGGCAACTGGGTGGAGGCGGGAGAGAGGAAGGGTGGTGATGTCTTCAAAACCGTAATGGGGTTGCCTACTGTCGGACACGCCTATGGCTTGACTTTACCCGAGCCCAGGGCCGCGCTGCGGCCCTGGGCGCCCGGACCTCCCGCTGAGCCCGAGAGGCTCCTTGGGCCAGCCCCTTTCTTCCAAGCCTACTGCGCCCAACCGGCCAGCGTTTCTCGGCCACCTGCGCAGGCTTACCAGTTGAGCACGTATCCAAAGAGCAGCGGCGCCACGATGGTCGCGTCCGATTCGATGACGAACTTTGGCGTTTCCTTTCCCAGTTTGCCCCAGGTGATCTTCTCGTTGGGCACGGCCCCGGAATAGGACCCGTACGAGGTCGTGGAATCGCTGATCTGGCAGAAGTAGGCCCAGAGCGGCACGTCCTCACGGCGGAGGTCCTGGTGGAGCATGGGAACCACGCAGATCGGAAAATCGCCGGAGATCCCTCCCCCGATTTGAAAGAAACCGATGCCCGCCCCGGGACGTGCGTTCGCGAGGTACCATTCCGCCAAGGCAACCATGGACTCCACGCCGGTTCTCACCGTATGAATGTTCCTCAAATCACCCGCCATGCAGTGCGCGGCGTACATGTTGCCTAAGGTCGAATCCTCCCACCCGGGAACGAATAGGGGCAGGTTTCGCTCGGAAGCGGCCATCAACCAACTATCCTTGGGATCGATCTGGTAGGAGTCCCGGAGGGTACCCTCGCGGAGAATCTTATAAAAGAACTCATGGGGAAAGAAACGTTCCTTCCGCCGTTCAGCCTGGGTCCACTCGCGCAGAACCGCACCCTCGATCCGCCGCATGGCCTCCTCTTCGGGGATGCAGGTGTCCGTCACCCGGTTCAGGTGGTCTTCCAGGAGGCTCTGCTCGTCTTCGGGCGTGAGGTCCCGGTAGTGAGGAACCCGGACGTAGTGATCGTGGGCCACCAGGTTGAACACGTCCTCCTCCAGGTTGGCCCCCGTGCAGCAGATGGCGTGGACCTTCTCCTGCCGGATCATTTCGGCCAAAGAGAGGCCCAGCTCGGCGGTGCTCATGGCCCCCCCGAGGGTCACCAGCATCTTGCCCCCCCTCGCCAGGTGGGCCTCGTACGCCCTCGCGGCGTCCATCAGCGCTGCAGCGTTGAAGTGCCTGAAATGGTGGAGCAGATACTCAGAAATCGGTCCTCTACCCATGCTTTCTCTCCTCGTCGCGGGCCGCGCGTCCAGGAATCGCCCTCCGGCCACGGTCGGCCAGATCAGCGCGGCACATCATTATAGCCACGGCCTCCCCCTTTCGGAGCTCCCATCTGGCCGCCTCACAACGAGCTCCTTTTGAGAAGGTGCCCAATGAGTTGTATTGACACCGTCGGATAGCCGCATTATATTGTGGCCGTCTCCGGTGCGCCCCTGGGCGCCGAAGAGGGAATCCGGTGTGAAGCCGGAACTGCCCCGCAGCGGTGAGCGGGAACGAAAGCCGCCAGGATGCACTGGCTCCCGAAGCTGGGAAGCGGCGGCCAGTAGGCGGGGGAAACCCCTGGCCCGCAAGTCCGAAGACCTGCCGGAGGCTCGCGATACAGTCGCGAGTCAGGGCCGAAGCCTCCGCGGGGAGGCGAAAGGCGCCGGGCATGGTCCCCTCCGATCCCGCCCGCTTCCTTTCTACCCCCTCGCAGGTTTGACCGGTTGTAGTCGTATTGGCTGACAGGAACGGGCATCCGCTTCGAGTGGAGGGAGCAGCGCATGGGAGACGCGATCGAAACGAGATTCGTCGAGATGGTCTTTCCGAACCAAGTCAATCATTACGGGACGCTCTTTGGTGGCCACGCCCTTCATCTCATGGACATGGCCGCCTTCATCGCCGCATCCCGCCACACTCGAAAAACGGTTGTGACAGTGGCTACGGAGAGGGTGGAATTCCGCGCGCCGGTCCATCAAGGCCAGCTCTTGGATGTGTCCGCCACCGTCGTCTCGGAGGGTCAAACGTCGGTCACGGTCGAGGTTCTCCTCCACTCCGAAGACCTCCTGAGCGGCGACCGCTTCCTGTGCACGCAAGGGCGCTTTGTCCTTGTGGCCGTGGATGAAAAGGGGCGGCCGGTATCCTTTGGCTCGGGCAAGCGCGGCGCGGAGGAGCGTCCATGAGACCAGCCCTGGACTTTGTCCTCAAGCGCGATGGAACCCGCGCGCCCTTTGATCGCGCCAAGATCTTTTCCGCCCTTCAGAAAGCGGGCGCGGCCACGGGCGAATTCGGCGCCGACGAGGCCAGCCTCCTCCTTGCCCAGGTCCTCAAGGTCCTCGCCTACCGGTTCTCCACCCAGCCGCCGCACATCGAGCAGATCCAGGACGTGGTCGAACAGGCGCTCATCAGCGCGAACCACCTCAAGACGGCGCGCGCCTACATCGTGTATCGAGAACAGCACGCCAGGCTCCGTGAGGACCATAGAACGGTGGTCGAAGTGGGGAGCTCGATCAACGAATACCTCGAACAGCAGGACTGGAGGGTCAACGCCAACGCCAACCAGGGATACTCGCTGGGCGGCCTCATTCTGAACGTCTCGGGCAAGGTGGTCGCCAACTACTGGCTCTCCCACGTCTACCCCCCCGAGGTGGGCGCAGCCCACCGCGAGGGAGACCTCCACATCCACGACCTTGACATGCTGGCCGGCTACTGCGCCGGGTGGTCCCTGAGGATGCTGCTCACGGAGGGCCTCAACGGAGTGCCCGGCAAGGTCGAGGCAGGCCCCCCCCAGCACCTGTCGAGCGCCGTGGGGCAGATCGTCAACTTCCTGGGCACCCTTCAGAACGAGTGGGCCGGAGCGCAGGCGCTCTCCTCCTTCGATACCTATCTGGCCCCCTTCATCCGCAAGGACGGCATGGCCTACGACGAAGTCCGACAGTGCATCCAGGAGATGGTCTACAACCTGAACGTGCCGTCGCGCTGGGGGACGCAGACGCCCTTCACCAACCTGACCTTCGATTGGACCTGCCCCGAGGATCTTCGGCGGCAGATCCCGGTCATCGGCGGGCGCGAAATGCCGTTCGTCTACGGCGACCTCCAGCGCGAAATGGATATGATCAACAGGGCATACATCGACGTCATGACCGCCGGCGATGCTAAAGGGCGGGTCTTCACCTTCCCCATTCCGACCTACAACATCACGTCCGACTTCCCGTGGGACTCCGAAAACGCGGCGCTCCTCTTCGAGATGACGGCGAAGTACGGACTGCCCTACTTCCAGAACTTCCTGAACTCGGACCTCAAGCCGAACATGATCCGGTCCATGTGCTGCCGCTTGCAGCTGGATCTTCGCGAACTGCTCAAGCGGGGCAACGGCCTCTTCGGCAGCGCCGAGCAGACGGGCAGCGTGGGCGTGGTGACGGTCAATTGCGCCAGGCTGGGCTATCTCCACCGAGGGGACGAGGCGAGGCTCCTGGCACAGCTCAACCACCTCCTCGACCTTGGAAAGACCAGTCTGGAGATAAAGAGAAAGGTGATCCAACGCCACATGGACGCAGGGCTCTTTCCGTACACCAAGCGATACCTCGGCACCCTGCGAAACCACTTTTCGACGCTGGGGGTCAACGGCATCAACGAGATGGTCCGCAACTTCTCGGGCGATGCGGAGGATATCACGACGGCTGCGGGCCGGGCTCTGGCTCTGCGCTTCCTCGACCAGGTGCGGGCCCGCATCATGGAGTATCAGAAGGAGACCGGCCACCTCTACAACCTGGAAGCCACCCCTGCCGAGGGGACGACCTATCGCTTCGCGAAGGAGGACAGGAAGAGGTTCCCCGGCATCCTGCAAGCGGGTACCCCGCAAATGCCCTACTACACCAACTCCTCCCAGTTGCCGGTGGGCTTCACCGACGATCCCTTCGAAGCCCTGGCCCTCCAGGAGGAATTTCAAAAGAGGTACACCGGCGGCACCGTGCTTCATCTTTTCATGGGCGAGCGGCTATCCAGCGGCAAGAGCTGCAAGACTCTCGTACGGAGGGCCTTGGAGCGCTTCAGGATCCCCTATATCACCGTCACGCCCACCTTTTCCATCTGCCCTCGCCACGGCTACCTGGCCGGAGAGTTCGAGTTCTGTCCCAAGTGCGACGAATTGGCCCTCGCCTCGAGGCGGGGCATGACGACCCCATCGAAAGGAGATCCGGCATGACTGAGAAGACGGCAAACAGGGCGAACGACCGGGGAGAAGAACTCAGGGAAGAGGAGCGCCAGCGGTGTGAAATCTGGACGCGGGTCATGGGCTACCACCGACCGGTCTCCTCCTTCAACATCGGAAAGAAGGGTGAGTTCTACGAACGGCGGCCCTTCAAGGAGCCGACGGAAGAGCGCTCCTGACATGCCCGCGTGCGGGCTCCGTCTGGGCGGGATGACCCCCTTCTCCAGCATCGACTATCCGGGCGCCCTGTCGGCAGTGGTCTTCTGCCAGGGGTGCCCATGGCGCTGCCCTTACTGCCATAATCCCCACCTTCTCTCCTCCGCCACGCGCGGGGCCATAGACTGGAAGGAGGTGGAGCGGTTTCTGGCCAGCCGGCGCGGCCTGCTCGATGCGGTGGTCTTCAGCGGCGGCGAGCCGACGATGCAAGAGGAGCTCCTTCCCGCCCTCCTCGCGGCTAAGGCCATGGGCTTCTCGGTCGGGTTACACACGGGAGGTGCCTTTCCGCATCTTCTCGCGCAGGCGCTTCCTCACGTGGATTGGGTGGGCATGGACGCGAAAGCCCCCTTCGAGCGTTACGAGGCCGTGACGGGCGTGCCAGGAAGCGGCCTCGCAGCGCGAGAAAGCCTGCGTAACATCCTGGCGAGCGGGTTGGCCTACGAGGTGCGGACGACCCTCTGCTGGCCAACCCTTTCTCCAGAAGACCTCGTGGTGCTGGGGGACGAACTGGCTGCCCTCGGTGTGCGCGTCTACTCGCTCCAGAGCTGCCGTTCAGGGAAACCGCACCCAGCGCCCCGTGGCTCCGACGATAACCTTTTCCGGTTTGCGGAGGCCGCGTCCAGAGTGGGCGGCCTCTTTCCCCTCTTTTCCTGGCCAGGCGACGATCGTGTGCGCTCTCCTGTGGTCCCACCGAGAAAGGGAGCCAGCGCGCGGGAGATTTGACCCACGGTGTTCACGGGGACGCTGGGATGTGAGCCGCCGAGGGTCCCAAATTCCGCGATGGAAACGCGGGTGCCTCCGACTACCGCTCGGGTTCACCGGGGAAAGGCGTTGTCTCCTGGACGGGGAGGGCCATGGCCTTGCCGCCCCGAACCGCGAGCTAAGCCCGACGGTTCGGGAGATTGCCTTGCGGGGCCCCGCTCCCCGGGCCAAACCCGTGGAGCCTCACCCCACCCTTGGTGTCTCGCCCTTATCGACCACCTGTCGGGAACTCTGGCCTCGAATGGCTAGAACTCACTGTGGAGGCGAAGCCCGTACACGGTCACGGGGCCGCGTGACGAATTGGCTCCCGGGTTGGCGTACCGCTGCACCTCCAGCGAGAGGGCGAGATGGGGGCAGAACGCCCACGAGTAGTAGGTGTCTACCACCCGCTCGGGGGCATACGCCAGGCGGCCATCACCGAGCTCGAAGCCGAGTCCTCCCGCGGCGAGATAGGCCCGGTGGCCCCCGCTCAGCCCGTTCACGGCGCAACCCATTCCTACGTGGTCCGCGGGCCGCCCCCACCGGGTTCCATCAGCGGAAAGCCCCGCCGAGAGCGTTCGGTCCACCTCCGTGAAGGCCCAAGTCTCCGTCTTCCCGTTGTTCCAGCCGGCCCTCATGAAGAGGCCGGCGTGGTCGCTGATGGCCTGTTCAAAGTTGAGCCCGAGCCCCCACTTCGTGCGCCCAGCCTCCCGTGTGGCCGTGACGTCCGGAGAGGCGGGGTCGCGAAGGAGCGCTTCACGGTAGCTGCCCATGCGGGCGTGGTTATCGTAGACCAGAAAGCGGATGGCCCCATCGCGCCCGGCCAGCCGTTGCCGGTGCTCCAGTTCGATGGCGTCACCGTGGGCGTGGGAAATCCTGTGGTCCAGACTCATGCCGTTGGCTTCGGCCGGCTCCATGAAGCTCCCGAGGCGCACGGCCCACCGGTCCCAAGCCAATTCGAGCACGAGGCCCCACGTATACCCGCGGGTATCGGCCGGATAATCCCACGCGGTATTAGCCCAGAGGCTCCAGTTGTTGAACTGCGTCCTGGGATCGCCGGCGTAGCGGTTCCGGTCGAAGAAGTCGGTCACCGAAAACTTGCCGGCGGTGAGCACGAGCCGCCGCGACGGGATCCATCCGGCGATCTGGTTCTGATCGTCCTCCACGCTCTCCATCCGCCCTCCCAAGGACCAGTTCTGGCGGAGATAGGCCCGCGCCACGTAGCCCTTGAGCGAAGAGGAGGAGACGCGGTAGGTCTCGCCGTTGGGCGGGGAGAGGAGACCGTAGACACCGCTCAGGCCGCTGCCGGCCGTAGCTTCCAGATCAAGGTACCCATCGGCTCCTTTCCAAAGGCGGTGGCCCGCGAAGAGGGTGGTTGAAAGGGAGCCGCGGGTCTCTTTGCGGCTCTGGAAGCTGTTGGCCCCTTCGTAGGGTGATGGAAACGCCCCGTGGCCAAGGAGGTTGTAGGTGAGCTGCCAGTGCAGAGAGCCTTCTGCCTGGGCATCGCAGAGACTATTCAAGACAGCCGCAGAGGGTGGGGGAACACTCTGCGCCCTCAGGGAAGCGGCCGCCAGCAGGAACCCTGCCGCGGCGAGCCACCAGCAATATCGCCGAGGAGCCTGAACTGCCCTCCTGCCGCACTGATCACGCCTATCCCTTCGAACCATGACCTCTTCTCCCCATGGTGGCCATCGCTTCTATCGGTTATCGGGTGCCGGCGCGCTCTTTCCGTCACGCATCAACGGCCCCACCTGAAAAACCTTCACTTCTTGGGCCAGGCCCTGACAGCCCTTCTGAAGTGGGCACCTGCTGCACGCACTGGTGCATCCTTCGGGGGACGGTGCGAGAAGCCCGCGTCTTTCGAGGTCCGCCAGCATGGCTGCCACCAGTTCCCGGCTTACACCCATGGCCTCGGCCAAGTCTCCCTCCGTATGAAGTCCGCCTTTCTTAAGAAGATTCAGCAACTGTGTCAGCACCAGAGTGCTCCCAGGCGAAACACAACGATCCCCGCCAGAATGGAGAGAGCTAGCAGCAAGAGAATGCTCACGAACGCCCACCGCCAACCTGCCTCCTGCTTGGTGGCCGCTACGGTGGAAACGCAGGGCAGAAAGGTCATTTGGACGACCAGAAACGCAAGAGCGGCCTGAGGGGTCATGGCGGAGGCCACGAGATGACCGAGCCCGGCCCGGTCATCCCCGGCAGCAAAGAGGACTCCCAAGGTCGCCACGGAGTTCTCTTTGGCAATGAAGCTCGTGAGCAGCGACACCAGTAGCCGCCAATCCCCCAGCCCCATCCACCGTCCGAACGGCACGAGCCAGCGTCCAAAGTCCGCTAGCAGGCTGTGGTTCATACCGGGTCCGGGATAGGCGCTGAGAGCCCAGACCACGGCCGAGACCGCCACGATGACGGTACCAGCCTTTTTGAGAAACCCTTGGATGTTGTTCCACACGAAGAGGCCGATGGTGCGAAGGTTCGGGGCGTGGTAAAGAGGCATTTCCATGATGAAGGCGCCGCGATGGCCCTTGAAGGCGAACCGGTTGAGGAGGACACCCAAAAAGACGAGCAGAAGCAAGTTTCCCGCCACGAGAGCCGTCATCACCCATGCCGCCGTTCGGGGGAAGAACACGGGGGCCAGGAAGGCCACCACCGAAAGCCGGGCTGTGCAGGGCACGAGGGGCACCAGGAGCAGGGTCAAGAGCCGGGAGCGGCGGTCCTCGATGATTCGGGTTCCCAGGACCGCGGGAATGTTGCAGCCGAAGCCGAGGAAGAGGGGCATGAAAGACTTTCCGTGGAGCCCAAGGCGATGCATGAAACGGTCCATGACGTAGGCCATGCGGGCCATGTACCCAACATCCTCCAGGAAGCCGAGAAGAGCGAAGAATACGAGTAGGATGGGCAGGAAGGTGATGACCATCCCGGCACCGCCAATGAGCCCGTCTGTGACGAACCCAGAAAGCCACCGGGGAGCGCTCAACAGGAGCCCTCCCACCCACGGTGCCAACGTCCCCAGCATCCAGTGATCCAGCAAGTTGACCATGGGAGTGGCGATGGTGTAGGTCAGCCAGAAGGTGGCGGCGAGAATGGAAAACAGGATCCCCACGCCCCACAGGGGATGGGTGGCGAAGCGGTCGATGCGGTCCGTTATGGTAATGACGCCGGCCTTCGGGCGGGTGAGAGCAGCCCTAGCCATGCGGGCAATCCACTCGTAGCGGCCACCCGCAATATCAATGTAGGCATCCTCGTGGGCCATGAGGAGGGGGTGGATGCGCTGCCAAGCCCCGGGGGCCTTTTCTTGAACCATCCGGCTCAGCTCCGCATCGCCCTCCAAGACTTTCATGGCCACGTAAGCGGGGGAATAAGGATCGGGAAGCTGGCCCTCGAGGGCCTCCTCGATGGCTTTCAGGATGGGACGATGGGCCTCTCGAATGGAGGGCATCTGCGGCGCAAACCGGTCTGGGTGGCGCGCCAACTCCAGGGCCACGGCAAGAAGCTCCAAGAGCCCTTCGTTCTTGGATGCCACCAAGGGAATAACGGGCAGATGCAGGGCTGCCGACAGGACATTCGGCTCCACCTTGATCCCCTGGGCTTCGGCCACATCGAGCATGTTGAGCCCCACCACGATGGGCCTGTCCAGGAGCAGCAGCTCGGCCACAAGGTAGAGGTTTCGCTCCAGCGCTGAGGCGTTCAGAAGCGCCACGACCACATCGGGTCGCTCCTTCAGGATGTAGTCCCGGGCTATTCGCTCTTCCTCCGAGTTAGCCGTGAGGCTGTAGGTACCGGGCAGATCTACAAGGCGGATGCGTTCTCCCTGAAAAGAACATTCGCCCGTCTTCTGTTCCACCGTCTTGCCGGGCCAGTTCCCCACGTGCTGGCTCAGCCCCGTCAAGCGGTTGAAGACGGTCGACTTGCCTACGTTGGGCTGACCCGCCAGCGCAAGGGTGACGGCCGGTTTCGCGGCCGGCCCTCTCTCGGCTCCTCGAGCCGCTTGCCGGCCGCCGCTCGGCCGCTCGCCTCCGCAATGGCCCTGCATCAGGCCTCCCTGGGCTCCACGAGGACCTTGACCGCCTGGCCGCGCCCCAGAGCGATGCGGGTGTCCCGCACAGAGACGATGAGCGGCCCCCGCCCGTAGTTCTGCAAGACCTCGACCATCGCTCCCACCGTGAGCCCAAGTCCTGCCAGTTTTTGGGTAAGGCCCCTCCCCCCTAAAAGGCGCTGGACCGTACCTCTGGACCCCGGTGGGAAGGCGGTCAAAGGCCGCGTGTTCATGGGGCTTCCTTTCCATGGATCATGGTTCTCTTGCTGCGGGTGCTTACAACAGTTCGGCCGGCATCGGCCGCCACGGCGGGCACCGCGCACGTTTCGCACTCGGGGTACTGCCCTCGATGGGGGCAGGCGAAACCGGTTCCGGCGACCCAGAGAGGGGCGCCGCGTGGGCAGCGGCCCAGATAGTCGGCGAAGGCGCAAAAGCGCTCGATGACCGTCGCCGACAGAACGTGTTCCATTCGGCAGGCGGCCGCCTCGGCGCTCTCCTCACCCAGGAGCAGGACTGCCGTCAGGAATCGCTTGAGAACACGGTGGCGGCGCGCCACCTCTCCCGCGATCCGCTTGCCCGAGGGGGTCAGCGTCACCGTTCCGTATGGCTTGTAACAGACTAGGCGTTTCTCCTTCAGGATGCGCAGAGCCCCGGTGACCGATGGCTTGGATACCGAGAGCCGGCTGGAAATATGGCTGACGCGTGCCATTCCCGTTTCTCGCTCCAAGGCCAGGATCGCCTCCAGGTAATCTTCCAGGCTTTCTCCAAGTCCCAGCCCTGTCCTCTCGGTCATGGCCGCCTCCTTGTTCAGGTATCCTAATATAGTTAGGAGATACTAACTCGTCAAGTGCGATGAGCCGGAGGAACGGCACGGGGCGAGTGTAGGGAACTCCTCCGGGACCACCTGGGGCTGTGGCGCGCTGCATCAAGCAAGGAGATAAGGAGGTAATTCAGGCCCGCTCATTGGGTGCGCTCATTGGGTCGCTCATTGGGTGCGTTTGCTTTCCTTCGCGGCGGACACTATAATAATGATGATAGCGATAATGATAATTGTTACCATCATTGCGAGACCTTGATGAGGTTCCCATCGGTGCCGAGGCCTTTTCAATACCGAGATTCCATCTTGGCCCTTTTGAAGGACAACCCGATCCACCCCACCGTGGACTGGATCCACGCTCAGCTCCGGCGGGGCCACCCGAGGGTGAGTCTGGCCACAGTGTACCGAACTCTCAAGACCCTCGTGGCGGATGGCACGCTGTGCGAGCTGCCCTTTGGGACAAGTGAGAGCCGGTTCGGGTTAACGCTAGAGCAGAAGCACTACCACTTCATCTGCGAACAATGCCACAAGATCTACGATCTTCCGACGCGCCCCAGAATGACTCTTGAACAATCCGTTCAGGCGGAGACGGGCCACCAGGTCCGCCGGCACACCATTGAATTTTACGGTATGTGCCGGGAGTGCGCCGAGGAACCAGCCTCGGTACCCTCCTCGCAAAGTACGCCGAAGCGAAAGGAGAAGACCCAATGAAACTCACCAAGAAGGCTCTGCTTAAGGAATTGAACAAGGACTTGGAATGGGAATACGCCGCCGCCATCCAGTACGTCCAGCACGCGGCCCTCATCACCGGCCCCGAGTACGAAAGCATCACGAAGGAAATCCTTGTCCACAGTCAGGAGGAGATGCAACACGCCGTCTCCCTGTCTGATCAGATCGCGTTCCTGGGAGGAATTCCAACGGTGGATGTGGAGCGCCGGGATGTCTCCTCCGACAGCAAAAAGATGCTCGAACAGGACCTTTGGGGAGAGGATAACGCCATCACTCGCTACAAGGAGCGGATCGGGCAAGCCGAAGCCCTCAAAGAGTACGGTTTGAGGCGGGCTCTCGAGGACATTCTCCTCATGGAAGAGGAGCACAAGCGCGATCTGCTCACCGTATTGCGCAAATAACAGCGGTTGCCACGTGCAAGAGAGCCACTCATGCGGCAGCAGAGCTGACGTGAGGAAGGTGAAACGCCCTACGGAGATTGTCCCCGCAACGTTATGTCGCGGCATGCGTTTCGTCCCTTCCCTCCACCCTCCACGCTTCGCTCTCCTCGCGAAAATGGCCATTCCGATTTCCCGATGGCTTGGAGACGGGCGCCAGGCGCGGTGAGATCCTGGGGCTCCGCTGGGCGGACGTGGAACCCGCCAGCAGGGTAGCCGCCCTCGACGGAACCCTGGCCAAGGCCCAGAGAACCCGCCACATCTTCCTGAACGAGAGCGTCGTCGCGGTCCTGGACACCCTCAAGTCGCGGAAAAGTTGCAATGCGAAAGCGGCCCCTTGCGAGGCCGCCTCTGAAGCTTCTTCTAACTCTATGGAAATTAAGGGATAATTCTGGTCGGGACGACTGGATTTGAACCAGCGACCCCTTGCACCCCAAGCAAGTGCGCTACCAGGCTGCGCCACGTCCCGACCGGCCGACTCGGGGCCGAAGCTCCAAACCGGCACGGGATTTATACCACGGGGGCGCGTCACCTGTCAAAAGGGGAAGGGCGGCTCAACAAGGAGCTCAGCCGGGAGAGCCCCTCCCGAAGCCGGCCCAGCACCTCTCCCGGCTCGCGCTGCTGAAGGGCCTCTCCCCTGACCTTGCGGGTCGACGAGAGAAAGTCCCGCGCTCCGCGGAGCGTGAACTTCTTCTCGTAGAGAAGCTCCTTGATCTGCAGAACGGCCTCGATGTCCCGCCTCCTGTAGAGCCGATGTCCCGATTGGGTCTTGTTGGGGCTCAACTGGGGGAACTGCTTCTCCCAGAACCTCAGGACGTGTGAGGGAACGCCGGTAATGTCGCAGACCTCGCCGATCTTGTAGTAGAGCTTCTGCGGGACCTGCTCCAAGGAGAAACGGGGCCCGGCCTCGCTTCTTTTTCTGGCCGCATTTTTCATGGATTCTTTCCGCCTGGCCACTTTCGCGACGGCACGAAGACGACGGTCTTGCGCGAGGGTATTCGCACCGGGGTCCCCTTTCCCATGTCCCGCCCCATCCGCGCCTTCCTCTCGACCACCTTGAAGGTGCCGAAACCCGAAATGACCAGCCTCCCCGTTTCCGAGAGCCCGGAGGTCATCCCCTGAATGACCTCTTCGACCAGCACTTGGGCCGCCTGGTAGGTGATGCCGCCATGGGCCATGTAGACCCGCCTGGCCAGTTCCGCGCGCGTCATAACGCCTCCCTTGTGCAGATTATATACCACAACCCCCTCACTTTCAATGAAAAAGGCTTCGCCGCCACGGGGCGCAAGCAAAGTGGTCGCAGTAGCCGTGAACAGAGAATCCAGCCACTGGTAACGGGCGGCTCCATCGAGGATGAATCACATTGGAACGGTGTGATTGAGCGGTCCTTTTCCCTTGCCAATCTGGAAGGGGTGCTGCATGGCCTTGGCGAGGTACTTCTTCGCGCGATCAATCGCCTCGCCCATCACGATCCCGCGCGTGAGCAGAGCACAGATCACGGCGGAGAAGGTCGTGCCCAGGCCCAGGGTGTTTCTGGACGGCAGGCGGACCGCGTCGAA
The DNA here is from genome assembly GCA_049967655.1 of Acidobacteriota bacterium. Classification (GTDB taxonomy): domain Bacteria; phylum Acidobacteriota; class UBA4820; order UBA4820; family DSQY01; genus DTPS01. The sequence goes on from JBMFSH010000006.1 coordinate 57,358, forward strand.
GATGTGATCGTTGGTCCCGTCGTACCAGAGATCCATGGCCCTGGGTCCTTCGAAGCCACCTCCCGTGATGATCACGTGCCTTGCTCCCTTGCCGTGAAGAAGGCGGGCGGCCTCCTTGGCGGAAGGGACGTCCCTTACGGAAATTCCGGAGAGGATTTCGGCCTCGCGGCGGTTCGGCGTCAAAACGTGCGCAAGGGGCAGGACCTTCTCGATCAACAGCGGCACCCCCGACGGTTCCAGCAGGGGCTCGCCGGTGGCTGCGTACAAGACGGGATCCACCACGATCAAGCCCTTCAGCCCGAATGCTTCCAGCAAACTCGCCACGATCTGCACGTTGGCCGCCGTGGCCAGCACGCCCACTTTCACGGCCTGCACGGAGATATCGCTCACGACCGCTTCGATCTGCTGGCCGACGATCTCCATCGGCACCGGGTGCAGAGCCTGGATACCCAGCGTGTTCTGGGCGGCTATGGCGGTGACGACGGCCGTCCCGTAGACCCGGAAGGCTTGAAAGGTCTTGAGGTCTGCCGGGACGCCCGTGGCCCCAGAGGCATCGAAAGCCGAGATGCTGAGCACGGTCTTGTTCATTGCCCCTCTTCCTCCTGCCAGGCGGGGAGATTATATACCCTGCACCGGGGGGGGTAAAATGCCCTCCCTCGTGGGGAAGGCTCGTTTAGTCTGGGGCCAGCCATGAGCCCCGCCCTTCCCCGGGTGGAGGGGTCTTGACAGGGGGGGGGCGGCGGGTGTAGAGTTCATGGCCGTGAGAATCCCCCGAACATACGGGGGGGCAGGGTGTGAGAACTTATGTTCTTGTGCGCTCCCGAGGTCGACCCAGAGAATCCAGCCCCCCGGCGCGAAATGAGCCTACAAGTTTCGGCATAAGATGGCTTATGCCGGTAGTCCGGTTTTTGCTTGGAAAGGAGAGAAGGAAAATGAGAAAGCTCACCGCTAGCCTCCTGGTTCTGGCCCTTGCTGCGCTGGTTGCCTGCGCCAAGCCGCCGCAGCAGCAGATCGACGCCGCCAAGGCCGCCCTCCAGGCCGCCAAGGCCGCCCAGGCCGACGTTTACGCCCCCGACGCCCTCAAGGCCGCCGAGGACAAGGCTGCCGCCCTGGACACTGAACTCGCCGCTCAGCAGAGCAAGTTCTTCAAGAGCTACAAGGTGGCCACCCAGCTGACCACCGAGTTGCAGCAGCTGGCCGACACGGCCAAGCAGGACGCCATCGCCGGCAAGGCGAAGGCCAAGGCCGATGCTGAAGCTTCCATCACCGCCGCCGACGCTTCCGTCACCGCCGCACGCGAAGCCCTGAAGACCGCCCCCAAGGGCAAGGGCTCCAAGGCTGATCTTGAAGCCATGACCAAGGACGTCGACGATGCCGCCGCGGCCATCGAGACCGCCAAGTCCGACGCCACCGCCGAGAAGTACATGGAAGCCAAGACCACGGCCGACAGCGCCAAGGCTAAGGCCGACAACGTCGTCCAGCAGGTCGAGCAGGCCAAGGCACTGAAAAAGAGCAGCATCCCTGCTCACAAGGCCCCGGCCCACAAGGGAAAGAAGTAACCGTTTTCCCGCGAAGAAAAAGGGGGCGGCGTTGCCGCCCCCTTTTTTTGGGGATCTGGTGTGAAGAAGCGGAAAACGACCCGTAGAATCATCCTGTTGATCATCCTGTGCGCCATCATCTGGTCCGCTTCGGAGTGGCTGGTCCCTCTCCTGGACGGGAGCCAATCCCCGCCCCTGGACCCCACGGGGAAGGGAGCCGAGACCCTCCTCTTCGCCGCCCGGCGGGAGGGCGCCGAGCAGCTCTATCCGCAGCGATTTATGGCGTGCCAGGACGCTCTTAAGGAGGCACGCTTCGAAACCAACCTCCAGCTGGCTTCCCAGTGGGGGACCAGAGATTTCGTCCGGCCCCAGCGCCTCCTGGACGAAGCCCAGGCCCAAGCCTTCGGTCTTTGGAAGGACGCCGTTGAGCACAGGCGCGAGGTGAGACCGGAGGCGGAGGCCATGATCGCCAGGGCCGACGACTCGCTTCAAAGAAGCGAGGAGGTGGCCGACCTCAGCCGCCAGGACTATTACACGCGAGGGCACCTGGCCACGGCATTCATGCTGCTTCACCAAGCCCAGTCCTACTATGGCGCTGGCCAGTACGACAGGGCCCTCTCCGCCGCAAGCAGCTCTCTGGAGAACAGCAGCAGGGCCCTCAGCCGGTCTCGCGAATACCTGGAGCGCTTCGATGACCCCCACCATCTTCGGCTGTGGGAGTTGTGGATCCGCGAGGCGGTCGCCTCATCGAGGAGCACCGGGATTGCCTTCGTGGTGATCAAGGAGAAACACAGGCTGGATGTCTACAAGAACGGCCGTCTCGCCCAGTCGTTCCCCGTCGATCTCGGTGCCAATTCCGTGAGCCAGAAGGAGAGGGCCGGAGACAGAGCCACTCCCGAGGGGCTGTACCGCATCATCCGAAAGAAGGGCCGGGGGGCCACCAAGTACGGGCTCGCGCTCCTCCTCAACTACCCGAACGAAGAGGACCGCCGGCGGTTCGCCGAGATGAAGGCCCGTGGGCAGTTGACGCGCCGCACTGGCATCGGTGGCCTCATCGAGATACACGGAACGGGGGGCAGGGGCTATGATTGGACCGACGGATGCATAGCCCCGAATGACGAGAACATGGAAAGGCTGTATCATGAGGCGGTGATCGGGACGGTGGTGGCCATCGTGGGCAGCGACGGCAGCGGAGGCCCGATCCGATCGGCTCTGATGGAAACGAGGCGATGAGCGACAACGACACCGATCACTCTTCTCCCCTTTTGCGCGGCATCGAATCGACCAAGAAGGAGCACGCGAGGCGTGTCCGCCGCACCGTCCTGGTCCTCCTCATCGGCACCGGTCTGCTTTGCGCGGCCGTCGTCCTCTTCGTGCTGTCGACGGGATACGGCTACGCGGACCTGAATGCGGCCTACATCTCCCGGCACAGCATGGAGGTGCCTCAGACGGGGCCGGTACTGCCCGAGAAGATCCTGGATATGGCCGAAAAGAAACTGGACCAAGTGAGGCCCAAGGGCATTTTCGTGGTGGTGGACCACATTCGCAACCACCTCTACCTGCGCGACGGAGACAAGGTCATCCTCGATGCCCTCTGCTCGGCCGGAGCTGGAACTTTGCTGACCGATCCGAAATCGGACCGCCACTGGGTATTCGACACACCCGTGGGCCGTTTCTTCGTCCGGGACAAGCGCAAGGATCCCACTTGGACGGCGCCCGATTGGGACTACATCGAATCGGGCGAACCCTTTCCCAAGAACTATGCGGACCGAGTGCAGGAGGGGATGCTGGGTGAGTACGCCCTGGATTTGGGCGGAGGACCGTCGGGCTACATGATCCATGGCACGCTCTACACCCGCCTCCTGGGACGCAATGTGAGCCACGGGTGCGTAAGGGTCGGGCGGGACGACCTCCGCATCATCTGGCAGAAGGTGCCCGTCGGGGCCACGGTGTTCATGTACTGATGAAAAAACGACTGCTTTCTCTCGCATTCCTGGCGATCTCCGTGGTTGCCCTGGCCGGGGTCGTTCGGGTGCTGGCCCAGGCCGAGCCTTCGCAGGAGCCCCTGCCCCTCCGCGCCGCCCTGGCCGAACAGGAGGCCAGGCTGGCCACCTCGAACACCTTCTACCTCGAACTGGATCTCTCCCATCCTGCCATCAAGCTCTGCCATTCGGGAGTGGCCCTTGCTACCTATCCGATCGACTCCCTCAAGGTGGGGTATCCACGCATCTTCTTCTTCCCCCGGATGCATGAGGGGAAATGGATCGGCGAAATCTGGACCGGGGGCCACCTCATACCCCCGAAGATCATCAACCGGATCCGCATCACGCCGGGAAGCGTGCCTTCGGCTGAAATCGCGGTTCCCGCCTTGATTCCGCCGACCATGTCCGATCTGATCCCCGTTCCACCCGTCTACACCATCGTTTTCGACGGCGGGAGAGTCATCCGCGTAACTCTGGTCGGAAAGATCACCGGAGCCGTCGGCCAGCCTGACAAGGAGCGGGGTTGGTGGGCGGACTTCTTGGCGGGTCTGGGCGTCCGGAGGGCGGACTCACTCCGCATCAGCGCCAGCATGCCGGCCAACGACGGGGCCGCCCTCTTCCGGTCCTTTCCCGACAAGCCTCCAGAACTCCTGATCCTACCGTAGGCCCCGGAGCTCAAAGAGGCGAGTCCAAACGGCCGGCTCGACCTGGTTCGGCCTGGCCAGGCGATCGACCTCCACGCGTTCCAGGATCGCCGGCCAGCTTTCCACCGCATAACCCAGCGAGCGTCCCACCGCGCCCATGGCCTTCCGAGGCGAGGCGAAGGCCATCCGCAAGAAGGACCAGAAGCGCTCCTGCTCGTTCGGAGGAAGGCTTGCCCGCTCCTTCGGATCGAAGCGGCAGACGGCGGAGATCACCTTCGGGCAAGGCCTGAAGGCGCCTGGGGGGACCGAGAACAGCAGGCGGCGTTTCCACCAGCCGTCCGTCCAGACGGCGAGGGGGCCGTATCCCTCCCCTCCCGCGCTCGCACAGAACTTCCAGGCCACCTCCCGCTGGAGCATGACCACGGCGGAAGCCACTTCGCCCGGGCGCGAGAGGATTCTCCGCAAGATCTCCGTCCCCGCGTTGTAGGGAAGGTTGCCCACCACCAGCCACCTTGCGCCGCTCCCCGCCAGCTTCGGCAGGTCGAGCTCGCGTGCGTCCCCAAGCACTACGCGGAGGTCGGGCCGCTCTCGCGCGAGGGCCGCCGCCAGCTCCCGGTCCACCTCCACGGCCCACGTGGGAAGGTGCAGGTCGAGGAGACCCGACGTGAGCGCGCCGCCTCCCGGCCCGATCTCGAGGAGGGCGGTGGCCGAAGTGGAGGCCTCCCTCGCGGCCCCAAGGATTCGCTGAATCCAGACGGAATCCACGAGGAAATGCTGGCCCAGCGACTTCTTCGCCCGCGCGAGCATGGGCCCGGATCACGCGCCGTGGCGCAGGCGCTCCAGCGCCATGAAGATCTCACGGCCCACCCAGGCGTCCGTGGCGGCGTAGGAGATCTGGGCGGGGGCGAGTTCCGGCCTGCTCCAGTCCGACATCTTGGCCCGCTTGGAAACGCGGAATCCCAGCAGGCTCGCCGCGAGTCCCTTCAGGCCGTTGGCGGGGACCCCCGCCTCCGATGATAGTGTGGCGAGATCCACGAATCCCCTCGGTTCGAAGGTGTAGACCTCCTGGAGCTTCCGGACATCGTAACCGGGCGCCACGCCCACCTTCAGGACGGCCGGATCGGACAGCAGGGCCAGCACCGGCCCCAGCCGATGGAGCCTCAGGAGCTGGAAGAGATAGGCTTCGGTGCCGCTGGAGAGCTGGAGGATGGCGGGAGGGTTGACCTGCCCCTTCGCAAAGGAGGGCTTGGTCTCCGTGTCGAAGCCCAGCACTCGTTCGCGGCCGAGCCGCTCGGCCGCGGAGCCCACCTGGGCGTCCGAATGGACCAGGTAGATGCTCCCCTCGAAACGCCGGATGGGGAGTGCGTTGATCGTCTCGGCCGTCCATTCCTGCCTGGGATCCGGTGCGGCGCCGTCCAACTCCGCCTCCTGCCTGCTCTCCCGGAATCACTGCGGGATTGATAGTGTAGCACGCCCGCTCTCCCCCTGGGCCACCTCTCGAACGGCTCCAGTGTTATAGTGATCACAACCAAGGAGGCACGCCATGAACGAGAAGGTGTTCAAGAAGATTCGCGTCGTGGGCTGCAGCCCGGAGAGCTACCAGAAGGCCGTGGAATCGGCCGTGGTGAAGGCCGGGGCGTCGGTGCACGGTATGGCCTGGTTCGAGGTGGTGGAATTGCGCGGGGCCATCCAGGACGGCAAGACCTCCGAATGGCAAGCCACCGTGGAGATCGCATTCAAGGTGGAGTAAGGCTGGGGCTGAACCAGGACCAGGCTCCCGATCCGGAGGATCGTGGAAGAGGCACAGCGTTGTCGTGCCGGTATCTCGGTGCACTCGTCGGAAAGCCCCCACGCCACCGGCGGGACCCTCCTGATCCTTCAGAGACTTCCCGCGCCGGCCCGTAGAGTTCCTCCGCGCCACTCCACCAGAAACGGTCCAGGTCCACGGCGCCGTTCCGGAAGAGCACCCCTTCCGCCTGGAGCAAGGCCTGCTGGAGGTTGGTCTCTCCGTCGGCCTCCGAAAGAGGAGAGATCCGGCCTCGGACGTTGAGAACCCGGTGCCAGGGCGCTGATGAGGCGGTCGTTCGTCCCGCAGCAGCCGCCCAGGAGGTTGAGCCCCCACCGTCGCCGGAGGCCCAGCGTCTGCGCGGCGAGGGACTAGGGCGAGTCGGAGGCCTCCAGAACGGGGCTTTCTCCCAGCCCTTCGGGGGCCGTGTCCGAGCCCTTGGCCTGCAGGCCAAGCCATGGCTGGACGAGCCATCCAGGCCAGAGGCCCTCGCGAAGCGGCCAGCGGGCACGAAGGGCTCGCAACGCTCGATTCATGATGGACCTCTCCTGGAGTTCAAGAGGCGCCCGGGGGCCGTGGCGCGGCGGAAGGAGGGCATGAGGAAGAGGACGGCGGCGATCCGGCCGAAGAGGAGGGCCCCCGCGGCGGCCGTGGCCCCCACCAGCCCGGCCGTTCGGATACCCACGAAGAGCGCGAGCGCGATGCTGGCCACCTCCAGGGCGGTGGCGAAACTGACGGGCCGCGTGTTGCGGGCCGATACCAGCATGCCGTGCTGAAAGGAGAGGAGCACGGAGAAGGCGGGCATGATCGCCATGATGCGGGTGGGCACGACCGCCACGCTCGCCAGGGCCGGCGAGAGCCCCGAGAGCCCCCGCAGCCAGAGGTGCAAGAGGGGGCTGAAGGCGATGACCGCCAGCCCTCCCGCGGCCGCCGCCGCCAGGGCGCTGGCGAAGCGTCGCAGCGGACGGTACCCCTCACGCTGGGGCCCGGCGAGGGCGATGCTCACGTCCTGGAAGGCCAGCCCGAGGCTTCGGAAGATGAACACGAGGGCGTTGACCACCGGGAGCACGGCCAGGGACTCGATGCCCAGGCGGCTGGAGGGCATGAAGAAGGTGACGAGCGGGTTGACCCCCATGCTCAGGATGGAGGTGAGGGCCAAGGGGGTATAGAAGTGCCAGATGTAGCGGTAGCTGAGCGGCTCCGGCCCCGCACCGCCGGAAGCCGTCCCCTTCATCGCCCGAAGGAGCCGCTGCGCCATCAGCCGGCTGGAAACCGCCTCCACTACGACCCCCGCCGACAAGGAGGCGGCGCCCACCACGGCGCCGGGCGCGTGCCAGCCGAGGGAGAGCAGGAGCGCGACGCCCCCCATGGAGACCACGCGAAGAACGGTGCCGTAGGCCACCCGCCGTGCGAGGCCGTTCCGGACGAGGATGCCCTGATAGAAGCGGCGGTATCCGATGGATGCGGGCCAGGGCAGGAGGAGCAGGCACGCCAGGTGGGTCAACCCCACGAGGTTCTCGGGAAGTCCCATCAGCCCGCCGGCCACGCGCTCGAAAAGCGGAGGCCAAAGGCTCACGGCCATGATGGACGTCAGGGCCGCGTTCAGGGAGAAGACGAAATTCCTCAGCTTCAGGTAGCAGGCCCAGTCCTCGGCGAGCGCCGTGGAGGTGCTCATGACGAGGAGGATGGGCGATTCCACGAGGAGGGCCACGGCGTAGGCCACGCCGTAAGCGGCCAGGTTAAGGGTGGGGGACGGCAAGCGGGCGATGACCGCGGCGAGGAAGGGTCCCTCCACCGACATCATCAGCCACGTCCCGGCCAGAGGCGCCCAGAAGGCCAGAATGCGCCGCTGCGTCAGACTGGATTCGCCAGCCACGGTCCCCTCCCCGGCGCGGCGTCCCTCCGCCCGGGGATGTCGCGGATCTCACCTTAGCCCGTCCGCGACTCCCGGGGCAAGACCGATCAGGACCCCCTCGCACTGAGGGGGTCCGCCAGACGTCCGGCACCTCGCCGGGCACTCCTGGGGCGTGATCGGACCGGTTCGGTTCAGCCCTCTACGGCCTCGTCCTTCTTGAGCTTTCGCTGGTACGCGCTCTTGCCTTCGGCGTAGGCCTCCTTGATGGCCTGCCTCTGAAGGTCGGCGATCTCCTTGGCGTGGTCCAGCTCCTCCGCCGCCTTCTCCTTGGCCCGCCTGAGGCCCTCGGCCAGCTTCTTTCTCGTCTCGGTCCCCGAGGCGGGGGCCAGGAGGAGCGCGGCGACTCCACCCGCCACGGCGCCCACTAGAAACGCCACCAGAACGTTAGATGTCTCTTTCTTCATCGGAATCCTCCTTGTCATCATGCCCATCGTGATCCGTGCCCAGGAGAAGACTCTCCAGGGTTTTGCGCAATCCCGTAACGAGGGCCGCGAGATACCGCACGGGGGCCAAGACCGTGGCCACCTGGGCCACCGTAGCCTGGGCCACGTCGCGCACGGAGCTCGACACCGCGGCCAGGTCCTTCACCACCCCTTCGCTGCCCTCCACCACGCGGCGGGCCGCCGCCAAGGTGCCGTCAGCGCTCTCCAGGACCCGCTCGATCCTGGGCGCGATCCCTTCGGCCCGCGAGGCCAGCCTGCGCCAGTCGTCGAGGAGGAGGGAGAGCTTCCGAAGCACGGCCAGGAAATAGGCCAGCACCCCGAGGCACACGAGCCCGAGTACGAAGAGAAACACATCCCGCAACGAGAAGGTGATGGTCATGGCGCTCACCGTGCTTTCCCCCGTTCAGAAAAGGCCACGGCCCGTCCGGGCCTGGCCGAATGCCATACTCTGGCTACTCATAGGTTCATGATAGCCTCCCGCGAGGGTTCGTGCAAACGGACCGTTTGGAACTGGCTCGGGCTTCCAATCCGGGGAGGTTGGGAGATGAGGCCCAAGAGAACCCCGCCCGGCGGGCCTCCGGCCTCGATCCAGTGGAGGTCCTGAGGGAGGTGAGGGCGGGGCCCCGCGGAGGACTGCGCATCGGTAAACCCCTGAAGGGGGGCATCATCACCTTCCCGGGTGCTTTGCGCCCCCCACCGGCGGGGAGGGTGCAAGGGGGTGACATTTCTCGCCGGACGCGGTAAGGTTCCAACGTTGGGGTGCGGGGTCCCGGGGGTCCGGTGCCGTTGGTGCGCAAGCCCCGAGAAGGAGCGCGTTGCGCCATGTCCGAACCCATGAAGATCGCCCAGGATTGCGTGGTCACCATCGACTACATCCTCACCGACGACGCCGGCGCCGTCATCGACAGCAGCTCGGACGGCGAGCCCCTCACCTACCTCCACGGCCACTCCCAGATCATCCCCGGCCTCGAAAAGGCGCTCGAGGGGAAGGTCAAGGGCGAGAAACACCAGATGCACGTCCCAGCCGCCGAAGGTTACGGCGACCACGACCCCGAGAAGGTCTTCACCGAGCCGCGCGACCGCTTCGACTTCGAGGTGGAGCCAGGCCAGATCCTCCAGGCCCACAGCGAGGACGGCGAGACCCTCACCTTCCAGGTCGTCGAGGTCAGCGACCAGGGGGTGAAGCTCGACGGAAACCATCCCTTGGCCGGAAAGAACCTCAACTTCGACGTGACCGTCATCGAGGTCCGCGCCGCCGCCGCCGAGGAGCTGGAGCACGGCCACGCCCACTCGGGCGACGGCCACCACCACTGAGGGAGCCCGCGATGAGCGCCCAGCCCTTGCGCATCCCCTTCTACCAGGTGGACGCCTTCACGAGCCGCCTTTTCGGGGGCAACCCGGCGGGCGTCTGCCTGCTGGAGAGCTGGCTCCCCGCGGAGGTCATGCAGGCCGTCGCCGCCGAGAACAACCTCTCGGAGACGGCCTTCCTCGTGAAGGAGGGCGACGCCTGGGGCCTGCGCTGGTTCACCCCCGAGGTGGAGGTGGACCTGTGCGGCCATGCCACCCTGGCGAGCGGCTTCGTGTTGCTGAAGGTCCTGCGCGAGGCGGCGGGCACGGTGCGCTTCTCCACCCAGAGCGGCCCCCTCGCCGTGAAGGAGGAGGGGGACCTCCTCTCCATGGACTTCCCCTCCCGGCCGGGCGAGCCCTGCCAGGCTCCCCCGCGCCTCCTGGAGGGGATCGGCCTCGCCGCCGCGGAGGTGAGGCGCTCGCGGGACTACCTGGTGGTGGTGGAGAGCGAGGAGCAGGTCCGGGGGCTGAAGCCCGACATGGCCATGCTCGCGGGCCTGGAGGCCCTGGGGATCATTCTGACGGCCCCGGGACGCACCTGCGACTTCGTCTCGCGCTTTTTCGCCCCCGGTGCCGGCGTCCCGGAGGACCCGGTTACCGGCTCGGCCCACTGCACCCTCGTCCCCTACTGGTCCCGCCGCCTGGGGAAGAAGCGGCTGCACGCCCTCCAGGTCTCCGCCCGAGGCGGCGAGCTCTTCTGTGAAGACCGCGGCGAGAGGGTCTCCATCGCAGGAACCGCCGCCCTCTACCTCCAGGGCCACATCCTGCTCTGAAGCCGAAGGGCGCAGGGGGTTGACCAACCGCGCCCTGGAGAGCGCTCCTACAGCGGCGGCCCCCCGGCGGGATTGTAGAAACAGCCCCTCCCTACAAGATGAAGTCTGTGGAGATGAAGTTGGAGTGGTGATCCCGCACGATATCCTCCACGATGGCCTTGTTCGGCTCCGTGGTCTTGGCCGCCACGAGGGTCCGGATGGAGAAGACCCTCAGCGCGTCCGACACGGAGAGCGTCCCCTCCGCCGAATCCTTCCTTCCGCAGAAGGGGAAGGTGTCCGGCCCCCGCTGGCACTGGCTGTTGATGTTCACGCGGCAGACCTGGTTCACCAGCGGATCCACCAGCCTCCCGATGACCTCCGGGTCGCTGCCGAACAGGCTGACTTGCTGGCCGTAGTTCGAGTCGATGACGTAGCGGATGGGCCTCTCGATGTCGTCGAAGGCGGCCACCGGGATGATCGGCCCGAACTGCTCCTCGTGATAGACGCGCATGGTCTCGTTCACCGGGTAGAGCACGGCGGGATGGAAGAAGGTGCCCGCCACGGCGCCGCCTCCGGGGTTCATCACCTTGGCCCCCTTGGCCTCGGCGTCCTCCACCAGTTCGCGGAGGTAGCGCGTCTTGTCCACTTCGGGCATGGGCGTCACCCTGACCCCCTCCTCCCAGGGCATTCCCATCTTGAGATCCGTCACGGCGCGGGAGAGCTTGTCCAGGAAGACGCCCGCGATCTCCGAGTGCACCCAAAACATCTTGAGGGCCGTGCAGCGCTGGCCGTTGTAAGAGAGGGCGCCGAGAACGCACTCGGGGACGGTGAGCTCCAGGTCGGCGTCCCTGAGGATGATGGCAGCGTTCTTCGCCTCAAGCCCCAGCACGCTCCGAAGCCGGTGGGGCTTGGGGTGCTGCTTCTTCAGCAGGTCCGCCGCCCGGCTGGAGCCGATGAAGGCCAGCACGTCCACCTTCCCCGTGCCCATCAGGGGATGGACCACCTGCTGACCGCGCCCGAAGACCGTGTTCACGACGCCCCGGGGGAAGGAGTCCCGGAAGGCCTCCAGCAGAGGGAAGTGCAGCAGGACTCCCAGGCGCGGCGGCTTGAAGATCACCGCATTTCCCATGATGAGGGCCGGGATGAGCGTGGTGAAGGTCTCGTTGAGGGGGTAGTTGTGCGGCCCCATGCAGAGCACCACGCCCAGGGGACCGCGGCGGATCTGGCCGATGATCCCCTTCTGGATCACGAAGCGGGAGGAGACCCGGTCCAGCTCCTTGAGGGCGTCCACCGTGTCGCGAATGTACTCGACCGTGCGGTCGAACTCGTTGGCGGCGTCCGCGTGTGTCTTGGCGATCTCCCACATGAGGAGCTTCACCACCTCGTCCCGCTTCTCACGCATTCGGAAGGTGAACTCCTCCACATACTTGATACGCTGGCGCACGGACATGGTGGGCCAGAGGCCTCGCCCGTGGTCGTAAGCGCGCACGGCCGCCTCCAGCGCCTCCAGCGAGGTCGCTTCGTCCATGAGCGGGTAGCGCCCCAGCAGCTTCTGGTCCAGCGCCTCGCCGTCCCGAATGCATACCGGCGAGAGGACGTCCCGCATCGGGCCCTCCCAACGGCGCAGCTCGCCGTCCACCAGGTACCGGTCGCACACCACGGGGCCATCCAGGCTGAACTCCGCGGGCACCTCGCCAGCGGTCGGGAACATCCGCCGGATTTTCTCTTCGAATTCCATGACCATGGACCTCCTTTCGGGCTGTCAGTCCCCTTCCCTATCGTCCTCTACCATAGAGCATCCTCGCACCCGCTTCCACCCGGCCCCCGTTCAGAGCCCTTTCGTTTCATCCGGCATCCTCCCCGCACGGCCCGCCGCGCTGAGGGTTCCGGTCCCGCGGGATAGGCCGCGCGGTGATCGTCCCGTTACCAATTTGTTACAGGATGTCTCATGAAGGTTCCAAACCAAGGGGGCGCCCGCTTCCGAGGAGAGCGGAGATGGATTGAATCCAAGACGGCTTTCTCTCTTCAAGCTGATGATCATTCCTTCCCCACGGTCCCGGTCCGCGACGACTTGGCAGGGCTCTTGCTGGCTAGCAACTATTTCGCGTTGTTGGAGGTGTGAGGTGGTGCCCAGGCGCAAGGCCCCGGATTCGAAGGCCCGCGATGAAGGCGGCTTCGCCCGCCTGGTCGTGGAGCGCTTCCCTCTCTCCGCCGTGGTGCTCGACGAGGAGGGTCTCATCCTCTACGCCTCCCCCGGCTCGGAACGCCTGTTCGGGCACACGGCGGATGAGCTGCTGGGCCGGCGCTTCACCGATTTCCTGCCGCCGGAGGACATCCTGGAGTGGATCCGCGTAACCGCCGAGGGCGTCGCCGGCAGGTGCATCCGCCACCGGATCGTGGCGGCGGACCGCAAGTGGATCGAGATCGAGTCCACCCCCGCGGAAGCCGGCCCAGGCCAAGCGCCCGCGCACGTCCTGGTCTTTTCGAGGGAGGCCCGACCGTCGGTAGCAGCGCCCGGCGAGGGTCCGCAGTGGCTGCTGAGCGCCATCGAGCAGCTCGAAGAGTCGGTCCTGATCACCGACCTGGAGGGCACCATCGAATACGTCAACGCCGCCTTCGAGCGGGTGACGGGCTACACGCGGCAGGAGGTCATCGGCAAAACCCCCAGGATTCTAAAGTCGGGCCACCACGATGAGGCCATATACGACAAGCTCTGGAAGACCCTTCAGGCCGGCGAATCTTACCGAGGCGTGATGATCAACCGGAGAAAGGATGGCACGATCTACCACGAGGAGAAGACCATTTCCCCCGTGCGCGACCGCTCGGGCGCCATCCACCATTTCTTGGCCACGGGAGTGGATGTCACCCAGAGACGGATGGCCGAGGAGCAGCTCCAGCACGACGCCCTCCACGATCCCCTCACGGGGCTTCCTAACCGAACGCTCTTTTTAGATCGGCTGGGGCTGGCCATGGCAAGAGCCCAGCGCTACGCGGAGTACCGGTTCGGCATCCTTTTCGTGGACCTGGACCGGTTCAAGCTCATCAACGACAGCATGGGGCACCTCTCGGGCGACGAACTCCTGATGGAGGTCTCCAGCCGCCTAGTTCGCTGCTTGCGGTCCTCGGACACGGTGGCCCGGCTGGGAGGCGACGAGTTCGCCGTGCTGCTGGACAACATCCCCAACGTGGAGACGGCCGTGCACTTCGCCGAGCGGATCCATGAACAGATCGCCGAGCCCTGTCGGCTGAGCGGGCACGAGGTGTACAGCAGCGGGAGCATCGGCGTCGCCTTCTGGGCGCCCCACTACGAGAGGCCCGACGAGATGATCCGCGACGCGGACACGGCCATGTACGAGGCCAAGCGCCAAGGGCGGGGCTGCCACGCGGTCTTTGACCACGCCATGCGCACGAAGGTTTTGCGGCTGCTCGAGGTGGAGACGGACCTCCGCCAGGCGGTGGCGGACAAGCGCCTGGCCATGTTCTACCAGCCCATCGTGGACCTGGGGTCGGGGGACCTGGTCGGCTTCGAGGCGCTCCTGAGGTGGCGCCACCCGGAGCACGGGGTGGTGACCCCGGGCCACTTCCTGGAGGTGGCCGAGGAGAACGGCCTGATCCTGCCCATCGGGCAGTTCACCATCCGGGAGGCGGCCCGGCACCTGCGGCTCTTGCAGGACCAGCGCCGCGGGGAGCCGCCCCTGGTCATGTGCATCAACCTCTCCACCTCGCAGTTCGCCCAGCGGGACCTTGCGGAGCAACTCCGCCAGGCCGCCTCCGAATTCCGGCTCGATCCGAGCTGGCTACGGCTGGAGATCACCGAGAGCACGCTCCTCCACCACAGCCACGTGGCGGACGCCACCCTCTCGCAGCTCAAGGCGCACAACCTGCGCCTCTGCGTCGACGACTTCGGGACGGGCTACGCCTCGCTGAGCAACCTCCGCCGCTACCCCATCGACGCCGTGAAGATCGACCACTCTTTCGTTGGCACCATGTGCGAGGACGAAGGCAACCGCGATTTCGTCCGGACCACCATCACCTTGGCGAAGACGCTCAAGATGCAGGCGGTGGCCGTTGGCATCGAGAGGCCGGACCAGATCGACATGCTACGCTCCATGGGATGCCCGTACGGGCAGGGCTACTACTTCGCCCGACCCATGGAGGAGGAGGACTCGGTGGCGTTCCTACAGTCCCTCCCCGGCCCTAACTAGAGCGGAAACGGCCTCGCGCCAGCGGCGAGCCGCGCTCCGCCCAGCCCTGCTGCCATCACATCGGCGCCCCCTCGGGGCTCACGAGTGCAGGCTCCGGAAACCCGGCCGCCTTGAGCTGCGGCAGGACCGCCGCCTTATCGCCCACCAGCACCACCAGAAGCTTGCTCCAGTCGAAGAGGCCCGAGGCCGCGGTCGCATTGATGCCGGAGAGATCCAGGCGGTCCAGCGCCGCGATCTCCCGACCCACCGAATCCAGGGGACGGCCGTCGGCAATGATCTCCCCGAGGGTCTCCGACAGGTCCGAAGCGGTGGCCGCCGAGCTCACACGGTCGAAGCGGACAGTCCGGGCGGCCTTCGTGAGCTCATCGGCGGTGACGTCGCCCGAGGCGATGGCGTCGAACTCGCGCTTGAACTCCGCCAGCGCCGCCCCCGTCACGGCGGTCTGAACCGACGACGAGGCTCCCAGCATGAACTGGTCGGCCTCCCGCCACAGGCTGCTGCGAGCGCCATAGGAGTAGCCGTGCTTCTCGCGGATGTTCTGCATGAGGCGGCTCGTGAAGGCGCCTCCGAAGAGGGTGTTGAGGCTGTCCCTCAGCGCCTCTCCATCGGCCCCGGCGGAGGCCGCCACCGGGCGCATCATGGTGAGAACCGTTTGAGGTGCCCCGGGGCGGTCCACCAGCACGAGCCTCCCGGATGGCGGTTGGATCAGCGGCTCCGGAGGGGAGGGGAGTTCCTCGGCCGGTGGTCGCCAGCCACCGAGGCGCTGGTCTAGGGCCGCCCTGAGCGCTTCGGGATGGAAGTCTCCGACGAAAACGAGGCTCGCGCCGGAGGCACGAAGCAGGCGCGGCAGGTACTCTCTCACGTCTTTCAGCTCGATGGCCCGCACCGTCGCCGCGTAGCCCGCCCTGGGGCGCCCGCGGGGGTCGTCCCTGCCGAAGATGATGGCCCGCGACGCCATGACGGCCACGACCTCGGGCCGTTCCACCCTGGATCGGATGCCGGCTAGCGCGAGCTCCTTCTCCCGCGAGAAGTCCTTCTCCGAGAGCGCGGGCCGGAGCACCACGTCGGCGAAGAGATCGAGCGTGGGAGCGAGTTTCGAGGAGAGTCCGTCGACCCTCACGGTGAAGGCGTGCCAGCTGCTCCCCGCTTCGATGGACGCCCCGAGCGAGGCGGCCGCCTCGGCAAAGCCCTCGGCGTCCAGGGAGCCCGCGCCGTCGGCCAGGAGGGACGCGGTGAGTGCTGCGAGGCCGGCTTTCTCCTTGGGAACGAGCCTCTCCCCGCCGTTCACCACGAGCAACCCCGAGAAGAGCCCGGTCCCTGGGCGGCTCACCACGTAGAGCTTCATCCCGTTGGCGAGGGTCATGGCCTCAGGCACCGGGGGATGGACCGGGGCGGGAAGGAAATCGGCCGGGCGCCGGGAGAGGTCCGCGCCGGAGCTCGCCGCCCCCCCTGGCAGGATGCGCAGGTCCAGCCTGCCCTCCCCGAACACCTTGCAGGCCCAGCTCTTCATCGAATCGGCGCTGGCGGAGGTGGTGGCGGCTAGGTCGCGCCGGAAGCCGTCGGGATCGCCGAAGGCGTGGTAGTAGGCGTTGAGCATGTCCGCCCGCTCCTGCAGCTCCTCCACCCTCCGCAGAAAGTGCGACTCCGCCGAGGCCTTCACCCGCTCCAGCTCGGCCCGGGTCGGTCCCTCCCGTTTGTAGCGATCCAGCTCCTCCAGGACGGTCCTTTTGATCCGCTCCAGGTCGGCCCCTTCGGCGGCCCGAACCTGCACCGTGAACTCCGAGCCCAAATCTCTGGAGTGTTGGTAAACCGCCACGCTCTGCGCGGTCCGGTCCTGGAGAACCAGCCGCTGGTAGAGGCGGCCGGCGTTGTCGGCCGACAGGACGGCTGCCGTCAGGTTCATCTCGGCGTCGCCGGGATCGAAGGCCCTCGGCGAAGGCCAGACCAGCCAGAGCATGGGGTAGCGGACCTCGTCCGTGGCCATGCGACGGATCTCCCGGTCCAGCACCACGGGGGCCGCCGAGCGGTGTTCGGGGAGCGGCTGGGCCGGTACGGCGCCGAAGGTCTCCGCGATGATCCTCTTCGCGGCCGCCCGCTCGAAGTCTCCGGCCACGACCAGGCTGGCGTTTCCGGGGACGTAATAGGTGGCAAAGAACTCCTTGACGTCTTTCAAGGTGGCCGCCTCCAGGTCCTCGTGGCTCCCGATGACCGGGTGGCGGTAGGGGTGGCCCTCGGGGTAGAGGGCCTCAGGGATCATGAGCCACGCCTTGGCGTACGGCTGGTTCTCGTAGCTCTGCCGGCGTTCGTTGCGGACCACGCTGCGCTGGAGATCCAGCTTCTCCTGGGTCATGGCCTTGCCCAGGCCCTCCATGCGGTCCGCCTCCAGCCAGAGAAGAGTCGGAAGCAGAGTGCTCGGGCCCCAGCTGTAGTAATTGGTGCGGTCCTCGGCGGTGGAGGCGTTATTGGCCCCGCCCCCGCCCTCCATGATCCGGTCGAACTGGCCCCGCGGCACCCGATCGGTACCCATGAACATGAGGTGCTCGAAGAGGTGGGCGAAGCCCGTCCGGCCCTTCACCTCGTCTTTGGCCCCCACGGCGTACCATAGGTTGACGGCCACCTGAGGCAGGCGGTGATCCTCATGGAGGATGACCGTGAGGCCGTTGGGCAGCGTGTAGGTCTCCGCCGGAACGTCCTGGGACCGGACCGGCCGGGCGATCCCCAGAGCCACCATCACCAAGCCCGCGCAGAACAACCCGAGGTGCTTCCGCATCTTCCCCTCCTCCCCTATCGGCATGATGGGCATTCCCCCGTTCCCTTAGCCCCGGGCCAGGACCAACCGCCCAGGAAGGCGCGGCGATCCCGTGCGGGGCCGTCCCCCCACAGGCTTCATACGGGACCGCGGCGCGCCGGGTTTATCGCGCCCTCTCCCTCCAGCTCCTCCGCCCTCAGCAGACCGTGGGTGTCGTGGGACAGGAAATTCAAAGGCCGCCCGCGTCCCAGCGCGAGCGGCCTTTGAAGGTGGTGACGTCGTCAGCCGTTCTTCCGCACGAACTCTTCCATAAAGGAGACGAGGGTTTCGATCTGGGGCACGGTGACGGCGTTGTACATGGAGACGCGGATGCCGCCCAGGTCGCGGTAGCCCTTGAGGCCCACCATGCCGTTCTGCTTGGCCTCGGTGATGAACTTCGCCGTGAGCTCCTCGGTGGGGAGGAAGAAGTCCACGTTCATGGCGGAGCGGTCCTCCTTGACGGTTACCCACGGCCTGTAGAACCCCGAGTGCCGGTCGATGCACCCGTAGAGGAGCTCGGCCTTCTTGAGGTTGTTCTTGTAGATGACGGCCAGTCCGCCGATCTCCTTGTTGTAGGCGAGGACGTTTCGGAGGATGTAGATGGAGAAACAGGGCGGCGTATTGAAGAGGCTGTTTTTCTCAGCGTGGATCTTGTAGCGGAGCATGGTGGGAAGCTTGTCGCTGCACATCTCTAGAAAATCGTCCCGGATGAGCGCCAGCACCAGCCCGGAGGGACCGAGGTTCTTCTGGGCTCCGGCGTAGATGAAGCCGAAGGGCTTCACGTCGAAGGGACGCCACATCATGTCCGAGGACATATCGGCCGCCAGAGGAATGCCGCCGGTCTCGGGAAACGTCTTCCACTGGGTGCCGTAGATGGTGTTGTTCGAACAGAAGTGGACGTAGGCCGCGTCGGGGTTGACCTTGATCTCCTCGGGACGCGGTAGGCGGCAGAACTTCTCGCTCTCCGTGGAGGCGATGCAGCGGGCGTTATCCCCGGCTACGATGACGGCCTCCTTGTAGGCCTTCTTGGCCCAGGAGCCGGTAACGATGTAGTCCGCTTTGCGCCCCGAGTGGAGGATGTTCATGGGCAGCATGGCGAACTGCATGTTGCCCCCGCCCTGGAGGAAGAGGACCTTGTAATTGTCGGGGACGTTGAGGAGCTCCTTGACGAGAGCGATGGCCTCGTTATGCACCGCGTCGTACTCCTTGGCGCGGTGGGAGATCTCCATCACCGACATGCCCGTGCCTTCGAAGTCCAGCATCTCCGCCTGGGCCCGTTCGAGGGCCGGAAGCGGCAGGCCCGCAGGACCAGCGTAGAAATTGATCACCCGTTTGGCCATGCATTTCTCCTTCGGGAAGTCGAACCGGTCGGCCGTGGGGCAAGGATTTTTCCGCTCGCCGCCGGGCCGCTGTCTCGTCTGTTCACCTTCTCTTTTCCAAAATCTCCACGACGATGTCGCCGATCCTCAGCAGGTTCTCTTTCGACGAAGCCCCGATGTGAGGTGTCATCAGAACGTTCGGGGCGGAGAGGAGCGGGCTGGAGGGATCGGGCGGATCCGAAGCCCAGACGTCCGTGCCGTACGCGCGCACCTTGCCCGACCGGAGGGCTTCGGCCAGGTCCTCCTCGACCACGACCTTGCCTCGGCTCGTGTTGATGAGGATCACCCCGTCTTTCATCTTGGCGAAGGCCGCCTTGTTCAACATGCCACGGGTTTGATCCGTCAGCGGCGTGTGGATGCTGAGGTAGTCGGCCTCCTTTAGCACGTCGTCCATGGAGGGCTTGAGCTGGGCGAAGTCGTGGTTCAGCACGAAGGGATCGTAAGCGATGATCTTCATGCCGAAGGCCTTCGCGCGCTTGGCCACCTCCGTACCGATAAGGCCGATACCCAGCAGGCCCAGGGTCTTCTCGAAGAGCTCGGTGCGCTTGAGCTCCTTCTTGAGCCACTTCCCCTCCTTCATGGAGGTGTGGGCCTCCACGAGGCGGTTGGGGATGGCAAGCATGAGGGCCATGGCGAGCTCGGCCACCGCCACGGAGGAGGCTTGAGGCGTGTTCCTGACCTCGATCCCCTTCGCCTTGCAGGCCTCCTTGTCGATGTTGTCGGTGCCCACACCGCCCCGGATCACGAGCTTCAGGCGTGGCGCCGCCTCGATCACCTCCCGGGTGACCTTGGTCTTGCTCCGGACGAGCAGAACTTCGGCTTCGCCGAGCTTTCCCATGTCCTCGTACACCTCCCCGAAAGCGGCGAGCCGCTTGGGCAGGGATGCATCGAACGCATCTGCAATCAGGATCTTCATTTCCGACCCTCCTTGAAACCACGGAAGCACAGAGACACCGAGAGAGGCCTTCTCTCTTCCACCTTCCACAGTTTTTCGACCCAGCTAGTTGCCAATGCCCTGTTGACGCACCGCCCAATTTTTCAAACCACAGTTTTTTCCTCTGTGCCTCAGAGCCTCCGTGGTATTCATTAGTCCTCGATAAGCCGCACGAGGAGTCCGCTACGCAGCTTGGGCTCGAACCAGGTGGACTTGGGCGGCATGACCTGGCCGGCGTCCGCCACGCCCATGAGCTGGGTCAGGGAGGTCGGATAGAGGGTGAAGGCCACCGCCCAACCCTCCTTCACCCGCTTCTCCAGCTCGGCGGTCCCGCGGATGCCGCCCACGAAATCGATGCGCTTGTCGGTCCGAGGATCGTCGATGCCGAGGACCGGGCCCAGCAGATTGTCTTGCAAGATGGAAACGTCCAGCCCCCTCACCGGGTCCTCGGCGGGAAAGGTCCCCGGCTTGGCCGTCAGGCGGTACCACTTTCCACCGAGAAACATGCCGAACTGCCTCGCCGCCGACGGTTTCGGGGCAGGCGCCGGAGCCACCTCGAAGGCCGCCTGAACCTTCTCGAGGAACGCTTCGGGAGTGAGACCATTTAAATCCTTCACCACCCGGTTGTAGTCCATGATCTGGAGTTGGTCGTGGGGGAAGACCGCGGCCATGAAGTATTCGAAGGGCTCCTCGCCGGTGTGGGTGGCGCTCTTGGCCCTCAGGGCCTGCCCCGTGCGCACCGCAGCCGCAGTCCGGTGGTGGCCGTCGGCGACGTACAGGGCGGGC
This sequence comes from Acidobacteriota bacterium, assembly GCA_049967655.1. Taxonomy (GTDB): domain Bacteria; phylum Acidobacteriota; class UBA4820; order UBA4820; family DSQY01; genus DTPS01. The sequence goes on from JBMFSH010000006.1 coordinate 77,857, forward strand.
ACCTCCCCGAAGAGCCGCGTGAGGTCGCTCATATCGTCCTGGTCGGCCACCACCCAGACCGTGTGGCCGATGCCGTCCTCCGTCACGATATCGTAGACGGGATCACAGGAGCGGACCCGGTCCACGATCTCGTCGATCTCCTTCCGAGCCCGGTAGGCCAGGAAGACGGGCTCCGCGTTGGCGTTCTGTTCGGAGACGTGGCGGGTGCGGTCGTCCTCCTTGTCCTTGCGCGTGAACTCGTGGCGCTTGATGAGCCCCTCCTCGTACTCCCTCACCGAGCAGAGGCACACCAAACCCGCCTGAACGTGCGCGCCCATCCGCTGCTGGTAGACGTAATAGCAGGGTTGGGCCTCCTTGATGAGGACGCCGTCCGCGATGTAGCGCAGCAGGTTCTCTCTGCCCTTGGCGTAAACCCTGTCGTCGTAGAGCGGCACGGAGAGGTCCAAGTCGATTTCGGGTTTTCCCACGTGCAGGAAGGTGTAAGGGTTGCCCTTCGCCAGCTCCCTGGCCTCCTCGGAACTGATAACGTCGTAGGGAAAGCTCGCCACCCGTGCGGCGAGGTCCGGCTCAGGACGATAGGCGCGAAACGGCTTGATCTTCGACATGTTGCCCCCTTCTCGAGATGAGACTTTTACCGGATGCTCTCGCCCCCTCCCCGCCCCCGTGAGATGGCCTAGAGTTCAGCATAGTGCAAGGCGCAGGCGCATTCAACACGGCTGGGGCCACGGCTGGGGCCGCTTCGGCCCATCCTCTTGTCGCGGGCGGCCTGACAGAAGCCGCAGCCAGCCATCCGAGCCTCTCAGCGCACGGGGCCGACCGATCGGCCCGGGCCGGACGGCCCGCTGGGCCATTTGGCTCATCCGGGACGCACCGCGGCGGATGGCTCTGTTCCACCGCCCTTCCGGGGGGGTGCTATAATGCCGCCTCGCGGACATCCGCCCGCGATTCCTGAAGGAGCAGCTCATGTCCATGCTTGCCGTGAGAAGGTCCGTGGCCAACGCCATCCCTGGCCGGCTGGTTCGGGTATTCGCCTCCCCCTACGTATCCGGGGATTCGATGGAAAAGGGACTGCGCGCGGCCGACGAACTTCACCAAATGAAGGGGATCGACTCCACGATGGACGTGCTGGGCGAGGCCGAAAAGACCGAGGCCAAGGTCCGACACGCCGTGGACCTCTACCTGAAGACTCTCGCCGCCCTGAAAGAGAGGCCCTACTGCACCATATCAGTGAAACCGGGCCATTTCGGTTATTACGTGAGTCCCGACCTCTGCCGCCGCAACATCGAAGAGATGGCCGCCGCCTGCCAGAAGGCGGGCCGTGGCCTGACCATCGACATGGAGGATACGGACCTCACCGACTTCACTCTCCAGCTCTACAGGGAGCTCAAGCCCAAGTACCCCATCCTGGGGACGGTCCTCCAAGCCCGCCTCTACCGCACCCTCGACGACATCGACAGCCTCGATGGCCTGCAGGCCCATATCCGCGCCTGCATCGGCATCTACAACGTCCCCGAACCGCTGGCGACCCAAAATCGTCGGGAGATGAAGGAAAACCTTCTTCGGGTGATCCGCAAGCTGTTCGAGCGCGGCCACTACGTCTGCATCGCCACCCACGACGTGGAGACCATCGGCAAGGCCAGGGGCATCATCGCCGAGATGAAGATCCCCAGGGAGCGGTACGAATTCCAGATGCTCCTCGGCGTACCGCGGGAAAAGGTCCAGCGCCAGCTCGTGGCCGACGGAGAAAAGGTACGACTCTACGTTCCCTTCGCGGTGGACTGGGACGACGCCATCGCCTATCTCAGGCGGCGCATGGTGGAAAGCCCCTCCATGACCGCCCTGGTTCTGAAAAATATCGTCAAGCGGGGCTGAGGGGATCTCCGCCGGTGAGCCCCCGTCGGACTCTCGCGCGGCCGTGGGTTGCCCGTTCGCCCTTGGGGGCGAGGGCCCTGGGCCGACACTTGACCTTTGAGCAACAGGGACCTATCTTCTGGACAGATGAAGCGTTGGTGACCGATCGCGGGGAAGACGGGCTCTGCCCGCCGGACCTCGTGGAGAGCATAGAGACGAGCGGGACGGGTGAGGTTCGGTGAGGAAAGGCCCGCATCGTTCGTTGACCCTTCCTTACATCCATTTCCCCTCTTCACTCTAAGGGCCCGATCGGGCCCGCTTCTTTTAGCGGGTGGCGGTTCCGGCGTGATAGACTTCACTCGTGCGGGGGCGGCATCCGCACACCCTATGGGCACGGGCGCACGAAGCGCCCTCCACGAAAGGAGTCCAGCCATGGCCCACGACCTCGCCCCCAAAGAGATCATCGCCGAGAAACTCAATCAGGCGGCGCGGAAGCTAAAGGAGCAAGCCATTGACCTGTGGGTGACCTTCGTCCAGGAGACGAGCGCCGGGGTGGAGCGGGTCTTCTCCTACGTTTCTCCAAGCCACCTGACCTGGGAGAGCGTGATCGCCGTGACCCCCGCTGGCGAACGGTTCGTCATCTGCGGCAAGTTCGACCAACAGGACTTCGAGGAGTCCGGCCTCTTCACCGAGGTCTACACCTACGTGGAGGATTTCAAGGAGCCCTTCGGGCGCCTTCTCCAGCGGGTGAGGCCCGGCAAGGTCGCCCTCAACTTCTCGTTCAACGACCCCACGGCGGACGGCATCACCCACGGCAAGTTCGTCTTTCTTCACGGACTCCTCAAGAAAATGGTTCCCACCGCGGAGGTTGTCTCGGCCGAGGCGGTGGTCCTCTCGCTCATCTCCAGCAAGAGCCCCATCGAGCGCTCCGCCATCCAAGAGGGAGTGGATCTCACCGTTAAGATCTTTGAAGAGATCGACGCTTTCCTCAGACCCGGCCTCACGGAGAAAGAGATCTACGGCTTCATCCAGGAGCGTTTCGCCGCCCATGGAGTCACCCCGAGCTTCCAGACCCTCGTCTTCGCGGGCGACCGCGGGGCTGGATCGGGCCACGGAAGCGCCACGGAGAACGCGGTGCAGCCGGGCGACCTGGTGCACGTGGACATGGGCGTCTTCGTCCGGGGCTACGCCTCCGACATGCAGCGCACCTGGTATGTCCTGAAGGCGGGCGAAGACCGCGCGCCCGAGCCCGCTCAGAAGGGATTTGACACCATCGTCCGCTCCATCGAGGCCTCGGGTAAGGCCCTCAAGCCGGGCGGCCAGGGCATCGAGCTCGACACCATCGCCCGAAAAGTGATCACCGATGCCGGCTATCCCGCGTATCCCCACGCCCTGGGCCACCAGATCGGCCGCCACGTCCACGACGGCGGAGCGCTCCTGGGCCCGGCCTGGGCCCGCTACCGGAACACCCCCTTCCTGGTTTTAGAGGAGGGGCAGATCTTCACCCTGGAACCCTCGTTAACCGTTCCAGGCTTTGGAGCGGTGGGTATCGAGGAGGACGTGATCGTCACGCCGGAGGGTGCCCGCTACATGGCACCGCCCCAGCGCACACTCTGGCTCGTGAGAGGGAAGTAACTTTCTGCCGGACTGGAGCGGCCAAGCCAGTTGCCCTGTACCCGAGGAGGACCCCGCCATGAGGCCGAGAGCTACCCTTCTGATGGCCGCCGCCCTCTCATCGCTGCTGTTGGCGGCCTGCGGCCCCAGCAAGGAGGAGGTGGCCGCGCGCGAGGCCGCCCGAAAGGCGGCGGACCTGGCCGCCTTTCAGGCGCGCATCAAAGCCATGGAGGAGGCCTCCAAGCCTCCCGTCCTCACGGCCCGAGACGCCGTGGTCAAAGGCCCCGAGGGGCTTCAGTACGTGGAGATGAAGGTGGGGACGGGCAGGGAGGCCGCGGACGGATGCACCGTCACGGTCGATTTCATCGGCTGGGTGGACGGCGTCAAGATCGACAGCTCCTCGGACAGGGGCAAACCCTTCTCCTTCGTGCTCGGCTCTAGCACCGTTATCCCGGGGTGGAACGTCGGCATTCTGGGCATGCGAGAGGGGGGTACCCGCCTCCTGATCATCCCACCCGGGCTGGCCTACGGGAGGCAGGGCAAACCGGGATTCGTGGGACCCGACAAGACACTTTGGTACCGGATCGAACTGCGGAAGGTCTACCCGCCGCTGTGAGCCCTCCTGCAATAGGGCATCGGCGGGTGGCGTTCTTACGGGTGTGTTGAATCGAGTCGGCGGACCAGTCGAGGCGTGGGGCAATGGAACCAGCACCGGGCGGGGTGCCTTTTCTGGGAGGGTCACATGGACACCGTCAAGCGGATCTTAGAAGAGAAGGGTGCGGAGGTTTTTTCCGTCTCCCCGGAGACCACGGTCATGGATGCCGCCCGTCTGATGTCGGAGCACCGCATCGGCGCCGTGCTGGTCATGGCCTCGGGCCACGTCCGCGGGATCTTCAGCGAAAGGGACCTCTTGCAGAGGGTTCTCCTGAGGGGCAGCAATTCCGAGTCCCTGCCCGTGAGCGAGGTGATGTCCACGGACATGGTGTATGTGACGCCCGACACACCGGTGCGCGAGGCCATGGCCGTCATGACCGAGCGCCGCTGCCGTCACCTTCCCGTGATGGATGAGGGGCGCCTCTGCGGCATGATCTCCATCGGGGACTGTACCCGCTGGGTCTCACGCGACCAGGACTTCACCATCCGTCACCTGACCGACTACATCGCCAACAAGTATCCGGGGTAGGGTGGAAGTGAGGAAGTGAGGAAGTGAGGAGGGAGAGACACCGGAGGGCCGGCCACCGCCCCTGAGATTGGGTTCCTCCGCTCTTCTTCCGCGTATCGCTTTCCTGTCTCCCCGTCCCTCTGTTTCCAGCTTTTCCCTATCCCTTCAGCACCGTCAGCGACCGTGTCTTGGCCGCCACCTTGGCAAGGCCTGAGGCCCACCGCCTCCATGAGGGCCTCAATGTCCTTGTGGGCCTATGGGCCTCCTCCTTGATCGTGTGAGGGTTCTCGGAGACAAGGGTGATGCCCTCCATGGCCCTCCGGAACTCGTCGTCGGAAATCTGGCTTCGCCTGAGAATCCTGCCGTTGCGGCGATTCGCTTTGCCGGCCGCCGTTGTCATCTCGAAAATCCCGTCCCCATAGGGACGGGAGGAAAAACGCTCTGCCCACCTCAGTAGCTGTGGGCGTCCAGTCTCACCTTGCCCCTAAAAACCCAGTAGATGCTCGCGGTATAGGCAAGAACCAGGGGCACTCCGATGCAGGCGATGATGAGCATAATCCCGAGCGTCTTCTGGGAGGAGGCCGCGTTGTAAAGCGTCAGGCTGTTGGCGGGGTTGGGGTTGGAGAAGACGATGTTCGGGAAGAGACCCACGCCGAAGAGCGCCATGAGGGCCGCCATGGAGGCGCAGGAGGAGAGGAAGGCCCGCAGGTCCCGGCCGTGGTAGATCTCACGGGGGATGTTGGCGATGGCCAGAATGTTGAGAACGGGCAGCAGGAAGAAGATGGGGTGGGTCTTGATGGTCTCGGTCATGTGGGGCACGTAGAGCAGCGTCGTGAAGGTCGTGAGGGCGTAGCAGATAATGAAGAAGATGATCGCGTTGTTCACCCAGCCGCGCACCTTGTTGTGCATGGCCCCCTCCGTCTTCAGGACCATGTAGATCGAGCCGTGCATCGTGAAGAGGGCGAGGGTCGTCACGCCCACGAGCAGAGGATAGGGGCGGAGCAGCCCGAGAAAGGTGCCCGCGAATTCATAGTGGGCGTCCAGCGGCACGCCCCAGGCGATGTTGCCCAGGGCAGCGCCGAGCAGGAGGCTCGACAGAATGCTGGATACCGAAAAGCTGACGTCCCACATCTGGCGCCACCAGGCGTGCTCCTGCTTGCTCCGGAACTCGATGGCCACGGCCCTGAAGATCAGCCCCACCAGGAGGAGCACCAGCGCGAGATAGAAGCCCGAGAAGACGGTGGCATATACCATGGGGAAGGCCGCGAAGAGGGCGCCGCCGCCCGTGACCAGCCAGACCTCGTTGCCGTCCCAGACGGGGCCGATGGCGTTGATCATGGTGCGGCGCTCCTCGTCCGTGTGGGTCAGGAGGTGGAGAGCGCCCACCCCGAGATCGAATCCGTCCAGCACGGCGTAGCCCGTGAGCAGGACCCCCACCAGCAGAAACCAGATCACGTTCAGGTCGATGTTCATGCCCTGTGTCCCTCCCCGATCACGTCCGCGTCCACCGGACCTGCCTTGATCTTATGATCCAGAAGATAGATGAACAGCGCGAAGAGCAGGATGTAAACGAAGGTGAAGAGGATGAGGGAGGTCAGCGTCTCCCCCGCCGTCACCACGGGCGACAGTGCATCCTTCGTCCGGAGCAGCCCGTAGACGATCCACGGCTGGCGCCCCACCTCAGCGGACACCCAGCCGAGCTGGTTCGCCAGTTCAGGGAGCACCACGGCCACCACCAGGATCTTGAGGAACCACCCCTTCTCGAAGAGGGTCTTTCGCCACCAGAAAAAGACGCCGAGCGCGCTGATGAGGATGAGCGCCATGCCGATGCCCACCATGGCGTGGTAGGTCTGGAAGACGATGTTGACGGGAGGGCGGTCCTCCGGCTTGAAGGCGTCGAGCCCCGTCACCGGTTTGCTGGCGTCGCCGTAGACCAGCCAGCTCAACATGCCGGGCAGGGCCACCGAGAAGTCCACCTTCTGGCCCGATTCATTGACCCAGCCGAAGAGGCTGAGGGGCGCGCGGGGTTCGGCGGCCGGGAAGATCCCCTCGTAGGCCGCCAGCTTGGCGGGCTGGTAGTGGGCCACCAGCCTCGCGCTCGTGTCGCCCGTGACGAGCTGGAGGAGGGAGGCGACCAGCGCGATCACCAGGGCGATTTTCATGGAGGCCTTGGCCAAGTCCATATGGCGCTTCTTCAACAGGTAGAAGGCGCTCACGCTGATGACGAGGAAGGCGCCCGTCTGAAAGGCCGCCACGAGCACGTGGCTCAAGCGGTCCACGGTGGAGGGGTTGAAGACGACCTGCCAGAAATCGGTCACCTCCGCCCGCGTCCCGGCGGCCGTCTGGACGATGTGGAATCCCGCCGGCGTCTGCTGCCAGGAGTTGGCTACGATGATCCAGAGGGCGCTGAAGATGGAGCCGAGCGACACCATGACGGTGGAGAAGAAGTGCATCTTCGGACTCACCCGATCCCATCCGAAGAGCAGGATCGCCAGGAATCCCGATTCCAGGAAGAAGGCGAAGATTCCCTCCGCCGCCAGGGCGCTACCGAAGACGTCGCCCACGTACCGGGAGTAGGCGGCCCAGTTCGTGCCGAACTGAAACTCCATCACGATGCCGGAGGCCACGCCGATGGCGAAGATCAGGCCGAAGACGCGGACCCAGAAGCGGGTCATCGCGTGGTAGACCGGACGGCGCGTCTTCAGGTACATCCCCTCCATGACCACCAGGATCAGCCCCAGGCCGATGGTGAGCGGAGGGAAGATGTAATGGAACGCGATCGTCCAAGCGAATTGGAGTCGTCCCAGGGTCAAGACATCCATCCAGACCTCCTATGTGATCTTCTGACCTTTACCCGATCGGGCCGACCCGATCTTCTCCACGGGCTTTCGCCCACTCCTCATGGGGCCGTGCTCTCCGCCGCCTCGCTGATTTCGAATGCTGGCCGCAAGGGCATCGAACCGGACGCCGTCCAGGTACTGGGAGAGGTGTTGGGTGGCACCGGCCCAGGACGCTTGCACGGGGCAGAGTTCGGCCAGCGGGCATGCATTAGCCTGCGTCAGGCAGCTGTTCATGGCGATGGGACCTTCCATCGCCTCGATCACCTCCCCGAGCGACACCCGCGACGGCGGCCTGGCCAGCGTGACGCCGCCCTTGTTGCCCCGAACGGTGATGAGGATGCCCGCCGCCGAAAGCCGGCTCACGATGCGTCGGATGAAGGCGGGCGGGATGAGCCGGCTGGCGGCGATCTCGCGCGCCGTCACACGGGCACCCTCCTCCAGCGAGGCCAGGTGCAACACGATACGCGCCGCGTAGTCCGTCTGCCGACCGATGACGATCATGAATCCACCCTGGTGCGAGATAATAATGTTACACCATGAGTCTCATTTGTCAAGTCCCCCTTGGATGGAAGGTAGCGGTGGAAGGTAGCGGGAGGAGGATGGAAGGAAGATCGGGTGGCTGAAAGGGCCCGGATGGCTGCGGCGGTCGCCGGGCGCCAAAGGCCGGGGGTCGATGCGGGGCACGCCCCCCCATGCTTCCATGGTACACTCGCCTTCCCCCGGCCGAGGGCCGGAAGACGCGAATGGAGTCTATCTCATGAATCTTCGTTTTCTCCTGTTCTCGCTTCTCCTCTTTTTGCCCGCCACCTCCATCCTGCTTTGCTCCGCCGTGATTTCGCAGGAGAGCCTCCCCCCGGCCATCCGAAGCGAGCTGGATCAGGCCTACCCGGGGTGGCAGCCAGCGACGGTATCACCTGACGTGGAGGAGCTCTTCCAGGCCGTCCGGCCGCACGCGCAGCGCTGGCTGATTCAGGGAGACTTCACCGGCGAAGGCCACCAGGATGTCGCGGTTCAAATTATCGTCCCCTTCGAGGGGCACGAGGTCCGCGTCGTATCAGCCTTTCTGCAACGCCCGGGTGGCTACAAACGGGTGGAGCTGGAACGGGGCCAAGTCAACCCCAATATCTACCTTTGGCTTCTGAAACGAGGCCATCGGGATGTGCAGGCGCACACGGGCCGGCTCTTCACCTTTCCCCGTGACGCCATCGGCGTGGAGAGCACGGGGCCAAGCGTGGCCTATCTCTTCGAGAAGGGCTCTTTCAAGAGGATATGGCTCGGCATCTGAGGGGCTGTGCGCTTCGGATTCAGGCGCTACAGATGCCGCGGGCCAAGCGCCCTACTTTCCCGCCGCCGTCTCCCGCGGCACGATTTCCGAGAAATCCGCCACCCGGTCGAAGAGGGCCACGAGCCGCTGGAGGAGCGCCAGCCGGTTCCGCTGGAGGGCGCTCTTCGCGGGGTCTTTCCCCTCGGGATCGCACATCACCAGCACATCGTCGAAGAAGCGGTCCACCGCGGGGCGAAGCCTGGCCAATTCGAGAAGGCCCCCTCCGTAGAGCGAGATCGCAAATCGCTCTTCAGCCCCATCTTTAACGGCCTCATAGGCCGAGAAGAGCGCCCGCTCGGCGGCCCCCTCCTTGTCCGATTCGGGGAGAAAAAGACGCGGGTCCAAAGGAGACTCCGGCATCCCCCTAAGAATATTCTTGGCCCGCTTGAAGGCCACGGCGAGGTGGTCGAAATCTTCCGGGGCACCGTTGCGTACTCCGTGGAACTGCTTCAACTTCAGATCGAGCAGCCAGGGGTCGAAGCGATCGCGAGTACCGGCGGCCAACACGGCGTTGATTTCGTCGTAGGGGAAGCCTGAACCCCGGCCTCCCGCCAAGGCGCGCAGCGCCGCTTGGTGGGCGGAGTGGTCCAGGACCGATGGTGGCTCTTCGAGCACGTCTACCCTTCTTCCCTGCTCCCACAGGAAGCGCAGGCGTCCTTCTAGGAACTCCATGAGCCCGTCTGGAATGGGACCGAGAGAGGCAAGGAGCGCCCGGAGATCGAAGGAGACGGAATCAGGATGATCCACGAGGATGCGCATCACACCCATGCCCGCTCGGCGCAGGGCGAAGGGATCTTTGGAACCTGTGGGAGCCTGGCCGATCCTGAACATCTCGACCAGGCTGTCCAGCTTGTCCGCGAGCGCCACGCAGGCGCCGACCGCCCCCCGCGGAAGGTCATCCTCCATAAAGAGGGGCCGGTAGTGGTCATAGATGGCATCGGCCACCGTCTGGGGGCGCCCCTGCGCCGCCGCATAGATACCGCCCGCGACGCCCTGGAGGCTCGTGAACTCCTTTTCCTGGACCAGCAGGGAGGCCAGGTCGCACTTGCAGTGTTTGGCGGCCCAGGCCGCCTCCTCGGCGTTCGCGCCGAAAAGGGCCGCAAGCCTGCGGGCCAGGGATTCCATCCGTAGCGCCTTATCGTAGTAGCTGCCTAGCTGGGGATGAAAGACGATCCCCTTCAGCGCCTCCAGCCTCTCCTCCAGCGGCACCTTGAGGTCCTGCTCGTAGAAGAAGCGGGCGTCCGAGAGGCGCGAGCGGGAGACGTTTTCCAGGCCCCTCCGGATGAAGCCCTTGGGATCGTCGGGGCCGTCCATGACGGATAGGAAATGCGGCGACACTGCATCTCCGGCCCCGCGCACCACGAAGAAGTTCTGGTGCTCCCGGAGGCAGGTCACCAAGATCTCCGAGGGAAGGGCAAGATACTCGGGTGGTATGCCGCCCGCGAGAACGGTGGGGAACTCGCACAGGTAGACCAGCTTCTGCAGGAGCTCGGGGTCGCCGTGCACGTGGCCGCCGAGGGCGGAGGCGTGCCGGCTAAGCTCCTCCTCGATCTTCCGTTTTCGGTCGGCCGGATCGGCCAGGACGCGCTCCCCCCGAAGCGCCTGAAAGTAAGCCTGGGCCGACGGGATCTCGACCTCCGCCGCCCCGTGAATTCGGTGGCCGCGGCTCGTTCGCCCGGACGTCACGCCCTTGATGGAGAGGGGCACGACCTGGTCATCGAGGAGCGCCGCGACCCAGCGGACGGGCCGCACGAAGGTCTGGCTCCCGCTCCCCCAGCGCATGGCCTTGGCGAGGTGGAGGGCATCCACCGCACCTGGGACGACCTCGGCGAGGAGCTCCTCGGTGGGCCTGCCCTTGACCGTGCGCTCGAAGCCCACGCAGAGTCCCTTGGGGCCCTGGACCTCCCGGCAGTCGGCCAGATCCACGCCCTGCTTGCGGGCGAAGCCCTCGGCGGCCTTAGTCCACTTCCCGCCGGCATCCCGCGCCACGGCCATGGCTGGGCCCACCACCGTCTCCCGCCGGTCGGGCTGGCGGACGGGCAGGCCCGGAAGAAGGAAGCCGATGCGGCGCGGCGCGGCGATCATCCTGCCGCCCGCTAGGCGCTCGAAGGGATTGCGACCCGGGTCCGCGACGAGATCGCCGCCCGTCCAGAGACTCGAAGCCCCGAGCGCTTCTATGACGCGGCCGGCCAGGCTCCAGGCCAGCTCGCGGATCATCCCCGCGGGGATCTCCTCGGTGCCGATCTCCAGAAGGAAGTCAGCCACGGGCCACCTCCTGTGCGGGCTCGAACTGCTTCACGTAGGCCGCGGCGCAGGCGCAGGCCAGGCGGCGCACCCGCTTGATGTAGTCGGCGCGGGCCGCCACCGAGATGGCCCCCCGCGCGTCCAGGATGTTGAAGGCATGGCTCGCCTTCAAGCAGAAGTCATAGGCTGGGAGGTAGAGCGCCTTCTCTACCAGGCGCCGGCTCTCGGCCTCGTACTGCTCGAACCAAGCGGCCGTCAGGTCGGTCCTGGCCTCCTCGAAGTCGTAGACGGAGAACTGGCGCTCCGCCTCCCTCCGCATGTCCCCATAGCTGAAATGCTCGTTCCACGGGATGTCGTAGACGTTCCCGATGCCGTTGAGGAACATGCAGAGCCGCTCGATGCCGTAGGTGATCTCCACCGTGATGGGCTTGAGCTCGAAGCCTCCCGCCTGCTGGAAGTAGGTGAACTGGGTGATTTCCGTGCCGTCCAGCATGACCTGCCAGCCCACGCCCCAGGCGCCGAGCGTGGGGGCCTCCCAGTTGTCCTCCTCGAACTTCAGGTCGTGCTCTCTCAGCACGATGCCGAAGGACTCCAAGCTCCGCAGGTAGCGCTCCTGGATGTCGTCGGGGCTGGGCTTCATGATGACCTGGAACTGGTGGTGCTTCTCCACGCGCTGGGGATTCTCGCCGTAGCGCCCGTCCCGCGGCCGACGGCACGGCTCCACGTAGGCGCTCGCGTAGGGCTGCGGCCCCAGCACGCGGAGGAAGGTCTCGGGGTTCATGGTCCCGGCCCCCTTCTCCAGGTCGTACGGCTCGGCGATGAGGCAGCCCTCACCGGCCCAGAAGTGCTTCATCCTCTCGATGAGTTCCTGCATGCTGACCATGGTCGTCTCCGCTTCCTTCCCGCGGTCCTGTCCCGTGGATCCCGCCGGCCAAGGCTCAAGGCCCTGCCGCGCCCCCGAGGCCCGCGAGCGCCGGCCAGGTGGCCAACGGCCGTCCCAGATAGGCGGCGAGCGCCCAATATACCATACCCGACAGGGCCGAGAGGGCCTCCCGCGGGAACTCCCGCCGGGCCAGCGAGGCCAGGGGCGACCGGAAGACCGCCTCCAGAAGGGAAGCCATGGGGCCCGTAAGAGCGCGTCCCTCGGCCGGCCGCTGCTGTTGGCAGCGGGGGCAGCGCCACTCCCCGGCCCCGAGGTCCAGCAGGAGCGGGTAGCCCTGGGCACCGCAGGCCACGCACCCCTCCGGCCTCGGAAACACCCCGTGCAGCCGGAGGAGCCAGGCGGAGAAGTAGACCCAGGCCAGCAGGGGCGGCGCTCCAGCCCGCAGCCCCGCCAGCACGGCGCCCAGCAGCCGGTAGCTCTCCTCCTCCGCGGCATGGGCCGGCAGGGCGCGCTCCAGGGTCTCGCCCATGCCCATGAGCACGGCCGCCTCGGGCCAGCGGCCGTGGAGGTCCAGCGAGCCCTCCAGCAGCTCGGCCGACCTGAGGGCTCCCAGTTCGCGCCCCTCCCTCAGCACCACCTCCACGCGCACCCGGCTCAGCGGCTCAAGGGCGCCGCGGAAGGGGGAGGCGGTTCGTCTGGCCCCCTTGGCCACGGCCCGCACGACCCCCTCCTCCCGCGTGAAGAGGGTGACGATCCAGGAGGACTCGGTGAGAGGATGCCGCAGGAGGATGAAGGCCTCGGAAGTCACAAGGGGCATGAGACGGAGCACTTACCCGGGCGGGTGCGGTGGAGGTTGGGCTTCTCCCTGTTGGTTCAGGGCCAGTCCCACCACGAAGAAGATGAGGGTCGCCACCTCGGCGTCCCCCACGTTGAATTCGAAGAAGCCTCCCACGAGGATCGCCGTCAGGGCCGCCATGGCCCCATACCGCAAGACGGGGTCCGGCTGGGCAGCAATCCTTCGGAAAGCCGCCACCACGAAGGCGAAAAAGAGTATCAGCCCCAGAAGCCCCGACTGAATAGCGATCATAAGGTAGATGTTGTGGGCGTGGCTCACGGTCTGGAAACCGATATGGGTGGGGTAATGGATGAAGTGGGCGTAGGGCGCCTTGTAGGGGCCGGCGGTCTCCTTGTAAATGCCGGGCCCCCATCCGATGAGGGGTCTGTCCTGCCACATGTGGAAGCCCGAAATCCACAAGTAGATGCGTTCGGCAACGCTGGGGTTCCTCAGATTCCAGGCGTCGGCCAGGCGCTCTCGAACCTCAGGAGGCCCAGCCAAGAGCGTTACGACTCCTCCTAGCAATACCACCGCCACCACTGCCAACACCGCCTTTTTCCCCTTCCTCCAGAATAGAACAGCCAAGGCCGGCAAGGCCGCCACAAAGTAGGTGCGCGCCAGGCTGAAAAAGAGGCCCAGCGCCGAGAACCCAGCGGCCATCCACCAGAACCAGGAGATCCGGAAAGAGGACAAGAGCGAACCCAAGATGGACCTTCCCCTTCCCTCCGCGGAAACCGGGTTCTTGAAGCCCGAAGACGGCCTGATCGGGTCCTGCGGCGCGGCTTCTCCTCCGACTTCCACCCCTTCAGCTCCGTTTCCGTAGAGGGCCCTGGCCCCGAAGAGGCAGAGGCAGACCGTGATGACCCCGGCGTAAGTCAGATGGGTACTGAAATACGCATAGGCGTTAACCTGGCCGAAGGGTACGGGTTGGGACAGGAGATGATGGTGAAAGTCGGTTCCCAAAAAGAATTCCGCTGCGGCCATGGGCACCGTCAGCAGGGCACCAGCGGCCAGGAAGTCGAGGTAGCAGCGGAAGTGTCTGCGCACCGCCCACGGGAGAGAGGCCCCCACGAAGAGGGCCGACCAGGACCAGTGGTTGAGCACACCTACAAGGGCGTCGTAGCGTAGGGGGCTGAAGAGCGCCGAGAGAACATTGGCCGCCAGGTAGGCGATCAAAAGCCACTCAGGCGTTGTGGGCCGCCACCGGCCGCGGACCATCCGCCAGAGAAAGAAGAGGCTTAGCCCTCCCTGCCCCGCGTTGATGGCCGCCAAACTTAGGCAGGAGGCGGCTCCGAGAAGATAGAAAAAGAAGAGCTCAAGGGCTATCACGAAAGGCCTCGTAGCGGGTCACGACGAACTCCTTCATCTCGCGGACGTACCGCTCGGCGTTGAAGCGCGCGGCGTTGGCGGTCATGGCGCGGGTCTGGAAGAGGTGCTGTTTGCGATCAAACTCGGCCATGGCCTGGGCCAGCGATTCGGCCGAGGGCTCCGCGAAGAACAGTCCGGTGGCCGCTCCGAAATCGCCGCCATCGGGCGGGACCACCGTCTCCAGCGCGCCGCCCCTGGCGTAGGCGATCACCGGCGTCCCCGCCGCCTGTGCCTCCACGGGTGCGATGCCGAAATCCTCCTCGCCGCAGAAGAGCAGGGCCCTGGCTTGGGCCAACTCCTCAGCCACGGCCGCGTCCGGCAGACGCCCCAGAAAGGAGACGGTGGGGCCGGCCAGCCGCTTCAGCCGCTCCATCTCGGGCCCGTCGCCCACCACTCGGAGCGGCAGCCCCAGCCGCGTGCAGGCCACCACGGCGAGATCCGTCCTCTTGTACGGCACCATGCGCCCCACGACGAGGAAGGCCTCCCTCCGCTTCTCCGCGGGAGAGAAGCGCTCCACCTCCACGGGCGGATAGATCACCGTCGCCTCCCTGTCGTAAATCCTGCGGATGCGGCGCGCCACGTTCCGCGAGTTGGCCGCATAGGCATCCGCCCTCCTCCCCGCCAGGGCGTCCCACTGGCGGATGTAGTGGAGCACGGCCCGGGCGGCCCACGACCGGGCACCTGTCGTTAGACCGCTCAGGCGGAGGTATGGTTTATACAGATCCCAGGCGTAGCGCATCGGCGTGTGGCAATAGCAGAGATGGAGGGCGTCGGAGCGCACCAGGGCCCCATGGGCCACGCTGTGCGAGAAGGAGAGGACCACCTCCGCCTCGTCCAGATCGAGCTGCTCGACGGCGAACGGGAAGAGGGCCAGGAACGTGCGGTAGCGATTTCGAAAAAGCGGCCGGTTCAGGAAGGTGGTGTGGATGATGCGGTCCCCGATGACCGAGTTCTCGAACTGTCTGGGGTCATAGAAGAGCGTGTGGACGGGGGCCTCCGGGAACAGGGTGCAGAGGAGTTCCAGACAGCGCTCGGCCCCGCCGTAATCCACCAGCCAGTCCTGGACGAAGGCGATCTTCGGCTCAGCCAAGGGCGAACTCCACGATCTCCCGAAGGCGGTGCTCCGGGTTGAAGAGCGCCTCCACCCGGGCCCGTCCGGCCTCTCCCATCCGCGCCCGGAGCGCCGGGTCCGCCAGCAGGGGCTCCACGGCACGGCGAAGGGCAGCGGCGTCCTTCTCCGCGTGGAAGCCGGTGACCCCGTGCTCCACGATCTCCGGCAGTCCGCCGCTCCGCGTGACCACCACCGGGAGGGTGCGGGCCATGCCCTCCACGGCCACCAGACCGAAGGGTTCCTCCCAGAGGGACGGTACCACCAAGACGTCCAGGGCGTCCAGGAAGGCCATGGATTCGACCATTCGCCCGGTGATGACCACCCTCGAAGGCTCCGCGGCGGCCGCCGCCGCCCGCACCCGCGTCTCCTCGGCGGGGTCCTCGAAGTCGGCCGCCCCGGCCACGAGGAGCTTGAGGCGCGGATAGGCCGGCAGCAAGGGAAGGAGGGCCTCCAGGAAGAGGCGCTGGCCCTTGGTCCGAGAGATGCGTCCCAGGACACCCACCGCCAGATCGTGCGGCAGGAGCCCGAAGCTCTGCCTGGCCGCGGCCCGCTCCGGGGGCTCCTTCAGAAACCGCGGGCTCACCCAGTAGAAGATGGTCCTGCCCTTGTCTCCGCAAACGACCCGGAAGGGGGCGGCCACCGCCGAGGAGCAGAAGACCACGCGGCGCACCTCGGGCCGCCGGAAGCACCAGCTCAAGAGCCGGTGCTCCAGCCCCCGCTCGAAGATGAGGTGGAGGCCGCAGGTCACGGGCGTCCCGGTGTGCCGCGCGGCCAGCACGGCGGGGAGGAAGGTCCTGGGCGCGTTGGCGTAGATCAGGTCGGCCGGGTCGGCTTCCAGAAACCGCCGCAGCATCTTCGCCGCCCGTCGGGCATGGATCGGATAGGCGAGCTTCTCCGAGATCGGCTTTCGGCCGGGTGTCATGTCGGGAATGGGAAGGGGCCGCACGGGAAATCCCGCCGCCTCTAGGCTCTCCGACGCCGTGCCCCGCCCCGGAAGAAACACCGTGACCCGATGGCCGGCCAGGCGGAAGGCCTCGGCCAAGTCCATCAGGATGCGCTGCCCGCCGCCGAGACCCGCGTACTGGTCCAGCAAGATCACGTGAGCCATGGGTCCCAGGATACCCTGGTGGTAAGGCTCAGGGCAAGCACCAGGTGAGTACGGTGGAGAGTGGAGGGCGGAGGGCCTGGGCCGCTGCCTCTCCATTCCGAACGGCGGTTCCCATCGCGCCGGATGTCAGGGAACCAATCGGCCCCTTTCCGGTCTGATGAGCCAGGTCAGGAGAAAGGAGGTGGCCCGTGTTCGAAACCGTCCTGGAGAGACCGAAGGGAGCCGCGACGAGGGGGATGAAGGCGCTGCCGGCGGCGGTCATGGTCCATTTGGCGCTGGCCGCCGCGCTTCTGCTCGCCGCCCTCTTGGCGCCCATCCACCTTGAGCCGCCGCCCTTCCGGTTGACGGGAGTCATCATCCCCGTGACGCTCGCGTCCGTAGGGAGCGCCAAGGCGCCCGCCGAGCGGCCGGCGATCCGCAAACCGGCCACCGAACCCCATGGGCTCACCGCCCCCACCGAAGTCCCCAAGGGACTGTCCAAGGGCCGGCCGGCCTCGGAAGAAACACCCGCCGAGGCGGGGCCGGGCATCCCCGGCGGAGTGCCCGTCGAGCTTCTGGGGCAGGGCGGCCCTCCCGCCACGGCGCAACCTCAAGCCCCCAAGATCCTGCCCGCCTGGGCCGTCACGGCGCCGCACCTAGTGCGCCAGGTTACCCCGGCCTATCCGGAGGCCGCTCGGGCCATGGGCCTGACGGGCAAGGTCCTGCTGCAGATCGTCGTGAACCAGGAGGGACGGGTGGTGAGCGTGGAGGTCATGCAGGCGAGCAACCCTATCTTCGTCGATTCCGCCGTCGCAGCCGTCCGACAATGGCAGTACAGCCACCCCATCGACGCCGGAGGCCAGTCCGTCGCCTGCTACGTCACCGTGCTGGTGAGCTTCGCCATGGAGTGAGAGGGGCCTGCCGCTGGGACTCTCAGCGATGACAAAACGAGAACGCCGTTCTCGATTTGCACAGAACTTCGTACCCCCCCCCGCAAGGGCCTTACTCTTGAGAAACCAATGGGTTGCTAACCATGACAGGCAAGAAGAGAGGACAGGACGTAACCTCCGTACACGTTGCCCTATTTGATCGTCGCCTTGCCAACCATTGATTTTCCTGGCAATTTCATGCACCCTCGCATCTGGAATGTATTTTGCTAAACCACTTCATGGAGTCGGGGCAGGGGAAAAATCTTGGCCAAAAAGCAAAGGAGGTAGCCCATGAAGCAGAAACTCTCTCTTGTGGCCATCGCTTTGGGACTGTTCATAGCGGTGCTGACTCTTTTCTCGCTGCGTACTCAGGCGGCCCAGACTACCAGGTGCTGGCCTGGGTACATCTCCGATTTCCAATATACCTGTAGTCCGGAGGCTAGCTTGAATTGCACCGGCTGTTCGGTCGTCATCACGAAAACGCCATAAGGCTTCCCTCAAGCTTACCAAACGGAACTGGCCGCGCAGGAACGCCCCCCCGGGCTCCCCACCTTGCGCGGAGGAATCTCATGAAGCGGAACGGTTGGATTGGCGCCGGACTATTCCTTATGGTCTTATTCTTCGGGGGGCGGATCGTGGCCGGAGCCTCAGCACAGGCCCCTCCCAAGGTTTGTTCTCTGTCCCGCGTAAGCTGGCCTTTTCTTCCGAGGGACGTGGAGGGGCTCGCGGTAGATGCGGGGAACACCCTTTGGTGCCTGGACCGCAGCGGGGCGCGTATCTTGGTGGCTTCAGCGGAGGGAAAACTCCTTCATACCGTCGGTTCACCTGGCATCAACGAAGGGGAACTGCAGGACCCCCTCACCCTCAGCCTGGAACCGAACAGCCGCCGGGCCGCCGTGGCCGACACCGCGTCAAACCTGGTTTTCTTCGATATGGACTCGGGCCATTACCTTTATACTCTCTATGGCCTTCAGGCTTACAACCTCTTCGCCTTCTTTCTGACGCCTCATCGTATTGTCTTTACCAATTGGGGAATCCCAAGGGAAATGTCACCGGAGCCCCCTTTCTTCGCCATGCCTCTCTTTTCCGTGAACTTCAAGGGGGAAGATCTCCAGGAAGCTCGCGGCTGCGAGAAGCTCCTCGTCACCGCCCAGGACCAAGGCTCCTTTTGCCTGTTCCAGCGGGGATTTTCCGCCCTCTTCCGGCAGGGGCTCTGGGTTGTTTGCAAAAGTTTGCCTATGCAGCTTCTCTTGGTAGATGGGCAGGGAAACGTCGTCAAGAAGGGGGCCCCTATCGGCCGCATCTCGCCCTTTCCAGTGTCCCGTTTCTTGGAAAGTGGATTTCAGTTGAAAACGCTCCACGACATCCCTCACGCCACTGGGGTTGTCGTCTGGAGGGGACGCATTGGAGTTCTATGGCAGGAGCCACCTGTGCCAGGGCCGCAGCTGCGTCTGCGGTGGTTCGATGATACCTTGAAACCACTCGGCGAAACATCGCTGGACCTTGGCAAAACGCTCGCCCCCCAGGATGTGGTTATGGCGTCGCTATGCGACGGCGAGGGAAGGCTTTACGTACTGGTGGTTCACCGTGGTGGCTTGCCGCCAGGTCAATCCACTCTCTACCGAGGGCGACTGCCATGATACTCATCGACGGTCGGCGCCTTATCCTGGTGACAGGGGCACTGATGGTCGGCCTGGTCCTGATCGGCTGCCGGCACCAAGTAGCGAATGGAAGCCCCATCACCCTTTCGGGAGGGAGATTGGCTCTTAGCGCCTCGGCGCAGGTTTCTCTCAAGAACACGCCCTATATAGGCCTGTTGATCGTTCCCGCCGAAGGTTGCCCTTGTCGATGGACAACGGCTTACGTGGCACTCGTGGAGGCCGAAAAGGGGATTAAAACGCCATGTGTCACTCGCGTGGTTCTAGAGGGAGGCAATGAACGCACCCTTCAGGAGCTGAAACAGGAAGGCTTGCCGCCGGAGAATTTGATCCTAGATCAAGAAGGGCGGTTGGCTGCCTCTCTCGGTCTTGGCTATTCGGATCTGCCCTATTGGACCCTATGGAGACACGACGGAAGTTGGACGCTGGTTCTGGCAGCTCGCCTCTCGGCAGTCCACGACGACCAAGCGTTGTTGGGGCGGCTCTTGACCACCCTACACGGATTCTCCTGAGCCCAAGACGAGGCACATTCTTGTTTCGCAGTCCGCTTTCAGCGCAAAGGGGTGGGAGTCATGATTTGCAGACACTGGATAGGGAGGTTGGTGCTGCCGTTGGCGGCTTGTCTTTTTGGAGGGGCTGTATACGCCGGAGGTCCCTTCCTATGGGCCGTCGGCCTTTCGCCGGCGGAGTCTCCCCAGGAGTTGCCGCCGGAGCACCGGCCCATGGCGGCGCCCGAGGCATGGGTGATGGCGGAAGGAGGTGATGTGCTTGCCCTAGTGGCCAAGGGCCAGCCCATTCCTTCGTCCCTCTCCCGGCATCACCCGCTCCTCGTGACGCTGGCGGGTCCCTCGCCCGAGGTCGTGGCGGACGTGCCGCTCCAGTGGCGTCCCGATGGAGTGCCCAACCTGCCCCCCCCCTTCGGCCGCGTGACCACAGGCAAGGGCGGCACCGTCACCCTCTATCCTCCCCAAGGAGCAGGCGTCGTGGTGTGGGTGGACGATCCCCGCTACGAGCCCGGCTTCGTCCACGTACCGGCGGGGAGTAGCGTGGCCTCGCTCGCACTCGTTCCTTGCGCTAAACCTTTCCTGCGAATCACCGATGAGGCCGGCCGTGAGTTGGCGGACGCTTCGCTCACGGCCATCCGCCCGGACGCCCTTGCTTCGCCCATCAGCCTCTTCGCCGCGGCCTCGGGCTCACCCGCGCTTCACCTCAGGGCCGACGGGGCGGGCCGGGTCCTTCTCCCCGAAGATCATGCTGCGCTGGCTGGGTGGATTACGGCGTTGGGCTATGCTCCGCTTCGTCTGGTCTCCCTTCGCGGGATTTCCGGCCACTCATGCCTCCTGCACCGGGCAAACCGATGCACGGTCAGCCTCCTAGATGGTTCTACCCACCGCCCCTTAAGCACCGCCCGATGGTCCGTCGGCTGGAGCCCGAAGGGGCTGCCCTGGGTTGTGCTCGGCGAGAACTCGTCCTGGAGTCCCCCGGACGGAGCCGTCTACCTACCCCATTTCCCTTGTGCCCTCAGCTTCCAGGCCGAGGGACACGCTTCGGTGGTGCTTCGGCTGGACGGCCCACCCCAGAACGGCTCTCTGCGTGTGGAACTGCCTGCCGGCATCGAGATCCAGGGAGTTGTCCAAGATCCTCAGCGGCAACCGGTGGCTGGCGCCACCGTACTAGCAGGCGATCCGCTCGATGCGGGAGCACGCTCCACCGAAACTGACGCCAAGGGGCGGTTCACCCTCGCCGGTCTTCCCGCCAGCGGAAGCTCGTTGCGCTTGACGGCCGAAGCGGACGGGTTTCTGCCCACCAGCACCGGTCCTCTGCCCCTTCGCAGCCAAAAGGGAGTGGTGATCCAACTGCGAACCGGTGCCGTCGTGACGGGAAGCCTGGTGGATGCCGATACGCTGCAACCCATTCCCCACGGAAAGGTGACCCTTGCTCCCGCGGACAATCAGCCATTTCAACCTGAGGCGCTGCAAGCCGTGACAGGGGAGGAGGGTAGCTTCCGACTGCAGGGTTTGGAGCCGGGGCCTTACACGCTGAATGCTTACGCCCGGGGGTGGACGTCGGCCAGCAAGGACATCACGGCCATCGCGGCAGCTCCCACGGAGGTGGGCACCATTGCACTCTCATCCCACCCCCAGGTGACGGGCAGCCTCTCCCGAACGGACGGCAACGACCTCTCCTCCAGCGCCCAAGTTTGGCTCGAGCGCAAGCTTTCCTATCACGACGTGACGAGCCCAGGAGGCCTCTCCCGCCTGGAGGGTCACATCGGCAAGGACGGCCGCTTCGTCATCCGGGGTGTGGCCGAAGGGCGCTACCTACTGAGAGCTGTCGACGGTGACCTGAGGGCCACGGTCGGGCCCTTCCGAGTGGAGGGTGCGGACCAGGATCTTGGCGAGGTTTCCCTTCGAAAAGGCGCCGCGCTCAATGGGACGCTGTCGGGCCAGGAGGATTTCACCGGCTGGCGGGTGGAGCTGCTCGCTCAAGCCTTCGACCCCTCTCCACCGGTGGAAACCACGGGTCAGGACGGCGGGTTCGACTTCGGCACGGTCAACCCGGGCGATTACCGTCTGGAGGCCTTCTCGCCCTTGTCAAGCCAGCCTACGGCCATGCGGGCCCTTTCCTTGGCATCGGGAGACAAAGCCCATGTTGTGCTTCCGGTGGACGGTGTAACCGTATCCATCCTCGTGGAGGTGCAGGGGCAAGTGGCGGCCGACGCCTCCCTGCTGGTGAGACCACCCTCCTCGGAGGCCTTCGACAACGGCGTCGTGCAAATCTCCGGCCCGAACGGCGTCATGACTCTGGGGTTGCCCACCACGAGCTCCAGCGGGCAGGCCGACGCCACGGGCATCGTCACCCTGAACAACGCCCCCACGGGAGCCGTCCAGGCCTACCTCTCTTGGAACGGCATGCAGTACATGGCGCCCTTCTCCATCCCCGCCGAACCGGCCTCCCTCCTCACGTTGAACTTTCAAGGGATCACCCTGCAGGGAACCGTCTCGACGGCGGATGGCCGCCCCCTGTCCGGCATTCAGGTGACGCTGGCCTACGAGGGGTTGGGTGCCTCGCCGGGCCAGAGCACCCTCACGGGGTTGGCTGGCACCTTTCAGTTCTCGGGATTGGGCGCTGGGAGCGTCCTTCTCTCCGCGCGCAGCAGCTCCGGTGCCACCGTCTCCCAGGAGGTCCCGCTCGCCGCGGATTCGCCGCCTACGCCGGTTCATCTGATACTTGGAGGGCCTTCTCGGTGAAAAGGCACAGACCCGCCATCAAAAACGGGGCTGAAGAAGGTGAACAAAGAGCGGGTCCAGAGCGCAGGCGAGCATGACGGCGAGGGCGAAGAGGTTGATCTGCATGAAGGCCGCGCCGGGCGAGAAGCCCTCCCCAGCCGCGAGCAGCTTGCGCGAGGCCCACGTCAGCCCGGCGGCGCAGAGCGCGAGCGCCACGACCGACGGAAGGGAGCGGACCACGTCGAAGAGGGGCAGGAGCAGGCTCGAAAAGGCGGTGGCCATCATCCAGACGCACGTGATCCGCGAGAGCTGCACCGGAGAAAACACCTGCGTGAGGGTGGGAAAGCCGGCCCGCTCGTACTGATCGCCGTACTTGAGCAGCAGCAGCCAGAAGTGCGGGATCTGCCAGACGAAGAAGAAAAAGCCGAGGGCCAGCAGACCGCCGTCCGCCAGGCGCCCGCCGCCGGCCACCCAGCCGATGGCCGGGGGGATGGCGCCGATGATGGAGCCCGGAACCACCGCGAAGGCCGTGACCCTCTTGAGGGGCGTGTAGAGAAGGTTGTAGGAGGCCACGGCGGCGGCTCCCAGGAGCGCGCCGAGAGCGCCCACTCCCAGCAGCAGGACCGCCTCGCCCCCCGCCAGCAGAAGGAGGGAGACCAGGAGTCCCTCCGAAGGCGTAATCAGCCCCGCCGGGATGGGCCTTCTCCGCGTGCGCGCCATGAGAGCGTCGCTCTTCCACTCCTGCACCTCGTTGAGGGCCCCGGCGCCGCAGGAGAGCAGGAGGGTCCCCGCTAGGGCCACGACCATTTCCCAGTGGAGGGAGCGCGCCGCGAGCAGGTAGCCCGTGCCCGCCGAGAAGGTGGAGAGGACGGCGATGTTGAACTTGGTCAGGACCCGGAGCAGGCCGAGGGAGCCCCGGATGTCCCGCGTCAGGCTGCTCGGCTGGCCCGAGTCGATCGCGCCCGAAGACCGGGCGGCATCCCTTCCCGGCGCCGCGGGGAGCGCCGCCTCCCGGTTCCAGATCGCTGCCCTCGTCCTCGCGCCCGCCATCGTGGCTCCCGCTACTTCAGCGTCTTGATATAAGCGATGAGGTCCTTCACGTCCTGGGGCGTCAGATCCTTCTGCACCGGCATGACGTTGGCAGGATAGCTCTGCACGATATCCGCGTTGGGATCGAGGATGGAGCGCCTCAGGTAGTCGTCATCGGCCTTGACGGTGCGCGTCTTGCCGTTCGTGATAACCGTCACCTCGGAGTCGTAGAGCCCCTTCCACGTGGGGCCCACGATCCTGATCCCGGTGATGCTGTGGCAGCCGATGCAGCCCTTGGTCTTGTACAAAAGTTCGCCGTGGGCCGGACCGGAGGCGGCCTCTTGGGTGTTGTACCACTCGTTGAACTTGTCTCCCGGCATGATGACCACCCTGGCCATCATCAGGGGGTGTCCCTGGCCGCAATAGCTGGAACAGAGCAGGTCGTAGGTGCCGAGGTCGGTGGGGTCGAACCAGGCATAGTTGTGCTTGTCCGGCACCACGTCCTCCTTCACGCCGAAGGCCGGGATGAAGAAGCCGTGGATCACGTCCAGTGAATGGAGGTTGCAGCGCACCGGTGTGTCGATGGGGAGCCGCAGCTCGCTGCTCACCTTGCCGTTCGGGTACTTGAACGACCAGGACCACTGGCGCGCTGTCACCTCCACCTGCATGGCATCGCGGGGCACCTCCCTCATCTGCTCCCAGCGCGTCCACCCGAAGTAGAACATGGAGAGGAACAGGAGGGTTGGGATGATGGTCCAGGTGGCCTCCAGGGCCACGTTGCCGTGGATGTCCTTGGGCCTGGGGTTCCTGCTCCGGCTGTAGCGGACGACGAAATAGATCATCGTCGCCGTGATGCCCACCAGAAAAATGGCGGAGAGGGAAACGATGTAGAGGAAGACGTCAGTGACGCTCTGGGTCAGTGTCGTGGTGGCTGGATTCATGGACCGCTACCTCAGGGCCACGTCAAGAAAGGTCAGTCCGAGGAAGATGATGATGATGCACAGCGTCACCATCAGCATGATCCTGAAGAGGGTCTTCTCGTACTTCAGGTGCATGAAGAAGAAGACCACGAGCGCCGCCTTGAGCGGGCTGATGATGAAGGCCGCCAAGGAGTTCCATCGCCCTCCGCCCATGTGGAGCAGGGAGATGGAGGAGAGCAGGAGGGTGAGCCCCACCAGGGCCGCCCATACGAGGGTGTAGGTGGTGTAGCTGACGACGTGGATCTCTTCGGTCGCTTCGTGAGCCACGGCCATCCCCCCTTACGCCGCCAAATAGAAGAGCGGAAGCAGGAAGATCCAGATGATGTCCACGAGGTGCCAATACAGCGCGGCGTTCTCCAGGAAGACGAAGTGCTCCTGGGTGACCTTTCCGCGCGCCATCAGGATGAGCGCGGCGGTGAGCACGGCGATGCCGGCGATGACGTGCAGACCGTGCAGCCCCGTCATGACGTAATAGAGCGAGAAGAAAAGCTGTTCCCCCGGTTTGCCTTGGAGCAGATGGGAATGGGGGAAGTAGCCTTGGCGGATGTGGCCGCTCCACTCCACGGCCTTGACGATCATGAAGACCACGCCGGTCAGGATGGTCGCCCCCACGAGCCCCATGGCCAGCTTCCTTCGGCCCCGCTGCAGCGCCGTGATGGAACTGGCCACGGCGAAGCTGCCCGTGAGCAGGACCAGCGTGTTGGCCACCCCCAGGAGGGCGTCCATGTGGCTGCCGCCGGCGCTGAAGGCTCGCGGATGATCGGCCCTGTACACGGCGTACAGGACGAACAGCCCGCCGAAGAGCATGCACTCCGAGAAGAGGAAGAGCCACATGCCGAGCTTGGCGCCCCCGTAGTCCCTGTGTTCCTCGCGGGTGTGTTCGGCTCGCCCCGTTTCCGCAGCCACGTCGCTCATGATGCGAACGCTCCTTCAAAGTCATAGGCCTTTTCGGGGATCGTGGGGGGTTCCAGGAAGTTCTCGGTGGGCGGAGGCGAGGGGATCTGCCACTCGAGCGTCACGCCGCCCCACGGGTTATCGCCGGCCTTTTCGCCCTTGAACACGGATAGGATCAGGTTGGTGAAGACCACCAGGATCCCCGCGATCATGATCCAGGAGCCCACCGTGGCGATCACGTGGGGCGTCTGAAACCGAGGGAGGTAGAAGGCGTAGCGCCGGGGCATCCCCATGACGCCGAGCACGAACATGGTGAAGTAGAAGAGGTTGAAGCCCGTGAACAGGAGGGCCCAGCCGATGTAGGCCGCGCTCCGGTTGTACATCCGGCCGAACATCTTGGGCAGCCAGTAGTGCAGGGCCCCGAAAAAGGCGAAGGCCGCCCCGCCGAAGATCACGTAATGGAAGTGGGCCACCACGAAGTAGGTATCGTGAAGCATGACGTTCAAGGCCAGGGCGCCGAGAATCAAGCCGGTCAGTCCGCCCACGGAGAAGAGAAAGATGAAGCTGAGGGCGTAGAGCATGGGCGGTTCGAGCGCGATGGAGCCCTTGTAGAGCGTCGCCGTCCAGTTGAAGACCTTGATGGCGCTGGGAACGGCCACCAGGAAGGTGAGGAGCGAGAAGACCGTGGCCGCCTCGTCGCTGAGGCCCGAGGTGAACATGTGGTGGGCCCAGACCAGGGAGCCCAGGAGCGCGATGCCCATGGAGGACCAGACGATGGCGGTGTAGCCGAAAATGGTCCTGCGCGCGAAGGTGGGGATCATCTCCGAGATGAGGCCCATGGCGGGCAGGATCATGATGTAGACCGCGGGGTGGGAGTACATCCAGAACAGGTGCTGGTAGAGGAGCGGATCGCCGCCCATGGCCGGGTTGAAGATCCCCACGTGGAAGATCCTCTCCACGAAAATCAGCAGCATGGTGATGCCGAGGACCGGCGTGGCTAGGACCTGCACCCACGAGGTGGCGTAGAGGGCCCACGGGAAGAGGGGCATCTTGAACCAGCCCATGCCCGGCGCCCGCATCCGGTGCATGGTCGTGATGAAGTTGATTCCCGTGAGGATCGAGGAGAACCCCAGCACGAAGACGCCGAAGACGGCCATGGGGATGTCGGCGTGCGTCCTCAGACTGTAGGGGGCGTAGAAGGTCCAGCCCGTGTCCGGCAGGCCGCTCCCGAAAAGGGAGGCGAGGGCGATGACGGCCCCGGTCACGTAGAGCCACCAGGAGAGCAGGTTGAGCCTCGGGAAGGCCACGTCCTTGGCGCCGATCATGATGGGCATGAAGAAGTTGCCCAGGGATCCGGGGACGGCCGGAATGATGAAGAGGAAGATCATGATCACGCCGTGCAGCGTGAACAGGGCGTTGTAATAATCCGCGTTCTTGAAGAGCTCGCCGTGGGGCGAGAGCATCTGCAGGCGCATGAGGAAGCCCAGCGACATCCCCACGAAGAAGAAGAAGAGCGTGGAGACCAGGTAGAGGATTCCGATCCGCTTGTGGTCCGTGGAGAAGATCCAGCCGAAGATGCCGCTGAACCGGCCGTGATCCTCAAGGTAGCTCGCCGCGCCCGCGCGCGGCGGCGATTCGGAAGTCGTCATGTTCGGGACCTCGCCTCTCCGTGCTTGACCTTGCGGTTGGGGTTCGTGAACACCAGGAACGCCACGAAAGCGAGTGCTGACAAGATGACCGCCACGCCCGAGAGGGCCATGACCCTCGAAACGAGCACGCTGCCCTTGGGCCGGATGCTGAAGCAGGAGAGGAGCTCACCCACGATCCTGCTGCCGGTCTTCTCTTTGGCCGCGTCGCCGATGGCCATCTGGAGGGCCGAGGGAACGTAGCTGACGCCATAGAGGTACTGGACCACCTTGCCCTTCGGGCTGAGCACGATGAGGGTGGCGGGGTGGATGTACATGTCCTGGTCCTTCTGGTAGCTGAAGCCCACGGCATCGGTGACCTTGTCGATGTCGGCCTTGTCGCCCGAGAGGAAGAGCCAGTCCTGAGGCTGGATGGGCCTCTTCACGAGGGCCATGTAGTTGCGCTTCTTGTCCGCCAGGATCTGCGGCGTATCCGTGGGGTCGAAGCTGATGGAGATGATCTGGTAGTCCTTGCCGGGATCGAGGGGCATTCGGTTCACCACGCCCGCCACCCCCTCCAGCAGGCGCGGGCAGATGCCGGCGCACCGTGAGTAGAAGAGGGCCAGGACCGTGGGCTTGGTCATGACCTGCCCGAGGGTGACCTCACGGCCCTGCGAATCCGTGAACTTGGCGTCCAGGGGAACCTGGGCGCCCAGCTTCTCGGTCACGCCCTCGACGGTGATCTTGCCGGGGGCCTGGGCCATGACCGCGGCCGCCATCACGAGCCCGAGGCCCGCCGTCCACGCCACCCGCAAGGCGCGGCGGCCAGAACGCACCAACTTCCGTTCTTCTCTCTTCATGGTCCTGCATCACCTAGGAATCGCGCGTACGTCTCGTATTTTTGGGGGGACGGGCCGCCGCCGCCGGCGCCCCTTCGGGAAGCTTCATTCTTCCCGCCCTGCCGTCCGGTTCAACTTCCCGCGCCTGCGCTTGGGAAGCCGTTCCGCTCCCTCTCCAGTCCTTGGGGAGCGGCTCCCTCACCCGCCGCGGGGCTCGCATGGATAGTGAAACAGCCGATGAACGAGATTATTCTCGCGCGCGGGGCGAGGGCGACGGGGTACGTCCCCCGCCCTCAAGCCCCTTCCCGGCGGGCCTGCGGCGGAGACCCAGCACCCGTCGGGCCGGCCAGACCCGCCAGCTCTTGCTGGAAGAGCTGCCACTGCCGGGCATCAAGGCTGGCCGCCGCCGGATCCAGGCCGTTGTTGGGCGGGTCCGCCACGGCGGCGCGAACGAGGGCATCCAGATCGCTTTGCCAATTGGGGACCTGGGCCAGGACGCGCGCCGCTCGGCCCGGATCCTTCACGAGCCGCCTGACGAGCCGCGCCCCTTGGCTGTCGTCATCGGGCGGAGGCATGGGGATGGCGGGGGGCTGCTTGTAGTCGGCCGCCATGTGCTTCATGACCGTCGGGACCGCCACCTTGTTGGGCGTCTCGCTCCCCTTGGAGAGGTTGAACTCCTTGTCCAGCGCCGCGATCTGCTGCGGCGTGTCCTTGCCGTGGTCGAAGTGGCCGAGGGACTGCACGTAGTGGGCCAGGGCGAAGCGGTCCATGGGCGTCAGGGTGTCGTAGGAGGCCATGCCCGTCCCAGCCACCCCTTTCGAGAGGGTTCGGTAGATGTCGGCGATGGTGTAGCCGTTGGTCCAGCCGTTGGGGCTCGTGAAATTGCGCGGTTTCGGATTGAAGGCCACGGCGGCCGGCCCGTTTCCCTGGCCCGCCGGGCCGTGGCAGGCCACGCAGTTGGCCTGGAAGAGCTTCTCTCCCTGGGCCACCGCATTGGGCGTGGATTGGAAGGCGTCGTCCAGGTCTATCCCGGGTTTCTGGTTGCCCTTCACGGTGGGAAAGATCGTGGGGTCCGAGGGGACCGCCGTGGCCTCCCTCCACTCCTTTTGCTGCTTGGAGATGAGGCCGCCCTTGGGCAGGAGCATGAAACCGAGGATCGCATAGAGGCCGGCCAGCACGAGGACCAGCGCTACCACGGAAAGGGCCTGCTGCTGCTTCTTGTTCATCGGTCGCGCCTTTCGCTCAAAGCCTGAATTCCAGCCCCTCTTGCAGGAAGGGGTCGCCCACCGGAGTGTCCTCGCCCTTGGCCATGGCGGCGCGGGCGGCGAGCACGCCCAGCGGCAGGAAGAGGAGGGCGAAGGAGAGTTCGGGCCACCCCAGCCGGACCTTCGCACCCACCGCCGGGAAGATGAGCCAGTAGAGGTCGATCAGCATGAAGGCCAGGAGCCAGAGCGAGACCCACCGCAGGCGCTTGGGACTGGTCTTGGCCTTCCGGCTCACGAGAGCGATGAACGGGACGAAGAAGTGGCCGATGCCCAGGATGAGCGACAGCGCCAGCCAGCCCCCGGTGGTTCGCTGCTTGAACCAGAAGACCTCCTCCGGCATGTCCCCGTACCACATGAGCATGTACTGGGCGAAGGCGATGTAGCCCCAGAAGACCGTGAAGGCGAAGAGAAAGCCGCCGAGGTTGTAGAGATGGT
This sequence comes from Acidobacteriota bacterium, assembly GCA_049967655.1. Taxonomy (GTDB): domain Bacteria; phylum Acidobacteriota; class UBA4820; order UBA4820; family DSQY01; genus DTPS01. Next base: position 107,060 of record JBMFSH010000006.1, read on the forward strand.
CCTTCGTGATCCCGGGCAGCCGCCCGCGGTTGTAAAGGTACAGCGTGCCCAGCGTGGTGGCGGCGAGCCCCGACAGGAAGGTCCCCGCGAAGAGGTAGACGCCGAAGATGTCGCTGTACCAGACGGGCTCCAGGCTGGAGATCCAGTCGAAGGCCACCGTGGTCAGCGTGAGGGCGAAGATGGCCAGCACCAGGGGCGCGTAGCGCCGAAGGCGAACGGTGATCATGGGGTCCCTGCTTCGGTCCTGCTCGAAGGAGCGCTTCACCACGAGCCGGTAGGCGATGAACCAGAGAGCCACGCAGGCCAGGGTCCGAAGGATGAAAAACGGGGTATTGAGCCACGCGGATTTGAGCACGACCGCCGGCACCGACGCGCCCTCGGGCTTTGCCCACGGATAGAGCACGGGCAGGCACAGGAGGGCAGCCAGCACCAGGGGCGTGACCCACAGGGCCAGGCTGGAGAGGCGTTCGGGCACGCGCCTGAGGGGGACGCTCCAGATGGACTGGACCTGGTGCTCCAGGGCCACGATGAAGAGGCAGCCCAGGCCCACGGTAATGCCGAAGACCATCCAGACGAGCCAGTTCGCCCAGAAGCGCGCCGGCCCCTCGACGAAGTAGGTGGCCGCCGCTCCCGCCAAGCCCACGGCGGAAAGAAGGAGGAGGCTTCTGACCGTGGTCCCGCTTCCGCTGCTCATCGCACATCCTCCGGCTCTGCGTGCTGGGAGCGCTGCAAGGCCCTGACGTAATCCACGATGGCCCACCGGTCGCTGGCCGAGAGGTCCGCGGCGTAGCTGGGCATGGCTCCCTTTCCCTTGGCAATGACGTAGTAGATGTAGCCGTCGGGCGCCTCGCGGTAGGTGGAGGCCTGGAGGTTGGCCGGCTTGGCCGTGTAGGCCGAGGTCAGCCACGGCTTGCCCGTCCCCAGGCGGTCGTGGCAGACGGCGCAGTGGTTGTTGAACAGCTCCCGCCCCCTGTGAAGGACTTCGGACGTCATCGGCAGTGGATTGATCAGCTCTTTGCCGGCCTCCTCCGGGCTCTTGGCCAGCAGCGGCATGTACCCCCGGGCCACGGTGCCGACGGGGGGCAGCTGCATGCCGTGGCCGTCCGCGAAGAAGGAGTCCGCCTTTTGCGCATCGAGCCTGGGCTGCACCTCCATGTGGACCATGGGCGGAAGGGTCGGGTAGATCTTGATGGCCCAGGCCGTGCCGAAGCCCGTCACCACGCAGGCGGCGGTGATGCCCGAGAGGGTCTTGAGCCACCAGCCCAGGCTGGGAGGCGTCGAATCGGGGGCCGCCAGCACCTCCACCTCGGAGCCGCCCGTTTCCAGGAGCGCCGCGCTCGCCGCCTCCACGTCCAGCACCCCCTCCACCGGCATGATGAGGAGGCCGAACCTGTCCTTGGTGGTCCCGCGGATGGCCTTGGAACCCAGGATGGGACTGCCGAAGAAGGGAAGCTTGTTGAAGAGGAAGAGCATGGCCAGCCCGGCGGTGAAGGTGGCGAAGAGCACAGTCACCTCGAACATGACCGGGACGAAGGCCTGCCAGGAGTTGAAGGGCTTGCCGCCGATCACCAGCGGGTAGTCCACGGCGCTCGTCCACCACTCGAAGAGGAAGCCGCTCACGGCCCCCAAGACGGCCATGATGAAGACCAGCGTGCCCAGCCGCGATTTCTTCAGGCCCAGCGCCGCCTCCAGCCCGTGGACGGGGAAAGGCGTGTAGGCCTCCAGGTTGGAGAAGCCCCTGGCCTTGACCCCGGGGATCGCGTCCAGGAGGGCCTGCGCGGTGGGATAGAGGGCGAGGACTCCGAAGGTCGCCTCAGGCATGGCCCACCTCCGCTGCGTGTTTGGGCTGGGCGTGGGGCACGTCCGTCTTCACCTCGCTCGTGGCGATGACGGGCAGCACGCGTGCGAAGAGCAGCACCAGCGTGAAGAAGAGGCCGAAAGAGCCCAGCAGGATTCCGAAGTCCACCAGGGTGGGGATGAACACCCCCCACGACGAGGGCAGGAAGCTGCGGTGGAGCGAGAGGATGATGATGGTGTACCGCTCGAACCACATGCCCACCGTCACGCACGCCGAAACGAACAACATCACGGGGAAGGAGCGCCTGAACCGGGGCACCCAGAGGAGCTGGGGAATGATCACGTTGCAGGTGATGGTGATCCATCCCGCCCACCACTGGTCGCCGAAGACGTAGTTGTAGAAGGTGTAGCGGATGTAGGTGTTGGAGCTGTACCAGGCCGTGAAGCCCTCCATCAGGTAGGAGTAGCCCATCAGGCAGGACATGGTGAGGATCATCTTGTTCATCATGTCCATGTGGGTCATGGTGATGAGGTTCTCCATGTGCATGGTCTTGCGCACCACGGAGAGCACCAGCACCACCATGGCGAAGCCCGCGAAGATGGCCCCTGCCACGAAGTAGGGCGGGAAGATGGTCATGTGCCAGCCGGGCACCAGGGAGACGGCGAAGTCGAAGGAGACCACGCTGTGCACGCTCAGCACGAGGCCGGTGGCCAGGCCCGCCAGCAGGAGGTAGGCCTTCTCGTAGTGGAGCCAATTCCTCGCGGAGCCCACCCACCCGAGGCTGAGGATCCGATAGATGCCCTTGCGCAGCCCACTCGTGGTCCGCTCGCGCATGGAGGCCAGATCGGGCATGAGTCCCAGGTACCAGAAGAGCAGCGACACGCTGAAGTAGGTGCTGACGGCGAAGACGTCCCAGACCAGCGGGGAGCGGAAGTTGATCCAGAGGTCCCGCACGTTGGGATAGGGAAAGAGCCAGTAAGCGAACCAGGGCCTGCCCACGTGGATCAGGGGGAAGATGCCCGCGCAGCAGAGGGCGAAGATGGTCATGGCCTCAGCCGCCCTGGAGATGGCGTTGCGCCAGCGCTTCCTGAACATGAAGAGGATGGCCGAGATGAGGGTCCCGGCGTGGCCGATCCCCACCCAGAAGACGAAGTTGATGATGGGGAAGCCCCATGCCACGGGGACGTTGTTGCCCAGCGCCCCGATGCCCTCGTAGACGAGATAGCCAATGCACCCGAATCCCATGAGCATAATGAGGCTCGTGATGGTGATGGCGATGAACCATCCTCGGCCCGGCTTGGTCTCCGGCCACGCCAGGACCTGGTCGTCGAGGCTGCCGACGGTGACGGGCCCCTCCATCAGCGGCTGGTGACGGATCGCCTCGGGAAGCAGCGCCTCAGGCATCCTTGTCCTCCCCTGGTAGGGCGGGGTTCTTGAGCTCGGCCATGTAGGTGACGGCCGGCCGCGTGCCCAGCTCCTCCAGAACCTTGAAGCGGCGGTCGCTGCGTGAGAGGTGGGCCACCCGGCTGCTCTTATCGTTGAGGTCGCCGAAGACGATGGCGCTCGCGGGGCAGGCCGCCTGACAGGCCGGCACGATCTCCCCGTCGCGGAGCGGGCGGTGCTCGTCCTCTGCTACGCGCCTGCCGTTGACGATGCGCTGCACGCAGAAGGTGCACTTCTCCATGACGCCCCGGGGCCTCACCGTGACCTCGGGATTGAAGGCCAGGTCCAGCGGGTCCTTGATGAAGCTCGTGTAGTCCAGGAAGTTGAAGCGGCGCACCTTGTAGGGGCAGTTGTTGGAGCAGTACCTCGTGCCGACGCAGCGGTTGTAGACCATCTGGTTCAGGCCGTCGGGGCTGTGGGTCGTGGCCGCCACGGGGCAGACGTTCTCGCAGGGGGCGTCGTCGCACTGCTGGCAGAGCATGGGCTGGTGGACCACCCTCGGGTTACCCGCGTCTCCTTCGTAGTACTTGTCAATCCGGATCCACTGCATCTCCCGCCCCCTCGAAACCTGCTCGGGACCCACCACGGGGATGTTGTTCTCGGACTGGCAGGCGATGACGCAGCCGTTGCACCCCACGCAAGCCGACATGTCGATGGCCATGCCCCACTTCTCTCCCGTGTAGGGATGGCCCTTGTAGAGGGTGACCTCCTGCTCGCTCTGCGGGCGTGCGGCCTCCTTCTTGTACTCGTCGAGGTCCCACAGCCTGACGATGTCGCGGCCCTCCAGGGAGAAGTGTTTTTGAGTTCTGTACAGCTCGCGATGGCCTCTCGTGGGCATCACGGCCGCATCCGTGCGAAGGAACGGGGAGCCTCCGGAGGCCATGAGGGGGAAGGCGTTAACGCCTATTCCCGCTGCGACCCGCCCCTCCGTGTGCCCGTACCCCAGGGGAAGGGTGACCACTCCCCGGGCCTGGCCCGGCTGGACCAGCGCGGGCACCTCCAGGCTCTTGCCACCCACCTCGATGCGCAGCAGATCTCCATCCTGCACGGTCAGCCTGTGGGCATCAGCCGCCGAGATCAGCGCGGCGCAACCCCAGGTGAGGTCCGTAACGGGGTCGGGCAATTCCTGGAGCCAGCCGATGTTGGCGTAGCGCCCATCCCACAGCTTCAGGTCGCGCACGAGCAGGAGGTCCATGCCCTGGCCCGCTGGCACCTTGGCCCTGTCCAGCGCTTCGACCAGCGCCGCTCCCTTGGGCTGGCGGGGCGCCCTCGGCTCGACGTCGAGCCTGAGCACGCCGTCGTGCACCGCCGCGTTCCAGTAGGCCTCGAAGGGCACGGGCGATCCGGCCGGATAGACCTCCCTCCGCCATCTCCCCATGACGTAGAGCCTGTAGTCCGTCTCCACCGGCGCGCCCAAGGCCTTGGCCCATCGCAGCAGAACCTCCTCCGCCTGACGGGTCTGGTAGAGCGGGCGGATGAGGGGTTGCTGAAGGCTGAGCAGGTCCGTTCCCGCCTCGAAGTCCCCCCAGGACTCCATCCAGTGATTCACGGGGAGGACCACCTGGCAGCTCCTGGCCGTTTCGTCTTCCCGGAGGCCCAGCCGCACCCTGAGGGGCACGCGGGAGAGGCCCCGGACGAAGGAGTCCGCGTCCGGATGGTCGTAGGCCGGATTCGCACCCCACACGATGGCCGCGGCGTACACACCGGAGGCGAGGTCCTTGGCGAGAGTGGCCATGTCCTCGGGGGCGGCCAGCCGCACTGGCGCGGGCGCGAAACCGGCGTCCACGGTGCTGCCCTCGGCGCCCACCATGGCGTTGAGCAGCGAGACGGCGGCGTGCGCCTCGTAGGGCAGGCTCGGCCCGGCCACCACGAGTGCCGCCGGACCGGCCTTGGCGAGATCGTCCACCATGATTCCGAGGAGGCGGAGGTCAAGCCCTTGCGCCCTGGCCACCTCATTGAGCGCGAAGGGCGCCAGGGTGCTCGCCGCCAGCCCGTCCGGAAGGGCCAGGTGGTGGCGCTCGTGGAGCTCCAGCGCCAGTGCGAAAGCCACCGCGGCCGCCGCGGAGGGACGCATGGGAAGGCGGTGGTCCGCCTTCGTGCCCGTGAGCGTCAGCGAGCCCTCCAAGGCGTAGAGCCGGTTCATCGGCTCCGTCGGCGAGGAGATGCGCCGGTTAGCGGCGAAGCCCCGGATGGCCGGGACGGCCTGGTCTACCGTACCCAGCAGGTCCGCCTCCAGCGTCACGATCACCTTGGCCTTCTCCAGGTGGTAACGGGGGCAGAGGGCCTCCCCGAAGACGGCCTGGGCCGCCGCACGCCCCGCATGGTCCGCCGCGGGCTCCCACGCGACGTGCCGCAGCGTGGGCAAGACCGATTTCAGGTCGCTCAGGACCGCCCGCTGGCTCGGGGAGATCACGGCGGGCGTCAGGAGGAGGACGGCCTTGCCGCCCGCGGCGGCCGCCTTCAGGACGTCAACCACTCGCCCGTCCACCGCGGCCCAGTCGGCGGGGTGTCCGTCCATCAAGGGCTGCCTGAGCCGGTCCGGGTCGTAGAGGCCGATCACCTCCGCCATGACGCGCGGCGAGGTCTTGCCCTCGAAGAGGGGGTGCTCGTCGTTACCGTCGATGTGAATGGGCCTGCCCTCGCGGGTCTTGACCAGCACGCCGTAGGGCACGAGCCCCTCCTGCACGGTGCTGGCGTAGTAGTTGGCCACGCCGGGGATCACCTCAGGCGGCTTCCTGGTGTAGGGAACGATGGTGTCGCCTTCGGGTGCGTGGCAGGCGGCCGTGGCGGCGAGGGCCGCCGAGGCCCCCATGAGGCCCAGGAAGCGCCGCCTGGCCATGGGCTCCCTGGGCGGCTCCATGGGCGTGAGACCGTTCGGGCTCTCCGTGCCGTGCCCCCCCTCCGGGGCCACCGCCGTGGCCTTTGGGGGGAGGACCTTCCAGAAGGCCCGCCGCTTTTCGTCCCTCTTCTCGTTAGCCACGGCGCTTCACCGAATGGAGCGGGCCGGCCACCCGCCTCGAAGGCAGCGAGCCCCTCTGAGCGGCTTCCTCGCGGGCGCCGGCCGACGTGACCGGGCGGGAGGACACCCCACCCCGCCCCCAGAACCTGCGCCCCAGGGCGAGGTTCCCCAGGAAGGCCGCGAGCATTGCTGCCAGGACCTTTCGACGACTCGTACCGGTCATGGATACTCTCCTCTGCATCCTTGCCTCGGCTCTCATCGGTGACAGGCGTTGCAGTTGGTGGGTCCGGCCTGGATCGGCGAGCCCGGCGGGAGATAGCGCCTCGGGTCCCGGTGGCAGGCCAGGCAGTGGCCCATCCGCATGTTCATGACGCGCCTTACCCGGTCCATGTCCTGGACGTCGCCGTGGCAGCTCTGGCAGGCGATGCCGGAGTTCACGTGCGGCCGGTGGTCGAAATAGACGTGGTCGGGGAGTTCGTAGATCCGCTTCCAGAGCAGCGGCTTGTTGGACTTGTAGATGGCCGCGATCTCCTTGATGTACACGTTGTCGGTCTTGGCATAGCGATGGCAGTTCATGCAGGTCTGGACCGCCGGAACGGTGGCGTGCCGGGAGCGCGTCGCGTTCGTATGGCAGTAGAGACAGGGGATCCTCATTTGTCCGGCGTGAAGGCGGTGAGAGAAGGGAATGGGCTGCTTCGGGGCATAGCCGAGAACGAATCGGTCCGGCTCCGCTACCCATCCCACCGTGATCATGGTGATAAGGACGGCCGTTGCGCCGATGGGAATCGCGAAGCGGAACAGACGGTCTAGCGGATGCATGAACCTCCTCCCAATGGGGCCGCACAACTCTTCGCTCTGCTTGGTTCCATCACGGCCTACTATCCCACAAGACTAGAGTGAGATGGAATGTGGACGCGCCTCATCCATCCAAATCTTCTCGTGTAACCGGGCCCCGTTTTGGATTATTCCCCGCCGCCGCGAATCTCCATGAGGCACTCACGGCGCCAGGCGGCCCTCAGGCCGAAGCAAGAAGGAAGCGCTCGCCGCGCCAGGTACGGCGGGGCGCTCGGCCTGAGCCGGCGCCGGGGCCCGTCGTTACGGATAGAGCCGGTAGAGCATGCGCGGATAGGGAATGGTCTCCCGGACGTGGTTCAGCCCGCAGAGCCAGGCCACCGTCCGTTCGAGGCCGATGCCGAAGCCGCCGTGCTTCACGGTGCCGTACCTGCGGATGTCCAGGTACCACTGGAAGGCCTCTACCGGGAGGCCGTGCTCCTGGATGCGCGAGAGGAGCAGGTCGTGGTCGTGGATGCGCTCGGAGCCGCCGATGATCTCGCCGTAGCCCTCGGGGGCCAGCACGTCCACGCAGAGGGCGAGGCTCGGATCTTCGGGGTCGGGCTCCATGTAGAAGGCCTTCACCGCCGCCGGGTAGCGGTGGACCATGATGGGCCGGTCGTACTGCTGGGTGAGGATGGTCTCGTCGTCGCCGCCGAAGTCGTCGCCGTACTTCAGGTCGCTGCCCAGCTCGTGGAGCTGCCGCACGGCGTCCTTGTACTGCACGCGGGGGAAGGGCTTCTGGACCTTCTCCAGCTTGCTCGTGTCCCGCTCCAGGATCTTCATCTCCTCGGGGCAGCGGTCCAGGATCCGCGAGACGACGCTGACGAGGAAGTCCTCCGAAAGGGCCATCACGTCGTCGAGTCCGGCGAAGGCCACCTCCGGTTCGAGCATCCAGAACTCCATGAGGTGCCGGCGCGTCTTGCTCTTCTCGGCCCGGAAGGTGGGGCCGAAGCAGTAGACCTTCCCCAGCGCCATGCAGGCGGGCTCGAGGTAAAGCTGGCCGGACTGGCTGAGATAGGCCTTCTCGCCGAAATAGTCGGTCTCGAAGAGCGTGGTCGTCCCCTCGCAGGCCGCCGGCGTCAGGATGGGGCTATCGATGAGGGTGAAGCCTCCTTGGTAGAAGTAGTCCCGGAAGGCCTGTTCGATCTCGGAGCGCACCCGCAGGATGGCTACCTGGCGGGAGGAGCGCAGCCAGAGGTGGCGGTTCTCCATGAGGAAGCCCGTGCCGTGCTCCTTCTTGCCGATGGGATACTCCTCGGCCATGTGGTGCAGGACCAGGCCGGAGAGGGAGAGCTCCACCCCGCCGGGCGCCCGCTGGTCGAGCCGCACCGTGCCCTCCACCGTGACGGAGGACTCCAGGGTCACGCGCTCCATGAGGTCGAAGACCTCGGGCGGCACATCCCGGACGAAGGCCACGCACTGGAGGTAGCCCGAGCCGTCCCGCAGAATCAGGAACCGGACCTTGCCGGAGGAGCGCTTGTTGTAGACCCAGCCGTCGAGGGTCACCTTCTCCCCGTCGTGGGCCGCCAGTTCCTTCACGGTGAGCTTGTGCAGCATGGGGCATCTCCTGACCGAGGGCTGGAATTATAGACAATTCGGGGCTTCCGGACAATAGGGACAGGCTGGAATCGCGAATGGCAAGATCCGGGAGGCGCCGGGGCGGGCCTCCGGCCCACCGACAACGCCCGGCCGCTTCCCGCCCCGCGCCACTCCTGCCCGGCTCAATTCAGCCGCTTCTGCTCCCGGCGGAACTGGAACTCGCACTGGCCGGCACGGATCGTCGAACCGGCCTTGATCTCCTTGAGGGTGACGCGCTCGCCGTCCAGGAAGGTTCCGTTGGTGGACTGGAGGTCGGCGAGGTAGTAGGTGCCCTCCTTGGGGACGATGCGGAAGTGCTGTCCCGAGAGGGTCTGGTCGGCGATGCAGAGCGTGTTCACCTTGTCGCGTCCCACGGAGACCACCTGGTCAGGGGGAAGCTGGAAGACGCGCGGGGGATTCTTGCCGCGATGAAGAACCAGCACCGGGACCTCGTCCAGGACGAGGGTGTGCTCCAGGGCGTCCGAGCTGGGCCCCTTCTGGAGCAGGGCCGGATCGAGTTCGGGCACGAATTCGGCGGTCGCCGCCTGCGTCGCCGCACCGGGGTTGGTGATGGAGAGCTTCTTGGCCAGGCACACGGGACATTCGGCCTCCCAGAGATTGAGTGGGCGCCCGCACTGCTCGCACGCCCTCGCCTCCTGGGCCCTCGTCCGCTTCAACAGGACCACGACCCCGTAGGCCACGACGGCCAGCGCCACGGCCAGCGCCAGGAACAGGACCCATATCCATGCCCTTGAGGCGGGCGGTGGCGAAGGAGGGGGCTGGGGCTTGGCTTGAGCCGGCGCCGCCGGCTGGGGTTGCGGCGGAGCGGGCGGGCGAACGGGCGCCTGGGCGAGGCTGACCTTGGACCAGTCGCTGGCGATCTCCCCGGAGGTCATGCCCGAGAAGGGGCCGGCGTATTCACCCCCCGTGAGCGCGGTGATGCGCCTGAGCACCTTCAGGTCCTCCGCGCCCATCCCCACGGCCACCACGGCCACGTGCGCCCGAGCGGCGCGGGAGGCCGCATCCTCCAGGGTCACCGCCGAGTTCTCGTCTTTCCCGTCCGTGAAGAGGAGGACCACGCCCTCGCCGTTCTGACCTTCCACGGCCTTGACGGCGGAAAAGAGGCAGTCGTAGAGCAGGGTGTAGTGCCCCCCTTGCTCCAGCTTCCCGATGGCCGATTTCAGGGCCTCGGGGTCACGGGTGAAGGCCTGGACCTCCACCGGTGCGTCGTTGAACCCGTAGATGGCCACGGGCCCCTTCTCGGCCAGCGTGGGGGCGAGCCCCTCCAGCATGGACTTGGCCGCCTCGAACTGGGAGGGCGGTATGGACCGGCTGGTGTCCACCAGCACGGCCGTGGGCGAAGCCGACAAGACCACCGGCGCGAGGAGCGCCGTCAGGACGATGGTAGCGGCGAATCGGCGCATGGCAGCCTCCTCCCCCTCGGAACACGTCGTTATTATAAGGACTGATGCGCTGGGGCCGCAATAGCAGGGGCTAGAACGTTGCCCGGCCCATCTCCCTGTGGGAGAATCTCCAGAGGCGGGAGACAGGGCCGCCGTGCATCCTGGAAAGGAGTCCATGCATGCTGAATCTGGAACCCAAGAAGGTGTGGGAACACTTCGAGAAGCTCAGCGCCATTCCTCGGCCTTCCAAACATGAAAAGGCCGCCGGCGATTACGTAGTGTCGGTGGCGAAGGCCCGCGGAATGGAGTGGGAGCGGGACGAGGTCGGCAACGTCGTGATCCGCGTTCCCGCCACGAAGGGCCACGAGAAGGCCGCCATCACGATCCTTCAGGGCCACCTCGACATGGTGTGCGAGAAGAACTCGGGCACCGCGCACGATTTCTTGAAGGATCCCATCCGCCTGCGGGTCGAGGGAAAGGTCGTCAAGGCAGAAGGCACGACCCTCGGGGCCGACAACGGAATCGGCGTGGCCATGAGCCTGGCCCTTCTGGATGAGCCCCAAGCGGTCCACGGCCCCTTGGAGCTGCTCTTCACGATCGACGAGGAGACGGGCCTGAACGGGGCCAACAACCTCAAGCCGGGCTTCGTGAAGGGGCTGCGGATGGTGAACCTCGACACGGAGGAGGACTCCCAGCTCTACGTCGGCTGCGCCGGGGGCATCGACACCATCATGAACCTGCGGGTGGGACGCCGCCGCCAGAAGAGCCGCCAGCCGGCCTTCAGGGTCTCGGTCACCGGCCTGCGCGGAGGCCACTCGGGCGGCGACATTCACGAGGGCCGCGGCAACGCCAACCGGATTCTCGTCCGCCTCCTCCAGGAGATGGACCGCCTCTCCCTCGGCTACGACTTGGTGGCCATCCAGGGCGGCTCCAAGCGCAACGCCATTCCCCGGGAGGCCTTCGCGCTCCTGCACCTGAACAAGGCGGACGTGGCGTCCGCCCTCGACTCCGCGAAAGAGTTCCAGGACATGATCCGGGAGGAGCTCAAGGGAGTGGACGACGGCGTGAAGGTCACCCTGGAGGAGGCCCGAAGCGACATGGCTCCCCTCTCCCCCGGCAGTCAGAAGAAGACCGTGCGGCTCCTGGGAGCCGTTCCCCACGGTCTGATCTCCTACAGCCGGGAGATCCACGGTCTCGTGGAGACCTCCACCAATTTCGCCATCGTGACCACGACGCAGGGCAAGGTCCAGGTGGCGACCTCCCAGCGCTCCAGCGTAGCCTCCCAGCTCGCCTGGGCGGCCCAGTGGGTGGCCAACGTGGGCCTCCTGGCGGGCGCCCAAATCGTCCACTCCGACGGCTATCCGGGATGGAAGCCCAATCTGGACTCCCCCATTCTGAAGGCCGCGCAGAAGACCTTTCTGCGGGTCACCGGCGAGGAGCCCCAGCCCAAGGCGATCCACGCCGGGCTCGAGTGCGGCATCATCGGCGCCAAATACCCCGGCATGGACATGGTCTCCCTCGGACCGGAAATCCGCAACGCGCACTCGCCCGACGAGGAGGTTCACATCGACTCGGTCAAGAGGACCTATTCCGTCCTCCTGGAGTTGCTGAAGGATTTGGCGTAGGAAGATTTGGGATTGGGGATTCGGGACTGGTCTGGTGACCGGTCCCCTGTCCCTTGTCCCCTGTCCCTTGTCCCTCGTCCCCCAGCCCACGCATCGGCCTTTGGAGAGGCCTCCTACTGGCGGATGCTGACCCAGTCCTTCTCGATCTTGTCGAAGAGCGCGCCCTCGTCCTTGCCCAGCCTCGGCAGCCAATAGGCGTAAAAAAGCTGGAAGTCGGGGTTGCTCATCTTTTTCAGGAAGGTGACGAACTCCTCGTGGCCCCCCATCGGGTCCCCCTGCTTCCGTTTGATCTGGGCCATGTAGAACCAGGCGTCCCTCATGGTGTAGGGAGTGTCCCCCAGGAAATCGCTCCCCTTCTCGCACCTCGCGATGGCCGCTTCAAAGGACTTCTCCGCCTCGGCGTAATTCCCCTGGTCGTATAGGATCCGGCCCGTCAGGTAGTCGGCGATCTTGTCCCCGTCGATCCCCTTTTGGGTGCGAATCCAGCGGATCCAAGCCATGGCCGGCGGATAGTCGTGCATCAGGCGGTACATGGTCACCTCGCCGATCACGTCCGCCAGTGGTCGGGTGGTTCGCGAGCGGGCGGCGTCGAAGTAGCGCAGGGCCTCCTTGTAGTTTCCCTCGTCCCAGTAGGTCTGGGCGATGGCGGCCGGCGGCTCGTCGGACTCCGGGCGCAGGGCCCACGCCCGCAGCAGGTAGAAGCGGCGGGCCTCGGGAAGGGTGGTCAGCTTGCTCGGGAGCGGCTCGCAGCAGAACATGCCGCGCTGCAGGATCTGGATGGACCTCTGGTCGGTCAGCCGTGTGGCGCAGTCCATCTCCTTTTTGTAGTGCTCGGCCTTCGATTGAAAGGCTCCGCAGCACCCCCCGAGAGCGAGGAGCAAGAACGGCGCAAGGATCCGAAAGGGTCTAGGTCTCACCTGAACCTCCATGCAACTATTGTAGGGACCCGATCCGCTCAGGGCAAGCATCTTCCCCTCCCTGCGCCGCGGTCGTGCGCCGCCGCCGTCGCCTGGCACCGGACGTTGTGCTAGGATGACGGGCCGAACCCGAAAGCGGGGCGGCTTGGGTCGGCCTGCGCCCCAGGGAGATCGTTTGAATGGAACGCTATGACGTGGTCATTGTGGGGGCGGGATTCGCCGGGGCGGCCACGGCCTGGTGGCTCCGCCGGTTCGGCGTGGACAGCGTGCTCCTGCTCGAACAGGAGCAGGTCCCCGGAGCCCACGCCTCCGGAAAGAACGCGGGCATGGCCCGCCAGGCCGTCCCCGAACCCATCCAGTGCCTCCTGGCTGCTAGGAGCGTCTCCTTCTTCAAGTCGCCCCCGGACGGCTTCACACAGCCCCCCCTGTTCGCCGAGAACGGCGGCCTCTTCCTGGGTCCGGAGCCGGAGGATCCCAGGCTGGAGCAGCTCAGGCGCAACGCCATGGCCGCCGGGGTCTTCACCTATTTCGGCGAGCGGCTGGAGGCCATCGAGAGGGCCCCCGTTCTCCAGGACGCGCCCTTTCGCTCGGCGCTCGTCTGCCCGACCGACGGCCTTGTGGACATCCACTCCTTGCTCTCGGCCTTTCTGCGGGGGAGCGCGTTGAGGACGGGCGTGCGGGTGCTGGGATTCGAGTCCTCGGGCGGCAGGCTGACCGCCGTGAAGACGGGCGATGGCTCCATCCGCTGCGAGCGCGTCGTCTTCGCGGCGGGTGCGTGGTCGCGTCAGCTCGGCGGCCTTGCAGGGGGGCTCCCCGTACCCGTCACCCCCAGGCGCCGCCACCTCATCCACTCGGGCCCCATCCCATGGGCCGACCCCTTGTGGCCCTACGTCTGGTGCCTGAATCCCGAAGTCTACTTCCGGCCCGAGAGCGGCGGCTTCCTCCTCTCCCCCTGCGACGAGGCGGTCTTCCAGCCGGGATCGCCCCCAACCGATCCCGAGGCGCCCCTCTGGCTCGCCGCCCGTCTCTCGGAGGCCGTTCCCCGCATGAGCTCCATCCCCGTGGCCCGGAGCTGGAGCGAGCTACGCTGCTTCACGCCCGACGGCGAGTTCTGCATCGGTCCCGATCCGATGCGCCCAAACCTTTTCTGGGTTTGCGGCTTGGGCGGCCACGGCATGACCACCTCGGCCGCCGTGGGCGAGCTGGCCGCCCAGCTCATCACGGGTGCCGATCCCTTCCTCGATCCAGCCCCCATGGCGCCGGGGCGATTCACCTGATGGGCGGAGGACAGCCGTCGGGGGCTAGGACTCTTCGCGAACGGGCGCTTCATTCTGCGTCCGGCGCAGAAGGATGAGGCAGGAGCGGGCTCCGCGTCCCATGGCCTCGCGGACTTCGGTGGTCCAGAGGGTTCCCGGCAGGATAACCTCCAGCCACGAGGCCCAGACCCGCTGACACGCGACGCACGGCGTGTCGGGGCGCAGGCCCGCCTTCGCCGCTCCCTCCTGCGGGAGGCACCGGGTGACGCTGACCTCCAGGCCCGTCTCTCGAACGGTCCACTGGGCCGCCATCCCCTCCCCGAGGAAAATGCGGTTGTAGCCGTCCAGGAGCTGCACCGCCTCCTCCACCGACGCCGCCGGAGGCCGGTCGAGGGCCTTCAGGTACTCCCGTATCTCGATCCTCCCGAAGCTCGCCCTGACCCGTGCATTAAGCTCCACGGCCTTGGGCAGCCCGCACGCCTCCGCGACCTTCAGGAACCACTGCCCGTCCCAGGCCAGCATGAGCCGCCCCAGAAGGCGCCGCGCCTTTTCCTCGGAGAGCTGGTTGTCCTGCTCGCGTTCCACCATCGTCCTCCTCCCCTGGGCATTCTACAGCGCACACAGGCCATCAGGAAGCGCGGGTGGATTGAGTGATTTGGGAGTTGGGATGGATGAGCCGCCCCCGGTTTCTTTGGACACGAAGGAGGGTTTAATTTGATGTTCAGGGAGATCGTGATGGAAGGGCGAGAAGAGGTGAAGGTGGTTGATGCCCCCGGGGACGCGGAGGAAGGCCGTAGGCCGACAGGAGCGGCACCGGGCGCGGCGCCCGTGAAGCGATGGACGGCGGCCGAACGGCCCCGAAGAGTGCGAGGCTCTTCCGGGTCGGGGCATGAAGGACGACGGGGTCTTTCACCTCCG
>JBMFSH010000007.1:0-108804 GCA_049967655.1 Acidobacteriota bacterium
CATGGCAACCCCCAAAGCAGCAAACCACAGAGACAGCGAGGCCCAGAGAAAAGGCCTTCTGGCTCAAGGAAGCCTTTGACCGCTCTTCTCCGCTCTTTTTGATTCTTTTCCTTGGCCATGAGCTTCTTTCTTCCGATATGTCTCTGTGCCTCTGTGGTGAAGGTCTTCATCCTTTCAACTCCCTGGCTTCGTCCACGTTGGCGGTGTGCTTGAGGCGGTAGAGGGCGATTAGCAGGCCGAGCCCGATGGCGGCCTCGCCGGCGGCCACGCCGATGAGAAAGATGGTGAACACCTGGCCCGTCAGGTTTTTCCAGAGGGAGGAGAAGGCGATGAAGTTGATTCCGGCGCCAGCGAAGATCAGCTCGATGGAGAGCAGCACCACGATGAAGTTCCGGCGGGCCAGGACTCCGAAGAGGCCCAGGCAGAAGAGCAGGAAACCGAGGATGACGAAGGCCGCCGTGGTCATCCCAACCCTCCCGAAAGTTCACCACAGAGAGAGCGAGGCACAAAGAAAAGGCCTTGAAGCCCAAGAAAACCAAGGATCTTGTCTGTCCTCATTATCTTGTCCCCACCAAAACCATGAATTCTCATTCTTCTCGGTGTCTCCGTGCCTCTGTGGTTACACATCTTTCTTAGCCAGGAAGACCGCGCCCAGGACCGCCACGAGCAGGAGCACGGAGGCCGCCTCGAAGGGGTAGAGGTAGTCGCCATAGAGCACCCGCGCCACCCGCTGGGGATTGGTCCCGTGCCGAGCGGCCGCCGCATCCTCGGCGAGCCGGTTCTGGAGCGCCTGGACCTGGCTCTGGTCCGTCACCACGAGCAGGCGGGCGGGTTCCTGGGGCGTGTAGTCGCTGTGGTAGAGCTTGTGGCCGACGGCGAGGAACAGGACCAGGATGAGCACGAACGCGGGCCAGGCCTGGAAGTGGGTCTGACGGGTCAGCCTGAGGGCCTCGTTGTCGGTGAGCATGATACCGAAAAGGTAGAGCACCAGGATGCCGCCGGCGTAGACGAGGATCTGAACCGCGGCCACGAACTCGGCCTTCAGGGCCAGGTAGAGAATGGCCACCCCCACGAATCCGATCAGAAGGGAGATGGCCGAGGAGATGGGGCTCCGTGCCAGCACCACCCCAAGTGCGCAGAGCGCGATCATCAACGACAGCAGGATCCAGCCGATGGTCATCCCCTCTCCTTCGAACTAGAAACGCTCACCACCAAGGCACCAAGGCACCAAGAGAGGCCAATCTACAAATCAGAAAGAAGGGTTCCTCCGTGTCTTGCCGACTTCGTTATTCTTTTCCATTCGGAATTCACCCTTCGCAGGGGGGACAAGGGACACAGGGATATGGGACAGGGGACAAGAAAGGATGGCTGCATCCATCCCCGACCCCCAATGGCCCCTTCCTCCCGTGCTGGCGGTTCATCATGGGCTCTTCTGCTCCACGTTTTCCAGGAGCCCCTGCCGGAAGTGCTTGATGGCGAGGTCGTAAGGCAGGGTCTCTTTGTTGAACAGCAGTTCGTCCTTGTTGTAGGTCGCCAGCTCGAACTCCATGGAGTGGTGGATGGAGCCCGTGGGGCAGGCGTCCACGCACATCCCGCAGTGGATGCAGTGCTCCAGGGAGATGTAGAACTGGGCCGGCCTCTTGTCGGTCTTGAAGAGCTCCTTGGGAGGCGGATAGACCTTGATGCAGTCTTCCGGACAGGCCTTTTCGCACATCTTGCAGGAGATGCAGGTCTCGATCTCCACGTGCAGGCGGCCCTTGGTCCTGTAAGGCAGTACCGGCCTGGCGTCGGGGTAGAACTCCGTCACCTTGGGCTTGCGAAACCATTTGAAGGTGACGGCCAGTCCGCTCGCCAGCTCGGGAAAGGTCATCATCCGCACGAGGCGGTTCAATGCTCCGGGCATGCATTCACCTCAGCATCGTCAGCTTGATCCCCGCCACCAGCAGAAGGTTCAGAAGCGAGATGGGCAGGAGAACCTTCCAGCCGATCTTGAGCAGTTGATCGTAGCGGTAGCGGGGGAAGGTGGCGCGGATCCAAATGTAGAAGTAGAGGAAGGCCACGGCCTTAACCGCGAAGACGGCGAGGCCGATGAGGCTCACGGTCCATGGATGCGCCGCGAGAAGGGTCTCGTAAGGAAGGAAGGGGATCTTGTACCCCCCCAGAAAGAGGCTCGTGGCGACGCAGCAGACCAGCACGACGTTGGCGTACTCGGCCAAGAAGTAGAAGGCGAACCGCATCCCCGAGTACTCCGTGTGGAACCCGCCCACCAGCTCGCTCTCCGCCTCCGGCAGGTCGAAGGGGGCACGGTTGGTCTCGGCCACAGCGGAGATGACGTAGACCCCGAAGGCCAGGATCAGCGGCACCAGGAAGGGGAGCTTGCCCTGGGCTTGGATGATGTCGTCCAGGCGGAAGGAGCCGGCCATGAGGATCACGGAGAGCACCGAGAAGGTCAGCGGCACCTCGTAGGAGAGCATCTGGCTCGCCGAGCGCAGGCTCCCGAAGAGCGGGTACTTGGAGCCCGAGGCCCATCCGCCCAGGACGATCCCGAAGACGCCGAGGGAGGTGATGGCCAGCAGGTAGAGGATGCCGATGTTCGCGTCGGAGATGAGGAAGGTCGCCCTGGGGCCGGCGGGCGGCGCGAAGGCCACGATGGCGAACCCCGCGAAGGCCGGCACCACCGCGAAGATGGGGGCGATCCTGAAGAGGAACGGCCGGGCGTTCGTGGGGATGATGTCTTCCTTGAGGATGAGCTTGAGCCCGTCGGCGATGGGCTGGATGAGGCCGGCCGGCCCCACGCGGTTCGGACCCACGCGGGACTGGAAGAAGCCGAGGAGGCGCCGCTCCAGCCAGACCGTGTAGGCGACGCAGAAGGCCACCACCCCCAGCAGGATCACGATCTTCAGGAGAGGCAGGCCGACGGTGAGCATGAAGGGCGAGTTCCAATCCATCGAAGTCTCCCTACCGATCCACTTCGCCCAGCACGATGTCGAGCGAGCCGATGTTGGCCACCACGTCGGCCACCAGGCCGCCCACGCACATCTTCTCCAGTCCCTGGAGGTTCACGAAGGAGGGGGCGCGAACGTGCAGGCGCCAGGGCTTGTCCGTGCCGTCGGAGACCACGTAGAAGCCCAGCATCCCCTTGGTGCCCTCCACGCAAAAGAAGGCCTCGCCCGCGGGCGGACGGATGATCTTGGAGAACTTTTCGGGCATGAGCGGCCCTTCGGGTAGGCCGTCCAGGGCCTGCTGGACGATGCGCACGCTCTGGCGCATCTCCCGCACCCGGACGATGTACCGGTCGTACACGTCGCCGCGCTCGCCCAGCGGCACCTCGAAGTCGAACTCCTCGTAGGAGCTGTAGGGCATGGCCTTGCGGACGTCGAAGTAGACCCCGGAACCGCGCAGCGTGGGCCCGGAGAGGCCCAAGGCCACGGCCTCCTCGCCCGAGATGACCCCCACGCCCCGCGTGCGCTGGACCCAGATGCGGTTGGTCGAGAGGAGGGTCTCGTACTCGTCGATGCGCTTGGGAAATTCAGCCAGGAAATTCCGGCAGGCCCGATCCCACCCCTTGGGGAAGTCGAGGCGGATGCCCCCGATGGGGTAGGCGTTCTGGAGCAGGCGCTGGCCCAGCATGGCCTCGAAGAGGTCCATGATGACCTCCCGCTCCCTGAGGGCATAGAAGAGGACGGTCATGGCCCCCAGGTCCAGGGCGTGGGTGCCCAGCCAGAGCAGGTGGTTGGCGATCCGCTGGAGCTCGTCCAGGATCACCCGGATGTACTGCGCCCGCTTGGGTACCTCCACCTTCATCAGCTTCTCGACGACCCCCACGTAGCCGTGGCAGTTCAGGATGGCACCCACGTAGTCGAGGCGGTCAAAGATGGGGGTGGCCTTGGGATAGGTCCGGTACTCCGCCCACTTCTCGATGCCCCGGTGCAGGTAACCGATGATCGACTCGATTCCCACCACGCGCTCGCCGTCGAGCGAGAGCACGGCGCGGTACACGCCGTGGGTGGCGGGGTGCTGAGGTCCGAAGTTGAGTTCCAGGTTCTTGGTTTCCAGGGATTTTCGGAGAGGGGCGGTGCCTTCGGCCCGCAGGAGGTCAGTCATGGCGCCGCACCTCCGCGGCGATCCGCTCGCCCTCCTCCACCGAGTCCGGCATATAGCCGGGCTTGGCGTAGCGGTCGGTACGGATGGCCACCTCCTTGGGCCCGCCGAGGGGATACTCCTTGCGGAGCGGGTGGCCCTCCCAGTTTTCGGGCAGCAGGATGACCTTCAAGCCGGGATGCCCCTCGAAGAGGATGCCGAACATGTCGTGGACCTCCCGCTCGAGCCAGTTGGCCGCGGGCCAGACGCCCACGGCGCTGGGGCAGCTCTCTCCGTCGTCGAGCCGAACCTTGACGCGGAGCGAGTGGCCCTTGGAGAGGGACTGGCACTGGTAGACGACCTCGAACTTCTTCTCGTTGAGGGGAAAGTGCGCGGCGGTCAGGTCCGCCAGGAAGTTCATGGCGCACTCCGGATCCTCCCTGAGGAATCGGAGGATCTCCAGCAGGCGCTCCTTTGGCACGGCCACCGTGGCCTCGCCGCAGGAGTTCTTGACCCCGCGGACCGCCTCGCCGAACACCGCGGCGAGCCGATCGGTCACGGGGGTGGAGACCACCTCGCCCGTCGGCTCCCAGGGTTCGCGCCGCGTGAGGAGGAACTGAACCTTGAGGCGGGGCGGCAGGAGTGCGAGCAGGCGCAGACGCCGTTCGGTGTCTCCCGGTTTCGTCTCGATCTGGCGCTGGAGGGGCTCGAACTCCGCGAGCGCCTGGATGAAGGCCTCGTCCGTTGTGGCGGCCTCGTCCAGGAGGGCCTGCATCCGCGCCTGGAGCTCCTTCATGGCGAGCTGGGCCGGCGAGGGGGCGGGCGGCTTGGGGGCCGCGGGCTTGGCCGTGGGCGGCTTGGGAAGCGTTGGCTGCTCCGCAGCGGGCGCTTTACCCTCGGCCTTCGGCGTCTCGGGCCGGCTCTCCGGCGGGGAGGCGGGCGCCTTTGCCTCCGCCTCCGCCTTGGCGGGCTCTTGCGAGGCCGGTGGCTCCGGCTGGCCGGGTTTGGTCTCGTCCGTCATGGTTACCCCTTCACGAGCTGGCCGCTCTGGACCGTGTGGCCTTTGGCCTCGTACTCGGCCACCACCTCGGGAATCTCCTCCCCCTTCTTCATCCAGCCCTTGGTGGGCCGGTCCGTGAGGGGACCTTGGAAGTTCCGCTGGCTGGCCACCTCCGGCCTGTGGATCTTGTCCTGGAGCTTGAGGAGGGCGTAGAGGAGGGCCTCCGGACGGGGCGGGCAGCCAGGGACGAAGACGTCCACGGGAAGAAGCCCCGTCACCCCCTGGAGGACCGCGTAGGTGTCGAAGGGCCCTCCGGCCACGGTGCAGACGCCCATGCCGATGACCCACTTGGGGTCGGGCATCTGGTCGTAGAGGCGGCGCACCAGGGGCGCCATCTTTTCCGTCACGGTGCCGGCGATGATCATGACGTCGCTCTGGCGCGGCGAGGGGCGGAACACCTCCGACCCGAAGCGGCTGATATCGTAGCGGGAGGCCGAGGTGGCGATCATCTCGATGGCGCAACAGGCCAGGCCGAAGGTCATGGGCCAAAGGGAGTTCCGGCGGCAGTAATCGAGGGCCCAGTCGAGCTTTGTGAATCCGACCCAGGAGGGATAGCTGTCGTTCATTCTTCCCACCTCAGGGCACCCTTGACCCAGGCGTACCCGTATGCCGCGAGAAGGAGCGCCAGAAAGACGAGCACCTCCACGAAACCGAAGAGCCCCAGCCTGTCGAAGGCAACGGCCCAGGGAAGGAGGAAGATCGTCTCCACATCGAAGACGAGGAACACCACCGCCACCAGGTAGAAGTGGACCGAGATCTTACCAGCCGGCGCCTCATGCATCTCGACGCCGCACTCGTACGGCTGAAGCTTCACGGCGTCGTACCGCTTGGGCCGGAACAGCCACCCCAGCGCCATGGTGAGCGGGACGATAAGCACCGCAATGCCCAGAAAAATCCCTATGGGCAGGTAAGACGAAAGCATAACAGGACCTCCGTGTTGGTGGGCGGGCAGCGTTCGCCCATGAGGGGGGCAATATACGAGGTACCCCCCGGGTCTGTCAAGGCGGCATGGTCTGACGCGGCTACTCCAACGCGAGACCGTGGGGAAAATTGCGCCTCTCGGTGGGTGAAAATCCTTGGATGCCTGTGTGACCATCCGGCGACGAGGGACCGCCCGGGCAGAAGCGGCAAGGATTTCTCGCTGATCTCTGGCTTGCGGGAGGGGGAGCGGCCAGCGAAGCTAGACTTGGGGGAAATGCCCCTGGGGTTGGCCGCTAAAGCGACTCCAGCTTGGCGAGGTTAGCCAGGAGCTTCTTCCGGCCGAAGCGGTTGAAGGAGACGGTCACCTTCAATCCGTCGCCCTGTCCCTCCGTGGAGAGCACGATGCCGAAGCCGTACTTCGGGTGGTGGACCCGCCCCCCCGGCCGGAAGGCCGGTTCCTTGGCCTCCGCCTGCTGGGCTCGCTCCAACAGGAGAGCCGCCTCGTGAAGGCTGGAGGAGCGCTCCTCGTAGGCTACGCCTCCCACCTCCTCCAGCAGCGCGGAGGGTATCTCCCGAAGGAAGGGCGACGGCAGGCGCCCCTGGGGGACTCCGAAGACGTACCGCTGGCGCGCCCAGCTCAGGAACAGAACGTCCATGGCGCGGGTCATCCCCACGTAGCAGAGTCGGCGCTCCTCCTCCACGCCCTCCTCCGAATTCGTGGAGAGGACGTGAGGCATGAGGTCCTGCTCCAGACCGCACAGGAGGACCACCGGAAATTCCAGCCCCTTGGCCGCGTGCAGGGTCATGAGCTTCACCGCGTCGAGGGCCCCATCCTTGATCTGATCCTGGTCGCTGGTGAGGGCCTGTCGCTCCAGGAAGAGCCGGAGATCGCCCTGCTCCTGGATCTCGAATTCCCGCATGGCGGAGACCAGCTCGCGGATGTTTTCGATGCGGGACTCGGGATCCGGTCCCGCCTCCGAGAGGCCCGTGAGGTACTCCACGTAGCCCGTGGCCGAGAGGACCCACTCGGTCAGGGCGGAGGGCTGGGTGGTCGCGATCCTGGCCCGGAGGCCGTCGAGGATCTCCAGGAAGCCCTGGAGGGCCAGCCGGCTCCTGGTCGGGAGCAACTCTTCGGCCACGGCGAGCCGGACCGCCTCCAGCAGGGAGGTGCCCCGCTCGATGGCCAGCCTCTCCATCTGCTCCACCGTCCCCTTGCCGATGCCCCGCGTGGGAACGTTCAGGATCCGTAGCAGGGCCAGGCGATCCAGCGGATTGAGGCCCAGCCGGAGGTAGGCGAGGAGATCCTTGACCTCCTTGCGCTCGTAGAACTTCAGGCCGCCGACGACCTGGTAGGGAATGTTGCGGTTGAGGCAGGCCTCCTCGAAGGAGCGGGACTGGGCGTTGGTCCGGTAGAGCACCGCCATCTGGCGCCAGGCGTAGCGGCCGTTCATGGCCCTGAGGGTGTCGGCCACGAAGGCGGCCTCCTCGCGGTCCGTGGGGGCCGCGAAGAGCTTGACGGGTGGCCCCCCCTCGCGCTCCGTCCAGAGGCTCTTCCCGAGCCGGCGGGTGTTGTGGTTCACCAGGTGGTTGGCCGCCTCCAGGATGGGCCGCGCCGAGCGGTAGTTGCGCTCCAGCTTGATGACCTCCGCCTGGGGGAAGTCCCGCTGAAAGTCCAGGATGTTCTGGAGGTCGGCCCCCCGCCAGTGGTAGATGGACTGGTCCTCGTCCCCCACGGCGAAGAGGTTGCCCCAGCGGCCGGAGAGGTGCCGCAGGAGGTTGTACTGGATGCGGTTCGTGTCCTGGTACTCGTCCACGAGGATGTGCTGGAACTGCTCGGCGTAGCGCCGCCGCACCTCCTCCCGCTCCTCGACCAGGCGGAGGGCCAGCACCAGCAGGTCGTCGAAATCCATGGAGTTGGAATCCAGCAGCCGCCGCTCGTAATCCCGGTACACGGGCGCCACGGTCTGGGCGAAGTGACCGTAGGCCTTCTCCGCGAAGGTCTCCGCGTCCATCCCGCCGGTCTTGGCCCTGCTGATGGCCGACAGGACGGCCCGGGGCTGGATGTTCCGGTCCGAGATCCCCCGGTCCCGCAGGAGGTGCCGGATGAGGCCGGAGGCGTCGCCCCCGTCCAGGATCGTGAAGTCCTTCGTGTAGCGGGAGCCGAGGGCCTGGACGTCGGCCCTCAGGATGCGGGCGCAGACCGAGTGGAAGGTCCCGATCCACAGGAAGGGCAGGGCGGGCTTGTTCAGGAGGGTCGCCACGCGCTCCCGCATCTCGCCAGCGGCCTTGTTCGTGAAGGTGACCGCGAGGATGTTGTGGGGAGAGACGTGGCGGTCCGTGATGAGGTGGGCGATGCGGTGGGCAATCACCCGCGTCTTTCCCGAGCCCGCCCCAGCCAGCACGAGGGCGGCCCCGCCCAGGGAGGTGACGGCTCGTTTTTGGTCCGGGTTCAAGGCGTCCAAGGAAGTGCTCGTCATGGCTGCGTCCGGGAGCGGAAGGGAAGAGGCAAAAGCGCCAGAGCGGTCTCGGTTGCCACCCTCCCTGCCAGGCTCCTCCCTTCTTGGTACATGGGGCTTCGGAAACCCTCGGGTCGCCCCTCCGGACCCGCCATCCCCGGCAAAACGAAAGGAGGGCTGAAACCCTCCTCGGGAAGAACAGGATGGTAGCCCGTAGGGGAATCGAACCCCTGTTACCGACGTGAGAGGCCGGTGTCCTAACCGCTGAACGAACGGGCCAGAGTGGCTGGGGAGGGAGGACTCGAACCCCCAACATCCTGGTCCAGAGCCAGGCGTTCCACCAGTTGAACTACTCCCCAGTGGACTACGAATTTTATCCGGCGGAGCCCCTCCTGTCAAGCGGCGTCAGGGTGTCGGCAGCCCCACGTTGGGCGGCAGGTCCTTTTCGGCCTTGCCCGTGGCCCGCATGCTGCGGAAGTAGCCCCGTCCCCCGAAGGTGATCATGACGAGGCTGAGAAGGCCGAGGAATACGTCGAAAAGGCTCCACCAGGAGAGGCCGAAGTACCGGAAGAAGGCGACGGAGAGGGTCAGAAAGGCCAACCCCGTGCGGATAAAGGCCAGGTAGGTCCTGCCCCGGGCCAGCTCGGTGCGCATGAGCGAGAGCCGGGTCCGCGTCTGGGCCATCAGGTTCCGCCCCTCGGCCAGGGTATTGCGCTGCTCGGCCAGGGTGGTCCGCTGGGTGGACAGGTCGGTCCGGGTCTCGGCCATCTGGGTCCGCCGCAGAGCCTGATCGGTGCGCTGGCGGGCCAGATCCGTGCGCTCCTCGGCCAGGCGAGAGCGGGTCCGGGCGAGGGTGGTCCGCTGGTCGGCCAGGTTGGTGCGGGCCCGGGCCATGTCGGTCCTGAGCACGGCCAGGTCGGTCCTCTGTCCCGCCAAGCTGGTGCGTTCGCGACCCAGCTCGGTCCGGATGTTGGCCAGCTCCGTGCTCCGAGTGGAGAGCCTCGTCTGCTCGCGGGTCAGGGCCGTTCTCTCCTGGGCCATCTCCGTCTGGCGCTCGGTGTATTCGTTGGTGGTGGAGGCGAAGTGCAGGAGGTTGCTGGTGGTCTCCGTGCGCTGGCGTTCCAGGTCGTTGATGCTCCGCTCCAGCTCCGTCCCGGTTTCCTGGAGATCCACCGAGCGCTTCAGGAGGGACTTCACGGAGCGCAGCGTCCCGCGGGCACCTCCGGTGATCGATTGCCAAGCCATATCCCCCACCTCCCTTCTGCTCCCGAATCCGCCGAACGCTCTCCCCCTAGGGGGTCATGGTGAGGGTGGGCGCGTATCCCGGCGTGTAGATCATGCCTTGCACCCCATCCACCCCCAGGACGATCGACTCCACCACCTTGAGCTGGTCATCCTCCAGGTAAGGCCCGAGGACCTCGATTCGCCCGCCGTCCGCCTGCGCGCCCACCTCCAGCGCCTGAGTCCTCGGATCCATGGCCAGCGCGGCCTCCACAAGGGTTTCCAGGTGGAGCTTCTCCACCTCGGCCTGCGATTCCGGTGTGGCCTGGAACTCCGATTCCCTGGCCATTTCCTGGATCAAAGAGCACACGGCCTGAAGGCTCATGCGTTCCAGGTTGACCCAAAGGTCGTACAGGTGGGGGTCGCGGATCTCCTTCCCGTACATGAACCGGGCCCACTGGGCCCGCCGCTGGTCCTCCTGAAGGATGTACTCCTTGGCGTCCTCCTCGCCGCACTTCAGCCGGTCCATCGTCATCCGCACCCGCAGGGGAAGGGGCGCGCTGATCCGCACGCGGACGAAGTGCCGGACGTAGGGAACCAGCAGGTGCCCCGAATACCCGCTGTAGACCACGTTGTCGTGCAGGGCGAACTCGAGCAGGGCGAGCCGCATGAGGATCACGTAGGGACGCCTGAGCTGGCTGAACTGCTCATAAGCCCGAGCGGCCCGCCCGATGGTCTCCACCGTGCGGTTGGCGATCTCGCCGTGCTGATTCACGAGGCCTACGAGATCCTCCCTCGTGATGCACCGATAGCCCGTCCGCTCCCGGAGGCAATCCACGAGCAGCGTGGCTCCAGACATGGTTCCCCTGGAAATCAGAATGACCGGCATCGCTTCGCCCCCCCGGACGAGATTCGCCCCTACCTGAGCCCCCCGGCTCCGTCCGGGGTCAGTTCCCTCGGACCGGCCGAACCGAGGCGATGGCGGCCCCGGCCGTTTCCCCCTCCGCGGCTAGGCCGTCCCTCGAAGGGGTCAACACGAGTAATATAGCCCATCTCCTCTTGAATACAACGGGCGAGCGGGGCATCCGTCGCCCGGTAGGCCAAATTCCGCCGCCGAATACGGGCGCATGGAGCTGCTGGCCGGGCAGGGAGCGGGAGGGTATGCTCCATGGGAGGGGGCGCCCTCTCTCGCAGCGGTCCTCCGGAGGGGCTGCAGCGCACGGTCCGTCCGTTCATTCGCGGCCGGAGGCATCCCGCCGAGGGATCGCGGTTCGCGCCGGCGCCGTTGACAGGTGTCCTAAAGGCCCGCCATAATAAATGTTCGGCGCCGTAGCCAAGCGGTAAGGCAGGGGCCTGCAAAGCCCTCATCACCGGTTCGATTCCGGTCGGCGCCTCCAGCGCTTTTCCCCGTACAAGAGAGGAAGTTAGCGGGCTTCACGCTTCGGTCCCGCTCGTGGCCTCGCCGAGGTCACCGCAACTGTGGATCCGCGGTAGCTCGCGCGCTCGCCGCCGGGGTGGCGCAACCCGCCCGCAAGAGGGCGATTCACCTTAACGCGGGTGCCCTGGGGGGCTATACTGCCTCCAGCCGGAGTGGCGGAATGGGCAGACGCTGCGGACTTAAAATCCGCTGGCCGCAAGGCCGTGCCGGTTCGAGCCCGGCCTCCGGCACCACTCTGAGAATGGACTCCGCGGGCCGGGGGGCGGGGAGGCCGCGAGGAAGCGGAGCGCCCCTGCAAAGGCGGCCAACGTCCAACCCGAGGCGGTGGGCGGCAAGGCGAGGAGGGTCGTCCCATGACGAATGAGGCGGGCGGGTCGCGGGAGCCGCACTCGAAAGAGGAGCTCCGGCGATGGCGAGGCAATCTCGACGACGAACTGAACGGTGCGGCGCTGTACGAGGCCATGGCGGAAGCGGAGGGCGACGAGGAGCGGGCTTCCATCTTCAGCGAGCTTGCGGCGGTGGAGCGGGCCCACGCGGAGGTCTGGGCGGCCAAGCTGAAGGCAGCCGGGGAGGAGTTCCCGTCCTCCTCCAGGAGCCTCAAGACCCGGGTTTTGACCGCGCTGGCGAGACGACTGGGCACGGGCAGCGTGTTTCCCATCGTCCAGGCCATCGAGCGGGGAGCCAACCGGAGCTATGAGGGCCAGCGCGACGCAGACGCCCTGCGCCTGGCCAGGGTGGAGAAAACCCACGCCAAGGTGTTTGCGGCCCTGAAGGCCGATCGCCCGGGAGGGATCCTGGGGGTGGAATCCTGGCACCGCCGGGACGCTGGGGGCTCGCTCCGGGCGGCGGTGTTCGGGGTGAATGACGGCTTGGTGTCCAACTTCTCCCTCATCATGGGCGTGGCGGGGGCCAGCCACGACGTGAAGAGCATCTTGATCGCGGGCGTGGCGGGCATGCTAGCGGGGGCCTTCTCCATGGGCGCCGGTGAGTATGTCTCGGTCCGCTCCCAGCGCGAACTCTTCGAGCACGAGATCCAGAAGGAGGAGGAGGAGCTCGAGTCGGCACCCGAGGAGGAGCGCAAGGAGCTCGAACTCATCTACCGGGCCAAGGGCATCCCAAAGGAGGCGGCCATGGAGCTGGCGTCCTCCATGCTCGGCAACCGCGCCTCGGCCCTGGACACGCTGGCCCGCGAGGAGCTGGGACTCGATCCCGGCGATCTCGGTTCTCCGTGGGGCGTGGCCCTCAGCTCCTTCTCGGCCTTCCTCAGCGGCGCCGTCATCCCCCTTCTGCCCTTCTTTTTCCTGAAGGGAGGTTCGGGCGTGATGGTTAGCGCGGTGCTGGCGGGCCTGGCCCTCTTCGGAGTCGGCGCGGCCCTATCCTTTTTCACGGGGAAGGGATTGTTGGCCAGCGGCTTTCGCATGCTGCTGATCGGTGGGGCCGTGGCCGTGGTGACGAACGCCCTGGGTCGGCTGCTCGGCGTGACGCTCGGCTAGATTCCCCTCCGCGGCGGCCCGCGGGGAGCCCCCGGAGGGGCCTGCTCGCTTCCGCTCCCCCCAGTCTCCCTCATCCTTTATATCTATTCCAAGGGTCGCTCCCCCTTTGGCTCTCGGACCCACGCCAGCCTCTGGGCCGATTCGTCAATGGCGAACCGGATGGTCCAGGTGGGACGATCGGTGTCGGCCCACAGGGCGGCGCCCGCCTCCGGCCATTCCACCACGACGAGATCGGGGCCGGCGAGGGCCTCTTCCAAGCCAAGCGGTTCCACGTCGTCTCCCGGGGTGAGCCGGTAGAGGTCCACGTGGGTGATCCCGAAGCCTCCTGGGCCCGGGGGATAGCGCTGCAACAGGGTGAAGGAGGGGCTGGATACCCAGGCGGGGTCGAAGCCCAGCGCCTGGGCCAGGTAACGCACGAAGGTCGTCTTGCCGGAGCCCAGTTCTCCTGTCAGAAGCAGAAGCTCGGCACCCGTCAGCCGGCGGGCGAGCTGGGCCGCCAGGGCGCGGGTGGCCCTGCGGTCGCGCAGGGGGAGGCCTCCGCTCATGGGGTTCGCAGGGAGCCCTCCACCGCGGGGAGAGCGTCGGCGCATTCGGAGGCCAGAAGCCCGTACCCGCCCAGCCTCTCCGAGGCGAGGTCCGCCGCCGCGCCGTGCCACCACGCCCCGAGCGAAGCGGCATCAAGGGGGGGGAGCCCCCTGGCCAGCAGCGCGCCGACCATGCCCGTCAGAACGTCTCCGAAGCCCGGTCCGGCCATGTGGGGCCCGCCCGAGAGGTTCAGGCGCCAGGGCTCTCCGGGGGCGGCCACGAGCGTGCGGTAGCCCTTCAGCAGGAGCGCCGCCTGCCAGGCCTCGGCCCGCGCGGGAGCCAGGCTGTACCGTTCGGCGAGGACCTGCGCCGCGGTGCGGCCCACCAGCCGTCCCATCTCTCCGGGGTGGGGGGTGAGCACCCGGGGGCCGGCGTGGAGGGCGAGCCGCTCCGGTTCGTCCTGGAAGGCGCTGAGGCCGTCGGCGTCCAAGGCGCAGGGCAAGGGAATCCGGCCGTAGAGTTCTCGGGCCAGGGCCTGGGTCTCCGGAAAGTTCCCCAGGCCGGGCCCTATGCCCACGGCGTCCACCCGGTCGCAAAAGGCGAGGATGGGGGTGAGGGAATCCATGCTGAGGGTCCCCTCCTTCGTTTCCGGGAGGGGGAGCGTCATGGCCTCCGGCAGGCCTGCCGCCACGAGGGGCTGGGCGGAGGTGGGTGTGGCCACGGTGACCAGGCCCGCCCCGCTCCGCAGCGCCCCCCGCGCGCAGAGCACGGCCGCACCGCTCTTGCCGATGCTGCCCGCCACGAGGAGGAGCCTGCCCGCGTCCCCCTTGTGGGTATCGGGCCGGCGCTGGCGGAAGAAGGCGCTGGCCCACGCCGCATCGAGGGTCTCGCCGGCGGGCCTTAGGCGCGAGGTGGCCTCGGGCGGAATGCCGATGTCCAAAAGTCTGACCTTGCCGCAGAGGGGGGCGGATTCGGGGGTGAAGAGAAGAGGCTTGCCCAGGGCGAGCGTCAGTGTGAGCTGGGCCCGGATCGCCTCGCCGGGCGGAGCGCACGCATCGCCGGAGAGGCCCGAGGGGATGTCCACGGAGACCACGAAGGCCCCCGATT
The DNA here is from genome assembly GCA_049967655.1 of Acidobacteriota bacterium. Lineage (GTDB taxonomy): Bacteria > Acidobacteriota > UBA4820 > UBA4820 > DSQY01 > DTPS01. The sequence goes on from JBMFSH010000007.1 coordinate 14,302, forward strand.
CGTTCACCGCCCGAATGACCTCCGCACTCAGCCCGGCGGCCGGCCCGCCCAGCCCCGTCCCCAGCAGGGCGTCCAGGACGAGGTCAGAGGAGCGCAGTCGCTCCGAGAGGGCCGGAATGGAGGCGGAGCCGTCCAGGGTCTCGCAGGGCACCCCGGCCGGCCCGAGCCGCTCGTACTGGGTGCGGGCGTCGCCGGAGAGCCGCGCAGGGTCCCCGAGCAGAACCACCTCCGGTGAGTGGCCGTGCTCCTTGAGCATCCTGGCCACGGCCATGCCGTCCCCTCCGTTGTTCCCCCTGCCGCACAGGACCAGCACCCGGCCGCCCAGCCTCTCCGGGAGCTCCTGCAGGAGGGCCTGCGTGATTGAGCGGGCGGCGTTCTCCATGAGGGTAAGCGAGGGGATTCCCATCTCCTGGATGGCGATCCGGTCGGCTTCCCTGACGTCCCTGGCCCAGTAAAGCTTCATGGCGTCTCCACGCTCAGCGCCGGCTCACGGCCACGCCGCTGGCTAGGAGGGGAAAACCCGCTTTTCCGGCTCCCCATCTCCATCCCCTCAGAAACCGCCCGCCATGAAGCGCCACTGGATGATCTTGAGGTTGATCTCCCGCAGGCGCTGGGCGAGAATCCGGCACAGGATGGCGAGAAACTGGTAAGCCGACTCCACGTCCACCGAGAGGATCTCGTTGAGCACCGAGCGCGAGATCGTGAGGAGGGTGGTCCCGTTCACGTGGGCCTTGGCATCCGCGGAGCGGGGCTCCTGGTCCACCAGCGCCATCTCGCCGAAGAAGTCGCCCTTCTCCAGGATGGCCAGCGCCTCCTCCCCGACCCCCGGAATCATCTTGGTGATCCTGACCTTGCCATCCAGGATGATATAGAGCTTGTCGCCCCGGCTGCCCTCCCTGAAGATGACCTGGTTCTGGTTGTACAGCTCCTCGCCGGAGAAGGCGGCCAGCAGGCGGAGCTCCTTGGAGGAGAGGCCCCGTTCCTGCAGGAGCTTGATCTTCTTGTCCAGGTCGATGGAGATGGCCTTGGACCGATCGGCCTCATGGGGCGCCAGCGGGACCTTGGTGGTCGCCTCCGATTCGTCGAAGAAGGTTTCGAGCAGGTTGTTGGCCTCCCGCGTCCTCAGGGAGAGCGACTTCCAGAAGTGCCAGTAGAAGTGGACGGCCACGTCCTTCCGGGTTTCGAAGAGTCCTTCGAGATCGGAGCGCCTGAGGCAGAAGAGCTCCGTGTCCTGGTTGGCGATGGCATCGGCGCTGCGATGGCTGGGATCGATGAAGTTCATCTCTCCGAAGAACTCGCCCCGGCCCGCCGCGGCGAGGCGCTGTTCGCCGAAGGGGGTCTTCTTGGCGATCCGCACGTCGCCCCGCTCGACCAGGTAGAGTTCGTCACCCTCGTCGTTCTCGTCGAAGACCAGGCCTCCCTCGGGTACCTTGATCTGACGGGCCACCTTGGCGATGGTGAAGAGGCTCTCGTCGGAAAGCTCCTTCAGAAGATCGAAGGCCCGGAGCCTGAGGGCCAGCTTCAGAAGGTCCTGCCTGGCTTCATCGCCCGACGGGCCCTTGGAGATCTCGCGCAGCCCCTGGACCGCCCCCCTGCCCAGGACCGAGCTCTTTTGAAGATCCAGCTGGGTCATGCAGCGGTTGAAGAGGGCCAGCCTGGATTTCACCAGCTCGCTTCGCGCGGCCTTGCTGGAGATGCCCAATTTATCCAAGAGGTACTTGAATTTCTCCTGCAGCTCGGGGGCGGGCGCGCGGCCGGCGGCGTTGTCCAGAATCATGGCGTCCACGATGCTCGCCAGGGCGGCGCGGTGGTTCTTCAGGTAGAAGAGCGCGCGGCCCAGCAGGGCGTGGGCCTCCGGAATGAAGGGGTTGATGACGAGCAGGGAGCGGATCTCCCGGATGGAGGAGGCGAAGTCGTTATTCTTATAGAAGAAGCGGGCGAGGTTGAGGTGGGCCCGCTCGTTGCTGGGGTTTTGGGCCAGCGCCAGGTGGTAGCACTGAAGGGCCCGCTCGTCCTGCCCCTTCCGCTCGTAGAGCTCCCCCACGGCGCTGAACTGGTAGGAGAGCCGGTCCCGGCCCGCGCGCTCCTCGCGGAACTTCCCCATCATGCGCTCTCTCTCCTGCTCGTCCTTCTCCTTGAGTAGGTTGCGCATCTTGCCCAGGTTGATCTTCATGGCGAGGCTCTGGGGGAAGAGTTTGATGCCCCGCTCGTAGAGCTCCACCGCCTCCTCGAAGCGTCCCTGTTCGGCAAACTTGTTGGCTACGGAGGCGAGATCCTCGGCGCGGATGCTCAGGCCTTCGTCGCCCGTCTTCCCCTCGTGTTCCTGATTCACGGCTGCCTCCGCCGAGCCATTCTAAAGGTGGCCCACGGCCGCGTCAACGAGCGATCCGGTCCCCCTTCGACGGCGGGGAGCGGCGCCCCGACGCGTCGGCCACGGGGACGGTGTTACCCTCTCGGCTCGCCTGCATCTTGGTGAGTGGTCCGCGCTGGGACCGCTTTTCGCGCTGAGGTATACTCATAGGGCCAAGCAAACCCATGCTGATCGCTAAGGGGGAACCATGAGAGGACGGATGAACGCCACAATCGCACTTCCGCTTCTGGCCTTTCTTCTCCTGGCGGCAGGGCCCGTGGTCAGGGCAGCGGAGGCCGACCCGCCGGCCCGGACCGTCACCCTCCAGGAGGCAGTACTCGAAGCCAGGAAGAACAACGCCCTTCTTCAGGCGGCCAGGGCTGACGTTCAGGTCAAAGAGGGCCAGTTCAAGGAGGCCCGCTCCTACTTCATCCCCAACGTCGCCTTCACGGAGAACTACAGCCGTACCAACAATCCGGTCTACGTCTTCATGGACAAGCTCACCCAGGCCAACTTCGGGAGGATGGACTTCTCCATTCCCCGGCTCAACAATCCGGAACCCCTGACCAACTTCCAGTCCAAGGTCGAGCTGACCATGCCCCTCTTCACCGGCGGCAAGATCTCGGCCGCCTACCGGGCCACCAAGATGGGCATCGAGGCGGCCAAGGATCGCAGCGCCTTCGCCGAGGGGAGCGTGGTCAAGGGGGTCACGGAGGCCTTCTACGGCAGCCTCCTGGCCGAGCAGGCGGTGCAGGTCATGCGGGAGTCGGTGAAAACGGCCGAGGCCCACCTTAATCAAGTGGAGGCCATGTATAAGCAGGGCTTGGTCCTCGACTCCGATCTGCTGAGAATGCGGGTCTTCGCGTCCGACATGAAGCAGCAGGAGTCCTCCCGGGCGGCGGATGAAGAGGTGGCCCGCTCCTACCTCGGCTACGCCATGGGGACCACGAGCGACGTGCGGCCGGAGGGCGACATGGTGCCGCCCGCGAGCCCCCTCCCCAGCCTCCAGTCGGCCATCCAGGCCGCCATGGCCAAGCGGGGCGACCTCCTGGCGTCCCAAATCCAGGCCCGGCAGGCGGGCGAGGGGGTGAAGATGGCGCGGGCCGACTACCTGCCGCAGGTGGGGCTCATGGCCTCCTACGAGCAGGACACGGAGCGCTGGACCAACGCGGCGTGGGGGGACAACTGGATGGTCGGCGTCCAGCTCCGCATCCCCCTCTTCGACGGCGGCGCCCGGGCCGGCCGCCTGCTCTCCGCGAAGTCGCAGGAGATACAGGCCCAGAAGGCCCTGCTGGACCAGCAGCAGAAGGTCCAGTTGGAGGTGAAGAGCGCCTGGCTGCGGGCCCGGGCCGCGGCCCAGAGGGTGGCCGTGACCACCGAGTCCGAGGCCCAGGCCCGGGAGAACCAGCGCATCGTGGCCCTCCGCTACAAGGAGGGGCTGGCCACCATCACCGATCTTCTCGATGCCGACACCACGGTCACGGCCGCGGCACTCACCCGGGCCCAGGCCGTGCACGACGAGCTGGTGGAGCGCGCCCACCTCGCGTGGGCCATGGGGGAATGATGGCGCGGACAAGCCGGAGTGCTGAAGAGATGGAGAGAACCATGATGAACAAGACGATGTTGGGATTGGGGGCTCTGGCCCTGGCTCTCCTGGCTGGCTGCTCCCATCCGGTGGAACGGCGCGGGCCCGTAACCGCAACGCCGGTGAAGACGGTCCAGGTGGAGGAGCGCTCCCTGCCCTCCCCGGAGGACTTTGTCGGCAACGTGCAGAGCCGCCAGGCGGTCATGATCTCCACGAAGATGATGGGAAGGATCCTGAAGATCGACGTGGAGGAGGGGCAGGCGGTCAGGAAGGGCCAGCCCCTCGTGGACGTGGACGCCTCCGAGGCTCAGGGCGCCTACGCCCAGGCCAAGGCCGGTCTCGACGCCGCCGACGTGGCGCTTCGCAACGCCGAGCGGGACGAGGCTCGGTTCAAGGCACTCTACGCCCAGAAGGCCGTCACCAAGCACCAGCTCGAGCAGGTGGAGATGGGGCTGGCTGCGGCCAAGGCGCAGAAAGCGCAGGCCGAGGCCGGCCTCAAGATGTCCGGCACGCTGCTCACCTACGGCAGAATTCTGGCCCCCGACGACGGCATCGTTACCAAGAAGTGGATGGACGCGGGCAACCTGGCCTACCCCGGCGCTCCCATCCTGACCCTCGAAAATCCGAAGGAGCTGGAGGTCACCGTGGCCGTGCCCGAGGGCAAGGCCCGCCTGCTGGCCGCCGGCCAGAAGGCCGAGGTGAGTCTGGAGGGCGGCGCACCGCCCATCGAGGTGCCGGTGACGGCGGTGGTGGAGGCGGCCGACCCCATGAGCCGGACCTCCACGGTGAAGCTCTCCCTGCCCAACGACCGGGGGCTCAGGCCCGGCCAGTTCCTCCACGTCCGCTTCGACGCCCTGTCGGTGAAGGGCCTGGCCGTTCCGGCCGACGCCCTGATCAGCGAGGGGCAAATGGACGGGGTCTTCGTGGCGGACGGGAGCGTGGCCCGCCTTCGGTGGATCCAGACGGGACAGAGGACCGAAGGACTGGTTCAGGTCCTGTCGGGTCTTCAGGCGGGCGAGCGCGTCGTCTCGCCGGTGCCGGAGGGGCTCGCCGACGGGACGCCCATCGAGGTGCAGCCATGATCAAAGTCGGGCCTTCGGGGCGGGTGGCCCACTATTTCATCAACAACAAGCTCACCCTCCTCTTCATCATCACCTCCCTGATCCTGGGCGTCTTCGCGGTCATCATGACCCCGCGCGAGGAGGACCCCCAGATCCGCGTGCCCATGGTGGACGTCATCCTCCCCATGCCGGGAGCTTCACCCCGGGAGGTCGAGCAGCGCGTCGTCACCCCCATGGAAAAGCTCATGTGGGAGATCCCGAACGTGGAGTACGTCTACTCCACATCGAGCGCCAACATGGGGCTGGTCATCGTCCGCTTCAAGGTGAACTCCAGCGAGGACACGGCGCTGCTTAAGATCTACGACAAGGTGGCCGGGCACATGAACGAGATGCCCAAGGGCGCCATGATGCCGCTGATCAAGATGCACTCCATCAACGACGTGCCCGTCCTGGCGCTGACCCTGTGGGGGAAGGGCTACGACGCCTACACGCTGACGCGCATCGCTCAGGAGCTGGAGCTGAAGCTGCGGGACGTGCCCGACACCTCCACGGTGGACATCTTGGGGGCCCAGCGCCGCGAAGTGAGGGTGGTTCTGGATCCCGTCCGCATGGCGGCCCACCACGTGAATCCCCTGGCCATCGCCCAGAGCCTCCAGGCCTTCAACTCGCGGCTGCCCGCCGGAGACCTCGTCAACAACAACCGGGACATCCGCCTGGAGGTGGGCTCCTGGCTCAAGGACAAGCAGGACGTGGCCTCGGTGCTCGTGGGCTTCTTCATGGGCAAGCCCGTCTACCTCGGTGACGTGGCGACCATCGAGGATGGCCCCCCGCTGCCCAACCAGTACGTCCTCTTCGGCGTCGGCCCCGCGGCGGGCGAGGTGGCCGGCATGCCCAAGGACGCGCACGGCGACTACCCGGCGGTGACCCTGACGGTGGCCAAGCGCCCCGGCGTGAACGCGACTATCCTGAACGAGCAGCTCCTGAGGAAGGTGAACGACCTCAAGGGGACGCTGCTCCCGCGCAACCTGACCGTCACCATCACGAGGGATTACGGCCGGACCGCCGACGAGAAGTCCAACGAGCTGATCCAGCACCTGCTTCTGGCCACCCTGTCGGTGGTGCTCCTCATCGCCCTCATGCTGGGGTGGCGGGAATCTCTCGTGGTGGGCATCGCGGTCCCCGTGACGCTGGCCTTCACCCTGCTCATTTACTACCTTGCCGGATACACGTTGAACCGCGTCACCCTCTTTGCCCTCATCTTCTCCATCGGCATCCTGGTGGACGACGCCATCGTCGTTGTGGAGAACATTTACCGCCACTTCACCATGAAGGACGGCAGGAGCCTCATGCGCAAGGCCATCGAGGCGGTGGACGAGGTGGGCAATCCCACCATCCTGGCCACCTTCACGGTCATCGCCGCCATCCTCCCCATGGCCTTCGTGCGAGGCATGATGGGGCCCTACATGCGCCCCATTCCCGTGGGCGCTACGGCGGCCATGCTCGTCTCGCTCCTCGTGGCCTTCATGGTGTCGCCGTGGGCCGCCTACCGCCTCCTGAAGAACAAGGTCCACCCGGAGGAGAGCGAGGGCAAGATGATGGGGCGCCTCTTGGCCCTTTACCGGAGGGTCATGACCCCTCTGACGCACAACCGGAAGTACGGGCTTCTGTTCCTGGGGGTGACCGTCCTGCTGCTGGCTGGGGCCGTCTCCCTGGTCCTCTTCAAGGTCGTGAAGGTCAAGATGCTCCCCTTTGACAACAAGAGCGAGTTCCAGGTGATGGTGGACATGCCCGCGGGCACACCCCTCGAGAAGAGCCTGAGCGCGGCGCAGGCGCTGGCCCACAAGCTGACCGAGATGAAGGAGGTGACCGACTACCAGATCTACGCGGGAACCTCGGCGCCCATCACCTTCAACGGGCTGGTGCGCCACTACTACATGCGCCGGCTGCCGTACGACGCGGACATCCAGGTGAACCTTGTTCCCAAGGACGAGCGCAGCCTCCAGAGCCACGACCTGGCGAAACGAGCCCGGAAGCTCCTGGAGCCCTTGGCCCAGCAGCTCGGCGTGGCCCTCAAGGTGGTGGAGATCCCGCCGGGGCCGCCCGTCCTCTCCACTCTGGTGGCCGAGATTTACGGCCCCCACTTCGAGGGGCAAGAGCAGGTGGCGCAGCAGGTGCTCCACCTCTTTAGGACAACGCCGGGCGTGGTGGACAGCGACATTTTCGCCCTGGCGCCGCAGGAGCAGATCGATCTCAAGGTGGACCCCAAGAAGGTAGCCTCCGCAGGTTTTTCGGTCATGGAGGTGACGCAGGCCGTCTCCATGGCGGTCCACGGGGCGCCGGTCACGGACGCCCACCTGCCCCGCGAGCGGGACACCGTTCCCATCGTCATCCGCATGCCCCGGGCGGCGCGCTACGATCTCTCGGCCCTCGGCTCGCTCCAGCTCCAGAACCGCCAGGGCACGCTCGTTCCACTCTCGCAGCTCGTGGACGTGGTGAAGACCACGGTGCCGCAGGAGATCTACCACAAGAACCTCAAGCGGGTGGTCTACGTGGTGGGCGACGTGGCCGGGAAGCTGGAAAGCCCCGTCTACGCCATGTTCAAGCTGAACGACAGGCTCGCCAAGCTCCATCTTCCCGACGGCCGGGTGGGTCTTCCCCGCCTCTACACGGAGGCGCCCTTCACGACGGACCGTTACGCCATGAAGTGGGACGGCGAGTGGCAGATCACCTACGAGGTCTTCAGGGACCTGGGCATCGCCTTCGCCCTCGTGCTGGTGCTCATGTACATCCTCGTGGTGGGATGGTTCAAGAGCTACCTCACGCCGCTGGCGATCATGGCGCCCATCCCCCTCTCCCTGGTGGGTATCATCCCGGCCCACGGGCTGCTCGGGGCCTTCTTTACGGCCACCTCCATGATCGGCTTCATCGCTCTGGCCGGCATCGTGGTGCGCAACTCCATCCTCGTCATCGACTTCGCCGAGATGAAGATGCGGCAGGGCATGCCCGTCAAGGACGCGGTGGTGGAGGGCGGTGCGGTGCGTTTCCGTCCCATGCTCCTCACCGCCCTCGCCGTCGTTGTGGGGTCGTCGGTCATGCTCACCGATCCGATCTTCCAGGGCATGGCCATTGCCCTCATGGCCGGCGAGGTGGCCTCCACCCTCCTCTCGTGGGGCGCTGTGCCGGTGCTGTACGTGCTCTTCTACGGCGACAAGGCCGCCGTCCACGACGAGGACTTCGAGGAAGAGGAATGACCTTACCGCGGAGCGCACCGAGCACACGGAGGAGGACGACGCCTTCTGAGATCCGGGTCTGCTGTTTGTCCTCGGCCTCCGTGTGCTCCGTGGTGAATGCCATCGAGGTGTCGAGATGAAGATGCTCTTTCTGGTGACGGATAGTGAGTACGAGTCGCACTGCATGAACACTCTGAAGGAGAAGGGGGTGACCGGCTACACGGTGATTCCCGAGGTCCTGGGCTTCGGACGCACGGGTGCCAAGATGGGAGACCGGGTCCACCCGGGGGCGTCGGTGATCGTGGTGTCGGTGGTGACCGACGAGGTGGTGGAGGATCTGCTGGGATGTCTTCGGCAGTGCATCTCCGACAAGAAGATCTCGGAATCTACCCATGCCTGGGTGCTCCCGGTGGAAGGCGTCCTTCATGGGGGCCCTGAGATCTGAGATTGGCAGGGGACGGCGCCCGCCGCCCCCCCTTCCGCCTTTTGGGTCGGGCTGGGGTTGACGCCTTGCGCTGATGCTCCTAGCATGACGCCGGGGATGTCCACTCGGGACAGCCGGGAGGGAATTCCGCGTTGAGCGCGGGAGGTCGTGCTGTGCCGCGTCGAAAGAGTTCCGATCCCGTAGAGAAGGCCCTCCAAGCTCTTCCCTGGCCGGCCCTGATCCTGAGAGCGGAGGGGACCATCCTCTCCGCCAACCGGGCGGCGGGGGTGCTGCTGGACAGCGCGCCGGCGAAGCTGAGAATGAGGAACATCAAGGAGTTGGCGTGGCCGGATGAGGGGCCGAGGCTGGAGCGTCTGCTGGCCGGAGAAGACGGGTTGTCCATCGAGGGAGTTCGCATGATGGCCCCCGGCGGGAAGGAGATCAGACTTCGGATCGGCCTGGCGGGGCCCGCGCCAGAAGGGGATGGAGGGCGTCTGCTGGCGGTCCTCTCCTTCCTGGCCTCCGGGGGAGTGAGCCGCGATCCGAGGCCGGCCCCGGAGGCTCGGTGGGAGTGGGACCGCGCGGAGGGGCGCGTGACGTGCTCGCCCGAGTGGTGCTCTCTGCTCGGCTACGAGAGGGACGAGGCCCCGAAAACGCTGCGGGCCTGGGTGGATCTTTTGCACCCGGACGATCAACCGGCCTTCCAGTACAAGCTGGAGGCCCTCCTCTCGGGCGAGGCGCCCGATCTGGAACAGGAACTCCGCATGCGTCACGCGGACGGCGAGTACCGTTGGCTCCTGACTGAGGTCGAGGTGGTTCGCGACTCGGGCGGCAAGGCCGCCCGCCTCTCGGGCCGACAGCGTGAGCTGGGCGAAGAGCCCGACCCGGAAGAGGGGGCCATTGCGGAGGGTTTTCGCGATCCTCTCACGGGTCTCCCGACGAGGGCGCTCCTGCTGGACCGCCTCGGACTGGCCATGGCCCGGGCCCGCCGACGAACGGGCCACCTCTTCGCCGTGCTCTGTCTGGGGCTGGACCGCTTCCGCCTGATCAACGAGGGGCTCGGCTACGCCGCCGGCGACCGGCTCCTGCAAGAGGTGGCACGGCGGCTCGAAGGATGCCGCAGGGGGTCCGACACGGTGGCGCGGACCGGGGGCGACGAAATCGGTATCCTTCTGGACGACATCCGCTCCGTGGGAGACGCGACGGCCTTCGCGGAGAGGCTCCACCAGGCCCTCAAGGCTCCCGTGGTGGTGGAGGGGCACGATCTCTTCACCTCGGGCAGCGTGGGGATCGTGCTGAGCTCTCCCTCCTACCACTCGGCGGAGGAGATGCTCCGGGACGCGGACATCGCCATGCACAGGGCGAAGAGCATGGGGCGCGGTCGCTACGCGCTGTTCGACACGAGCATGTACATCCGCACCGTGGAGATCCTGGAGCTCGAGACCGAGCTGAGGCGAGCGGTGGAGCAGTCCGGCTTTCACCTGCACTATCAGCCGATCGTCTCTCTGCTGACGGGGCGCCTCGCCGGCTTCGAGGCGCTGATCCGCTGGACGCATCCCACCCGAGGCTTGGTGGAACCGAGCGAGTTCGTCCCCCTGGCGGAAGAGACGGGCCTGGTGGTCCCCATGGGCCGGTGGGTTCTGGAGAGCGCCTGCAAGCAGTTGAAGAGCTGGCTGGTCCGCTTCCCGCAGAACCGCTCCCTCTGGGTCAGCGTCAACGTATCGGGAATCCAGCTCTTGCAGCCCGAGCTCATCATGCAGATCGACCTGGCCCTGAGGGAAAGCGGTCTGGCCGGGCGGAACCTGAAGCTGGAGCTGACGGAGAGCGTGATCATGGAGAACGCCCATTACGCCTACGACATGATGGTGCAGCTGAGGGCCCAGGAGATCCGGCTCTGCATCGACGACTTCGGCACGGGCTACTCCTCCATGAGCTACCTGAGGCGCTACCCCGTGGACGCCCTGAAGATCGACCAGTCCTTCGTGTCCCGAATGGAGGAGGACGAGGAGAGCCGGGAGATCGTGCGCTCCATCCTACAGATGGGTAAGGGCCTCAAGATGGAAGTCATCGCGGAAGGGGTGGAGACGGCCGGGCAGCGCGATCTCCTCAAGCGGCTCGGCTGCGAACTGGGGCAGGGCTTCTTCTTCCACCGGCCCATGGGGGCGGAGGCGGTGGAATCGCTCCTCGCCTCCAAACGTTCAGGCTGAGGGCGGCGGGAACCGCACTGGCGTGCCGAGGCCGACCCCGGAAGCAGCAAATGGCTGAAAAGTCCTTCCATCTGACGGCCCCCTTCGAGCCCACGGGGGACCAGCCGGCCGCCATTGAGGCCCTGACCCGCCAGATCCTGGCGGGCGAGACGCACTCCACGCTCCTAGGGGTCACGGGCTCGGGCAAGACCTTCACCATGGCTGCCGTGGCGGCGGCCTTGAACCGCCCCACCCTGGTCATCGCCCACAACAAGACCCTGGCCGCCCAGCTCTACTCGGAATTCCGGCAGTTCTTTCCAGACAACGCCGTGGAGTACTTCGTCTCCTACTACGACTACTACCAGCCCGAGGCCTACGTTCCGGCCAGCGACACCTACATCGAGAAGGAGGCCACGATCAACGAGGAGATCGACCGCCTGCGCCTTTCCGCCACCCGCAGTCTGCGCGAGCGCCGGGACGTGCTGATCGTGGCCTCGGTCTCGTGCATCTACGGCCTCGGCGAGCCGGAATCGTACTACGGCATGACCCAGCCGCTGCAGGTGGGTGAGAGCCAGGACCGCCAGAAGCTCCTGAGACGGCTGGTGGACATGCTCTACACCCGGACCCCGTCGGTGTTGGAGCGGGGCCGTTTCAGGGTCCGAGGGGACGTGATCGAGCTCTATCCGTCTTACGCGGAGGAGGTCTACCGCATCGACCTCTTCGGGGACCAGGTGGAACAGCTCCTGCGGGTGGACCCCCTCACGGGAGAGATTCTCGAGGAGATGGAGCGGCTCACCATCTACCCCCGCACCCACTACGCCACGCCGAGGGAGCAGGTGGTGGCGGCTGTGGAATCCATCAAAGGGGAGCTGCAGGCGCGGCTGGCCGAGCTGGAGGGCCAGGGGCGGCTGCTGGAGGCCCAGCGCCTGGCCCAGCGGACGCAGTTCGACATCGAGATGATGCTGGAGATCGGCTACTGCAACGGCGTGGAGAATTACTCCCGGCACCTGACGGGGAGAGCCCCCGGCGAACCCCCGCCGACGCTGATCGAGTACCTGCCCACGGACGCCCTCATCTTTCTGGACGAATCGCACATGACGGTTCCCCAGCTCCAGGCCATGTACCGAGGCGACCGGTCGCGTAAGGAGACCTTGGTGGAGTATGGCTTCCGCCTTCCCTGCGCCCTGGACAACCGGCCGCTCAAATTCGAGGAGTTCATGGCCATGGCCCCGCAGATCGTCTACGTCTCCGCCACGCCGGCCGCCTACGAGGTAAAGGCCGCGGGAGGAATAACCGCCGAGCAGGTGGTGCGGCCCACGGGGCTGATGGATCCCGAGATCGAGGTCCGGCCGGCCACCGGGCAGGTGGAGGACCTCTACCGGGAGTGCACGGAGGTCACCGCCAGGGGCCAGCGGGTGCTCGTGACCACCATGACGAAGAAGATGGCCGAGGAGCTCACGCGCTACCTGAAGGAGCTGGGGCTCAAGGTCGGTTACCTGCACAGCGACGTGGAGACGCTGGAGCGGGTCAGGATCCTGCGGGATTTGCGACGCGGCGAGATCGAGGTCCTGGTGGGCGTCAACCTCCTCCGTGAGGGGCTCGACCTTCCCGAGGTGAGCCGGGTGGCCGTCCTGGACGCCGACAAGGAGGGCTTCCTGCGAAGCCGGGGTGCGCTGATCCAGACCATGGGCAGGGCCGCGCGGAACGTGGAGGGAAGGGCCATCCTTTATGCCGACCGGGTCACGGAGGCCATGCGACAGGCCCTGGAGGAGACGAGCCGCCGGCGGGAGAGGCAGGCGGCCTACAACGAGGAGCACGGAATCACCCCCCAGAGCATCGTCAAGAACCTCGAGACTATCCTCTCCAGCGTGTTTGAGATGGACTACTACGGCGTTCCCGGGGTGGCCGAGGAGGCCGGCGACTATATGGAGCCTGAAGAGGCCGCGCGACGGATCGCCGCGCTGGAAAAGGAGATGTTCGCCGCCGCCGAGGCCATGCGGTACGAGGAGGCCGCGGCCCTGCGCGACCAGATCACCGGTCTGCGCGAACGGCTCGTCAGGCAGTAGTCCTCGCTGCCTCCCTTACGGGGAAGAGGCGGGGAGCCCGGCTGCCGCCTCCGGATCATCACCCGCCCCCTGCCTGTCCGGATAGCGCGCGGCCAACTCCGCGCGAAGTTCATCCAGCCCGGGCCCTTCCAGCGCGCGACGGATCCGCTCCATGAGGGACAGATAGTAGGTAAGGTTGTGAAGGGTGTTGAGGACCAGGCCCGTGGGATCGTTGGCGCGGTAGAGGTGGTGGAGGTAGGCGCGGGAGACGTTGCGGCAGCACCAGCACGGGCAGGCCTCGTCCAGGGGGCTGGGGTCCCCCCGGTGATCGGCATTCTTGATGGAAACGGCGCCCTTGGAGGTGAAGAGGGAGCCGTTTCGGGCGTTGCGCGTGGGCAGCACGCAATCGAACAGGTCGTAGCCCCAGCCGCTCGCCTCCACTAAATCGAGGGGAGTGCCCACGCCCATGAGGTATCGCGTCTTCTCCTCGGGAAGGAGGGATGCCGTCAGCCGGGCCAGCCGCCGGAACAGCGCCTTCGACTCCCCCACCGAAAAGCCCCCCGCTGCGTAGCCGGGTAGCTCCAACTCCGACAGCTCCTCGGCGGAGCGGGCACGGAGCTCCTCGAACATGCCTCCCTGGACGATGCCGAAGAGGGCCGGACCTTCTCCTCCGAGAGCTTGTGCGCACCGGTGCGCCCAGCGCGTGGTCCGGGAGGCCGCCGCCTCCACCTGGGCCGCGTCGGCCGTGCCCGGCACCAGCTCGTCCAGGGCCATGGCCACGTCCACCCCAAGGTCTCTCTGGATGCCTACGGCCCGTTCCGGCGAGAGGAACAGCTCCGCCCCATCCACGGGAGAGCGGAAGGTGATCCCCTCCTCGGTGACGCGGCGCAGGGAGGCCAGGGAGAAGACCTGAAAGCCTCCGGAGTCGGTCAGGATCGGCCCCTCCCAGGCCATGAACCGGTGAAGCCCGCCCAGCTCCCGGATCTGCTCGCTCCCCGGCCGCAGGCCAAGGTGAAAGGTGTTGGACAGGACGATCTGGGCGCCCGCCTCCCGGAGCAGAAAGGGGGGCATGCCCTTAACCGAGGCCCGGGTTCCAACGGGCATGAACGCCGGCGTCTCCACCGCGCCGTGCGGAGTGGTCAGCCGGCCTCGGCGGCCTCCGCCTCGGGCCCTTCGAAGAAGTTCAAAGCGGACCGTCATGGCTCCTCCCCGCTCCAGGATAGCAGGGGGCGTCCTGAGGCGGGAAGGAGGAGGAGCGGGCGAGGTGACGCCATCAGAAAACTTGACAAATTAACACTCAAGTATTATCTTCATACCGTGCTCAGGGCAGAGACCTGAGCGGAGCCAATCCGCAAAGAGGAGCGATTCTATGAGCAAGATCATCGGCATCGACCTAGGGACCACCAACTCGGTAGTCGCCGTCATGGAGAGCGGACAGCCGGTCGTCATCCCCAACCAGGAGGGTGACCGGACCACGCCGTCCGTCGTGGCCTTCACCGAGAAGGGCGAAATCCTGGTAGGGAAGGTGGCCAAGCGCCAGGCCATCACCAACCCCTTGAACACCGTCTTTTCCATCAAGCGATTCATGGGCCGCAAGTTCAGCGAGGTGGGCCGCGAGATCGAGACCGTACCCTACAAGGTGGTCCCGGCCGACAACGGGGATGCGCGGGTGGAGGTCAGAGGCAAACAGTACTCCCCGCCCGAAATCTCCGCCATGATCCTCCGGAAGCTCAAGGAGGCGGCCGAGGCCTACCTGGGGGAGAAGGTGACCCAGGCGGTCATCACCGTGCCCGCCTACTTCAACGATAGCCAGCGCCAGGCGACGAAGGACGCGGGCCGCATCGCCGGCCTCGAGGTGTTGCGCATCATCAACGAGCCCACCGCGGCGGCACTGGCCTACGGCCTGGACAAGAAGAAGGAGGAGACCATCGCCGTCTACGACTTCGGCGGCGGCACCTTCGACATCTCCGTGCTCGAGGTGAGCGAGGGGGTGATCGAGGTCAAGTCCACCAACGGGGACACGCACCTGGGCGGAGACGACATCGACAAGATCCTCATCGACTGGGTGGTGGACTCCTTCCGCAAGGAGAACGGCATCGACCTCTCCAAGGACCCCATGGCCCTCCAGCGCCTCAAGGAGGCCTGCGAGCGGGCCAAGATCGAGCTCTCCAACACGCTAGAGACGGAGATCAACCTTCCCTTTATCACGGCGGACGCCAGCGGCCCCAAGCACCTTCAGATGAAGCTCACGCGGGCCCAGTACGAGAACTTGGCGGGCCCCATCTTCCAGCGCACCATGGAGCCCTGCAAGGCGGCCCTCTCCGACGCCAAGCTCGGTCCCCAGCAGATCAACGAGACGGTGCTGGTGGGCGGCTCCACGCGCATCCCCAAGATCCAGCAGATGGTTCAGAGCTTTTTCGGCAAGGAGCCCCACAAGGGCGTCAACCCCGATGAGGTCGTGGCCGTAGGCGCGGCCATCCAGGCCGGCGTGCTCGGCGGTGACGTGAAGGACATCCTCCTGCTGGACGTGACGCCCCTGACCCTCGGCGTGGAGACCCTGGGCGGTGTGGCCACGGCCCTTATCAACCGGAATACGACCATCCCGGCCCGACGCAAGGAGACCTTCACCACGGCAGCGGACAACCAGACCGAGGTGGAGATCGTCATCTTCCAGGGCGAGCGACCCATGGCGCGGGACAACAAGGTGCTCGGCACCTTCAAGCTCATGGGGATCCCTCCGGCGCCCCGGGGCGTGCCGCAGATCGAGGTGAGCTTCGACATCGACGCCAACGGTATCCTCAACGTTCACGCCAAGGACATGGCCACGGGCAAGGAGCAGGGGATCACCATCACCGCCTCCTCGGGCCTGACCAAGGACGAGATCGACAAGATGGTTAAGGACGCGGAGGCCCACAAGGCAGAAGACTCTAGGCGGAAGGAGGAGATCGAGGCCAAGAACCAGGCCGACCAGCTGCTCTACAGCACCGAAAAGCTCCTCAGCGAGAACGCCGGCAAGCTCGGGAACGAGGATGAGAAGAGGGTGCGCGAGGCGCTGGAGGAACTTCGGCGGGCCAAGGATTCGGGGGGCCTGGAGGCCATCCGGAAGGCCATCGACAATCTGAACAGCGCCACCCACAAGCTCGCGGAGACCATGTACCAGCAGGCCAAGGCCGCCCAAACCCCGCCTTCCCCCGAAGGTGCAGCTGGAACGGCCCACGAACAGAGCGGACAGGCGACCTCCGGCAAGGAGGGCGAGGTGATCGACGCGGAGTTTGAGGACGTGAAATAATGGCACTGTAGGGAAGTTCCTTGCCCTGAGGGAGGGGAGGTGGGCAGGCCCCCGCGACTTCCAGGTGGGATCGCCTGCTTTGCCTCCCCGCTCGGGGCCATTTCCCAAGGAGGACCCATGGCCGTTGGAGGCGAATCCCTCAAGGAGCTGATTCATCTGCGGCGCCGGCTGAACAAGCTCTTCGACGAGATGATCCAGCCCGACCGAGCTTCGGGACCTCTCCCAGAATTCACCTGGATGCCCTCCGCGGACGTTTTTGAAGATGATCGGTGCTACTGCGTCGAGGTCGAGCTCCCGGGCGTCGCCATCGAGGACGTGGTGGTCACCGTAGATGGCAGTGTCCTGAGCGTTTCCGGTCAGAGGAGGCCGAGGAGCGAAATCTCAAAGGAGAGCGCCCAGCGCATCGAGCGCTACGTCGGTCCGTTCCTCCGGGAGTTCTCCTTTCCCGAGGCGCTCGATGCCGAGCCCGTGGAGGCGAGCCTTCGGGATGGGGTGCTCCGGCTCACGGTTCCCAAGAGGGAGCAGCGGCGGAAGGTCCTAGTGCGTTAAGGCTCAGAGACCCCACGCAGCCGAGGTGATCGACCGATGCCGAGCAAGGACCTTTACGCCGTCCTGGAACTCCCCCACGGGGCCTCCGCAGCCGAGGTCAAGAAGGCCTACAAGCGGCTGGCCCGCAAGTACCATCCCGATTTGAACCCGGGAGACAAGAACGCGGAGGATCGCTTCAAGGAAATCTCCGAGGCCCACGCCATCCTCACCAACCCGGAAAAGAAGAGGCAGTACGACGCTTACGGCACCGCCGGACCGGAAGCTTCCGCCGATCCGAGGGTCCATTTCACGGGATTCGACTTCGACGCCGGCCCGGTGGCGGGAGGGTTTTCGGATCTGTTCGAGACCATCCTCGACCACGCGCACCAGGGGCGTTCGCGAGGCCCGGAACCGGGGCAGGACCTGGTCTATCCCCTCACCATTACGATCCAAGAGGCCTTCCACGGCAAGAAGGCCAGGATCGCCGTCACCCACACGGTCTCCTGCGAGCGTTGCGGGGGGCAGGGCCGCCTGTCGCCCTCCCGAAAGCGCCCCTGCGCAAAATGCGGGGGGACGGGCAAGGTGGGGCTTTCCCGCGGACCCTTTTCCTTCGCCAGCGTGTGCAAGGAGTGCGGTGGCACGGGTAGGGATCCGGGCGAACCTTGCCCCGCGTGCGGCGGCACGGGAAGCCGGGAGGTCAGGGAAACGGTGGACGTGACCATCCCTCCGGGGGTGGACACCGGCTCCCGCATCCGCCTGAAGGGCAAAGGGCAGGCTGGCCGCATGGGCGGCCCCCCCGGGGATCTGTACATCGAGACCCACGTCCGGGAGGATCCCCGATTCGCCCGTGAAGGGCCGCACGTTCGAGTCCGTGTCCCCATCACCTACGTGGAGGCCGTGCTCGGGGCCAAGATCGAGGTTCCCACGCTCACGGGCCACGCCCTCCTGAAGATTCCTCCGGGCACCCAATCCGGTCAGGTCTTCCGGCTCAAGGAGCGGGGCATGCCCTCCCTGCGCCACGGCCCGGCCGGTGACCTGCTGGTGGAGGTCTACGTCCAGACGCCCCGGGTGGTGGACGAGCGCAGCAAGGACCTGTTGCGGGAGTTCGGCCGGTTGAACCCGGAGAACCCTCGTGGCTATACTAATTCCACGGAAGGATAGGACCATGGCTCGCCGGCCCAACAAGGGAGAAGGGAAGCGGTACTACATGATCTCCGCCGTCTCTCAGCGTTTCGGCGTTCATCCCCAGACGTTGCGTCTCTACGAACGGGACGGTCTGCTCAAGCCCTCCAGAACGGACGGGAACACGCGGATGTACACCGACGAGGACCTGGAGCGGCTGGAGATCATCTTGAACCTGACCCGCAACCTGGGCGTCAACCTGGCGGGTGTGGAGATCGTCCTGAACATGAGGCAGAAGATGGCTCTCATGCAGGAGCAGATGAACGCCTTCATGGAGTTCTTCCTGGATCAGTTGGGCCACAAGGGCGTCACCCGCGAGGAGGTCAGGGAGCGAGCCCTGGCCAGGCTGCCCCAGCGGTCCCTGCAGCTCCTTCTCGACAGGCTGGCGAAGGGCGGCGATCGTGAGGAATAGCGGAAGCAGCAGCGAGGAATCGGCCCTTCTCAAGCGGTATCTTCGGGAGATCTCCCGCTTTCCCCTCCTGACCCCTGAGGAGGAGCGGGAGATCGGTCGGCGCATCCAGGCTGGGGACAAGGAGGCGCTTCAGCGCTTGGTGGAGTCCAACCTCCGGTTCGTGGTCTCCTTCTCCAAGAAATACCGGGGATGGGGCCTCTCCTTCCAGGACCTCATCAACGAAGGGAACATCGGCCTCATGGAGGCCGCCAAGCGGTTCGATCCCAACAAGGGGGTGAAGTTCATCACCTACGCCGTCTGGTGGATCCGGCAGGCCATCATCCACGCCCTCTCCGAGCAGGGAGGGCCCTTCCGGATTCCCCAGAAGCAGGCCAACCTCCTCTACAACATCCACAAGACCATCGCCGCCATGACCCCGGTTCTAGAGCGGGCTCCCACGGTGGGAGAGGTGGCGGAGGAGCTGGACGTGCCTCGCGAGAACGTGGAGGTTCTGATGCAGGCCGAAAGCGAGGATCTTCCTCTGGAATCCCTCGCGGACGAAGACTCGGACTTCCAGCTCCTGGACAAGATTGAGCAGTTCACCATGCCCCCCGTGGACCAAAACCTCATGGAGGAGTCTTTCAAGAAGCTTCTGGCGGGCATGCTGAAGGACCTGGACCAGAAGGAGCAGCAGGTCCTCGTCCTGCGCTTCGGGCTCGACGGCAAGGAGCCACACACGCTCAAGGAGGTCGGCGACAAACTGGGCCTCTCCCGTGAGCGCATCCGCCAGATCGAGACGCAGGCCCTCAAGAAACTCAAGCACAGCAAGAAGAGCAAGCAGCTGATGGGCTACCTGAATTGAACCCGCCGCAGGCGGGCGAAATCCGGGTTCCCGGGCCGCTGGAGGTCCCGATGCGCGCGCCTTGGATGTCAAGCATCACGATGATGGCACTCTTCGTCTTTACCCTGCCCGCGGTAGGCCAGTCGGCGGACCAGGGCTTCAAGCCCCAGCCTCTGCTGGAGCAGGGGGTCGCGCTTCTGAAGAAGGGGGAGGCCGACCAGGCCGAACCCCTCCTGCGCCAGGCCGCCCTGGCCGCTCCGGAAGACGCGCTGGTCTACTTTTACCTCGGGTCGGCTCAGATGGCCCAGTCCGAGTACTCGGATGCGGCCTCCTCCCTGCGCAGGGCCCTGCGCCTCAATGAGGCCAACTCCTCCCTCGGCAGGGCCAACTGGCGAGAGGCGCAAGACAACCTGGGCCTGGCTTTGGCCTTCCAGCAGGAGTACGGGCAGGCCAAAAAGGTCTACGAAGCGGCGCTCGCTAAGGATCCCGACTATCCGCCTTTCTCTTACAATCTCGCCTGCGTCTGCTCCCGGGCCGGTGACCGCCTGGGAGCCATCGCGGCCCTACGCGAGGCTCTGCTAGTGGACGCTCGGCAGGAAAGCGGCCCAACCCTGCCCGACCCCTCCGTGGACCAGGACCTGAAGGGGCTTCTCGGAGACCCGCGGTTCCAGGCCACCCTCCTCGTGGCCATCGGTCCCCAGCCCAATGATGGCCCGGGAAGCGCCCTCATGCGCGAGGGCGCTCGGTTGCTCTCGGCCGGAGAAGACGCCGCCGCGGAGGCCAAGGAGCGGGCCGCCATCGCTGCCGAACCCTCATCGCCCAGGGCTTGGTTTTTCCTGGGGGGCGCTCTCGAGGAACAGAAGCGGCTGCCCGAGGCGGCCGAGGCCTACGCCAAGGCGCTCGCGGCGGACAACCCCCCGGGGCGGGTGCTGAGTAAGCCCATGCGGCGCCATGCCCTCATGGCGGAGGGGATGGCGGCCCTGGCGAAGGGCCAGGGTGAAGCGGCGGTCGGCTTCTTCCAGGCGGCGTCGGCGCTGGATCCCTTCCACCCCATGGCCTTCTACGACCTCGGAAGGGCCTTCGCACTCCAAGGGAAGATGAAGGAGGCGGCTCAGGCCGTGCGGAAGGCGGAGGATCTGAAGGACAACCTCACGGCGGTGGAGGGCCCTCTGCCAGACCCCGCGAAGGATCCGGCCTTCGACCGCTGGTCCAAGGACCCGGCCTGGCGGGCGCTTCTCAGCGGCGAGACGGCCGCACCCTCGGCCGGCGCTCCCAAGGCTCCGGTCCCCTGAGAAGCCGCGCAGGAACG
Organism: Acidobacteriota bacterium; assembly: GCA_049967655.1. Taxonomy (GTDB): domain Bacteria; phylum Acidobacteriota; class UBA4820; order UBA4820; family DSQY01; genus DTPS01. The sequence goes on from JBMFSH010000007.1 coordinate 34,723, forward strand.
GGCTAACGGAATTCGCGCCCAGATGGCGCGAAGATCGGATACGAAGGCGTTCAGTTGTTCCGGCGCGGCCCCTAAGGGCTGGGATGCATTGACAATTCCGGTGCCTCCCGGCACAATAGGCCGCTAAGGAGGCCCAACTCGTGCGCCGATGCCTGCTGATCCTCATCCTTGCTCTGGTGGCCGTCCCCCTGCTGGCGTTGCCGGGAGACGATCCCGTGGCCATCGTGCCCACGGCCCACGGCCCCACCCTGTGGCTGCCGGCGCAGACCTCCCAGGCGGCCCAGCAGGCCGCCGCAGGTGAAGTGGCCCGCTACCGGGAAGCCTGGGCCGGCTTCTTTGGTTCGCCGCCGCCGCTTCCCGACCCGCTCACCGTATCCGGAGTGGGAATCTTGTCCGAACAGGTCTTCTCCGCCCTGTGGCAGGCCTCTGCCTCCGGGCTGAGGCCCGAGGAGCAGGAGGGGGCGGCTTCCGCGCTGCGCGCCGTGGTGCTCGATGATCCCGCCCCGCTTCTGGTTCCCGTGGCGAGGGCCCTCTCGGAGGGTCGCCTCGACGGAAGCCTGCTGTCGGGCGCTCTGCCCTACCTCTTTCTTCGATCCGAAGTGCAGACCCAAGGCTTTTTGCCGAAGGCCCTGCCTCCCGGCCCCGGCGCTTCTCGCCTGCGCGAGGCGCTGAAGGACCAGGGCGCCTCCTGGGACCAGTTCTGGAACCGTTTCACCTCCTGGGTTGTGGAGCGGGGACTGCGATACCACCTCCTCGCGACCCAGACCGGAACCCTCCCCGCCGTGTGGATGCTGGATTCCGACCTGACGCCCGGCCATTTCACGGCCTGGCGGTTCCATCTCTCCGAGGTGGACGAGGGAGTGAACCTCCAGGTGGAAGGCGAGGCCCCGAGCGGGATCCGGATGCTCAGCTTCTACACCGACGGCGCGGGGCGCGTGATTCAATCGGGCGTATGCGACCTGAAGGGACCGCGGCTTCTCTTCCCCCGCAACGGCCGGACGCTGTGGCTGGTATTGCTCAATGATTCGAGCAAGAGCGAGGGGGAGGACCTCACCATGACGCTCTGGAAGGACCTCGCCGCGCCGTTCGTGGTGCGCCGCGCCTCCTTGGACGGAAAGAGCTGCGATCTCTTCGTGGAGGAGCGGTCGGGGGTGGCCTTTTACGATCTCACGGGGCGCTCCTCCGGCAGCGACAAGTTCACCTCGCTGGGCGTCGCGCCCTTTCCCTCGGAAGGCGGCGGGAGCCACCACTACCGGGTACCCATCCAGGGCAGCCAGCCGAGCCTCGCCGAGATCAGGCTGACCTGCACCACCCTCGCGGGCGGCACCTTCACGGCCACGGCCCCGCTCTCCCCGTCGGGCTCGCGCTTGCCATGATGGTCCGCCTCCACTCCGCGGACCTGGCGGGCATCGAGGCCGTCCCGGTGGAGGTGGAGGTGGACGTCCAGCCGGGTATGCCGGCTTACGTCACCGTGGGCCTGCCCGACGCGGCCGTCCGGGAGAGCCGGGAGCGCGTGAAGAGCGCGCTTTTGAACGCGGGCTACCAGTTCCCCCTCGAATCGGTCACCGTGAACCTAGCCCCGGCCGACATTCCCAAGGAGGGGTCCCAGCTGGATCTGCCCATCGCCATGGGGCTGATGACCGCCAGCGGGCAGATCCCGGCCTCCTCCGGGCAGGCGGGCTTCCTGATGGCCGGTGAGCTGGCGTTGAATGGGCGCCTGCGGCCCGTTCGAGGCGCTCTGGCCATGGCGGTGCTGGCGCGCGCCTCGGGCGTGGCGCTCCTCTGCCCGTCCGAGAACGTGCCCGAGGCCGCTCTCGTGGAGGGATGCACGGTCTACGGAGTCGCCTCCCTCAGCTCGGCCGTGCGGTTCCTGCGGGGGGAGGAGGTCCTGGAGCCGGCCCCGCACAGGTCCTTCGCGGAGCTCCTGAAGGAGGTCCCCAGCCCGCTGGACCTCCAGGAGGTGCGAGGGCAGGCGCACGTGAAGCGCGCCCTGGAGGTGGCCGCCGCCGGAGCGCACAACGTCCTGCTCATGGGCCCCCCAGGCTCGGGCAAGTCCATGCTGGCCAAGCGCTTTCCGACGATTCTTCCGCCCATGTCCTTCGAGGAGGCCCTGGAGACGACCCGCATCCACTCGGTGCGGGGCGAGCTGCCGCCGGCCGGCGAGGGCATCGTGGCCGTTCGGCCCTTCCGGTCCCCCCACCACACCATCTCCTACGCCGGCATGATCGGCGGCGGTGCGCGCATCCTTCCCGGCGAGATCTCCATGGCCCACAACGGCGTGCTCTTCCTGGACGAGCTTACGGAGTTCAGGCGGGACGTGCTGGAAAGCCTGCGGCAGCCCCTCGAGGACCGCGGGATCTCCATCGCTCGCGCCAAGCAGAGCCTCTCCTTCCCCGCCGCCTTCACCCTGCTGGCGGCCAGCAACCCCTGCCCCTGCGGCTATTACGGGGACCCCGCCCACCGGTGCCGCTGCACCCCCTTGCAGATCAAGCGCTATCTGGACAGGCTGTCGGGGCCCCTGCTGGACCGGATCGACATTCAGGTGGAGGTGACCGCCATGGCGCCCGAGGAGCTGAGGCAGGCCCCGCAGGGCGAGCGCTCGGCGGAGGTGCGGCGCCGGGTCCGCGGGGCCCGCGAGCTGCAGTGGGAAAGGTTCCGCGGGACGGGGATCTTCGCCAACGCCCAGATGGACGAGAAGATGGTGGACCGCTGCTGCGCTCTGGAGCCCGGAGGCGAGGAGCTGCTCATGAAGGCCCTCCGGACCATGGGCATCACCGCCCGCGGGCACCACCGAATCTTGAAGGTGGCCAGGACCCTGGCCGACCTGCAGGGGCGGGAGCGGATCGGCTCCGCGCACATCGCCGAGGCCATCCAATACAGGACCTTCGATCGAAAGCTGTTCACCGCCTGATCGGAGACGGGGTCGCTGCTCCCCTAGCGGGGGACGGTGGGTCCTCCGCTCCGAAGGCGCCAAGTCAGACGCCCCAGAATGCGGTTCAGTGGGTTATCCCGGGAAAGAACGGGGATGGGAGGCTTTCTGCGCATGCCGATGGTCTTGTAGAAGCTCACGAGGAGCTCGCGGTGAGGAGAGCGGAGCCGCAGCCCTCGATGAAGGGTGCGGACACACAGGAAACGGTCCCCGCACGCGAGGTAGGCCTTAGAGAGGTTGAGGTAGCAGAGAGGCTCCTCGGGATCCTTTTGGGCGGCCTCCTGACAGAGGGCGAGCCCTCTGGCCGCGCGGCCCTCCTCGCAGGCGGTCAACATCCCGACGTAGGACATGGCGATGGGGCTCTCGGGATGGATCTTGAGGTAGTCCTCGAAAAGAACCTTGGCCCTTTCCATAAGCCCCGTCTCGACCAACTTGATCCCCTCCTTCAGCCGAGGAGGGACGTCCACCACGCTCAAGTCCGGCATGTCACACCCCCCTTGCCCTTCGTTCCACTCGCGTAGGCCAATCCTCGCTCGCCTGGATGGGTTCCCGGGCTCTCCCCTCCAAAGCGCTCATCATACCCTAAAGCAGAGCCCTCTTGCCAAGGCCTCTCCCTGCCCCAAATTCCGCGATGGAAACGCGGGTGCCTCCGGCTACCACTCGGGTTCACGGGGGAAAGGCGTTGTCTCCTGGACGGGGAGGGCCATGGCCTTGCCCCCCGAACCGCGAGCTAAGCCCGGCGGTTCGGGAGATTGCCCTGCGGGGCCCCGCCCCCCCGGCAAAGCCCGATGGGGCCCCACCTCTCCCTTGGCACCCTCTTCGCCTTCGGCTCGACGGTTCCCAATCCCTCAGTGGGTGTGACACCCTTTCCCACTGGGCGTGACCTGTCGCGCCCTCCAAGGCTGTTCCCCTCCTCCATTGCGGGATTGGGGCCTGCGGATCCGACCGATCGGGATCTCAGCCCTGTCCATGAAAGTGAGTGAAGGCTTTCATAAAAGGTGTGACTTGCTTACTTGACAGAGACCTCCGAGAGGGATAGCGTCACCGTAGTGAGTGAGTGGGCACAAGCGAGGAGGGGCCATGGACCTCATCATGGAAGAAAGCAAGCGGGATACCAAGTTGCCCGCCATCCTGCGGGCGGCTCTGGAACTCTTCACCGAAAAGGGGATCTACGCGACCACGACCAAGGACATCGCCCGCCGCGCCGGGGTCAGCGAAGGGGCCCTGTACCGGCACTTTCAGAGCAAGCAGGAACTGGCCGAAGACCTGTATTTGACCCACCTCTCCTACTTCACGGCCCAATTGGACCGGAGCGTCCTGGTCTACGACAACCTCAAGGAGCGCCTGGAGGCCCTCATCGAGGGCTGTTTTCGGTTCTTCGACGAGGATCGCACGCTCTTCACCTACCTCATTCTGAGCGAGCACAACGAGCTGGGACGAACCAGCCGAAAGGTCCGCCACATCCGCCACCTGGTTCGGGACATCCTGGCCGAAGCCCGCGAGCGCGGCCAGGTGAGGGAGGGAGACCTAGAGCTGTTCGGCGCCATGGTGATCGGGATCATCATTCGCGTGGCCATCTTCCGCATTTACGGCCTCATCACGGGAGATCTGAAGACGCGCGCCGCCGAGGTCTCGGACTCCTGCTACCGCTTCCTCGCCCCCTGATGGAACCCCCAAGTTCGAGACATGGAGGCGCTATCTCCTTCGAGCCCGTTTCCAAGCCGTGCTAAACTGTTAAAAGAACCGTCTTGCAGCGCGGCCTGCGCCGGCCGGAGTCTGGCGCCACGGGACCCTTGAGCCCGCGGGGAGGAGCCGATGGACGCGAAGGAGTTGCTCGAGGCCGTCATCCGGGAAAGGGGAGCCTCGCAGGCGGGACTGGATTCTGGTGCCAAGGTTCTGGCCCAGGCCATTTCCGAGGCCCTCGCGGTGAAGCCGGAGGAGGTGGCCATCCTGGTCCTCACCTCCACGGAGCAAAGTTTGAAGTTCGTCTGGCCGCGAGCCCTATCGCAAGGAAGCGGGGTTTTCCCGGCGAACCACAGGAACGCCGTCGCCTCGGGCGTCCTGGCCGCCATGAAGGGCAGGGTGGACAACCGCCTGGCCGAGAGCAAGCACCTGAAATTCTACGAAAGCATCAAATGGATGGAGTGCAGCGGCCTGCCCATCCAGAAGATGGTGGCGCTGCCCATGGTGGCCGGGGAGCGCGCGATCGGAGTGGTCGAGGTGTCGAGAAAGGGCAGGACCCCCGAGGAGGCCGGCCCCAACTTCACCTCCCAGGATGCTCAGCTCCTGGTCAGCCTCTGCGCGACCTGCGCTCCCCTCCTTGCGCAGCTCATTCCCAAGCCCTTCTTTTGAGCCCGCCGCCGGGCCGCTCGCAGCGCCACTCCCTCTGGAACCGACAGAACATGACCATCACCGGCACCGGCCCCCTCGATTCTTCCCTCTGGCTCTCGGCGCCACCCGTTACGGTGGAGCTCCGCGGCGCCTCCATGGAGCCGCTCCTGTCCGAGGGTGACCGCGTGGAGGTGGTGCTCGCCGCGCGGGAGGAGCTGAAGGCTGGCGATCTGGTGGTTTTCCGGCGCGGGGAGGAGAGGGTGGTCCACCGCTTCTTGAAGGGTCTGCCGGGGGGATTCCTCGAAGGTGGGCCGAATCGCCCTTGGCCTCCCCCGAGAGTGGCCGCGCAGGATCTTGCTGCGCCTCTGCGGCTGGTTCCTGCCCGTCTGAACCCTCTCCCGTGAACCGCCCAAAGCATCGCGGTTTCTTGAAGCCAGCCATGCCGGAGAGTACAATCTCTGGATTCAGGAGGTTGCCGTGAGCGCGGACTGGAAAGAGACGCTGAACCTGCCCAAGACCCCCTTCCCGATGAAAGCCAACCTGACCCAACGGGAGCCGCTGCAACTGAAGACCTGGGAAGAGAAGGGGATCTACGGCCAGATTCTGGCGGCGCGCGAGGGGGCGCCCGTCTTCTCGTTCCACGACGGGCCGCCCTACGCCAACGGTCCCATCCACCTCGGCCACGCCTTGAACAAGGTCCTCAAAGACTTCGTCATCAAGTCCAAGACCATGGAGGGATTCAAGGTCACCTACCGCCCCGGCTGGGATTGCCACGGCCTTCCCATTGAGCTCCAGATCGAGAAGGAGAAGGGGCGGAAGGTCCGGGAGGAGGACGTCCACACCTTCCGCCGGCACTGCCGCGAGTACGCGGACAAGTTCATCGCGCTGCAGCGTGAGGATTTCATCCGCCTGGGAGTGTTCGGCGACTGGGGACACCCCTACAAGACCATGGACTACGCTTACGAGGCCGCCATCGCCAGGGCCTTCGCCGACTGTTTTCTCAAGGGCTACGCCTACAAGGGCATGAAGTCGGTGCAGTGGTGCATCCACTGCGAGACCGCGCTGGCCGAGGCCGAAGTGGAGTACCGCGACCACACCTCCCCCACCATCACGGTCAAGTTCGCCCTCGCCCCAGGCCAGGGCGCGAAGCTGCCCGAAGGGCTCCCGGAGGCGGAGACCTTCGCCGTCATCTGGACCACGACCCCGTGGACGCTGCCGGCCAACCTAGCGGTGGCCTTCCACCCCGATTTCACTTACGTGGGCGCGCGCTGCGGAGGGGAGAGCTACATCGTGGCCGAGGAGCTTCTGGAATCCTTCCTCAAGGAGACAGGTCTCACCGGAGAGGTGGTGGCCCGGTTCGAGGGTTCCCGAATGGAGGGGCTGCGGTTCCGCCACCCCTTCCTCGATCGGGACTCCCTGGGCATCCTAGCCACCTACGTCACGGCCGATACGGGCACGGGCTGCGTGCACACGGCGCCAGGCCACGGCCAGGAGGACTACCTCTCCGGCGTGCGTTACAAGCTGCCCATCCTCTCGCCGGTGGATCCCCGCGGCCGATTCCAGGCTGGCGTGGAGCATTTCGCGGGCCAGAACGTCTTCGAGGCCAACCCCAACGTGGTGGCGCTCCTCCGGGAGAGGGGCGCCCTGCTGGCCGAGGGACGCATCAACCACGCCTACCCCCACTGCTGGCGGTGCAAGAACCCCCTCATCTTCAGGGCCACCAACCAGTGGTTCATCTCCATGGCCCACCAGGACCTGCGGGGCAGGGCGCTGAAGGCCATCGACGCGGTTCAGTGGGTGCCCGCCTGGGGGCGAAACCGCATCCACGCGATGATGGAGGGAAGGCCCGACTGGTGCCTGAGCCGCCAGCGTCGGTGGGGCGTTCCCATCACGGTTCTCTTCTGCAGAAGCTGCGGCGAACCGGTGCGCGAGCCGGCCCTCTTCGACAACGTGGTGACGGCTTTCGCGGAGAGGGGCGCGGGCGTGTGGTGGGAGGGAGATCCCGCCAGGTTCCTGCCGGAGGGGTTCACCTGCCCCCGCTGCGGCGGGGCCGAGTTCAAGGGGGAGACCGACATCCTGGACGTCTGGTTCGATTCCGGCGTGAGCCACCGCGCCGTCCTGGGGCTGGAACCCGACATGCCCTGGCCCTCCGAAATCTACCTCGAGGGCAGCGACCAGCACCGGGGCTGGTTCCACACCTCCCTCCTGACGTCGCTCATGCTCCAGGGCTCCCCTCCCTACCGCCAGGTCCTGACCCACGGCTTCGTGTTGGACGCGGAGGGGCGGGCCATGTCCAAGTCCCAGGGCAACGTCATCTCCCCGCAGGAGGCGGTGAAGAAAAGTGGCGCGGAGATCCTGCGGCTCTGGGTCTCCATGGTGGACTACCGCGACGACGTGCGCTTCTCCTGGGACCTGTTCCAGCGGATCGGCGAGGCCTACCTGAAGATCCGCAACACCATGCGCTACCTCCTGGGCAACCTGTACGACTTCAGGGCGCGGGACGCCGTGCCTCCGGAGCAGCTCCCCGAGCTGGACCGGTACGTCCTCTTGCTGCTGGACCGGCTCATCGAGCGTGTGACGAGAGCCTACCGCGAGTATGCCTTTCACGTGGTGTACCACGAGCTGCTTCAGTTCTGCACCGTCACGCTCTCGGCCTTCTATCTCGACATCCTCAAGGACCGCCTCTACTGCAGCTCGCCCTCCGGCCCCGAGCGCCGGGCGGCGCAGACGGTGCTCTACAGACTGGCCGACGCCCTGGTGCGCCTCATGGCCCCCATTCTCTCCTTCACCGCCGAGGAGGTGTGGAGCAACCTCCCCGACCGGGAATGTCCGTCGGTCCACATGGCGCTCTTCCCCAAGGCGGCCGCCCTCAAGGATGAGGGCGTCGAATCCCGCTGGGAGACCCTCCGCGCCCTCCGCGAAGCGGTCAACAAGGCCCTCGAAGAGGCCCGGCAGCGCGGCGAAATCGGGAAGTCGCTCGAAGCGCGCGTCCGCATCACGCCCGACGAAAAGAGCGAAGGGCTGCTGAGGGCTTACGAGGAGCAGCTCCCCGCCCTCCTGATCGTCTCGCAGGTGGAGATCACGGCGCAGGGAGAGAGCTTGGCGATTGAAATCCTGCCCGCCGAGGGGGAGAAGTGTACTCGATGCTGGACGGTCACGGTTGCCCCCGTGAGGCGGGACGGCGGACCCCTCTGCCCCCGCTGCGCCGCCGTGGTGGGCGGGCCGCGCTAGGATGAGAAAGGCTCCCTACCTCCTCATCGGCCTGATCGTCCTGGTCATCGATCAGATCACCAAGGCGATGGTGTTGAGCTCCATCCCCCTGGGGGGTGGGCGAGAGATCACGCCGTGGTTCTCCATCATCCATTGGCAGAACCCCGGCGGGCTGTTTGGCATGATGAACCAGCTCCCCTCGGTGGCGCGGGTGGGTATCTTCCTCCTCCTGCCCCTGTTGGGCATCGCCCTCCTGGGCTTTCTCTTCGCCAAGTCCCGTCGCCGGATCGAGTGGATCCTCCTCTCCGCCGTGCTGGGCGGGGCCCTCGGGAACATGGTGGACCGGTTCCGTTTCGGCTCCGTGGTGGACTTTCTGGACTTCCACCTGCCGGGGGGACCGGCCTGGCCCACCTTCAACGTGGCGGACGCCTTCCTCTCCACCGGCATTCTGTTGTACCTGGCCCTCGTCCTGCTGCGTCCAGAACCGGAGGAGGAGCGTGCACCCGATCCTCTTCACCATCGGTAATTTCCCCGTCGGCACTTACGGGGTGCTCATGGCCCTCTCGGCCCTGGCGGCCCTGTCCCTGGCCAGGATCCTGGCCCCCAGAGCGGGCCTGGACGACGGCCAGATGGTGGACCTGTTCGTCTACTCCATCCTCGCGGCCTTCGTGGGGGCCAAGCTGGCCATGGTCATCGGGGACTTCCGAGAGTTTTCGGACCATCCGCTCCGGTTTCTGGTGGAGAGCCTCCGCTCCTTCGGGGCCTTCTACGGCGGATTCATCGCGGCCCTCGCGGTGGCCATCTTCTACCTCAGGCGTCACCGCATCCCCTTCTGGCCGGCGGCCGACGTCACCGCCATCTGCCTGGCCCTCGGTCAGGGCATGGGCCGATGGGGCTGTTTCTTCGCGGGCTGCTGCTACGGAAAGCCCACCGATCTGCCCTGGGGCATGGTTTTCCCGGCTGTCCCCCTCTGCGCCGACGGCACCCGCATCCATCCCTGGCCCCTCTACGAGAGCGCCGCCGATCTGGCGATCTTCGGGCTCCTGCTGTTCCTGTTCAAGAGGCGGCGATTCTCCGGTCAGGTCTTTCTCGTCTATGCGGCGCTCTATGCCGTGGCCCGAGGGCTCCTGGAGTGCCTCAGGGGCGACGCCGTTCGCGGCCTCTACTTTGGCGGAGAGGTTTCCCTCTCCCAGATCGTGGCACTGTTCGTCTTCGTCGCGGCCGTGGGCACCTACCTCTGGCGACGACCCCGGACCGCGGGACCGGGAGCCTGACATGCCTCGATTGGAGATCGTGTTGCCCGAAGGGGCCAGGCGGATCGACCACCTGCTGGCCACCCTCCTGGCCGAAAGGGGCCTGACCCGGTCGACCATCCACCGCCTCATGGGCGAGGGGCGGGTGCTCCTGAACGGAATTGCCGTCAAGCCTTCGACCCCGGCGAGGAGCGGGCAGAAGGTGGTGGTGGAGCTCCCCGAGCCGGAACCGAGCGGCTTGGTGCCTATGGAGCACCCGCTGACCGTCCTCTACGAGGATGAGGCCTGCGTCGCCGTGGAGAAACCAGCGGGGCTGGTGACCCACCCCGCCAAGGGACACGCCAACGACACGCTGGTGAACGTTCTCGTGGGAAAGGCCATGGGCATGGCCGCGGGCTTCGGCCCCGCGCGCCCGGGAATCCTGCACCGCCTGGATAAGGAGACCTCGGGAGTCCTCCTGCTGGCGAAGAACGATGCGGCGCACTCCGAGCTGGCCACCCAATTCAAAGACCGGCAGATCGAGAAGACTTACTGGGCCCTGGTCTGGGGCACCCTGGAGCGGGACCCCTCGGAGGTGGATGCGCCCATCGGAAGGGACCCCCGAAACCGAAAACGCATGGCCGTGGTGTCAGGCGGCCGCCCCTCCAGGACCACCTTCCGGACGCTGGAGGTGCTTCCCCACGTGAGCCTGGTGGAAGCCAGGCCCTTCACGGGGCGGACCCACCAGATCCGGGTGCACCTCGCCTCGCTCCGGCACCCGGTGGTGGGCGACGCCCTCTACGGGGGGCACCCGGAAAACGGCTTGCCCTCCTCTCTCTTGCGGGCCCGCGTGCGGGCGGCGGGGAGGTTCTTTCTGCACGCGCGTTCTCTGACCTTCGTGAGCCCGGCGGCCGGGAGGGTGACGGTGACCTCTCCCCTCCCCGAGGAATTCGAGACGATCATCGAGGAGTTCCGGTGCCATGGATAAGAAGATAGCCCTGATCGGATGCGGCAAGGCCGGACTGTCCCTGTCGCTCGCCCTGAAAGGGGCCGGCTGGGAGGTCGTGGGGTGCGCCTCTCGCACCTCCGCCTCGGCCCGTGCGGGAGCGGACTGGCTCGCTTGTCCCCTGCTGGCCTCCTTTGGAGAGATCCCTGCGGGGGCGGCTCTCATCCTGGGGATCCCCGAAGGGGCCCTGCCGGAGGTGGAGTCCAGCGTGGCCCGGCAGGACCCGAACCTGAAGGGCCGCGTGATCCTTCACCTCAGCGGAGCCCTCCCCGCGAGGGTCCTGGAGGCCTGCCGCCTTCGGGGCGCCAGCGTGGGGTCCATCCATCCGATCATGGCCCTGCCCGATCCGCTCACGGGGGCCAAGCGCCTAAAGGACGCCACCTTCGCCATCGAGGGTCGTCCCGCGGCCCTGGAGGTCATGAGGGCCATCGCGCTGGCTCTCTCGGGGCGCTATTTCATCCTCTCTCCCAGGGGCAAGACGCTCTACCACGCCGCCGCCGTGGTGGCCTCCAACCACCTGGTGGCGCTCCTGGCCGACAGTCAGGAGCTGCTCGGCAGGGCCGGCGCCGACGCCACCGTGGCCTGGCCGGCCTTCCAGGCGCTCGTGGAAGGGACCGTGAAGAACTTCTACTCGGGCGGGCCAGTCTCTTCTCTGACGGGCCCCGTGGAACGCGGCGACCTCAAAACGGTCAAGAAGCACCTGCAGGCACTCAAGCGCTGGCCGGAGGCACGGGAGCGCTACCGGTCCATGGCGTTGGGGGTCCTGGGGCTGGCCCGTCTGCGCCACCCCGAGCGGAGGGAGGCCCATGACGCCCTTGAAAAGCTCATCACCGGGTGGCACAGTAGCTAGGCTGGGGGAAGAGGATGGCCTTTTTCAACTATGCGACAATGCAGATGGCCGCCAAGGTGGTCTACTACGGCCCGGGCCTCTGCGGGAAGACCACCAACCTCCAGTACATCTACAACAAGACGTCGCCCAAGTCGCGGGGCGAGATGGTCTCTCTGGAAACCGAGTCGGACCGCACTCTCTTTTTCGACCTTCTGCCCCTGGAGGTGGGGGTCATCGCCGGCTTTAAGACGCGATTCCAGCTCTACACCGTTCCCGGCCAGGTCTTCTACGGGGAGACTCGGCGGATGGTGCTCAAGGGTGTGGACGGCGTGGTCTTTGTGGCCGACTCCCAGCGCCCCATGCGGGAGGCCAACATCGAGAGTCTGAAGGACCTGGAGAAGAACCTCCAGGACATGGGGGTCAACCTCGCCGACGTTCCGCTGGTGCTTCAGTTCAACAAGCGGGACCTGCCCAACCTCCTCACCGTCGAGGAGTTGAACCGGGATCTCAACTGGTGCGACTGGAGCCATTTCAGCGCCGTCGCCGTCAACGGGATGGGGGTATTCGACACCCTCAAGGGTATCAGCCGTCTCACCCTTCACGCCCTCAAGGGTAAGTTGGCCCGCCCAGCCGAAGCCGCAGCCCAGCCGGCGGCGTCCCCAGCCCCTGCTGCCGCTCTGCCGAGTCGGCCCGCCGAGGCATCGCCGGTGATCGCCGCCCCGCCTCCACCGCCTCCGCCCTCCCCGGTGGAGGTGGAGTTCGCCACCCTGGTCACCTCGGCCAGCGACAAGGAGTTGGCCCGGCGCGCCCCCAAACTGAAGACGGTCACCACCACCAGCGTCCGCGTGGCTTCCGAGCTGGACAGGATCCGGGAGAGCCTGCTCGGTCCCATCCTCTCCGCCTCCCGCCCCAAGGTGAAGGACCTGACCCCGCAACTGGACGACCTCCGCCGGCACTCTCTTCAGCACGCGCCGGCGGAGCCGGTCCTAGAGGTCCCACGCGAGGCCCTGCAGGGCCTGGATTCACTCGGCCTCCGGGTGATCGTGAAGGACGCCGGGGGCCGCGAGGCCTTCGTGGACAATCTCGCCGTGGGGTCTGAAGAGCTCCAGCGCACGGGAGACGGTTGGATCGTGAGGATCAGGCTGGCTCCCAAGCAGGAGGAGCCGTAGGGCCCTCGGCTTCAAAAGAGCTTGAAGCGTTTGCGCTTGCGCTCCTCCTCGAGGGCCAGCACCCGGCCCGAGAGCTCCTCCACCGCCTGCTTGAGCTTGAAATTCTCCTGCACGAGATTCTCGAAGACGTCGAGCAGGAGGTCCACGTCCCTGCGCAGCAACACGGGATCGCTCGTGGAGACGAGGGCCTCCTTGACCTCCTTCAGGGGCCGTCCCTGCTCGTGCACCAGGGAGTGAATGTGCTTGAGCTTCTCAATGTCGTCCTGCCGGAACCGCCTGTGCCCGCCGGGGGTCTTGGGGACCTCCAGGTAGTGCTTGAACTCGCGTTCGTAGAAGCGGATGGTGCTCACCGGGAGGCCCGTGGCCTCGGCCACGTACCCGATGCTGTAAGTCTTCGGCTCCACGGGTGCGGGAGAAGTCATGGCGCCCTCGTCGCGGTTCCTCCGTCTCGACCATAGCAGATCGAAACCGGAGGATCAAACCTCGATGGGCCGGCGGCAAGGCCGGCGCGCCCGCGCGCTGGCCAGCGTGCAGGTTACCGGCCGCGTGGCCCAGCGGGCACGCCCCCAATGGGAGACCGCTTTCGCCCGCATCGGGTCGACATCTGCGCGGAGACGTTGCTGGGACGGGCTAGTGCCCCTACATTGTCATTGCGGGCGCGGCGAAAGGCGGAATCTGTCCTCGTTTGCGGACAACTGGCCAGGTCCCCGGGCAAGGGATGCCGAGGCCGGAGGCGGGGGGCGCCCGTGCCGGAGATCGGGCAGTCGAGGTTGTGATGGCATAGACCTTGCAATTCGACAGGGGTCGAAAAGGAGGTGCTGGAATGTTAAGACCCAAGCTTTGGTTTGCCGCGCTGGCCATGGGGCTGCTGGCCGTGGGCGCCCTGGCGGCCAAGGAGAACGTCAAGAAGCTCTCAGCCTACGGATACGTGGGGAGGCAGGGAGACGTCTCCCTCGTGGTGGACATGGACGTCGCCCGCTATCGCGGCGGAGAAAAATACATCCCCTTGCTCATCTGGCTGGGCAACGCCGAGAATAAGACCCTCCACGCCGAACGGGGCTCCTTCACGCTCGTGGACCCCAAGGGTGAATCCCATCCCCTGGCCACTCCCGAGGCCGTGACCCAGAATTACGGGCCGGGCCTCATTTCCAATGACTACTCCTACCTGCGCACCATGCCCGACTATGCCAGGATGATCTATCTCTCCTGCCAGCCCATCCGCCACGTCGCCTTCTTCCCCAACCCCGCGGGGCGGCCGGGGGTGCTCTACGATCACGTGGAGCTGCCCAACCACACCTTTTTCCATGCGCTGCTCTACTTCGCCAATCCGGCCGGCAAGGATCCCGGGAAGTACACGCTCATCTACGACGACCCGGGGAGCAAGACCCACATCGGAATCCCCTTCACCATCCCCTGGTTCAAGAGCTAGAACCGGTATTCCGCCGCGCGGCACCGAGGGCCGGGACCACCCGGCCCTTTCCGTATCTCCGTGGACGATGTGCTATAATCCGCCCTCCCGAGGGGGGCGGTGCGCGCATGGGTGCGTTGTACGTGGTGGCCACTCCAATCGGCAACATGGGTGACATCACCTTCCGGGCGGTGGAGGTCCTGAAAGAGGTGGACTGCATCCTCTGCGAGGACACCCGGGTGACGCGCAAGCTCATCCAGCGGTTCGGGATCCAGAAGCCGCTGCGCTCCCACTTTGCGGGCAACGAGGAGGGGAGGGCCGCGCAGGTGGTCCAGGAGCTCAGCGAGGGCAGAAGCATGGCCCTCGTCACGGACGCGGGAACCCCCTGCATCTCCGATCCGGGTTATCTGCTCGTGAGGGCCTGCCGTGCCGAAGGCATCCCGGTGATTACCATACCGGGCCCGTCGGCGTTGTCCGCGGGCCTGTCGGTATGCGGCTTGCCCACGAGCCGTGTCCTCTTCCTCGGCTTTCCTCCCAGGCGGAAGTCGGAGCGGCAACGGCTGTTGCAGTCACTGAGGACGGACCCCGCGACCCTCGTTTTTTACGAAGCCCCGCACCGCATCCGCGCGCTTCTGGAGGATGCCCTGGCGCTCCTCCCCGACCGGGAGTGCGTGGTCGAGCGGGAGCTCACCAAGCGGTTCGAGTCCGTAGCGGTGGTGACGGAGGCCGCCGCCGTCCCCGAGCGGGGCGAGCTCGTGGTGATCTTCGGCCCCCCGAGCGGGGCCGCGCCAAATGAAGAGATCTCGAAGGAGGACGTGGCCGATCACGTGGCGCGCCTCATCGCGGAGGGTGTGGAGGAGAGGGAGGCCCTGCGCCGGGTGGCCAGGGAGCGGAAGGTCTCTCGCCGTGAAGTCTACCGGATGGTGAAGGTGAAAGAACCGTGAATCTCACGAAAGCGGATTTCGAGCCCGTTGCCAGAGCCCTGCTGGAGGCCAGGACCCTCTGCCTGACCACCCACGTCAAGAGCGACGGCGACGGGATCGGCAGCGAGCTGGCTCTCCTGAGGGCCTTGCGGGGCCTGGGGAAGAGAGTCCGGGTCATCAACGACACGGTGGTGCCCCGAGGGCTCCAGTTCCTCGCCGAGGACGGCGAGATCCTCCTGTACGATCCCAAGCGCGATGAGCCCTTCCTCGAAGAGGCGGACACGCTGGTCGTGCTGGACGTGGCCTTGACCTACCGGCTGGGCCGCATGGAAGAGCCCTTCAAGAGGAGCCGGGCGGTCAAGATTTGCCTGGATCATCACACCGAGTCCGACCCGGCCTTCGACTATCTCCTCTCGGACATCACCGTGGGGTCCACCGGAGAGCTGCTCTTCGAGCTCCTGAAGGTGGCCGGCATCCCCCTGGGCTGCAACGTAGCCATGCCTCTCTACGCCTCCATCAGCGTGGATACGGGCTCCTTCGCCTACGAGCGGTGCACGCCGAGGACCTTCCGCATCGCCTCCGAGTTGGTGGCGGCGGGGGCCGAGCCCTACCAAGTCCACCTGAACCTCAACTGGCAGAGGCGCTTGGCCGAGGTCAAGCTGGAGGGGGACGTGATCCAGAGGCTGCGGCTGGACGGTTCGGGGGAGATCGCCTATTCGGAGGTATCCAGGGACACGCTTCAGCGCTACGGCATTGACCCCATGGAGATTCCCACCGTCGTGAATATCCCCCTCTCCATCGGAGGGGTGGAGCTCGCGTTGCTCTTCGTCGAGTTGGACCCCTGCTGTGTGAACGTCTCGGCTCGCAGCAAGGGGAAGCTCCAGGTCAACGCGCTGGCGAGGCGGTTCGGAGGCGGAGGCCACCCGCTGGCGGCGGGCTTCTGCGTGCGGGCCCCCCTGGATGTGGCCCAGGCCAGGGTTCTGGAGGCGGCGCGGGAGCTCCTGGGGCACCCGGCCCGCTTGTGTGACTCGGCCTGACGGTTCGGTGGGAGGCCTGCAGCCGGCACGGGGAGGGGGACGTGAAGCGCTTGAGAGGCCAAGTCGTTCTCCTCCTCGGCAGCCTGCTCGCGCTGGTGGCTGGCGGCACGCTGGGCTACATGGCCATCGAACACCTCTCCCCCATCGACGCGCTCTTTCTCACGGTCATCACCCTCTCCACCGTCGGCTTCGGGACGTTGATCCCGCTGAGCGATGCCGGTAAACTCTTCACCATCGGATTGATCGTCGTCGGCGTCGCGACCTTCTCCTTCTACCTGTCGCGGCTCTTCTCGATGATCGTTGAGCGCGGGTTCCTGGAGGTCCTGGAGAAGCGCCGCTTGCACCGAAATATTGACGAACTCTCGGGTCACTACGTGGTATGCGGCCACGGACGAATCGGCTCCGTGGTGGCCTCGGAACTTCGCCAGAAGGAGGTCCCGCTGGTGGTGCTGGAGAGCCGGGCCGAGGAGGTGGAGGCGCTGACCGAGGCGGAGGTTCTCGCTCTGCAAGGCGATGCCCGCGAGGAGGCCCTCCTTCGGCAGGCCGGTGTTGAGCGGGCCAAGGGGCTCGTAGCCCTCATGCCCACCGACGCCGACAACCTGTACATCATCCTCACCGCCAAGGAGATCAACCCTTCGCTGACCATCATCGCCAGGGCCAATACCCTCGGCGCGGAGCGCCACCTCATGGCCGCCGGGGCGCACCACGTCATCAGCCCCCACCGCGAGGGCGGCAAGCGGATTGCCCGCATGATCCTCAACCCGAACGTGGTGGAATGCATGGAAATGGTCACCGGCCGTCGAAACGTCGAGCTGCAGATGGAGGAGATCGCCATCGGCGAGCGGAGCCCCCTGGCGGGGAAGTCCCTGCTGGAATCCGGGCTCCTGCAGAAGCACCGCATTCTCGTGGTGGCCGTCAAGCACGGCGACGGCACCATCACCTTCAACCCCGAAGGTAGCACCCGCATCCAGGCCGGAGACGCCCTGGTGACGCTGGGGCCGGCCCGGACCGAGGCGCAGTTCTAACTCACGATTCAGGAGGCCGAGATGTCTGAAGTCGTTATTCTGTCGGGCGCCCGAACGGGCATCGGCAAGTTCATGGGGGCCCTTACCCCCTTCACCGCCCCCGAGCTCGGCGCCTTCGCCCTCAAGGAGGCCATGGCCCGAGGCAAGGTGCAGCCCCAGGAGGTGGAGGAGGTGATCATGGGCAACGTGCTGCAGGCGGGGGTGGGGCAGAACCCGGCCAGGCAGGCGGCGCTCAAAGCGGGGCTCCCCGTCTCCGTGGCGGCCTTTACGGCCAACAAGGTCTGCGGCTCGGGGCTCAAGGCCGTGATGCTCGCGGCGCAGGCCATCAAGGCCGGGGACGCCAAGGTGCTCCTGGCCGGCGGCATGGAATCCATGACCAATGCCCCTTACATCCTGCGCAAAGCCCGCATGGGACTTCGCCTGGGCCACGGCGAGGTGACCGACGTGATGGTTGCCGACGGCCTCACCGACGCCTACGACGGCCAGCACATGGGGATGACCGCCGAACTGGTGGCCAAGGAGTACACCGTCTCCCGCGAGGCCATGGATGCCTATTCCGTGGAGAGCCACCGACGGGCCGCGGCCGCGTGGAGCGCGGGGAAGTTCGATGCCGAGACGGTTACCGTGCCCATCCCAGCGAAGAAGGGCGATCCCGTCCCCTTCCGGTCGGACGAGGGTATCCGGGCCGACGTGACGGCCGAAGCCCTCGCCAAGCTCAAGCCGGCCTTCGTCAAGGACGGGGTCGTCACGGCGGGCAACGCCAGCCAGATTAGCGACGCCGGCGCGGCGGTGGTGGTGTGCACCCGGGAAATCGCGGAGGCGAAGGGGGTTACCCCCCTGGCTCGGATCGTCGCCTACGCCACGTCGGGGCTCGAGCCCAAGTGGGTCATGATGACTCCCGAGCCCGCCGTGCGCGCGGCCGCCGCCAAGGCGGGGTGGGACCTCAAGACGGTGGACCTCTTCGAGCTCAACGAGGCCTTCGCCGCCCAGTCCTGCGCCCTGCTTCGCGTGCTGGAGCTTCCCGCGGAGAAGGTCAACGTCCACGGCGGGGCGGTGGCGCTGGGCCATCCCATCGGGGCTTCCGGTACGCGCTGCCTGCTCACGCTGCTGTACGCCATGAAGGACCGGGGCGCCAAGCGCGGCATCGTCTCCCTGTGCCTCGGTGGCGGCAACGGTGTGGCGATGGCGGTGGAGGCCCTGTAGGGCGGAGGACTCTTCGTGGGGGGTGGAGGCCATAAGGCCGACGAGCGGTGAGGGGGTGCGGGGGGCGGGAAGGCCCTCCGCCCGAAGGGCCTCCCGCGTGAGGGCAGGGAGGAGGCCAATGGATTCTGCTTGACTCCCGCCCCCGTTCATGTACAATGACTGGGCATGGGCGGGGTCGTAGCTCAGTTTGGTTAGAGCGCCGGCCTGTCACGTCGGAGGTCGCGGGTTCGAGCCCCGTCGGCCCCGCCAAAAGGATGCGAAGGATGCCCCGGGTGGAGACGCCCGGGGCTTTGTTGTTGGGAGGGCGAGAAGCCGCGGCCGGCGAGGGGGTGCGGGGGGCGGGGAGGCCCCCCGCCCGAAGGGCTACCCGCGCGAGGGCAGGGAAGAGCAGCGAGCGCGGCGAAGCCGCGGGAGCGCCGAGGAGGGGCGGCAGAGCCCCTCCTCGGGGAGCGGAAGCGACGGGAGCGTGGTTCGAGCCCCGTCGGCCCCGCCAAAAGGATGCGAAGGATGCCCCGGGTGGAGACGCCCGGGGCTTTGTTGTTGGGAGGGCGAGAAGCCGCGGCCGGCGAGGGCGAGCGGCCTTTCCGTCGTCAGAGCAGCGACAACAACTCCAGAGGGTGGTGGAGCAGCAAGCGGGCGCCCGCCGCCCGGAGTTCGTCTTCGGATCGAAATCCCCAGAGGGCCCCCACGGGAATCATCCCCGCGGCCATGGCGGCCAGGACGTCCGTGGGGCCGTCGCCCAGGAAGAGAACCGCCTCGCGGGGTACGCCGAAGCGTGCGGCGATGGCCACGGCCCCCGCCGGGTCCGGTTTGCGGGGAACCTCCTCTCCGGCGCCGAGAACCGCAGAGAAGCTCCAGCGCGGAAGAAGGCGGGCCACGCATGCCCGGGTGAAATCGTTGGGCTTGTTGGAGAGCACGGCGATGGGTACGGATCGTGCGCCGAGGGCGTCCAGCAGGTCGGGGATGCCAGGGTAGGGGCGCGTGGTGCGGTCCCACCGCCGCCCGTACTCCTCCCGCATGTCGAGGATGCACTCCTCCAGAAGGCTTCCGCTACGGTTCCCCTCGGGAAGCGCCCGCTGAACCAGAAGCTCCATCCCCTCGCCGACGAAGATCCTGTAGGCATCCTCCGGGTGCGCGGGAAATCCCCTCTTCCTTAGGACCGCGTTCATGGAGTCGGCCAGGTCCTTCAGGGAATCGAGGAGGGTGCCGTCCAGGTCGAAGAGAACCGCCTGGACGCGGCAGAATGGGCCCATGAGCGACACCTCTCTTCCGTACCGGCAGGCGCCGCAAGCCCCGTGACTGCGGCCTCGGCACGGCGAAGGCATTCTATCCTTCGCCGCGAGGTCCCGCAAAGACCTGAGCCGCTATCAGGCCGCCGCGGCCCATGGGGCGGCCAAAGTCGCCCCGGGATAAGGCATTGATCTCATTGGAGAAGACCCCCTCCCTATCTCCGCCTTGCCGCACGCCGCGGAGCTCGCCAAACTGATCCGTGGCCTGCCGCATCATCAGGGCGTTGAAGATCCGCATCGCCAGCCCAGAGGGCCCGGATGAGCCTGGGCTGGGGTACAATAAAAGCTTGGGCGGAGGCGGTCATGAAGCACCGAATGGGAGAGTGGGCCGCGGAATGTCCGGCGGCGATCACCGTGACCGATGCCGATGGGGTCATCGTGGAGATGAACGCCCGCTCGCTGGAATCCTTCGCGCGAGATGGAGGCGCAGCGCTACTCGGCACCCAGGTTCTGGACTGTCATCCCGAGCCTGTGCGCACCAAGGCCGCCCGGCTATACGAAGTGCGACAGCCCAACCACTACACCATCCAGAAGAACGGGCGCCGCAAGATCATCCATCAGTTGCCGTGGTACCGGAAGGGGGAGTTTGCCGGGTTCGTCGAAATCTCCATCCCCATTCCCGATGAACTTCCCCATTTCGACCGGGACTCCGAGGACGAGCGGGCGGCGGCTGCCGACAGAGAATAGCAGCGCGAGCCGCGAGCGTTGACCAAGCGGCGGCCGGCACGGCGGTGCGAGGTAGGGCCCGCGGCGGGTCCAAGCCACGAGAGACGGGAGCGGAGGTGTCATGGCGCGATACGACGCGGTCATCCTGGGGGCTGGCGCTGCGGGCTTGGCTGCGGCCAGGGGGCTGGGCAGGCTTGGTGCGCGGGTCGCCCTCGTGGAGAAGGAGGCCCTGGGCGGGGACTGCATCACGTGGGGATGCGTGCCCAGCAAGAGCTATCTGCACGTCGCTCGCATGCTCAACGAGGTGCGATCGGTCGGGCGAGTGGGGATCGACGCGGGTCCTGTCCGGTTCAACTTCGCGGCCGCGCGGCGCTATGTGGCGCAGGTCCAGGGCACGCTGACCCACCAGGATACGCAGGAATTTCTCCGCAGCCAGGGGGTTGAGGTGCTCTTCGGACAGCCGCGATTCCTGAGTGCGAAGCGGATCGAGGTGGAGGGACGGGAGTTGCCCACGCGCCACGTGGTGATCGCCACGGGGGCTCACTCCGTGGCCCCGCCCATCGAGGGGCTGGCGGAGACCGGATTTCTAGACAGCCGTTCGGCCCTTCAAATCGAAACCCTTCCTCGGTCCATGATCATCCTGGGAGGGGGACCCATCGGGACGGAATTCGCCCAGATGTTTCAGCGGATGGGGGTGTCCGTGACGGTGGTGGAATCCAACGCCTGCCTCTTGCCCCGCGAAGAGCCGGAGGCGGGACGGTTCCTTCTGGGCATCCTGGTGAAGGAGGGCGCCCGTTTTCTCGGAGAGCGCAGGGCCGTCCGTGCGATGAGGACCAAGGCCGGGAAGGCCCTCGTGCTCCAGGGAAAAGACGGTCGGGAGGAGACCGTCGAGGCGGAGGAGATTCTGGTGGCCACGGGCCGAGCCCCCAACGTGGAGGGCCTCGAACTGGAGAGGGCCGGGGTCGCCTTCGACCGGCACGGGATCACCGTGGACAACACCATGCAGACGACGCGGAGAGGGGTGTGGGCCATCGGCGACTGCAACGGCCTCTACCAGTTCACCCACATGGCCGAGCACGAGGCCGGAGTGTGCGTTAAGAACATCATCCGCAGCCGCCTTCTGCCCTTTCTTCTGGAGCGCATGCACTTCCGGGCCGTGGCGTGGGTCACCTTCACGGATCCCGAAGTGGCCCACTGCGGACTGACGGAGGCCGAGGCCAAGGAGCGGGGCATCAAGCACCTCGTCCTCCGCTATAATTTCGACCATCTGGACCGCGCCGTCATCGAAAACGAGCCGGGCGGCGTGGCCAAGGTGATCACGGACGGCCGGGGCCGGTTGCTGGGGGCCCACATGGTGGGGGCCCACGCGGGGGATCTGCTTCAGGAGCTCGTGCTGGGGGTGCGGATGGGGCTCAAGGTCATGGACATCTCGCAGACCGTGCACCCCTATCCCGCCTTCGTACAGATGGCGAGGCGCGCCGCCAACGTCTATTACATCCAGACCATCTATGAAAATCCACGACGGGTTGCTCTGCTTCGCTGGTTGGGCGGCTTCGGGAGAACCTGAATTCTCGATCGGCTGCCGAAGCCGGTGGTGGCCGGCCGCCCATGCCCCGGGAGCGGTCTAATCTACCGTAGCTTTCGAGGGCGGCGCGGCTCCTCTCGGCAAAAAGGTCCTTTCACACCGCCCGCGGAAAGATCCCGAATGGCTCCCGAAACCCCCGAAGGGAGGCGGGCCATAGTATCCATCGTCAGCCTTGGAAGGGAAGCTTTGGCCCTGGGAGCGCACCCGGGCGGATGATAAAATCTGTTGGTGGTTGTCGCTTGATAATTGTTGAAGAAGAATGATATTAGCGAAACAATGACTGAGAAAGTTACTTGAGTCTTTGGCCCTCGCGGCCGCCAACCTCGCATGCTTTTTCTGCGTGCCGTGCCCCGGTTGAAGACCATGCCGGCTCGCGACGCTCTGCGTCCGGCGAAATCCTCACGAATGGTGCTAGCCATTTTCCGGCGCGCCGCGGGAGGAACCGCGGCGGTACCCCCGCGCGCCGCGCCGAGACTTGAGATTTCTGGAGCGGGAGGGGGCGGCACCATGAGGTGGGAAAGGAGGCGATTCTGGGAGCTCGGCAAAATCTCAAGCGAAAGAGCTGGTCGGGACGGCAAAGGGTGGTGGCGGCCATGGCCGAACATCAAGCGGGAGGAGCTGGCGCCCCTCCCCTCTCGTGACTTTACCCGATGCGCAGCGGCGTCACTCGTGCAGCAGCTGCACCTGATCGGCCTGGGGGCCCTTGCTGCCCTCCTTGACCTCGAAGGTGACTCGGTCCCCTTCGGTCAGTTTCCGGAACCCGTTGCCGATGATCCCGCTGTAGTGGACGAAGACGTCCTGGCCCTCGTCCATGGTGATGAAGCCGTAGCCCTTCTTCTCGTCGAACCACTTCACCGTACCCTTGGCCATGACCACTCCTTACAAAGCACTCCCTTCGGCGAACCGGTCACCGGAGACGAAAAAATAGCACCGCCGTTTTTCGGGAGTCAAGCAGCTCGGAAGAGGGGCTGAAACGGCACTGCTCCTTGGCCTGGGCCGCGTTGACAGGGCATCACTGCCGGGCTACACTGCCCGCGCTTGGGGCGTGGTCACGGGGTTGCTCCCTCACGGCCAGAGAGATTTGAGGCGGATATGGGGTCCAGCGGGAAGGCTCCGGTCTCCTTGAGTCCCGCCTCCGTCGCCCTGCTTTTCGAGGAGTGCTGATGAAGCGCAAGACTCTGTTCGATGCGGCGGGAATCCAGCGTTCTCTCGGGCGCCTCGCGCTGGAGATCACGGAGCGGCTTCAGGGCTGCGAGGGGGTGGTGCTGATCGGGATTCACCGGCGGGGTGTTCCGCTGGCGCAGCGCATCGCCCGGCTGATCGAGAAGGCTGAAAAGACGAAGGTGCCCGTGGGAAGCCTGGACATCAACCTCTATCGGGATGATTTTTCGACGGTGGGAGCGGCGCCCGTTCTCCGGGGAACCCAGGTGGACTTCGACATCGGCGCCAAGACGGTGGTCCTGGTGGACGACGTACTCTTCACGGGCAGGACCGTGCGGGCGGCGCTGGACGCCCTCGTGGACCTCGGCCGGCCGGCGCGGGTCCAGCTCGCCGTGCTGGTGGACCGCGGACATCGGGAATTGCCCATCCAGGCCGACTACGTCGGTCTCTCTCTGAACACGCGCAGAGAGGACCACGTGGAGCTGCTCCTGAAGGAGACGGACGGGGAGGACGCCCTCATCTTAGAAAGCGCGGCATCGGCCGAGCGAGCGGGTACGGAGGGGAAGCGCCCATGAGCTTCGCGCACAAGCACCTGATGGGCATCGAGGAGCTCTCGGCCGAGGATATCGCCCTCATTCTCGACACGGCGGAGAAGATGTCGGAGGTGTCGAGGAGGCCCCTGAAGAAGGTCCCGGCTCTGCGGGGCAAGCTCGTGGTCAACCTCTTCTTTGAGAACTCCACGCGCACCCGCTCCTCCTTCGAGATCGCCGAGAAGCGCCTCTCGGCGGATACCCTGAATTTCTCGGCCAGCACCTCTTCCCTCCAGAAGGGCGAGACGCTGGTGGATACGGTCCTCAACCTGGAGCGCATGCAGCCCGACTGCTACGTGATCCGCCACGCGAGCCCCGGCACCTGCCAGCTCATCCATCCCTTCACCAGGGCGGCCCTGGTCAACGCGGGCGACGGTACCCACGAGCACCCCACGCAGGCTCTACTGGACGCCATGACGATCCGGCAGAAGAAGGGCGATTTCAAGGGACTGGAGGTCCTCATCTGCGGCGACATCAGCCACTCCAGGGTGGTACGTTCCAACATCTTCCTCCTCGGCAAGATGGGGGCCAAGGTGACGGTCTGCGGGCCGGCCACCTTCATGCCGCCGTACCTGGAGAGCCTGGGGGTTACGGCCACTACGGACTTCGAACGCGCGCTCAGGGGCAAGGACGTGGTTATGATGCTCCGAATCCAGATGGAGCGGCAGACCAAGGGGCTCTTCCCCTCCCTGCTGGAGTACTACAAGACCTTCGGGCTTACCGAGGCGCGCCTGAGGCTGGCCGACAAACAGGTGATCGTCATGCACCCAGGCCCCATCAATCGGGGCGTCGAAATGGCCTCCGAGGTGGCGGACGGTCCCTACTCGGTGATCCTGGACCAGGTGGAGAACGGAGTGGCCGTGCGCATGGCCGCCCTCTACCTTCTTCTGGGCGGGAGCGAAGATGAAGCGACTCATTAAGAACGGACGCGTGGTCGACCCGCAGTCGGGCACCGACGACACGCTGGACATCCTGCTCGATGGGGCCCGAATCGCGCGCGTGGAAAAAAGGATACCGGAAAAGGGAGCGGAGGTCTTCGATGCCACGGGCATGGTGGTGGCCCCCGGATTCATCGATATGCACGTCCACCTCCGGGAGCCCGGATTCGAGCGCAAGGAGACCATCGCGACCGGCCTCGCGGCGGCCCTGGCGGGTGGATTCTCGGGTGTGTGCTGCATGCCCAACACGTATCCCGTGAACGACAACGCCTCGGTGACGCAGTACATCCTCGACAGGGCCCGATCGTGCAGCCCGGTCCGTGTCTATCCCATCGGGGCGATCACCAAGGGCTCGAAAGGCGAGGAGCTGGCCCCGTTCGCCGAGATGAGGGAGGCGGGCGTTCGGGCCGTGTCCGATGACGGCCATCCCGTGGCCAGCTCCGCCGTCATGCGCCGCGCCCTGGAATACGCCGGCTCCCTGGGCATGTTGGTCATCGACCACTGCGAGGACCTGGCGCTGGTGGGCGACGGCGTCATGAACGAGGGCCCCGTTTCCGTTCGCCTGGGGCTCCACGGTATACCCGCCGAGGCCGAATCCATACCCGCGCGAAGGGACATCGCCCTTGCGCGCCTGACGGGCCAAAGGGTCCACATCGCCCACGTCTCCACCAGGCTCACCGTGGAGGCCATCCGCGCAGCCAAGAAGAAGCGGGTGCCGGTGACGGCGGAGGCCACCCCCCACCACTTCTCCCTCACCGAAGAGGCGGTGCTCGGCTTCGACACGAACGCCAAGATGAACCCGCCTCTCCGTGGGCAGGATGACGTGGACGCGGTCATCGAGGGGCTGGCCGACGGGACCATCGACGCCATCGTCACGGACCACGCCCCGCACGCCTATGAAGAGAAGATGGTGGAGTTCGACCGTGCTCCCAATGGCATCATCGGTCTCCAGACCGCCGTGCCGCTGGCCCTGGACCGGCTGGTGCGCACCGACCGCATCTCCCTCAAGCGCATGGTGGATGCCTTCTCCTCGGCGCCCGCCCGGCTCCTCGGGCTGGAGGGCAAGGGCAGGATCCAGGAGGGGGCCGACGCCGACCTCACGATCTTCTCCCTCCGCAAGGAGACCTGTCTCGCTCCGGGCGACATCAAGTCGCTGAGCAAGAACAGCCCCTTCCTGGGCGTGAAGCTGAAGGGAGCCGTGATGGCCGTGATCATCGCGGGGGAGCTCTACCCCGCGGCGAAAAGGGGCTGAGGCGGGAGGCCGGGAAGCTCCCCGGCCATGGCCATGAAGAGCGCTACCGTTTTCGTCTGCCAGGCCTGCGGAACGCAGAGCCCCAAGTGGCTGGGGCGTTGCCCCGGGTGCGGCGAGTGGAACAGCCTGGTGGAGGAAGCGGGCGCGGAGCCCGCGCGCTCCGCCGGGGGCAAGCCCCCTTCGCAGGCCGTTCCCCTCGCGGAGGTGCGCCCGGAGGAGGGCCGCAGGCTCGGCACGGGCTCCCGGGATCTGGATCGGGTGGTGGGCGGCGGGCTCTTCCCTGGCGGCGTGGTGCTCCTGGCCGGCGATCCCGGCGTGGGCAAGTCCACCCTCCTCCTCCAGATCTTCGGCGAACTGGCGAAAGAGCGGGCCGTCCTGTACGCCAGCGGTGAGGAGTCGCTGGCCCAGGTGGCCGGGCGGGCCCACCGCCTCGGTATTTCTGGCGAGCGGCTCCACCTGATGGCGGAGACCTCCGTCGAGGCCGTCCTCGCCGAGGTGGAGCGACTGGCGCCGGCGGTCCTGGCGGTAGATTCCATCCAGACCAGCTCGGTCGGGAGCCTGTCGGGAGGCGCCGGCTCCCTGGCCCAGGTTCGGGAGAGCTCGGCTCGGTTCATCGACGCGGCCAAACGACGCGCCATGCCCGCCCTCCTCGTCGGGCACATCACCAAGGAGGGCATGATCGCCGGACCCAAGGCCCTGGAGCACATGGTGGACACGGTGCTCTACCTGGAGGGGGAGCGGTACAGGCACCTGCGCGCGCTACGGGCCCACAAGAACCGCTACGGAGCCACCTCCGAGATGGCGCTCATGGAAATGACCACGGAGGGGCTGAAGGCCGTGGAGAATCCCTCGGAGGCGCTGCTGGCGGACCGCCCCGTGGGCGTTCCGGGCTCCGTCATCGGCGTCTCCCTCCAGGGCACCCGGCCGCTCCTCTTCGAGATCCAGGCGCTCACCTCGCCCTCCGCCTTCGGCCTGGCCAAGAGGATGAGCCTGGGGCTGGATCGCAACCGCGTCCAGCTCCTCTCGGCGGTCCTCGAACGCTCCATGCGCATCACCCTGGGAGACCGGGATCTCTTCGTCAACGTGGTGGGAGGCGTGGAGGTGGAGGAGCCTGCGCTGGACCTGCCGCTCTGTCTCGCGGTCGCTTCGGCCTACCGCGGCGTGGCCCTGCCTTCAGACCTGGCCGCCTTTGGAGAGGTGGGACTGGCGGGGGAGGTGAGGGGTGTCGGCTCCCCCCAGCCCCGGATCGCCGAAGCGGCCGCCCTCGGCTTCCGGCGCTGCGTCTTGCCGGCTTCCGACGCCAGGCGCCTGGAGCCCGCATCCGGGCAAATGGCCCTTACGCCGGTGGCCACCCTATCGGAGGCCATCGAGTACCTCTTTGCGTAATTTCTTGAGTGGGAACGGTCATGGGTGGGGGGAAGCGCCGGAGGGGGCGACCAGTCCCCCTCCGGTAGCCTGCGTGGCGGTTACTTGGCGGGCGTGGATGGAGCCTGGTGAGAGGGTTCCATGGGAGGTTGCGTCTCCCCCACGGAGGGATGGCCGGGCGGCAGTCCTGCTCCGGAGTTCATGTCTCCGGCGTGGCCCTCTCCTCCCTTGGGCCGAGAGGCGGTGACGGTCCACGTCCCATTTTGGCGCACGAGGTCGTAGAGGTAGACCATGGGGGGTATCTGGCCCTCCTTGAGGCCGTAGGACACCGTGCAGGTGGCCTTGTCGCCCTCCGTCTTGATGTCGCTGACCGTCACCGTCATCTTATCGGTATTCACGTGGCGCACGCTCTGAACGTAGGTCATGACGGCCTTCTGCATCTCAGCTTCGAGGGGAGATGCGGCGGGTTGTGCCGCCGCTGATGCCTGTTCCTGGACGGAGGGCGCGGCCTGTGGTGCGGGCTTCTTCTCTGCGGCACTCCCGGCGGGAGCGGGCGCCTTCTGGCAGGACGCCGCGATGACCAGAACCAGGGGAAGGGTGAGGGTGACGGTTCGAACCACACTGCTCTTCATCGGCTAGCTCTCCATGGGAAAAAGACTCTGGTCTGGAACACCTGCAACCTTCGCGCGGCCCAGGCACGCCGACGGCCAAAGCCACGGGGTTGGGCACGGCAACGTCCGTGCTCGTTTCCCGGCGCAGTGTAGCGCAAAGCCTGTCCGGGCTCCAAGGTGACGACAGGTGACCCGCGGCAAGAAATCGGAGGGAGAGGTGAAACCTTGGCGGCCGCTCTCCCGTTTAATAAGGTTGAGGTGAAGGTGGAGGTGCTCCCATGAAACGGATGGCGGTTGGGATGGCGGTGCTCTCGGCCATGTTGGTCCTGGCGGGGTGCGCCCGGCAGATCCTGGGCTCCTCCGCGGAGGAGCGCGTGGAGAGGACTGTCCCCATGCCGGCCGGGGGAACCTTCGCCCTCGACAACATCAACGGCTCCATCACCCTCACCGTGGGAAAGCCCGGAGAGGTGCGCATCGTGGCCATCAAACGCGTCCAGGCCTTCAGCCAGGAGAAGGCGAAGGAGGGGCTGGCCAAGCTGGAGGTGGGGGTCACGGACACCGGCAAGGGGGTCAGGGTGGAGACGCGCTATCCCAAGAGCGCCGGTTTCCTGGCGGGGATGGGCTTCAGCGGGACGGTGACCTTTGACGTGGCCGTCCCCGAGGGAACCCCAGCCAAGCTCGCCACGGTCAACGGCACCATTACGGCGGACGTCCCGGCCTCGGCCATCAGTTGCGAAACCACCAACGGCAAGGTCGACGCGCTTACCTGTGGGCGCATCGACGCGGCCGTCGTGAACGGGACCATCCGCTTCAAGGCCCAGAACGCCGGAGAGGTGACGACCACCAACGGGAGCATCGAGGGCCAGATCCTCTCGCACGCCCCCGAAAAGGCGCACCTGGAGACGGTCAACGGAAGCATCGCTCTCGCCCTCTACCCCGATGCGGCCCTGCACCTTTCCGCCGAGAACGTCAACGGCGGCGTTTCGACGGAGATCAAAGGGCTCAGCGAGTCCAAGCACGAACTCTTCGGCGATCTCAACGGCGGCGGCCATACGGTGAGCGTGGAGACCGTCAACGGCTCCATCCACCTCCGGCCCATCCGCTGACCCCCTGTTCGCCTTCACCACCCCAAATTCCTCGGCTTGCCCCGCCTGCTTTCCATGTTCTTTCCCTCGTCCCATCGCGGGATGGGGGTCTCCGTGGTGGTCTCCGTGGGTCTCCGTGGGTCTTGGCAGGGCCGCATCTTCATGATAGAAGGAAAGTTTCGGAGGATGTGCGAGTCCATGGAGCTGATCCGAATCAAGGGCGCCCGGGAACACAACCTGAAGAACCTGGACGTCACCCTGCCCAAGAACAAGCTCGTGGTCATCACGGGCCTTTCGGGCTCCGGCAAATCTTCGCTGGCCTTTGACACGCTCTACGCCGAGGGTCAGCGACGGTACGTGGAGTCGCTCTCTGCCTATGCGCGGCAGTTCCTCGATCTCATGGAGAAGCCCGACGTGGACTCCATCGAGGGGCTCTCACCGGCCATCTCCATCGAGCAGAGATCCACCTCCCACAATCCGCGCTCGACGGTCGGGACCGTGACGGAAATCTACGACTATCTCCGCGTGCTCTTCGCCAGGGTGGGCAAGCCCTTCTGCCCCCAGTGCGGCCGGCCCATCGAGAGCCAGACCGTGCAGCAGATGGTGGACCAGATCCTCTCCCTTCCCGAGGGCGAGCGGATCTATGTCCTCGCGCCGGTGGTAAGGGGGCGCAAGGGCGAGTACAGGAAGCTGCTGGCCGGGCTTCTCAAGGAGGGGTTTGTCCGCGCCCGGGTGGACGGAAAGGTGCTGGACCTCCAGGAGGACCTGGATCTGGCGCGCTACCGCGCCCATACCATCGAGATTCTCGTGGACCGCCTGGTGGTCAAACCCGGTGTGCAGAGCCGCCTGACCGAATCGGTGGAGCTGGCCCTGCAGAAGGGGGAGGGACTGGTGGTGGTCCACAGGCTGTCGGACGAGAGCGACCTGCTCTTCTCGGAGCGGCTCTCCTGTCCCACTTGCGGCACATCCCTTCCCGAGCTGGAACCTCGGCTCTTCTCCTTCAACAGCCCGCACGGGGCCTGCACCGAGTGTTCGGGACTGGGCGTCAAGATGGAGCTGGATCCGGCCAAGATCGTGCCCAACCCCAACCTCTCCCTTGCTCAAGGGGCGGTTGTGCCCTGGCCCGTGGAGGGAGGCTTCTGGTATCGCGAGATGATCGAAGGCGTGGGCAGGGACATGGGCTTCTCCCTGAAGAGCCCCTGGTGCAAGCTCCCGGAAGAGGCCCGGCAGGTCATCCTGTACGGCAGCAACGGCCGAAAGATCGCCTACGACGTGCAGCGGGACCGGAACCGCTACCAGTTCGAGCACGCCTTTGAAGGGGTAATCCCCAACCTCATGCGGAGGTACCGGGAGACCAAGTCCGACGCCTCCCGGGAGGAGATTGAGGCCTACATGTCCACCTCTCCCTGCCCCGCCTGCGGTGGGAGGCGGCTCAAACCCGAAGCCCTCTCGGTCAAGGTGGGGGGGCACACCATCGCGGCGCTCACCGACCTGTCCGTGCGCGAGGCGCGGCGGGCCCTGTCCGAGCTGGAGCTGTCGCCCCGGGACCAGGAGATCGCCAGAATGGTGCTGAAGGAGATCCGCAGCAGGCTCTCTTTCCTGGACAACGTGGGTCTCGGCTACCTGACGCTCTCGCGGACGGCTACCACCCTTTCGGGTGGGGAGAGCCAGCGGATCCGCCTCGCCACGCAGGTGGGCAGCCAGCTGACGGGGGTGCTCTACGTCCTGGACGAGCCCTCCATCGGGCTCCACCAAAGGGACAACAGGCGCCTGCTGGACACGCTCATGGCCATGCGCGACCTGGGCAACACGGTGGTGGTGGTGGAGCACGACGAGGAGACGATCCGCACGGCGGATCACGTGGTGGATTTGGGCCCCGGCGCTGGCGTCCACGGGGGAGAGGTGGTGGCCGAGGGTGGGATCGAAGATCTCTGCAGAGCGCCGAGGTCCGTGACGGGCGCCTACATCTCCGGCCGCAGGTCCATCCCCGTGCCCGCCAAAAGAAGAAAGCCCAGCGGGTGGCTGAAGGTGCTCGGCGCCTCTGAGCACAACCTCAAAGGGTTGGATGTGGCTATCCCCCTGGGCGTGTTCACGGTGGTGGCCGGGGTTTCCGGCTCGGGGAAGTCCACGCTCGTCCACGACATCCTCTACAAGGGGCTCATGCAGCGGATCTACCACAGCATAGACGTGCCCGGCATCCACCGCTCCATAGAGGGATGGGAGAGGGTGGACAAGGTCATCGAAATCGACCAGTCGCCCATCGGGCGCACCCCGCGGTCCAACCCCGCCACCTATACGGGGCTCTTCACGCCCATCCGCGACCTCTTCGCACAGGTGCCCGAGGCTCGCGCGCGAGGGTACAAGCCGGGCCGTTTTTCCTTCAACGTCAAGGGCGGGCGGTGCGAGGCCTGCCAGGGAGACGGGGTCCTCAAGATCGAGATGCACTTCCTGCCAGACGTCTACGTCACCTGCGACACGTGCAAAGGCATGCGGTACAACCGGGAGACGCTGGAGGTGCGGTACAAGGGAAAGAGCATCGCCGAGGTGCTGGACATGACCGTGAGCGAGGCTCTCGAATTCTTCGACAAGATCCCCCTAGTCCGGAAGAAACTTCAGACCCTGGCCGATGTGGGGCTGGGGTACCTGCACCTGGGCCAGCAGGCCACCACCCTCTCGGGCGGCGAAGCCCAGCGGATCAAGCTGGCGAGAGAGCTCAGCCGGCGGGCCACCGGGAACACGCTCTACGTGCTGGACGAACCCACCACGGGCCTCCATTTCGAGGACGTGCGTCATCTGCTCAACGTCCTGCAGCGACTGGTGGAGGCGGGCAATACGGTGGTGGTGATCGAGCATAATCTGGATGTGATCAAGAGCGCCGACGCGGTGCTCGAACTGGGCCCCGAAGGCGGGGAGGAGGGCGGCCGCCTGGTCGCCTGCGGAACGCCGGAAGAGGTGGCGAAGGTGCCATCGTCGCCAACCGGGGAGTTCCTGAAGCGAATTCTATGCGAGGGATCCGATGAAAAACTGGCCCGAGCCATACCGGATTAAGATGGTGGAGGCGATCCAACTGCCTCGGCGGAAGGAACGAGAACGCATTCTACGGGAGGCCGGCTACAACCTTTTCATGGTGCGGGCCGAAGACGTCTTCGTCGACCTCCTGACCGATTCGGGGACAGGGGCCATGAGCGACAAGCAGTGGTCCGCCCTCATGCGCGGGGACGAGTCTTACGCGCAGGCCCGTTCCTGGTTCCGCTTCTACGAGGCGGTGCGGGGACTCACCGGCATGGAGCACGTGCTCCCCACGCACCAGGGCAGGGCTGCCGAGAACCTGCTCTTCTCCCAGATCGCCCGGCCCGGCCTCAGCATCCCAAACAACAGCCACTTCGATACGACGAGGGCCAACATCGAGTTCTTCGGAGCCGAGGCGGTTGATTTGGTGATTCCGGAGGGCAGGGACATCCACCTCGACCACCCCTTCAAGGGGAACATGGACCTGAACCGCCTCGAAACCCTCCTGAAGGAGAAGGGGAGGAGGTCCGTTCCCCTGTGCATGATCACCATCACCAACAACACGGGGGGCGGCCAGCCCGTCTCCCTGGCCAACATCAGGGCCACGGGGGAGCTCTGTCGGCGGTACGGGGTCCCCCTGTTCCTGGACTGCTGCCGCTTTGCGGAGAACGCCTACTTCATCAAGCGGCGGGAGCCCGAATGCGCGCACATGAGCATCCGCGAGATCGCGGCGGCCATGTTCGCCTGCGCCGACGGGGCCACCATGAGCGCCAAGAAGGATGGTCTCGGGAACATCGGGGGCTTTCTCGCGCTTCGGGATGGAGAGCTCGCCGCCCGGCTCAAGTCGATGCTGATCCTCAAGGAGGGGTTCCCCACTTACGGAGGCCTCGCCGGAAGGGATCTGGAGGCCCTCGCCCAAGGATTCGAGGAAGTCCAGGAGGAGGACTACCTGGAGGCCAGGGTCGGCCAGATCGCGCGGTTCGGCGAGGCCCTCAAGGCCCGGGGCGTGCCCATCCTGGAGCCCACGGGAGGGCACGCCGTCTACCTGGATGCCCGCGGGATCCTGCCGCACGTTCCCGCCCATGCCTTCCCCGCCCAGAGCCTCACGGCAGCGCTTTACTTGGAGGGCGGCGTGCGTGGCGTGGAGATCGGCTCGCTCATGTTCGGGAAGACGGGAAAGGACGGCCGGTTCCTCCCCGCCGCCCTGGAGCTGGTGCGGCTCGCCGTGCCCAGGAGGGTCTACACCGACAACCACCTCGGGTACGTGGCCGACGTGGCCGGGGAGATCGTCCGAAACGCCTCCAGTTGCAGAGGATACCGCATCGTGGAGGAGGCCCCCTTCCTCCGGCATTTTACGGCGAGGCTCGAGCCGTTGGCCTGAGGCATTGAGAAGCTGGGCCTCTTTGCGTATCGTAGTCCTTGTGAAGGATGCGTGGCTGTCATGATCACTGGATTCAACCAGGATGTCGTGCACAAGGGCAAGGTCTACCACGTCCAGACCGAGGACCGCGGGCTGGACAATCCGGTAATCGAGACCCTCATCTACTCGGGAGGAGAGATCCTCGCCTCGAAAAAGACCTCCTACAAGGAGCTGGTGGAGCACGGGTACGAGGAGGCCAAGCTCGCCGCGCTGCTCGAGCAGCAGCACCGCCGCATCGTGGTCGATATCAAGCTGGGCAAGTATTCCAAGGAGCCCGTGGAGACCTTCGGACAGGGACTCATCTCCTCGAAGAGCCTGGATGAGGTCATCCTCGAGTATCTGACGAGCGAGAGCGAGGGGGAGAAACTGGTTGCCGAAATCCTGGACCAGTCGCCCTACGTGGCCGGCGAACGGGGTTGGGTGCATCTCAGGGTCCAGACCGACATCACGCGGAATCCCTTGCCGGGGGCGTCGGTATCGGTCCGCCTGGCGGCGAGCGACGGGCACAGCGCGGAGCTCTACCGCGGAAGCACGGGGCCCGACGGACTGTGCAACGCCTCCTTTCTCCTCCCCCCCGTGGAGGGCAACGCGGTGGTCGTCATCCAGGTGACCCACGCGCAGGGGAGATTCCAGACCAAGACCCTCATCACCAAGAGGAACCCGCGATGACCCTCACTCTGAACGGTTCCCCGGTGGCCCTCGAGGAGGGTCTCACGGTGGCGGCCCTTCTTCAGCGGCTGGAGCTTTCTCGGGAGCGCGTTGCCATCGAGCGAAACGGCTCTATCCTTCCCAGGGTCGCCTACGAGGAGACCCGCCTCGCCGAGGGTGACAGGCTGGAGATCGTACAGTTCGTGGGAGGCGGCTAGAACAAGGCGCCGAGACAAGGCCCTTCGCCGGGGGATGTTCGGCGGCGGCAAGATGCCGTCATGGGCCGAGGCCGGGCCGGCTGGTGGGCGGTACCGGGTTTGAACCAGTGACATCCTGCTTGTAAGGCAGGCGCTCTCCCGCTGAGCTAACCGCCCAGAGGGGGAGTGTAACCGCCGTTCGATGCCGCGTCAAACGGGCAGCCCGTTTCCCTCTGGGTGAAAAGACAAGGCGGCCCAGAACTTCTTGACCCCCCCTGGGAAATCTGCTAGGCTAAACCCTCTGCTTGGCCCGACCGTTCATGGGGGGGATCGACCGTGCTCGAAGAGCTAATGAAGAGTTACTGGCATATTCCCATCATCATGGGAATGGTCCTGGTGTACGGCATCCTGTTGAACAAGGTCTTTTTTCGGCCGGTTCAGGGGGTGCTGGAAGAGCGGAAGAAACGCGTCAGAGAGTCGGGAACCCTTTCTGATCAATCCAAGGACGTCCTGAGCAAGCGTTTCGCGGAGTACGAGCAGGCCGTTTTGGAAGCTCACCGCAAAGCCACTCACCTGAAAGAGCAGGCCCGGAACGAAGCCTACGAATACCGCAGCAGAGTTCTGGGCGACGTGAAGGCCGAGGTGGCCAAGAACCTCCAGCGAGCCGAGGAAGAGCTTAGGGAGAACATCTCCGCGGTGAAGCGGGACCTGGAGGGACAAATCCCCCATTTCGCCAAGGCCTTGGCCTCCAAGCTTCTGGGCCGTGAGGTGACGGCATGATCAAGAGGCTTTCGCTCGCGGTCCTGCTCTGGCTCCCGGCTTTGGTCGTGATGGCGCAGGAGGCCTCCGAGGGGCATGGGGCAGAGGGAGGCTGGATGGCCCCCATCTGGCACGTCCCCATGATCGCTTGGCAGGTCGTGAACTTCCTGCTGGTGGTGGGGTTGTTCATCTACCTGTTGAGGAGGCCCGCCCCAGAATTTTTCGAATCCAGGGCTAGGGAGATCCAGGCACTCCTGGAGAAGGCTCTCAAAGAGAAGGAAGAGGCGCTGGCTCGGCTGAAGGAGGTGGAGGAGAAGATGGCCCGCCTCGGCGACGAGGTGGCCTCCATCGAGAAGGCCTCGAAGGAGTCGGCGGAGGCTGACAAGCGCAGGGTTCTGGAAGAGGCTGAGGCGGCCAGGCTTCGCATTGGAGAGGAGGCGCGCGCCGAGATGGAACGGCGCGTTCTGGAGGCGAAGCGGGATCTGCGCGCCTTCGCCGCCGATATGGCGGTAAAAATGGCCAGGGAACTGTTGGCACAGAACCTTACGGATGAGGACGAGCAGCGGCTTCAGAGTGAATTTCTTGGGCTTCTGGAGGAGGAGAGCCATGAGCAGCATCGGTAAGCGCTACGCGCAGGCGCTCCTCGCGAACCTCGGGACGGAGCCCGTGGACGCCGTTCTAGCGGACCTCAAGGCCTTTGGGGCCATGCTGAAGCAGGTTCCCGAGCTGGGCCGGGTTATAGAGAATCCGGGCATTCCCGCCGAGGTCAAGGGGCGGCTGGTGAGGGAGCTGGCGAAGCGGTTGGGGCTCAGGGACGTTTCGATCCGGTTCGTGCTCATGGCCATTGAACACCGCCGTCTCCGCCAGTGGGAGGAGATAGTGGCCGCCTTTTCGGCCATAAGGGATGAGAAGGCAGGGGTCCAGCGCGCGCAGGTCGTGTCCGCTCGGCCCCTGAGCGAGAGAGCGCGCAAGGAAATGTCTGCCCGGCTGGCATCCATCTTCGGGCGAACGGTGGAACTGGAGACGAAGGTTGCCAGCGAGCTATTGGGGGGTATTCAGCTTCACGTGGGGTCAACCGTGTACGACGGGTCCGTTGCCGGCGCCCTGAAGTCCGTGCATCAGGATCTCGTGAAGGGGTAGGCGAGCATGATCAAGACGGACGAGATCAGCAGGATTCTGAAGGCCCAGCTCGAAGGATACGAAACGAAGCTGGACGTGGCGGAGGTGGGCTACGTGACCTCCGTGGGCGACGGCATTGCCCGGATCTACGGTCTGGAGAAGGTCATGGCCGGTGAATTGCTCGCCTTCCCGGGCGACATGTTCGGCATGGCCCTCAACCTGGAAGAGGACAGCGTGGGCGCCGTGCTCATGGGCGAGACGGATAAGATCCGTGAGGGGGACGAGGTCCGGCGCACCAAGCAAATCATGTCGGTGCCGGTGACCGAGGCGATGATCGGACGAGTCATCGATCCCATCGGGCAGGTGCAGGACGGTCGGGGGCCCATCGAATCCACCGAGCGCTACCCGATCGAGAGAATCGCCCCGGGCATCGTCCAGCGGGAGCCCGTCAAGGTGCCGCTGCAGACGGGCATTAAGCCCATCGATGC
Organism: Acidobacteriota bacterium; assembly: GCA_049967655.1. GTDB lineage: Bacteria > Acidobacteriota > UBA4820 > UBA4820 > DSQY01 > DTPS01. The sequence continues at coordinate 71,207 of JBMFSH010000007.1, forward strand.
CATGATTCCCATCGGCAGAGGCCAGCGCGAGCTGATCATAGGCGATCGCCAGACGGGCAAGACCGCCGTAGCGCTGGACACCATCATCAACCAGAAGGGTAAAGGGGTGATCTGCATCTACGTGGCCATCGGGCAGAAGCGCTCGACGGTCGCGCAGGTGGTGAAGACGCTGGAGGACTACGGGGCCATGGAACACACCATCGTGGTGTCGGCCTCGGCCTCGGAGCCGGCTTCGCTTCAGTACATCGCCCCGTATGCAGGCTGCGCCATCGGCGAGTATTTCATGCACAAGGGGGGTCACGTGCTCTGCGTGTACGACGACCTCTCGAAGCACGCCGCGGCCTACCGCGAGATCTCGCTGCTCCTCCGGCGTCCGCCGGGCCGCGAAGCCTACCCGGGCGACGTGTTCTATCTGCACTCCCGGCTGCTGGAGCGCGCGGCTAAGCTGAGCGAGAAGCAGGGCGGCGGATCGCTAACGGCCCTGCCCATCATCGAGACGCAGGCGGGGGATGTGTCGGCCTACATCCCCACGAACGTCATCTCCATTACGGACGGGCAGATCTATCTGGAGAGCGACCTCTTCTACCAGGGCGTCCGTCCCGCCCTGAACGTGGGCATCTCCGTAAGCCGCGTGGGAGGAAACGCGCAGATCAAGGCCATGAAATCCGTGGCGGGGACCCTGCGCCTCGAACTGGCGCAGTATCGCGAGCTCGCGGCCTTCGCCCAATTCGGGTCGGACCTGGACAAGGGCACGCAGGCGCAACTGAACCGTGGCGCACGCCTGGTTGAGATCCTAAAGCAGGACCAGTACCAGCCCCTGGACGTAATCAAGCAGATCGCCATCATCTACGCGGGCACGCACGCCTGGCTCGATGACTTGGCAGTGAGCGAGTGCCGGACGTTCGAGGCCGGGCTCTACAAGTACCTGGACCTGAACGGCCAGGCCTGGATGGAGGCCCTGCGTGAGAAGAAGGTGCTCGACGAGACGCTGACGGCTCAGCTGGAGGAGCTTCTGAAGTCCTTCAAGCACCAGTATGTGAAAGAACGGGAAGCGAAGTGAGCCATGCCCAACCTGCGCGACATTAGGCGCCGTATCCGCTCGGTGCAGAACACCCAGCAGATCACCAAGGCCATGAAGATGGTGGCCGCGGCGAAGCTGCGGCGTTCCCAGGAGCGGATGTTTGCAGCCAGGCCCTACGCGAACAAGATGCTCGAGGTCCTCAACTCGCTGGCCAGCCGAGCGCAACAGAGCGTCCACCCGCTGCTTGACATGCGGCCGGAGGAGCGCGTGTTGGTGGTGGTGGTGACGGCGGACCGGGGCCTGTGCGGAGCGTTTAACACCAATATTCAACGCCACGCAGGCCGGTTTCTGAGGGAGCTGGCTCAGGAAGGCAAGGAGATCACGCTGGCCTGTGTCGGCAGGAAGGGCCGGGAGTTTTTCCGCCGACGGGAATTCACCATCGCCCAGAGCTGGGTGGGGATCTTCAACAAGATCCGGTATGAGGACGCCAGCGAGATGGCGGAGTATCTGAGCGGTCTCTACACGGAGAAGAGGGTCGACGCCATCTATTTGATATACAACGAATTCAAGAGCGTCATCGCACAGCGGATCGTGACGGAGAAGCTCTTGCCCATCCCGCGGCTCACCTTCGAGGAGCCGACGGTGATGGAGGACTACCTGTACGAACCTACGGAGCGGGAGCTGTTCGAGACGCTTCTGCCGAGGCACGTGGCGTTCCAGGTGTATCGCTCCGTTCTCGAGTCGGCCGCGGCGGAGCACGGCGCCCGCATGACGGCCATGGAGAGCGCCACCAACAACGCGCGGGACATGATCGACCGGCTTACGCTGTACGCGAACCGAGTTCGTCAGGCGGCGATCACCAAAGAGATTATCGAGGTCGTGAGCGGGGCCCAGGCCCTCGGGTGATGGGGAGAGGCGGACATGCCAGTTGAAGGAAGAGTCGTTGCGGTCATCGGGCCCGTGGTGGACATCCAATTCCCCGCGGAGCACATCCCGGAGATTTACCACGCTGTGCACATCAACGCGGAAGGGTTCGACTCCTCGGTGCCCATCGACGTCACGGCGGAGGTGGCCCAGCACCTGGGAGAGGGACGAGTTCGCTGCGTGGCCATGGAGCCCACCGACGGCATGGTGCGGGGCATGAAGGCCCTGGACCTGGGCGTTCCCATCACGATCCCCGTGGGCAAGGAGACGCTCGGGCGCATCCTTAACGTCCTGGGCAAGCCCGTGGACGACCTGGGGCCAGTCGAGACGAAGGAACATTTCCCGATTCACAGGCCGGCCCCTGCCTTCGAAGATCAGGCCACGTCGGCGGAGATGTTTGAAACGGGCATTAAGGTGGTGGACCTTCTTGAGCCCTACCTGAAGGGCGGCAAGACGGGGCTGTTCGGAGGCGCCGGGGTAGGGAAGACGGTGCTGATCATGGAGCTCATCAACAACGTGGCCATGCACCACGGTGGCGTGTCGGTGTTTTCCGGCGTGGGCGAGAGAACGCGCGAGGGCAACGACCTCTGGCTGGAAATGACGGAATCCGGGGTCATCAGTCCGGGTGATTGGCAGAAATCGAAGGCGGCCCTCATCTATGGACAGATGACCGAGCCGCCTGGAGCCAGGCTCAGGGTAGGGCTCAGCGGTCTGACCGCGGCGGAGTATTTCCGGGACGTGGAAGGGCAGGACGTGCTGCTCTTCATCGACAACATTTTCCGCTTTACGCAAGCGGGGTCGGAGGTTTCCGCACTGCTCGGACGCATGCCCTCGGCGGTGGGCTACCAGCCGAACCTAGCCACCGAGATGGGCGAGCTGCAGGAGCGCATCACCTCGACGAAGAAGGGTTCGGTCACCTCGGTGCAGGCCATCTACGTGCCGGCGGACGACCTGACCGACCCGGCGCCGGCCACGGCCTTTGCCCACCTGGACGCTACCTCGGTTCTTTCAAGGCAGCTCACGGAGTTGGGCATCTACCCGGCCGTGGACCCTCTGGCCTCCACTTCGCGCGTTCTTGATCCGAGGCTGGTGGGCGAGGAGCACTACGCGGTTGCGAGGGGCGTGCAGGGCGTGCTTCAGAAGTACAAGGATCTTCAGGATATCATCGCCATTCTGGGTATCGACGAGCTCTCCGAGGATGACAAGCTCATCGTGGCCCGGGCGAGGAAGATCCAGCGGTTCCTCTCTCAGCCCTTCCACGTGGCCGAACAGTTCACGGGAATGAAGGGAAAGTACGTAAAGGTTCAGGAGTCCATTCGGGGATTTAAGGAGATCCTGGACGGGAAGCACGACGACATGCCGGAGCAGGCCTTCTATATGGTCGGGACCATCGAAGAGGCCATGGAGAAGGCCGAACGATTGGCCAAGCAGGGGTAAGGGGCGATGGCACAATTCACGTTGCCCACCAAGATCACGCTGAACATCGTCACTCCGGAAAGAAACGTCGTCTGCGAGGTGATCGACGAGGTCGTGTTACCGGGCACTTTGGGCTATCTGGGGGCGTTGCCGGGCCACACGCCGCTCTTGACTTCGCTCAAGATTGGTGAAATAAAATATAGGGTTGGAAGCCAGTGGCGGTACCTCTGCGTGTCCTGGGGATTCGTGGAGATTCTGCCCGACCGTGTGACGGTGCTCGCCGACATCGCCGAACCCGCCGAAGAGATCGACGTGGAGAGGGCGCGGGAGGCGAAGGCCTCCGCGGAGAAGCGGCTGAAGAACCCGGATGCAGAGTTTCTCCAGGAGCAGATTGCCCTGGAACAGGCCTTGATTCGGTTGCAAGTGGCCGCGAAGGCAGCGCGGACCCCTTCGTGACCCCCCCTTGAGAGTGAGAACGGCTCATGAAGAGAACCTACCAGCCCAACAGGCATCGCCGAGCCAAGACGCACGGCTTCCGTGCGCGCATGGCTACCAAGGGCGGGCGTGAAGTCCTTGCCCGTAGGCGGGCGAAAGGGAGATGGCGTCTCACGCCTGCGTAACGCCCCGGACCGGATCCTTTCGAAAAGAAGACAGGGTTCGAAAGCGGCACGAATACCTGGAGAGCTATCGGCGGTGTAAGCCCATGCACACCGCGCATTTGGTGTTTTACGCCCGGCCCGAGGAGGGCGGGCGGCGCCGGTTTGGGTGTACGGTGCCGAAGAAGGTCGGAAAGGCGGTGACGCGAAACCGCCTGAAGCGCCTCTTCAGGGAGGCCTTCCGGAAGACGCGCCAGACGTTGCCGGAGGGGTGCGTACTGATCGTGAATGCAAAGCGGTCCGCCGCGGACATGGGCCACCAAGAGGTGCTGGAAGCCTTCCAGAAGATCAGCGCGCGGCTGGCCGAGGAGGGATATCCCCCGTGCGAGCCGTGATGCTCTTCCTGATCCGGCTCTACCAGTGGACCTTGAGCCCCTGGCTGGGGGGAGCCTGCCGTTTTTACCCGTCGTGCTCGGAGTACGCCTATCGGGCGGTCTCCGAATACGGCGCGATGAAAGGCGGGTGGATGGGGATTCGGCGTGTGTTGAGGTGCAATCCCTTCTGCGAAGGCGGTTACGACCCTGTTCCGGCGTCGGCCGGAAAACGGAGCAAGTAGATGGAGCAGCTAGGACAGGACGACCCGCACAGCGGAAGGAACATGCTCTGGGCCACGCTGATCATGGCGGTGATCTTCATCGCGTGGGCGTACTTCATATCCGCGCCGCCTGCGAATGGGCCCTCGGAGGCGAAGCCGGCAGAGAAGGCCGCGGTGGTGAGCAAGCCAGAGGGGAAGGAGCCGGTTGCGGCGCCGTCGTCTATGCTGCCGGGAGGCGGTCAGCCCTTGGCGGACAGTGCTCCACGCACCTATACCGTGAGCAACGGTGAGCTTGAACTGCAGGTGAGCAACCGGGGTGCCCTGCTGAGCAAGGTGTTGCTCCTGAAGTACAGGGAAAAGGGGGGCAAGGCCAGTGATCTGGTGTCGCCCCTGTCGGCCGCTACGGGCAGGCTGCCCCTGGCAATTCAAACGGGCGACAAGACCTACGACGAGCTCGTCAATTCGGCCCTGTTCCACGTGGAACAGAGGGAGCGGAAGGGCGGGGGGAGCTCCCTGGCCATGAGCTGGTCCGACGGCAAGGGAGATGCGGTCGAAAAGAATCTGGACCTGCCCGCCTCCGGGTACGCGGTCCATTTCTTTATCAAGGCGTTCAAGGCCGGCACGCCGATGGATCCCGTTCCCCTGGTATGGGGCCCGGGTTTCGGGCGCCTGCTCGCGAGCGAAGCGAAGAACCGCTACTACCAGCAGGAATACGTGGGTGTTTCCGAAGGCGGGGGTTTCGAGAAGATAGTGCGGGGAAAGGTCAGCGCTGAAAAGAGCACGGCGGTGGATGAGCTGGGCGCAAAGGGGCCCATCGCGTGGGCCGCAATCACGGACAACTACTTCGGGGCGATCTTCGCTCCTGACTCCCCGATGCCGTGGGCCAAGGTGGAGACCCAATGGCTCACTCCGGAGGAGCGGAAGGTCCATCCGACGGATTCGGACATCAGCCTCGTTGTCGGATTCCCGGGGAGCGGGAAGCTGTACCTGATCCCCAAGGAATGGCACCTGCTGTCCGGCATGGGCGACCATTTCTACAAGCTCACCGACTGGGGAATCCTGGGGCCGTTCTGCGCGATTTTGTTGTGGGGGCTCAAGAAGCTCTACGCCCTGAGCGGGAACTACGGGATCGCCATCCTTCTGCTGACGCTCGTGATCAAGCTGGCTTTCTACCCTCTCACCCAGCGCTCCATGGTCAAGATGAAAGAGATGGGAGAGGGCATGAAGCGGCTCAAGCCGCAGATTGACCGGATCAAGAGCAAGTACAAGAAGCTGCCGAAGGATATGAGCAATCGCACCAAAATGAACGAGGAGATGATGGCCCTCTATCAGCGGGAGGGCATCAACCCCCTCTCGGGCATGGGGGGATGCCTGCCCATGCTGCTGCAGATGCCGGTCTTCTTTGCCCTCTTCGAACTTCTGCCGAGAGCCATCGAGCTGAGAGGAGCCCCCTTTTTCGGCTGGATTCACGACCTGTCGTCGCCCGATCCGTACTACATCGCGCCCATCATCATGGGCTTGTCCATGGTGCTGTCAACCAGGATGACGGCTACGCAGGGGATGGAGGGGCCGCAGAAGCTCATGCTGTGGTTCCTGCCGATCATGTTCACGTGGTTCTGTCTGTGGGCTCCCGCCGGGCTGACGCTCTACTGGCTCGCCAACAACCTTCTGACCATGGGACAGCAGGCAATCATCAACAGGCAGGTGGCGCAGAGGAAGGAGGCCGTCGCGAAGGCCAGGAAGTCGACACCAAAGGGGCCATCGAAGCCGTCCCATGCCTGAGCTGACCGATACCATCGTGGCCGAGGCCACTCCTCCCGGACGGGGCTCCGTACGGGTGATCCGAATCAGCGGTTCCGCGGCGGCCGCCCTCCTTGGGGCGGCCTTCGTGGCTTCGGGGGTGGGGCCGGTGGAGAGGCCGAGACGCCTCTGCCTCGGGAGTCTGTTGACGGCCTCGGGCGAGGTGCTGGACCGTGCTCTGGCCGTGTGGTTCCCGGGCCCGCGCTCCCTAACCGGAGAGGATGTGGCCGAGATCCACGTGCATGGTGGTAAGGGGATCGTGCGCGGTGGGTTGGAGTGCCTTGAAAGGTTCGGCGGGCGCATGGCTCTTCCCGGTGAGTTCTCCTATCGCGCCTACCTGAACGGGAAGCTCTCACTGCTAGAGGCGGAGGCCGTCAACGCGCTCGTGGAGGCAGAGGGCGCAGCGCAGGCCGTGCGCATCGGCGGCTTGAGCGGTCGACTCGGCGAGGAGCTAGCCAGGCTGCGATCGGAACTGCTCTGCCTCAGGGCCGATTGGGAGGCGCGCATTGATTTTCCGGAAGAGACGGAAGAGGGCGGCCCCGATCGAAAGCAAGTGGAGCCATTGCTGGAGAAGCTGTCGCGTTTGGAGGCGGATGGCAGGGCCGTAAGGTTCCTGAGAGAGGGATGGCGGATAGCGCTGGTGGGCCGGGTCAATACCGGGAAGTCCTCGCTTTTCAATGCCCTCCTCAAGAGGGATCGGGCCCTGGTAACGCCGCATCCCGGTACGACGCGAGACGTAATTGAAGAATCGATCGAAGTGGGAGGATACGCGCTGGTCCTGCAGGATACCGCCGGGGTTCGCGCGGCCTGTGATCCTGTGGAGGCAGCCGGAGTGGAACGAAGCCGCGAGACGGCCGGGCAGGCTGACGGGACGCTCTTTGTCTACGACGCTGCCGAGGGATGGAACTCCGAGGATGAAGGCCTTCTCGCTGAGTTAGAAAGGCCACCGCTAGCCATTCTTGCGAACAAGCGAGACCTACCGGAGAGCGGACGGCGCCGCGAGGGAGCCCTCAGGGTCAGCGCGAAGACGGGCGAGGGGCTGAAAGAGGTGCGCGATCTCCTCGAGAGCTGGATGGAGCGGTCCCTGCCTCGAGGCATCGCGGCGCTCGTCAGCGAACGCCAGGTGGAGGCCGTTCGGAGGGCCGCCGATGGCTGCCGGGAGGCCATGCAAGCGTTGGAGGCCGGCCATTCCGAAGAGGTGGCCCTGCAGGAGCTGGGACGCGCCCAGCGCGCCATGGATGATTTGCTGGGCGGTGGCGGCGCCGAAGAGTTGTACGACGCCATCTTTTCCCGATTTTGCATAGGGAAGTAGTTTTCCCCGATCCCGCGATGGATCGGGGGGCAAGGGAATGGCCCTCCCCGTCCAGGAGACAACGCCGTTCCCCGGTGAACGCGAGCGGTAGCCGGAGGCACCTACGTTTCCATCGCGGAATGTGGGGTTTTGGGAGAGTGGGCCGTGGGCGGAACGCTTGGATTCGAAGCGACTGTGGTTGGCGGGGGGCACGCGGGCGTTGAGGCCGCCTCGGTTCTGGCCAGGAAGGGCGTGGCCACCGCGCTGGTGACCGATTCGTTGGACTCCATCGCGCTGATGTCCTGCAATCCCTCCATCGGCGGCATCGGTAAGGGGCACCTCGTGCGGGAGCTGGACGCTCTGGGCGGGCTCATGGCGAAAGCGGCCGACGCTACGGGAATTCATTTCCGGCTCCTCAATGCGAGCAAAGGTCCGGCCGTACAGGGACTCAGGAGCCAGAACGACAGGCGGGCCTACCAGCGGGAAGTGAGGCGCATGCTGGAGGGAACGCCCCATCTCACTCTGATCGAGGGCCGCGCCGTCGAACTGCAAGTGGAGAGGGGCTCCGTGACAGGGGTTGGGCTCGCAGACGGGCGCTGGCTGGAATGCACCAAAATCGTGCTGTGCGCGGGTACCTTCCTGAACGCCGTCATGCACGCGGGCCGGGAACGCATCGCGGGAGGACGGTTGGGAGAGTTTTCGGCGGAAGCCCTGGCAAAGACCCTCGCGCGAATCGGACTCGCCATGCGGCGCTTCAAGACGGGGACGCCGCCGCGACTGGCGAGGGGTTCCATTCGGTGGGAGGCTCTGGAGGGCCAGGCGGGGGATGCTGAGCCTGAACCCTTTTCGATTCACAGTTCGCCCTTTCCGGTTCTGCCGCAGCGCGTATGCCACGTGACCCGAACCACTGCGGAGGTGGCTCGGATCATTCGTGCCAACCTAGACCGTTCTCCCCTCTTCTCCGGCGTCATCAAGGGCGCGGGACCGCGCTATTGCCCATCCATCGAGGACAAGATAGTAAAATTTCCCCACCACGAGAGCCATCTCGTTTTTCTTGAGCCGGACGGGGTCGATTCGGACGAGATATACCCGAACGGAATATCTACATCGCTGCCGAAGGACGTCCAGGAAGCCATCGTGCGCGCCATCCCGGGCCTGGAGAGAGCCGTGTTCCTGCGGTACGGCTATGCCGTGGAGTACGATTTCATGGACCCCGGTGGGCTCTACCCGACGCTGGAATCCAAGGCGGTGCGCGGCCTCTACCTCGCCGGCCAGGTCAATGGCACCACCGGTTACGAAGAGGCGGCGGCCCAGGGCTTCTGGGCCGGGTTGAACGCGGCAAGGGCTCTGCGCCGGGAGCCCCCCTTCCTGCCCGGCCGTGACCAGGCGTACGCCGCGGTTCTCGTGGATGATCTGGTGACGAGGGGAGTGCTCGAGCCCTACCGGATGTTCACGTCGAGGGCCGAATGTCGACTCTTGCTGGATCGCCACAGCGCCTATCGCAGGCTAAGCCCGCTCACGGAGGGCGACCGCCTTCGCAGCCCCGAGGAGGAGGAGCGCATCCGGGCGCGCGAACGCGCGGTGGGAATGCTCCTGGAGCACGTGTCGCGGCACAGCGTGATGATGGGCGGCGAGGCCGTCAGCTTGAAACGCCTTCTGGCCAGACCTGAAACGAGCTATCGCGATCTGTTCCCCTTTCTTGAGCGGGTTGAACGGCCCTCAAGGTCGGTCGGTCTCTACCTGGAGTCGGAGGTCAAGGGAGAGGGCTACCGGGAGCGCGAGCAGGCGCTGGCGCGGAGGACGCGGGATGCATTCGCCATGCGGATTCCGGAGCACTTCCGATACGAAGGGGTCCCGGGGCTGAGCGCGGAGATGGTCGACCGCCTGAGAGCGGTGGCGCCGCGAACGCTGGCGCAGGCGGCCCGGATTCCCGGAGTTACGCCGGCGGCGCTGACGATCGTGCGCCTGACGGTGGAAGCGGCGCGAAGGGAGGCGCGTGACCGATCGGCTGGATGAGTACCTGAGACTCCTGCTGAAGTGGAACCGGCCTGCGGGGCTGACCGCCTTCGAAAACCGGGAAGAGGCGCTGGCCAAGGGTGTGATTCCCTCTCTGGCGGCCGAACCGTGGCTACGAGCGGGGTGGAGGGTGATCGACGCCGGAAGCGGGGGAGGCTTTCCCGCCATCCCGCTGGCGCTGAAACGCCCTGATCTGCGTTGGACCCTGGTGGAGCCCAAGGCGGCCAAAGCCGCCTTTCTGCGGGAGGCGGCACGGCATCTGGGATTGGAAGCCGAGGTCATTGAGGCCTCCTTGGAGGCGCTGCTGGCTGGAAAACAGCGGCGATGGGACGCCGCAACGATGCGCGGCTTGCGACTGCGGAAAGGCCCGCTCAAGCGGCTCGTGCGGGCCTTGACGCCGGGTGGGCGCATCCTGGTGTGGAGCGCGGGTGACAGGGCGAGCGAGTACCAGCTATGGTTCGAGGAGTTCGGCCTGGCCGGCAAGACCCTCCCCACGGGCCAGCAGGGGCTGGTGCTTCTATCCGGCGATGTTCCACGTGGAACACCCGAAGCGCCGCCCATGAGGTGACGGCCCGCCAGGGGCCGGCCCAGGGCGCGCGCTACCCGTCGAGGCGTTGAGCCCGACCCCGCGATGTGGTACAAACGGGTAGGAGGATACCCCGTGGGCCAGATCATCGCTGTAGCCAACCAAAAAGGCGGAGTCGGCAAGACCACCACCGTCATCAATCTGGGCGCTTCCCTGGCCGCCGCCGAGAAGCGGGTGCTGTTGGTGGATTTCGACCCGCAGGCCAACTGCACCTCGGGTCTTGGGTTCTCCAGGAACGGAACGGTGGCCAACGCGTACACCGTGCTCTCGGGCAACCACCCGCTGGCCGAAGCCATAGTGACCTGCGGGCTGCCGAACCTGTGGCTCCTGCCCGGGGCGATCGCGCTGGCCGGCGCGGAGGTGGAACTCGCCTCCATGGAGGATCGCGAGTTCGTGCTGCGGAGGCTCCTAGAGCCACTTCGCGACGAGTACGATTACCTTCTCGTGGATTGCCCTCCGTCCCTCGGCCTGCTCACCCTGAACGCGCTGGTGGCAGCCGATCAAGTGCTGATTCCCATCCAGGCCGAGTACTACGCCCTGGAGGGCGTAACCCAGCTCCTCCAGACCATTGAGCGGGTCCAGAATTCCCTGAACCCGACCCTGGGGGTGCGAGGCGTTCTCCTGACCATGGTGGACGAGCGCACCAACCTCGGACGGCAGGTGTCCAGCGAGGTCCAGCGTCACTTTGGCCGCAAGGTCTACCAGAGCTACATCCCCCGAAACGTCCGCCTCGCCGAGTCCCCCTCTTTCGGCAAGCCGGTCATCCTGTATGACATTGCCTCGCGAGGAGCGCAGAGCTACCTTCGGGTGGCCAAGGAGTTTCTGGCCCATGAATCCTAAGAATGCCTTGGGGCGGGGCCTGGACGCCCTCATCGGACCTTCCGGTCCGGAGCCGCGTCGGGTGCTGGAGGTGGAGATCCACCGCCTCCGTCCCAACCCCCGCCAGCCCAGGGCCCACTTCGAGGAGGGGGCGCTCGAGGAGCTGGCGCGCTCCATCGAGGCGAACGGGCTCCTCCAGCCCATCCTCGTGCGCCCAGCGGGCGGCGAGTATGAAATCATCGCGGGGGAGCGGCGCTGGAGGGCCGCGCAGAAGGCGGGCCTGCAGCGCGTCCCCGTGCTCGTCAAAGAGGCCGTCGATGAAGAGATGGTGGAGCTGGCCCTCGTGGAAAACCTCCAGAGGGCCGACCTCAACCCGGTCGAGGAGGCCAGGGCCTACAAGCTGCTGATTGAGGAGCTGGGACTCAAGCAGGAGGAGGTGGCCCGAAAGGTGGGGAAGGAGAGGGCCACCGTGGCCAACGCGCTACGGCTCCTCACCCTAGGTGAGACGGCCCTGCGGGCGCTCGAGGGGGGAGTGATCTCGGTGGGGCACGCCAAGGCGCTTCTGGCCCAGAGACGCCGGGAAGACCAGGAGGCCCTCCTTTCGCTCATCTTGAGCAAGGGGATCTCCGTGAGGGAGGCCGAAGCCTACCGGAAGGGGGCCAAGGAGTCGCGCAGGAAAGGTTCGCAACCGGACGCGGACACGCTGGAGGCCGCCGCCAAGCTCACCCGGCTTATGGGCTTCCCGGTGGAAATCCGCCGGAGAGGGAAGGGCGGAGAGGTAGCGGTGAGGTTCAGGGACGAGGGGGAACTCCAGACCCTCTTCGACTGGTTCCACGCCGATCTCAGGAGGACCGGATGATCTCAAAGAGGCCTGCGGATGTGGTCCAGGTCGGTGGCATGCTGGGCGAGGGCGTTACCGTTGAAGGCGTCTTGTCCTTCACCCAGACCTTCCGGGTGGATGGGGAGTTCAAAGGGAAAATCCTTCGTTCGGACCGGCTCGTGATCGGTGAAAAGGGGAAGGTCTCCGGGGAGGTGGAGGTCAACGCGTTGGTGGTCTACGGGCGCGCGGAGGGCACCCTCCGGGTGAAGGGCGCCGTCGAGGTCCATCCGAAGGCCTGCATCGTGGGTGATTTGGAGATGACCACGCCCGCGCTCACGGTCCTGGAGGGCGGCGTCATCGAGGGGACCTTGAAGATGGCCGGCAGGACCGAGGCCCCAGCGGCGCCCGTGAAGCAGATCAACAGCAAGGCGTGAATGGGCCGGCCAACGCGGAAGGCGACAGGAGATGGGAACCGTAGGGGGCCCCGAAAAATGAGCAACCCCTTGGACCGATACGCGGAGAGGCGTAAGCGTTTCGCCGCCACCATGGCTCGGGATTCGGGGGGGCGGCCCTCCGCCGCACTCCTGCTAGCCGGGGAGGAAACCGGGCTGAAGAGGTTCGAGCCCGATCCCAACTTCTTTTACCTCACGGGCGTGGAGACATCACGGGCGGCGCTGCTCATGACCACCGGCCAGCCCAAGCCCTCCGACATCCTTCTGCTCCCCGCCTCCGATCCCGCCAAGGAGCGCTGGACCGGCAGGGTGCTGAGCGCAGGCGGGCTCACGTCCGCCGCACAGCCCGATCCGGAGCGGTTGGAGTCTAGCCGCCTGACCGGCCATCCCAATATTGCGGCCTACCACGAGTTGGACGAGGCCCTCTTGCGTCCCCTCAGGGATGCCGAGTTCCTCTACCTGGACTGCCCCGAAGAGGCCCTTCAGGCCCCCCTGGGAGTGTCCCAGCTTCTGGCCCAGCGCCTGAGGAGGCACTACCCGCACCTCCAGATACGGCACGCTGGCCGGCTGGTGGCCCAGCTTCGAAGGGTCAAGGACGATCACGAGCTGGCCCTCATGCGGCAGGCCATGGACATCACGGCGAAGGCACACGCGGCGATCATGGGCCACCTGCGGCCGGGCCAGTTCGAGTACGAGATTCAGGCCCTGGTGGAGTACGTTTTTACCGCCTCCGGGGCCCAGTCCCCGGCGTTTCCCAGCATCATCGGGTCGGGTCCCTATTCCTGCACGCTCCACTACGAGCGCAACCGGCGCCAGATGAAGGCGGGTGACCTGGTGGTCTGCGACATCGGCTGCCGGAAGGACTACTACTGCGCCGACGTGACGAGGACCTATCCGGTTTCCGGACGGTTCACCCCCAGGCAGCGGGAGGTCTACGAGGTGGTCCTCGGGGCCCACCGGGCCGCCGTAAAGGCCGCCAAGCCAGGGGCATACGTGCGGGAAGTGCACGCGGCGGCCGTGGATCACATCACTCGCGCGGGGTACGCCCCCTACTTCTTCCATGGAACCAGCCATTATCTGGGCCTGGAGGCGCACGATCCAGGCAACTACGAGAAACCCCTTGAAGCTGGCGTGGTCATCACGATCGAACCGGGAATCTATATCGCCAGCGAGGAGTTGGGCGTAAGGATCGAGAACGATCTCCTCATCACCGAGACCGGTTCCACCATCATGAGCGACATTCCGATGGAAGTCAATGATATTGAAGGACTTCTTCTAGCCCCAAGGCGGGACTTCCTTCTCTAGCCCCATTCCCCTGTCACTCGACCGTCACGCTCTTCGCCAGGTTCCTGGGCTGATCCACATCGCATCCCCTCGTGACGGCGATGTGGTAGGCCAGAAGCTGGAGAGGAACAACGGTCAGGACGGGCATTAGAAGAGCGGGCGCGGAGGGGAGCAGGAAGACCTCGTCAGCCACCTCGCGGATCTTCTGGTCCGCCTCGTTGCACAGCGCGATCACCTTGCCGTCCCTGGCCTTAACCTCTTCGAGGTTGGAAACCAGTTTCTCGTACACCTCGTCCCGCGGCGCCACGGCCACCACCGGCAGGTTCTCGTCGATCAGCGCGATGGGGCCGTGCTTCATCTCCCCAGAGGGATATCCCTCCGCGTGGATGTACGAGATCTCCTTGAGTTTGAGCGCCCCCTCCAGCGCGATGGGGTACTGGATCCCCCGGCCCAGGTAGAGAAAGTCCCTGAACCGGTGGTACCGGCGGGCCACCTCTTCGATTTGTGGCTCCAGCGCCAGCACCTGCTCCACGAGGCCGGAAAGGTGAGCCAGCGCCAGCAGGTGATTGGCGGATGCCCCCTCCGGGAGAGTGCCGCGCGTCTGTCCCAGGTAGAGGGCCAAGAGGTTCAAGGCCACAAGCTGGGTGGTGAAGGCCTTCGTTGAGGCGACGCTGATTTCCGGTCCCGCGTGGGTGTAGAGGGTGCCCTCGGCCTCACGGGTGATCATGCTGCCCACCACGTTGCAGATGGCAGCGGTGTGGGCGCCCTTGCCCCTGGCCTCCCTCAAGGCCGCCAGGGTGTCGGCCGTTTCTCCCGACTGCGAGATGAAGACGCACAGGGTGTGCTCGTCCACCATGGGATCCCGGTATCTGAACTCGGAGCTGTAATCCACCTCCGCGTGAAGGCGGGCCAGCCGCTCGATCATGTATCGTCCGCAGAGCGAAGCGTGCCAAGAGGTCCCGCAAGCCACCACGACCACCTGGTTCAGAGAACGAACGACCTCCGCGGGCAGGTTGAGTTCGTCAATGAACACCTGGCTTCGGTCGAGGGAGTACCGCCCCACCAGCGTGTCCTGTATGGCCCTCGGCTGCTCGAAGATCTCCTTCTGCATGAAATGCTTGAAGCCGGACTTTTCGGCCTGGATGGGATCCCACGTGATCCGGGTGGCGGCCTTGGTCTTCATCTTCCCCTGGAAGTCGCTGAACTGCACGCTGTCGCGCGAGACGACGGCGATCTCCCCGTCATCCAGAAAGATCATGTCTCGGGTGTGGTGGAGAATGGCGGGAATGTCGCTGGCGATGAAATTCTCGCCGCGTCCGAGGCCCACCACGAGAGGCGGTCCCATGCGGGCAACGACGATCCTTCCGGGATCTCGCGTGTCCAAGGCGGCCAGCGCGAAAATTCCGCTGAGCCGGCGGCAGACCGACCGCATGGCGGTTTCGAGGTCTCCCTCCTCCTCTTCCACCATATGGGCCACGATCTCCGTGTCCGTCTCTGTCCGGAATCGGTGGCCCCTCCCCTTCAGCTCCTCCTTGAGGGAGAGGTAGTTTTCGATGATGCCGTTGTGGACGACGACGACCTGGCCGCGGCAATCGGTGTGCGGGTGAGCATTCTCCTCCGTCGGACGGCCGTGCGTGGCCCAGCGGGTGTGTCCAAGCCCGTACTCCCCGGTGATCGGCTTCAGGCGAAGCTTCTCTTCCAGTTTGACGATCTTGCCCGCGGCGCGCTCGGTGTAGAGCACGCCGTTCTTGACCACGGCCACGCCCGCCGAATCATATCCCCGGTATTCCAAGCGCTTAAGCCCCTCCATGAGGATGGGCACGGGATCCTTAGCCCCTATGTAACCGACGATTCCGCACATGCGCGCCTCCGGTGGCGATTATATACCTGGCCCATCGAAACGGGCCGCTACGAACGGTCGGGCTTCCGCTCTCTGGAATCCGCGCGCTTCCTATGCGCCCATCCCTCGACGATCTTCTGGGGAGTCCTGGAAATGGCGAGGGCCGAGGCGGGCACGTCCTTGGTCACGGTAGTGCCCGCGCCGATGTAGGCGTCGTCGCCCACCTTCACCGGAGCGACCAACTGGGTGTCGCTTCCCACGAAGACCCGCTCCCCCAGGACCGTGGGATGCTTGTTCACCCCGTCGTAGTTGCAGGTGATGGTTCCCGCGCCGATGTTGGAGCCCTCGCCCACGGTGGCATCGCCCAGGTAGCTCAGATGGTTGGCCTTCACCCGGTCCCCGAGGGAGGCCTTCTTGGTCTCGACGAAGTTCCCGAGGTGCACGCCGGCGCCTGCTACCGTACCCTCCCTCGTTCTGCAGAAGGGGCCGATGATGCATTCCGGCCCGCACCGCGTGCCCTCGAGCACGCAGTGCTCGCGCACGAGCGTCCCCTCGCCGATGTGACAGGACCGAAGCACCGAATAGGGCCTCACTTCGACGTTCCGTTCGAGGTGGGTGTGGCCACAGAGGTGAACGCCCGAATGGAGGAGTACGCCGGGCTCGAGTTGGACCCCCGGCTCGATCCAGACGCTGGAGGGGTCTAGGATGGTGACTCCCTCGGCCATCCAGCCCCCCGTCAGCTCCCGCCGCAACCGCCCAATGGCGAGCGCAAGCTCCTCCTGCGAGTTGATTCCCCTGTAGAGGTCGGGATCGGAGGCCGCAAAGGCGGCTGCGGGCCGACCTCTACGCCCCAGCTCCGCCACCACGTCGGTCAGGTAATACTCCCCTTGGGCGTTATCGGTTCGAAGGTCGTCCAGGAGTCCCAAGAGGTCCGGGCTCCGAAAAAAATAGACGCCGGCGTTGACTTCGCGGATGGATCGCTGAGCCTGGGTCGCGTCCCTCTCCTCGACGATGCCCTCCAGCGTCCCCGCGGCGCCGCGCAGGATTCGTCCGTAGCCGGCTGGATTGGCCATCTCCAGGGTCACCAGCGCGAGGGGGCGCCCCTCGGCGGAGAAGCTGCTCCAGAAGGCGTCCAATTCAGGGACGGGCAGAAGGGGAGCGTCCCCGGGCACCAGGAGCACCTCGCAGGGGCCGATCTCTGACAGCGCCGGCCTGCACGCCATGAGGGCGTGGCCGGTTCCCCGCTGAGGCTCTTGGAGAATGGGGACGGCTTTGAAGGGGGCGAGCAGGGGGGCGACCTGGACGGCCTGGTGGCCCACGACGACCAGGAGCGGTCCGTCGTGGATCGTCCGAAGGGACCCCAGCAGATGTTCGAGAACCGTTCTCCCCATAAAGGGGTGCAAGACCTTTGCCCTGGGTGACTTCATGCGCGTGCCCTGCCCGGCGGCCAGCACGATGATGACGCGCTTCATGACTCCTCCTTGATTCGGCGCGGCTTCAGCAGTTCATGGCGCCGTGGCCGATTCCTTCAAGATCTCTCCTCCGGTCCGTGAACCGGGGAGGACGACCAGGCCACACGGCCCTGGCAGACGACCGCGCGCAGGGGCATCTCTCCGTACGGGTAGAAAAGATGAAGATAGGAGGGGACGTCCCATAGCGTCAGGTCCGCCCGCATGCCCACGGCGAGTGATCCGCACTCCTCATGAATCCGGAGCGCGTAGGCCGCATTCAACGTCAGGGCCCAAAGGGCCTCCTCCGGCATCAGCCCCATGCCGAAGACCGCGAGGGTGGCCACGTTCAGGAGATTGGTCGTGTACGAGGAGCCCGGATTGCAGTCGGTGGAGAGGGCGACGGGGCAGCCCGCCTCGACGAACTCCCTGGCCGGCGCGTACCTCTTTCGCAGGTAAAAGGAGGTCCCCGGCAGCAGCGTGGCGCACACGCCGGCCCGCGCCATGGCGGCAATGCCCTCCGCCGAGGCCGCCATCAGGTGGTCCGCACTGACCGCCCCCACCTCCGCCGCGAGCGCCGCACCGCCGGTGTCCTCGATCTCGTCGGCGTGCAGTCGTGGCAGGAGTCCGGCCGAACGCCCGGCTATGAGAATCCTGCGGCTCTGCTCCACCGTGAAGGCCCCCTTCTCGCAGAAGACGTCGCAGAATCTCGCCAGCCCGGCGGCGGCGACGGCAGGGATCATCTCCTCCACGATGAGATCCACGTAGCGGTCGGCTTCTCCCTTGAACTCGGGAGGAACGAAATGGGCCCCGAGGAAGGTGGGGACCACTCTTTGAGGGCCCCTCTGGTCGAGCCGGCGCAGGACGCGCAGCTGCTTCTCCTCGGCGCCTGGGTCCAGCCCATAGCCGCTCTTGGCTTCGAAGGTCGTCACTCCATGGCGGAGGAAGCCGCGCGCGGTAGTGCAGGCGGCGGCGAACAGGGCCTCCTCGCCCGCCTCACGCACGCTTCGCATGGTGCTGAGAATGCCCCCTCCCGCCCGTCCGATCTCCATATAGCTCTTGCCTTCCAGTCTCAATCGGAGTTCGGCCGAGCGGTCTCCCAGGAAGGGCACGTGGGTATGGGGATCGATCAGGCCCGGGAGGACCGTTCTATTGGTGGCATCCAGGCGCATGGAGGCTGGTGCGTCGGCCACCTCGGCCCAGGGACCCACGAAGGCGATGCGCCCCTCGCGCACACCCACGGCCGCCTCCGAGCGCGTGGGCAGATCCCGCAAGGCCCGGCCTATCCTGGGGGCGGGCCCGTCACAGGGGACCAGGCAGCCTATGGGGCCCACGAGCAGGTCGAAAGAGTCCATCAGCCCTGATCCCGGCCGAAAGAGGCGACGTTCTCCCTGGCCTTGTTTTCCTCAATGGCCTCCAGGATCGCCTGGGTGCGGTGGAGCAGGTCGCGCAGCGCGCTCACGTGGTGTTCGCGCTCCATCTTCAGGTCCAGGATGCTGCGATCCACCTGGTGGGCCCTCAACTGTGCCTGCTGCAGGAGCGCCTCACTTCGCGCATGAGCCTCCTGCACGATGCTCTGGGCCTCGCGGGCGGCCTGGGCCTTGACCTCGTCGGCGAGTTTCTGCGCCGTGTAGAGCGCCTCGCGAAGGAGGTCCTCACGGTGCTTGAACTCGTCCAGTGCCGCCTTCAGGTGTTCAAGCTCCTGCCCCCGCTGGTGGTTCTCGAGCGTCAAGGCCTGGTACGACTCGGCCACGGTTTGAAGAAATAGGTGTACCTCCTCGGGGTCAAAGCCTCGGAGCCTTCGATGAAATTCGACCGACTGGATATCGATGGGGGAGAGTGGCTTTCGCATCGTCATGGTGCCCTCCTGGGGCCGAAGAGGGCGGTGCCTATTCGAACCATCGTCGCACCTTCTTCTACGGCCACTGTAAAATCGTGACTCATCCCCATGGAGAGATGATGGAAGCCGCCCGCCTCCGGAATAGCACGGCGCACCTCCTCGAAGAGCTCCCGTAACCGCCGGAAGAACGGCCGGCTCGCTTCCGCATTCTTACCGTAAGGTGGAACCCCCATGAGGCCGGTCAGCTTGAGGCCAGGCAAGGACTGAACCGCCCTCGCCAGAGGGAGGAGCTCTCCGGTTGCCACGCCGCCCTTCTGGGACTCCTCTCCCAAGTTCACCTCAATCATCACGTCGCGTTCAAGGCCCTCCTCGCGGGCGATGCGGGAGAGTCGCTGGGCCAGCGAGGGGCTGTCCAGGCTGTCGATGGCCCGAAACGCCAGCAGCGCCTTGCGAGCCTTGTTGGCCTGAAGCCGTCCGATGAAATGCACCTCCAGGTCTTTTCGCACCTCCGGGGGCAGGGCCTGCAAATGGTCCACGCCCTCCTGGACGCGATTCTCGCCGATGAGTACTACACCCTCTGAGGCAAGGGCCTGAATCTCCGAGGGAGGACGCGTCTTGACGGCGGCCATGAGACGCACCGCCCCTGCAGGTCTCCCGGTCCGTTCGGCAGCCGCCTCAATGGCAGCCCGGACAGCAGCGACACGCTCGGCGAGGTCCAACCATTCTCCTCCCTGGCTCGAGGGTAGGTGGTCGGCCCCCGCCAAGTCAAGACCGGCCATCGTCAGGCCGGCCATCGCCAGGCCTAGCTTTGCCCCCTGCGTCACCGCGCGAATCCCGGGCGCCGCTCGCCGCAGGGCCCAAACCCCTTGGCGGGTGAAGACCGACTTCCGCGGAAACCACCGTCCATCTCTCTTTCGGCGCCACCACCGCGTCCGATCCCCGAATTTTGGCCTCCCCCGAGGGTTTGACAGCCACCGGCGACGGTTCCCATACTAAGAGTCTAGGAAGGAGCTCCGTGCCCGTGGGAACGACGCTTCGCTACGACGAGGTTCCGCTGGAAGATTTTCTGCTCGCGTTGCGCCAACACGAACGCGACGTGCGGGTGGGCCACCTCCCCCCCCAACAGCAGCTGAAAGAGGTTTGTCTTGAGACGCGATGGACGCCGACCGGTACGACGGAGCCATCGCCGCTGACGGTCTATCTGCTTCAGGAGAGGGATGCATTGAGCGAACAGGTGGAGGTCTTTTTCCTGCTGCGCGCCCCAAGCGCGCTCGCCCCGCCCCTGCGCGATATGGCCCTCAAGTTCAGGGGCTTTCTACAGAGGAAGCGGGTCCCCTCCCTGTTCAGGATCGACCCCCGGTTTGGCTTGGTCTACGGAAGCGCCCTCGACCCTCTGGATGAGACCGTCCGCTGGGACAAGCCCTGGTCCTTCGTAACCCTCTACCTCACGGAGGATCCCTCCTCTCCCTCTCTGGCCGTGATGGACTACGTCTCACAGAACGCCAGGAAGCGCTATCAGGAGCTCTTCCTGAAGGTCAACCAGGTGGCACCCTCCTCGCCCGGCTTTTTGAAGAACGCCTGGAAACGCCTGAGGGGCAGCGGGCAGGAGGAGACCGGCGTACACCGACTGAGTTACCGCCTGGTGGCCCTGCTCTCCTCGTTCCTGCACAATGAGCCCTGCATCAATGCTACTATTTCCTTGATTTTTAAAGAGTTGCCTGGGGTGGCGGGGGGGGCTGGCCTGCTCGATCCCCGCTTCGCCACCTTTTATCCCTCCGGCCACGACCGTTTTTTCGCCTCGCTGGGGGAACTCGCCTGATGCGCGCGCTAGGGATCGGGGCCGCGGCGGCGCTCGCTCTTTTCTGCTTCTCGGCCCCGCTCAGGGCCATGGAGCTGGTAGTATTTCAATCGGACCGATCGTTGGTGGTGGAAGACTACTCTCAGGACGGGGACGAGGTGCTGCTGACCCTGCCCGGGGGGGGGCAGCTCGGGGTTCCCCTGCGGACGGTTCGAACCCACTACCCGGGCTACGTGCCCCCCCGGGGGCTTACGGATCCGGCCAAAGAGCTGCCCAAGAATCTGCCCTACAGGGAAATCATCGGCAAGTACTGCCAGAAGTACAGCATGGACTGCAAGCTGGTGGCCGCTCTCATCAAGGTCGAGTCCAATTTCAACGCCTCGGCCGTCTCCCCCAAAGGGGCAGAGGGGCTCATGCAGCTCATGCCCGAAACCCAGCGGGAAGAGGGTGTTACCAACCCCTTCGACCCGGAGCAGAACATCCGGGCAGGGGTCCACTACCTCCGCCATCTGCTCGACGCCTTCCAGGGGGATCTCGAACTGACGCTGGCGGCTTACAACGCCGGCATCCGCCGGGTCCAGGCCGATCAGGCCGTCCCGCCCATAGCCGAAACTCAGCTGTACGTGTTGAAGATTCTGGCGCTTTACCCCACGCTCTGACGCACGCCGGGAAGCTAAGCCTTCTCGTAGAGGTGCGCCATGAGATAGGCCACGGCCTCGGGGGCGCACCGCGGACAGTAGCCGAACCGCTTCGCGAGTCGCTCCAGCAGGGCCTTGGTTGCCTCTTGGCGGGCGGGGGGCAGCCCCGCGAACGCGGGAGTTCCGTAGGTGGTGACGGCCTGGCCGATCTCTTGCACCTGGTGGGTGACCCTGGCGTGGAACCCCTTGGACAGCAGCTCGATCTGCGGAGCGAATAGGATGGATAGGTCCAGCGCCTCGCCGGGATTTTCTATCGTCCAGGCGGCTACCTGCCCCATGAGATCCTCCCGAAACCGCGGGGCCGAGCCCCCTGCCGCCAGGTACTCCTCCACCTGCTCCATGAGGGCCTCGTTGGGCTCCTCCCACTGGCCCGTGGCTGCGGACCGCACCTTCTCGCCGCGCAGAAAGGCCCGCACGTGGCGGAAGTAGCGGTCGAACAGGGCCGTGTACTGGCCCTCCGGAACCAGCTCCATGGCCGCCAGCACCTCCTGGTCCAGCATCCGAAGGTACTCCTCCCGCACCGCGGCCACCGCCGCCTCTGCGTCGTGGTAGCCCTGGTCCGCCTTGAGTTGGAGGAAGAGGTAGAGGCTCTTGTCCTTGATGAATTCGGCGATCTCTTCGAACAGGAGCGCCGGCGTCAGGCAGCCGTCCGACCTCCGATAGACGGCCCCGTAAAGGATTTCCCGCATCTCCCGGGGGGAGGCCCCGAATCGCCCCTCGTAAATGGGGGTGTCGCGGAACTCGTCCCTGAGATCCGGCAGGAGCTCTCGCAGCAGCCGCAGCTGCTTCGCCGAATAGCGACCCACCTGCGTGGGAAGGGAGCCGTCGTACAACAAGCCCTTCTCATAAGGGGTTAAGCCCCCGATAAGGGCGCGGCTCTCTTCCGGGTAGTGGTCGGGCTCGGGGCGGTTGAGGCGCGAGAGGACGGCCCAAAGCGCGGCCAGCTCCGCGACGTGGGGCGCCACGTGCTTGGTGCGGCCGATCCGCTTAAGGATAGGGCCGTAGATGGCGGCCTCCTTCTTGCGCTCCAGGAGGTAGGGGACGGTCACGAGGATCATCCGCCCCTTGAAGGAGGCGAAGTCGGCGGACTGCTTGAAGGCGTCCAGGTGGCGCTCGTTGGACGTGGCGAAGAGAATCTCGTTGAGGTAGACGTTGGCCGTGGAGAGGGCCAATTCGGAGCGCTCGGTGGCCGCAAGCAGATACTTGTTCAGCTCGGGGGCCCGCGTGAGGAAATCGGAGAACTCCACCAGGCCGTTGTTGGCGTCGATCAGATCTCCCGAGAGCTGGATCAGGTTCAGGTGCTGGAGCGCGGTCGGAAGGGTGGAGAGGGAGGCGTCCAGCGTCAGCTGCCGGCTGGAGGCATCGGGCGTGTCCTGGGGAGAGATGACCACCGCGCCCCTGCGGTAGCGGCGCGAGAGGTAGCGTCGCCGGACCTGGACGTGCCGCAGCACCGCCAACACGTCGCCCGAATATTCCACCATCAAGGCATCGAAGATCTGCTTGCACCGCGGGCAAAGGTTCCCATCCTCCAGGAACTGGCTGGCCACGAACTTGGGGTGGGGGGCCTTGTCCGGGAGGGAGTCGAGCAGCGCGAGCCGGTCCTCCGGTGGCAGCAGCAGGATGGGGGAATCGCCCAGGTCGCACGGTATCCTGGCCTCCAGTCGATCGGAGGGCCAGTGGGCGAAGGAGTCGGCCGCCGTCTCACCGCCAGGCCGCGCCGCCTCGTCCCCGCCCATGAACCCCAGGGTGCGGGCCTCGTCCTCCCTCGGGAAGACCCAGTTGAAGGAGAAAAGGGCCCCCTCCGGCCTTCGGCTGTACTCCTCGCAGCCCCTCATGAGCAGTTCCACGATCAGGCTCTTGGCGGACCCGCTGGGGCCGTGCAGATGGAACATCCGGTCGGACCGCCCCTCCAGCACAAGGTTTTTCATGGCTTCATAGATGGCGAGGACGGGAAGTTCCTGCCCCATCAGGGGCTGGTCGGCCGCACATCCGAACGGCGCGTCGAAGAGCTTGAAGCGGGTGACCTCCTCTCCGATCCAGCGGGATTTCTCCGTGCCGAATGCCTCCATCATGTCCACGACGTATTGCAGGGCGTTGCGCGTCAGCGCGTAGGGATGGGCCGCGAGATCGACCAGGTACTCCTGGAAGGATTTGATCTGGTGGCTCTCCGCGAAGGACGCCCTGCTTCGGCTTGACCAGGATTCCAACCAGCCGTCCCAATCCGCCATGGGAGCCTCCTCACCTACTAGCGTAGTCTCCGCGCGTGGACCGCGCAAGAAATGAACCGTGCTTTGTTCCGCGGCCCCGCCGGGATACAATCCGCCAGGAGGTGGCGGTGGGTGGAGGTGCGGCTCCCTGCGACTCGGTGCACCTCAACACGGAACTGGGCTTTCGTGGCGGAGAGGTGCAGAACCTCGGACTCGTGCGCCATCTAGAGGGGGCTGGGCTTCCCTGCATCCTGGTGGCCCACGCGCGGGGACCTCTCCTCGCCAAGGCGAGGGCGGAGGGTCTTCGGACCGTCGCGTGGCACCCCCGCGGAGAGCTCGATCCCTTCGCCGTCTGGCAGCTCAGGCGACTCCTGCGCGAAGCCAGGCCCCGAATCCTGCACGCCCACACCGCTCACGCGCTGACCCTGGCGCTTTTGGCGGCCAGAGGTCTGCCGGGGCTGAATCTGGTGGCGAGCCGGCGGGTCTCCTTCCCCCTGCGCACCCCGCTTTCCCGATGGAAATACAGCAGGCCGAGGGCGGTGGTCGCCGTAAGCGGCGAAGTCGGGGAAGAGCTCATCCGCGGCGGGCTCTCCGAAGAGAGGGTGCGCATCATTCACAGCGGCGTGGATCTTGCCCGCTTCCGCGCGCTGCCCTTGAAGGAGGAGGTGCGCCAAAGCCTCGGTCTGCCGGTTGCGGCCGAAGTCGTGGGCGTGGTGGGGGCCCTCGTGCCCCACAAGGGACACCGGGTGCTGCTGGAGGCCCTCGGCGCCTGGCCCGCGGGCGAGGGGAAGCCGGCCCTGCTCCTGGTGGGCGAGGGACCCCTGAAGAGGGAGCTGGCCTCCGCGGCCAAACGGATGGGGGTTACCACCACCTTTCTGGGCTACGTGGAGGAGCCCGCGCCGCTCTACGGCGCACTCGACGCGCTGGTGCTTCCTTCCCTCTCGGGCGAAGGCTCGCCCGGTGTGATCAAGGAGGCGGCAGCCGCCGGTGTCCCCGTGGTGGCAACCGACGTGGGCGGAACGGCCGAAATCCTGAGGCCGGACAGGGAGGCGCTCCTGGTCCCCCCCGGAGATCCGACGTCCATGAGAGACGCCCTCGCCCGGGTGTTTCGAGAGCCCGGCTTGGGGGAATCCCTCAGGGAGTCGGCCCGCAGGCGGGTCCAGGACTTCAGCATGGAGGCCATGGGGCGGGCCCACGAGCGGCTCTACGAGGAGCTGACCTCAGCCCGCCCATGAACCTAAGGCGCCGCGGCCTTCGGGGGTCCTTCAGCGAAGGGCGCTCCGATCCCACCGGCAGTTGGGGAACTCGCGCCGCAGGAAGCGAAAGAGCTCCCGCCGGTCGAGCGGCGCGGTGAAGCAGTACTGGACCCCCGAGTTTTCGGCCTCTTCGAGAACCTTCACCGAGGCGTTTTGGGTCACTCCGACAAGTTTGACGTGAGAGGTGTCGGGCCCCTCACGGAGCCGGCGGCAGATGGAGAGACCGTCCCAGGCGCGGGCATCCAGGTCCACCAGCAGGAGGTGCGGGTCGAACGAGGCGATCAGAAGGCCGCCATCGAAGGCCGAGGCGGTCAGGGTGACCTGGAGGTCTTCGGACCAGAGTTCGATCTCCCGGAGCTCCTTCAGGAGCCTCTCCTCGGCGAGGGCGAGGAGCCGCCTCCGGCCCGATGGAACATCTTCCGGCAGGGGCATGTGATGGGCGAGCAGGAAGGCGTCCAGATCCTGGCGACGGATTCGCCGATGCCCACCCGGCGTGGTGTAGGCCGGAAGCCGGTTGGTATTGATCCAGTGGCGAATGGTGTAAGGGCTGACCTGGCAATAACGCCCCGCCTGCCACGTGGTCAATACGCTCGTGCGAGACATGGTGGGATTCCGGGCCTCCCTCACCCCACCTCGCGGTGCACGCCGGGCTCATTGGTCAGGATGCGGCCCTGCAAGACGCCGCCGTCCTCCACCCGGAGGTGGGCGGCGCGGACGTCTCCGAGGATCTTGCCGGTGGGGCCGACGAGGGCCTGGCCCGACACCCAGACGTTCCCCTCCAACACGCCGTGCACCGTCACATCGCGGGCAGTGACCTCACCCTGGAGGTGCCCCGCCTGGGCCACCGTCACCGAGAGTTTGGAACGAACGTTGCCCTCTATTGTGCCTTCGACCACCAGGTCGTCGTCGGTGACGATTCGGCCGGTGAAGCGGGTCGAGGCGTCGATGAGCGTCTCCATGCGGGCGAACCTCCCCCATGAGTATACCCGCTCGGCCTTGGCCGGCAAAGGGTAACCGGGGCGACGGGGCCTTGCGCAGCCGTTTCCCGAGCGACCGGAGTTGGGTATACTTCTCCCATGAAGTGGATGGCCGCGTCGCTGCTCGTGATCCTCTGGCTTCCCCTCCCAGCTCAGGAACCCCCAGCCAAACGGCTCGCTCCGCCGCCGGCGAAGGGAGGCGGCCAGGAACGCCTCTCGACGGCCCTGGAATGGGACCGCGATTTCGACCTCCTGCTCGAGGTCGAGAATCAGCCGACCCGCGCGCAGCTCCTCCTCGCCTCCCGCATCGAGGACCTGGAAAAGCAGGAGGAACATCTGTCCCAGCAACTGGCCGATCTGAGGGCGCGCTCGGCGGCGCTGGAGGGCACCTACACCACCGAGGCCCTCCTCAGGGAGATGCTTCGCCAGGGGGTCTCCGACCTTCAGTCGGTGCAGAGGAACCTGAAAAACGACACGGACCGGACGCAGGCTCGCCTCCTTGAGGTCCAGTCCGAGCTCGCCAGGCTTCGTCGAGGGGCCGGGAGATAATCCGTGCGCATCCTCCTGGCGGAAGATCGGGCCAGTCTCAGGACGGTCCTGGCGGAGACCCTGACCCGCGCCGGATATCAGGTCGTGGAGGCAGCCGAGGGAAGGGCCGCTATGGCCCTCGTGGAGGAGGGCGGGTTCGACCTGGCCCTCTTCGACCTCAAGATGCCGGTTTACAGCGGGACCCAACTGCTGCTCGCCAGCCGCGAGCGATGGCCGCTCGTTCCGGTGGTGCTGCTCACGGCCTACGGTTCCGTGGAGGTGGCCGTGTCCGCCATGAAGGCCGGGGCCTTCGACTTCCTCAGCAAGCCCATAGACACGGACCACCTGCTCATCGTGGTGGAGAGGGCCCTTGGCGCGAGCCGGCAGGAGCGTCGGCAGGAGAGCCTGGAGACCGAGCTGGGGCGCTCCCCGATCTTTCAGGGAATCGTGGGCAGGAGCGGCGCGCTTCGGAAGGTGCAGGAGGAGGCGGCCAAGATCGCCCGCACGGATACGACCTGTCTGATCCTGGGCGAGACGGGAGTGGGAAAGGAGCTCTTCGCCCGGGCGATCCACGATGGGGGGCCCCGCCGTGACGAGCCCTTCGTGGCCGTGAACTGTGCCGCCATCCCCGCCACCCTTCTGGAAAACGAACTCTTCGGGCACGAGAAGGGCGCCTACACGGGCGCCCACGACTCCCGGATGGGACGCTTCGAGCTGGCGCACCGCGGCACGATCTTCCTGGACGAGATCGGGGAGATGGGCCCCGAACTGCAGGCCAAGCTACTTCGCGTCCTCGAAGAAAAGCGCTTCACGAGGGTGGGAGGGACGCGGCCCGTGATCGTGGACGTGCGCGTCTTGTGCGCCACCAACCGGGAGCTCTCCGATCTGATCCGGGGCAAACTCTTCCGGGAAGACCTCTACTACCGGCTGAGCGCCTTTCCCATCCGCATCCCCCCCCTTCGAGAACGCAGGGAGGATATACCGTTGCTGGCTGCCCACTTCGTGAATCACTTCCGGCAGGAGCTCGCCAAGCCCGCCCTGCGCCTGGTTCCCGAAGCGGAGGCCTGGCTGGTTTCACAGCCGTGGCCTGGCAACGTGCGGGAGCTCATGAACCGGATCGAGCGGGCTGCCATCCTGGCGGAGGCTGACGGAGCCATTACGCCGGCCATTCTTGCCGGCGGCGGCGGCGGAACGGCGCCCCCAGTCGGGGCTCCCGAATTCGCATCCTTGCTAGATCCCGAGGAGTGGCTGCGGGAGGAGGAGCGGTGGCGGGCGGTCGAGATCCTTCGCCGGTGCGGCGGAGACAGGCGCCGGGCGGCCAGAATCCTGGGGCTCACCCCCGTCCGAATGAACGAACTGCTGGCCCCTCGAGGCCAGGTGGAGCCGTGAACATCTTGGATCTAACTCGCGTATACTGACACTCTTGCGTAGGAGCAAACGATGGATGGTTCCGTAGGCGCAGGGCAGGTTCTGACCAAGCACACCCGCTGGGGGCTCTGGATCTTCCTTGCCATCCTGGGGGTCATCGTGTTGGGCGGCTTCCTCCTGGTGGTGGGCTTCGCCTCGCTCGTGAGCACCAACCAGGTGGCCGTCAAACCGGACTCCACCCTGGTGCTGTCTCTGAGCAGTCCCTTTCAGGAGTCTCCCCCCGATCCGATCGCCACCCAACTCTTTCACGCCAAGATTTACAACGTCTTCGACACGGTAAGGGCTCTGGACCGAGCGGCCAAGGACGAGCGCATCAAGAGCCTGCTCATCGAACCGGGGATGGGAGGCGCAACGGGCCTCGGGAAGCTGGAGCAGCTCCGGTCGGCCGTGGAACGCTTCAAGAAGAGCGGCAAGCCAGTCTGGGCTTACTACGAATCGGCCAGCACCGGCGGATATTACGTGGCCTCCTGCGCGGACAAGATCTACGCGCCACCCTCGGGCGATCTCATCTTGATGGGACCCTCCATGGCGCTACCCTTCTTCGGCGGCACCTTGAAGAAGTTCGGGATCGTGCCGCAGCTCTACCACATCGGCGCCTACAAGTCTTACTCGGACACCTTCACCCGAACCGATGCCTCCGACGCCGAGAAGGAGGCCACCAACGCCATTCTCGACAGCTTCTACGGCCAGATCGTAGACGGAATCGCCCAGGGACGCAAGCTCAGCCCGGACCAGGTCAAGGCGGCCATCGACGTGGGATTTCTCTGGGGCTATCAGATGAAGCAGCAACGCCTGGTGGACGACCTTCTCTACCAGGACCAGGTGGAGCAGGGGCTCAAGAAGATCAACGGAAACCAGGATCGGTGGAATCGAATCGACATGGCCGACTACCAGAACGACCACCGGATCAACCTCAGCGAGGGGGCGAAGAAAACGGTGGCCTATGTGGTGGCCAGCGGGGACATTGTTTCCGGGGAGAAGGGACCGAGCAACATCGGCTCCGAAACGCTCATCCGTTGGCTGAGGAAGATCGGAGAGGACAGCGGGATCTCGGCGGTGGTCCTGAGGGTGGACAGCCCCGGCGGAGATGCCCTGGCTTCGGATGTGATCTGGCGGCAAGTGCAGGTGCTCCGAAAGTCCAAGCCTGTCGTCGTCTCCATGTCGGACTTGGCCGCTTCTGGTGGGTACTACATCTCCATGGGCTCGGACGGAATCGTTGCCGAACCCGGGACCATCACGGGCTCCATCGGCGTGGTAACGGGGAAGTTCGTGATCAAGGGCCTCCTGGACTTCGTGGATTTCAACATGGAGATCATGAAGCGGGGCAAGAACTCAGACCTCTTCAGCTCCTACACGCCCTACACCCCCGAGCAGGAGCAGCTCATCCAGGGCCAGATGCAGAGCTTCTACAAGACGTTCGTCACGAAGGCCGCGGAGGGACGCCATCAATCCTACGAGGCTATCGACCAGGTGGGACAGGGCAGGATTTGGTCCGGCGAGGATGCCCTCAAGCTCGGGTTGGTGGACAAACTCGGCGGCATCGAGGCGGCCATCGCGCTGGCCAAGGAAAAGGCGGGCATACCCCCGAAGGAGCCCGTCCATATCGTCATGTACCCGAAACCGAAGACGATCCTTCAGGCTTTCCTCGAGGAGAAGACGGATTCGCTGGTCCGCGCCCGCGAGCGCAGTGAGGTGCCGCCCGAACTCTGGCAGCTCTATCAAGAATATGAGCAGGTGCGGCCCCTGGTGTCCGAACCCTTCTCCCTGTACACGCCCTTCCGGGTGACGATGTAGAGGGGTGTTGGATGGGGCGGGCAGCCGCCTGATGGAGGGCGCCGCTCGCCACTCCCGAAATGGGGGCCGCTCAGAGACGAGGGCAACGTCGTTCGTTCCCCGCGAGGGAGGCCTTCCCTCCTTCCGGGAAGCCCACAGGCGTGTGGTTCGCACCTCAGCAGGAAAAAACTTGAATCGTGTCCTTTGGGGGGCATTCGCAGCGAAGAGCCTTGCCCGGTCGAGCGGGGATGGCATCCTCCGCCGCCAAGCCTAAGTAGGCCTCGAGAAATCAGCGGGTTGACTCTTCCCCCGGGATGGGTTAGTCTGCCACCGACGCGGGGGGAGTGAGCCACCCGCACGGAGGTTCTAGTCGATTGAAAATCCACAACTTTCTGGTGGTAGCAACGCTGGGAGCGTGCACTCTCCTGGTCAACGTGTGGAGCAAGCCCCTCTCCTCTACCAGCCCCGTCGCGGTGGTCGAGGCCAGGGACGGGTTGCGGCCGCTCGAGAACGAGGTGCGGCGCCTGCTCAACGAGGCACTCCGCTACAACGGACAGCAATGGTCTCAGACCAACTTTGACGAGGCCTCCGCCGCGATCGTGCGGGTGGTGGTCACCTACCAGTACTCCCCCATGCTCGTCATGAGTCTCATTCAGATGGAGAGCTCCTTCCGGCTCGATGCCCTCTCCAGCCAGGGGGCCGTGGGGTTGACCCAGATCCTCCCTTCCACCGCAGATGCCGTGGCCAAAGCGCTCCACAAAACGCCTCCCACCGACGAAGAGCTAAAGAATCCGAGCCTCAACATCGAGCTCGGGTTTGCCTATCTAGCCCAACTGCAAGAGAGACTGGGGTCTCAGGAGGCGGCTTTGGCGGCCTACAACGCGGGTCCGGCCTTTGTGGAGCACAGAGTGGGCCTGCCGCTTCCCATGGCCGAATACAGGCGGGAGATCTCGCGGGGTGAGGCCACCGTCTTCCACTGGATGAAATAACCCAACCCTTGATCGGGATCGCTGGTCTGAGATGATCTAGGGTGCCCCCCGCCCTACAGTCTTGGGGTACGGTGTGAAGGAGGTTTGCATGCCCGAAGGTTTTGATGCGCGTGTCCGCGAAGTGATCGCCAGGATCCGTCCCGCCCTGCAAATGGACGGCGGCGACATCGAAATCGTGGAAATCCAAGAGCCCAACCTGACGGTCCGGCTGGTGGGAGCCTGCCATGGCTGCCCCAGCGCGGTCTACACCCTCTACCAGGGCGTCTATGGCGAACTGAAGCGGAGCGTCCCCGAGTTCGGCGAACTCTTCGCCGTCTGAACTGACGTGGTCTCCCCCCTGTCGCCGTCCGTTCGGAGGGACCTGCTGGCCTTGGCCCGTAAGGCTATCGGCGTGTACCTGTCGGAGGGCCGAAGGCTGGTGGTGGGGGTGGACTGCCCCTCCATAGCGCCCGAACCTCGAGGCGCCTTCGTCACCCTCAAGCGCCGGGACGGAGCCCTTCGCGGGTGCATCGGAACGATCCTTCCCTCCGGCCCCCTGGATGAAACCGTGGCCCGCATGGCGGTGAGCGCCGCCACTGAAGATCCCCGGTTCCCATCCGTCTCTTTGTCGGAGCTGCAGGCGCTGAGCATCGAAATATCCGCGCTCACGCTGCCCGAACCCGTGCGCGCCGTGGAGGCCATCGAAGTCGGCCGCCACGGTCTCATCGTGAGCCGGGGGGGGCGAAGGGGGCTTCTGCTTCCCCAGGTTCCCGTGGAGTGGGGCTGGGACAAGCAGACCTTCCTGGAGCAGACCTGCCTCAAGGCCGGACTCCCACGCGGTGCGTGGAAAGAGCCGGGCACCCGCATGGAGTGGTTCGAGGCGGAGGTGTGGGGGGAGGCTCCCGAATAGGGATCTGCTGCTGCCTTATCATGGCCGCACGCGTGCAAGTGTGCTGTCCCTGAAAAGGGATTACCATTGAACCATGCGAAAGACAGCGCACGGAGGACCGCGGGAAACAAGACTCCCCGCGAGACTCGGCACGAAAGGAGGCGTCATGTCCAAGCGATTGTTCGCCATCCTGGCGTTGGCCAGCTTGGCCGGGATCGGCGCGTGGGCCAAGGGTCCAGCCGCGCCGCTGTCCCTGGGCCTTCAGCAGCCGGAGTATCTCAGCGTGCAGGTTGCCAACCCCATCACCCTGCTGGTTACCTCCCCGGCTGACTGTTCCAAGGGGCTGACCCTCTCGGTGAGCTCCGAAGACGGCCTGATCTCGGAGCCGGTTTGGAAGGAGCAGGTGCGCCTCCAGCCTGGGGTTAATCCGGTTACGGCCTGGATCGCTCCAGCTAAGTTGGCCGCCTTTTCCATCGGTGAGGATGTCCTGCTCACCGCGCGGATCGGACGGGCCACCGCGGAAACGGAGGTCACCCTGGCGGCGACAGGCAAGGCTCCGGAGGCCAGCAAGTGGTCCATCACCTTCGTCTCGAGGCCCGCCCTCCTGTACACCACATCGGACGCTACCCTGGCTTTTGTGGTGGTGAATCACAAGGGCAAGGCGAGGCAGGCCAAAATCGTTCTGAAATTCATCACCATGCGGGGCAGGGTAAAGGCGAAGATGAAGGTGGACACGGTGCTCCAGCCGGGCACGAACGCCGTGGACATCCAGGTCCCCGCCGCTACCGCCCTTCTCGCCAAGTCCCAGGGAGCGAACAAGCTGAGGGCGGTCGTGCAGGTGGAGGGTCAATCCCGCGCTAACGATGTGGCTTACCTGGACTATGACCTCAACGCCTCGGCGGTGGGCAGCCCGCTGAGCGGCGTGGCGCCCCTTTCGGTCTCTTTTGCGGGCGCGGTTTCGGGAGGCTATCCCCCCTATAGCTACGACTGGAAATTCGGCGATTCCACGCCTCATTCCTCGGAGCTCAGTCCCTCCCATACCTATTTGACGCCGGGCTCCTTCACCGCGCAGCTCACCGTGACGGACGCCCTGGGTGGAGTGGTGGAGGCGGCCCCCTTGACGGTGACCGCTACTCCTCCCCTCGGCGTGACCTGCGCTGCCAGCCCCTCCGGGGGCGCCGCTCCCCTGGTAGTGACCTTCTCGGCGGCGGCCACGGGAGGGTCCGGAGCCTACGCCTACACCTGGAGCTTCGGCGACGGCAGCCCCGTGGACACCTCCCAAAACCCCAGCCACACCTATTCTGCTAACGGAACCTTTACGGCGGTGGTTACGGTCACGGCTGGAAGCCAATCCGCTTCCTGCCAGAAAACCATTACCGTGGGGGGCTCCACCCCGGTGCCCTGACTAGTGGCGCTGCGTCTTCTAGCGGGCCGGCCTCGCAGGCGGCCACCGTGCCCTAGGCCTGACCGGCACCGAGGGCAGACGGCCTGGTGCCCAACTGGAAATGAGACAGCTCCGACCAAGGCCGTGACCGGAGTATACGGAATGCATGGAACGGGGTATTCTCCACCTAACTCTTTGATATTTCGTTGAATAAGTGCGCTTGCCCTCTCGCTGGTTAGCCGCCCTGCTAACTGAGTACACGCCGAAGGTCCCCTGCGGGAATCGCGCAACCCATTGATAAGGCTAGCTATTTGGCGATCCGCCTCGGATGGTACCCTTCTTGCTGACTATGGGCCAGGGAGCAGAGGGAGGGGCACCTCGTGGTGGCCAAGCGGGTAGCCAAGCTCGTATTTCTGGTTTCGATCAGCTGCGCCTTCTGTGCTTTGGGCCTGGGATCCTACGCCTCTCAATCCTCGTGGCCCTCACCCTCCTCCCGGTCGGAGACTGATCCCAGCCGTCTACAGGCGCAGGAGCAGCGGGACCCCATCGAGGCGCTCTCCCTGTCGCATGCCGATAACGGGCAGATGGCTCCCGACGAGGATGACGATTCCTCGCAGGACAAGGATCGTCCCCCACTCCAGCTGATCTCATCTCCCCTTGCACCCCTTCTGCTCCAAGTGCGCTCCTGGGAGCGGCTCGCCCAGCCCGCCGCTCCGTGGATTCAGGGCCGGAGCACGCTTCTCCGAAGGCGAATCTTCAAGAAGCCCTGACGGGGCCGCCGTGCTGGCAGGCCTCGGGGCCGGCAATCCCCACTTATCCATCGAGTGTCTTGTCCCATTGGCGCAAATGGTGTACCGGGTGTTGCTCCGCAATACCCAAGAGAGACTGGAGGTTGGTGTGATGCAAAGGCGAAGACTCTTTCCGCTCGCACTCGGGTTGGTGCTGACTCTCGTGCTCGTTCCTGGGCTCTTTGCTCAAGGAGCCGGCCCCGCTTCCTGCGGCACCATAGGCCCCATCAACAACAACGACACGATCGTCCTCAGGGGCAACGTGAACCCCCTCGCCCAACCCCAGGCGGACTATGGCTTCGCCGACCCGGCGCGGCCCATGAACAGGATTATTCTCACGTTGAAGATGAGCCCCAGCCGGCAGGCGGCCCTGGACCGCCTGCTCGCCGAGCAACAGGACCCGACCTCGCCGCGCTTTCATCATTGGCTGAGCCCTGAGGAATTCGGCAGGCGCTTCGGGCCGAGCAGAGAAGAGTTGGCCACCATCACGAACTGGCTGAAATCACAGGGATTCACCATCGACGAAGTGGCCAAGGGCCGGCTGTGGATCAACTTCAGCGGCAACGTTGCCGAGGTGGAGAGCGCCTTCCACACGGAGATTCACCGGTACTACGTGGCGGGGGTGATGCACCACGCCAACGCCACCGATCCCTCGATCCCGAAGGCCCTGTCGGGGGTGGTGGCCGGTATCGTCTCGCTGGACGACTTCCCGCGCCAGGCCATGAACGTGGGCTTCCAGAAACTGTCTCCCCAGGACGCCGCCGCCGTTTACGCCAAGTACGGGAAAATCGCGCCCCAGTGGAGCGGTACCGCGAACGGCACTGCCGGGGTCTACGCCAGCCCCATAGACTGGGCCACCATCTATGACGCGAAGGCCTCCTACTCCGCCAACGGCACGGGCACGGGCGTGACCATCGGCATCGTGGGGCGCACCAACCCCGGCACCACCAACTGGTCCACCTTCCGCAGCATCCTGGGCCTGCCGGTGAATACTCCCACGATCATCGTCAACGGCACCAACCCCGGCGACCTGGGCGCGGGCGAGGACGGCGAGGCCGATTTGGACGCCGAATGGTCCGGCGGAGTGGCTCCGGGGGCCACGGTCAAATTCGTGGCCTCCGCCTCGACCTCGAGCACGGACGGTGTCGACCTCTCGGCCCAGTATATCGTGAACAATAACCTTGCGGACGTGATGAGCACGAGCTTCGGCTCCTGCGAGTCGGCCATGGGGTCGGCCGAAAACACCTTTTACAACAACCTCTGGTCCCAGGCGGCCTCGCAGGGCATCACCGCCTGCGTCTCCACGGGCGATAGCGGCCCCGCCGGCTGCGCCTCGGGCAGCGCCACCAGCGGCTCCGGGCAGTCCGGGGTGAACGGCCTCGCCTCCACCCCCTATGACATCGCCGTGGGCGCCACGGAACTGAGCAACTCCAGCAGCTATTGGAATGCCTCCGGCGCCGCCGTGAGTTACATCCCCGAGACGCCCTGGAACGAGAGCGGCACGGTGAGCGGCGGCTCGGGCCTTTGGTCCACGAGCAGCGGTGCCTCCACCATCTACGCCAAGCCCTCCTGGCAGTCGGCGCCCGGGGTGCCCAGCGCCAGCCATCGGTACTTGCCCGACGTCTGCCTGGATGGCTCCGACATGTTCTTCGGGAACTACGGCATGCTGGTCTACACCCAGGGCGCCATGGCTACCACGGGCGGCACCTCGGCGGCCTCGCCCTCTTTCGCCGGCCTCATGGCCCTTGTGGTCCAGAAGTACGGCCGGCAGGGCAACGCGAACACCAAGCTCTACCAGCTCGGCACGGCCCAATACAACAGGACGGGACCGGCCGTTTTCCACGACATCACCTCGGGCAACAACAACGTTCCGGGCCTGACGGGCTTCACCGCCGCCACCGGATGGGACGAGGTCACGGGCCTGGGCACGGTGGACGTGAACGCCCTGGTGAACAACTGGAACGGGACCACCGCGACCTACGGCATCTCGGGGACGGTGAGCGGCGCGGTGACCTCCGGGGTGACCATGACCCTCAGCGGAGCGGCCAGCGCCACGACGACCACGGCCAGCGGCGGGACCTACAGCTTCGCGGGGCTTGCCAATGGGACCTACACGGTGACGCCGAGCAAGTCCGGCTACACCTTTACGCCCGCCAGCGCCTCCGAAACGGTGAACGGTGCCAGCATCACGGGCGTCAATTTCACGGCCACCGCCAATCCACCCTCCACCTACACCATCTCGGGAACGATCACGCTGAGCGGCGCGGGCCTCTCGGGCGTGACCGTGACCGCGGGTTCCGCCTCGGCCACAACCAGCTCGACGGGGGCTTACACCATCAGCGGCCTAGCCAACGGGACCTACACGGTGACGCCGAGCAAGTCCGGCTACACCTTCTCTCCCGCCAGCGCCTCCGAAACGGTGAACGGTGCCAACATCGCGGGAGTCAATTTCACGGCCACGGCGAGCTCCGGCGGGACGGTCACGCTGCTGAGCGACGGTTTCGAGAGCACGACCGGTTGGGGCGTGGCCGCGGTCTCTGGTTCGACGGCCTCCTGGTCCCAGGTCTCTTCGGGTACCTACCCGAGCGCATCGCCGCACGGCGGCTCCTACATGGCTGATTTCGATTCTTACTCGGCTAATGCGGGCGATGAAGCCAGGTTCTATCGCACCACGGGTTTTGCCGTGCCTTCGAACACCACCTCCATGACGTTGACCTTCTGGATGTACCACGACACCCAGTACTCCAGCTACAACGACCAGGTGCAGGCCCAGGTCTCCACGAACGGCAGCACGTGGACGAACGTCGGCTCGGCGGTCTCCCGTTACAACGGATCGACGGGCTGGGCTCAGGTCACCATCAACCTGGGGACGACCTATAACGGGGCAGCGAACCTCCAGGTGGGCTTCCTCGGTATCAGCGGTTACGGCAACGACGAATACATCGATGACGTGGCCGTGGTGGCTCAGACCGGTACGCCTCCCCCCACCTACAGCATCTCGGGCACCGTCACCCTGAGCGGCTCCGGCCTTTCGGGCGTCAAGGTTGTGGCCGGTTCCGCCTCGACCACCACCAACAGCTCAGGCGCCTACACCCTCAGCGGATTGGTGAACGGCACTTACACCGTGACGCCGAGCCTCTCCGGCTACACCTTTACGCCAGCCGGCGCCTCCGAAACGGTGAACGGTGCCAACATCGCGGGAGTCAATTTCACGGCCACGAAATCGGCCGGCCCCACGACACTTTTCAGCGATGGTTTTGAGAATGGTGGCTGGTCCACGGCCCAGGTCTCCGGTACCCAGGGCGCCTGGACCATGGTGAGCTCCGGCACCTACCCCAGCGCCTCACCACACAGCGGCTCCAAGATGGCCGACTTCAACTCCTGGACCTCCGCCAGCGGCAGCAAGACCCGCCTTTACAGGGCCTCCGGCTTCGCTGTGGCTAGCACCTACTCGACGGTGACCCTCACCTTCTGGATGTATCACGACACCCAGTACTCCAGCTACAACGACCAGATCCAGGTGCAGGTGTCCACCAATGGAACCAGCTGGACCAACGTTGGCTCGCCCATCTCGCGCTACAACGGCACCACCGGCTGGGCTCAGTCCACGCTGGACCTCAGCGCCTACAAGGGCCAGACGGTCTACCTGGCCTTCCTGGGCATCAGCGGTTACGGCAACGACGAGTACCTCGATGACGTGAGGGTCACCGCACAATAACCGGACGATCCGCTCATCCTCAAAAGGGGGGTGCCTTTGGGTGCCCCCCTTCTTCATTGGGCGGGGGAACGCCGCCCCCTTGCGGAACGATCCCGGGGGCGAGTAGCATACAAGACCCGGAGAGATGGCCGAGTGGTCGAAGGCGCCTGACTCGAAATCAGGTTTACCGGTAACGGTAACGGGGGTTCAAATCCCTCTCTCTCCGCCAGAATTCATTTAATCCCATATAATTACGCTGTCCTCCTTGTGCTGGTCAATTTCTCCTCTTGTGGCCGATGCGTCGCACGGAGAACAGCGGCTGCGCCGGTCGGAAAAGCTCTGCGGCCATCCTCGATTCTTCTTCTCCCCGTTGCCCCTGGATGCTGCTGCCAATACTCGTAAGTATCCACCGTGTCCAAGTACACCCCGTCGAAGCCTTGAGCCATGACCTTGTCCAGG
>JBMFSH010000008.1:0-103267 GCA_049967655.1 Acidobacteriota bacterium
CCGAGGGTGGGGTGAGGCTCCACGGGCTTGGCCCGTGGAGCGGGGCCCCGCAGGGCAATCTCCCGAACCGTCGGGCTTAGCTCGCGGTTCGGGGCGGCAAGGCCATGGCCCTCCCCGCCCAGGAGACAACGCCTTTCCCCCGTGAACCGGAGCCGTAGCCGAAGGCACCCGCGTGTCCATCGCGGAATTTGGGAGGATGGTCTTCACGTCCGACGGCCGAGGGAGGCCACCTGTCGGTGTGCCGTGTCTACCCCTTCCCTCAGTTCTCACGGCGTCCTCCACAACCATCGCCCGGACCGACTGGAGCGGGCGCTGAGCCGTTCGCCGGCCCGGCGCCAGCGCCTATCCCTGGCGAGGCCTGGATTTCAGAACGCGGAGCGCCTCCCTGAGGGCTTCCGGATCCGCGCTCTTGATGAGCTCTTGCAGCTCGTCCCTCTCCGAGTTCGGCGGCGTGGAGCCGGCCTCGGGCAAATCGACGCGCAACGTGGCGGCGACGGCCTTCACGAACTTGGCGGCCGTGACCGGCTTGTCCAGGTAGGTGGTGGGACCCGACATGGTGCTCTCGGCGAGAGAGGCCGCGGCGTCCAGATCCCTTCGCACCTTCTCCTCCCGCGCGTGCCCCGTCAGGAACAGGACGGGAATCTTGCTCCAAAGGGGATTCTTATGGAGCTCGTGAAAGAGGACAACGCCCGATTTGCCCGGCATCACCATGTCCAGCGAGATGCAGTCGGGGGGGTTCGCCCTAATCTTCTCCAGGGCCTCATCCACGCTCAAGGCCGTCTCCACCTGGAAACCGGCGTCCTGGAGCGCCGTGCTCAGGAAGAACACCACGTCTTCCTCGTCGTCCACCACCAGCACCCTCTTGCCCTGAGATCTCTCCATGGAATCCCTCCTCCGTACAGCGGTTCAGCTTGGCCCCGGCGCACTTCCACCGTTGTCGTCGCCGGGGCTGGTGGGCTTCGGCAGCCTCTCCCGCGGCAACAGGATCCGAAACGAAGTGCCTTGCCCTTCTTTGGATTCTACCAGGATTCTGCCCCCGTGTTCCTGCACGATCTTGCGCGTCAGAAGGAGCCCCAGGCCCGTGCCCCCCGCGCCCTTGGTGGTGAAGAAGGTGGTGAAGATCTTCTTCTTAACCTCGTAGTCCATGCCGCAGCCGTCGTCGGAGACTTCGAAGACGAGGACGCCATCCTCCTCCGAGGTCTTGAGCCGCACCTGGCAACCCGGCTTCTCGCTCGTCTGGCAGGCGTCGATGGCGTTGGAGACAAGGTTGGACAGGCAGGTGTGGATGCCTTCCGCATCCAGCGGGGCTCGGGCGATGTCCGGCTGGAGGTCGCCGGCGAGCCGGATGCCCAACTTGCCCGCCGTTTCCCGGAAGAGATCCAGGACCTCGCGGGCTACGGCGTTTGGATCGACGAGGGCGACGGAGGGCACGCGCCCCTTCGAAAACCCCAATAGGTTCTTCACCAGGGCGGATATCTTCTCCACGTTCCTGCTCAGCATCTCCATGCCGCGTTGCACTCTCGCCGTCTCGTTCTTGCTGAGGCCCGACTGCATGACGTAGATCCCGCCCTCGAGCCCCATGAGGACGTTCTTGATGCCGTGGGCGAGTCCCGCCACGGTCTGGCCCACGGCCGCCATCCGCTCCGCCTCCAGCTTCTCCTTCTCCAGGTTGTGCAGGTGGGTGATGTCGGTGGCCATCTCGATCACAAAGTTGACCCTGCCGTTGGGATCGCCCGCCTCGCGCGAGAGCGGAGAGGCGGTCACGACGTAGTGCATCTCCTCCCCCGACGCCGACATCCCCACCTGGGTGGAGGTGTGGTCCTGCCCGTCCTCGAACACCATGAGCGCCGGGCATTCTCTGCAGGGCCGGTCGCGCCGCTTATACACCTGGTAGCATCGGCTGCCCCAGGCATGACCGAAGGTCTCCCGCATCTTGCGGTTCGCCCTTACGATCTCGAGGTCGCGGTCCAGCACGGTGATGTAAGAGGGCGCCCTCTCGAACAGCAGCTCGTTCTCGTGCTGAAGGCTGCTGGCCTCGTTCACGTTGGACCCGATCCAGACGAGGTACGGAGGCCTCGACCTGGGCTCCGAGCCGAGGGGAGCGACACGCACCACGAAGTGAGAGGTCAGGGGACCTCCCATGTGCAGGCGGTCGTCGCAGACCCTGACTTTGCCATCCTCAAAGGTCCAGGCCGCCATGCACCGCTCGCAGGGAGCGTCCCGCTGCTTCAGGAGCTCGTAGCAGCGCTTCCCGTTCCAAGGCCCGAAGACCTCTTTGAAACGGCCGTTGGCCTCCACGATCTCGAAGTCGGCACTGAGGACGGCCACCATGATGGGGGCCTGTTCGAAGAGGTGGTCGTGAAGCAGGTCCTGGATCTCACCCACG
Organism: Acidobacteriota bacterium; assembly: GCA_049967655.1. Classification (GTDB taxonomy): domain Bacteria; phylum Acidobacteriota; class UBA4820; order UBA4820; family DSQY01; genus DTPS01. The sequence continues at coordinate 2,387 of JBMFSH010000008.1, forward strand.
GTGAACTCCTCAGCTCCGCTCAAAGAGCGCGGTCATGCGAGCGAGCAGGTTGCGGACGGAAATGGGCTTCTCAAGGTATCCATCCGGCAGCGGGACGTGTTCGAGCGAGAGCTGCCGGAGGGCGGTCCTCTGAAAGTCCTCCTCCTTCGAGTATCCGCTGATGATCAGCACGGGCACCTTGGCGGTCGCCTCCCGCCGGCGCAGTTCCTTGTAAAGGGAGAGCCCGGAATGGCCGGGCATCATGATATCCAGCAGGATGAGATCGGGGGTCTCCCTCTCGGTGGCCTCGAGGGCGGCATCGGCGTCGCTGGCACCGATGGCGCTGAAGCCGTTGTCCTCGAGCACCGCCGAGAGATACTCCACGATGTCCTCCTCGTCGTCCACCACGAGAACCCGCAGCGGCCCCCTACTGGCGGCGTCCGCGGGGATCATGGCCGGGCGGCCTCCTCCGCTCCTTTAGGCAGGGCAGCCATGTACTCCTGTTCCGATTCCGTCCCTGAATTGTGGCAGGTCCCGCAACGGCCTAGATTGGGATTCTCCGTCATCGGATTGGCGGCCTCCCGCACGTGACATGGGATGCACATTTTGTGCATGGCCTCCTTATAACTCACGGCCACAGGCGAATCGAACTTGGTCACCACGGGGGCCACCGCGACGGTGTGGCGCAGATGGCAATCGGAACAGGTGACCACCACCCTTGCGCTGGGGGTGCCGGGACCGTGGCACCTGACACAGGCGCTTTCTCCGCCGAGGTTTTCAACGTGGTAGTTGTGGTCGAATAGGCTGTGGTTCTTCTTGTAGGCCGCGTTGGTTATGGCTGAAGGGGGCCAGTGGAACACCTTCAACGTCCTGTAGGGCGCCATCATGTCTTTCTGGTGGCAGTCCGAGCAGCGCTTGATCACCGTCAAGGAGAGCGGGCTTCCTTGGCCGTGGCACTTGACGCACGAGGCATCCCCCCCATTTCTAGCCACGTGAAGGTTGTGGTTAAAGACATCGCTGGGGGTGTAAAGCTGCCGGTGACAGTCGCTGCAGGGCGTCCCCACGTCCCCCGGCTTGTGGAGGTGGTGGCACAGACCGCAGGACTTCTGCCCTCCCATTTCCTCCTGGTGCTTCACGTGATCGAAATAGACATAGCGTGGACCGGGTCCTAACCTCAGTACCTGCTCGCCCCGCCCGCGTTGAACCGGGTCCTGTATGGCGGGCTGACTCTTGGGGGCGAGCGTGAGCCCCACGGCCATGGCCAGCACGAAGAGCATGGAGTAGACCCGCAGGGACTTGCGCCAGCCCTCTCCCAGCCAGACCTGCGTGAAGGGGGCAAAGCGCGGTGTGGACTTCTCGGCCAAAGCCCGCTCCCGCTCGATGGCTTCGAGTCCCTGCGGGTCCACCGGGAAGTGTTCCTCGATGAAGAGGAAAACGAGGGCGAGCGCGGCCACGTAGCCTACGTTGATGGCGATCTCGCCCCACGCCGGGATGTACAACCAACGCGTCGCCCAGACCTGGACAAGACCGCTGGTGTCGATCCGGTTCAGGGTAAAACCGATGATCCCGGTGGCCAAGCCGAGCAGCAACCCGGACGGTGAGCGCCGAAACGCAGGCACGGCGAACACGATTATGGGGATAACCGTTGAAAGTAGCATCTCAACGATGAAGAGGTTGCTCTCCCAACTGCCGCTGAAGATTAGGCCGAGCTTGTTCTCGAAAGCCAGGTCGGTCATCCTGAAGATGCCGTAAAACGCGAGGATCCAAACCACGATGCCGGCGAGCGCCGAGATCATGTCGAGGTTCGGATTCTTCTTGTATAACCAAGGAACCACAAACGACACAAACATCACGCTCATGATCCCAAGGCAGATGGCTGAGACGAAGAACAACTCGGGGATCAAGTGGCTGTACCAGAGGGGGTAAATCCTAAACGGCATGATGAGTAGCATCGAACCGACCGAGGACTGGTGCAACGTCGAGAGCATGATTCCGAGGATGATGATCGGGAGGCTAAGCTTCTTGAGGAACCCGTACGTCCTGCGGAAGCGTGTGCGCTCTAGAATGACGGGCAGGAGTTCGAGAGTCAGCACCGTCAGGTACAACATGATGCACCATGAGACCTCGAAGAGCGGTGAGTGAATGTTCCAGAAGACTACCGGGTGCCAGACGTTCCACGGCAGCCCGAGATCGAAAATGACGGCGGCCACTACACCAGCGTAGCCGAGAAACGCCATCAGGATCGCTGGTCGCGCCGCGGCTTTCAGGCGCTCCCCGTGGAAGATGTGCACCATGGCGGCGAGGACAAAACCGCCGGCTGACACGGCCATCAGGGTGTAGTCGCCGAAACCGATCCATAAGCCCCACGGGGTCGTATCGGAGAGCGCCGTCGAAGCTCCGAGGCCAAGTGCGAAGCGTAGCAGAGCGATGGCTACGGCCAAACCCGCGAGAATCCACAGAAAGCCCTTAAAAATGAATAGGCGCCTATTTTCCATTGGGCACCTCCCCCTTTTTTGCTTTCGCAACCTCCTCCGCCATCATTTTTTTGCGCCGCTCTATGATCCAGTAGATCGAGCCCATCACCGCCCCCATCCCTATGAACTCGAAGGGTACCGGCTTCAGCGCAGCCCAGGTTAGCGTCGGCAGGGGTTTATCCGTCAGCTCCTTGCTGTCGTTCCAGCCCAGGAAATCCAGGGAGATATCGGCGATGTAGAGGACCGACGTGCCGCCCACGATCTTCTCGCCCCAGATGCGCTGGATGTACTTCTTGGGCTCGGCGGCCAAGCGCTTGTGCGCCTCCGCCAGCATCGCCTCGCGGGTTCCGAAGATGGTGGCTTTCGTGGGGCAGGCCGTGACGCAAGCCGGTTCCTGAATCGCTCCCGACTTGAGGCTGGGGTAGCACATGATGCACTTGCGCACCGAGGGAGCCGCCGAGGTCCACTCGTAGTGGGGGATACCGAAGGGGCATCCCAGCATGCAGTAGCGGCAGCCCATGCAGATGCTCTTGTCGTAGATGACCGGCCCCTCGGGCGTCTTCTGCAAGGCGCCGACGGGACAAACGGAGACGCAGGCCGGCTCTTCGCAATGGCGGCACTGCTTCCGCACGAAGTGGTTGTGAGGTTTCCGGATGACCGTCGTCCAGCGGTCGGCCGAGAGGCCGTCGGGGGTGGAGCCCGGACGGGGAGGCGGTCCCTCCGCCGGCAGGTGGTTGATCTTCTTGCACGCGGCCACGCACTGTTCGCAGCCGATGCACTTCGTGACGTCCGTCAGGATGGTGGGATTCTGGATCATACGGGCTCACCTGCCTTTCCGAGGGCCTCGCGGACACGCTCGCCGGAGCCCGGGACGAAGTGCCACCCCAGCTCCCAGGAGATTCTCGTGAAGGGAAAGAGGGCCGCGTGGGCCAGCTTGGTGAAGGGGAGCAGGAGGAGAATCAGTTCGGCGCTGAGCAGGTGGACGAGGTAGACGAGCGTGAAGGGAAGCGGATTGGCGGCGGGGTGGGCCACGAAGTAGCCCGAGAGAAAGGCGGTAAAGCAAAGGACAAGCAGAAACCAGTCCTGGAAGGTTCCGAGCGTCCGGGAGGCGCGGTCGGCCAGGCGGAGGAAGGCCAGAGCGGCCAGTCCCAGCAGGGCGGCTAGCGTCAAACCGTCGGCGACGCCCGGAGGGAGCGTGGGCCAGGAGAGGCCGAGGCCTTTCCGGACCAGCTCCACGTGCCCTGCCAGGAAGAGCGGCACGAGCAGCATGCCCGCGTGGAAAAGGAGCGAGGCGAAGGTGTAGAAGGTTCGGGTCCCGCGCATCGCGTTCACAGGGAAGATCCACCCGAGGCTGCGCTTGAAGAGAAAGCTGACGGGCACCCGCTGGTCTCCGGCCTTCTCATAGGCCCTCCAGATCTCCACGACGGTGATGACGAGCTGTCGGAGGAGTCCTAGAAAGAGGACCATGAAGGCGAAGACGAGCAGCGGCCCCCTGACGAAGTGAGTCACATTTTCCATGAGCCGGTCCCCCCAGAAGAATTACAGCACGATGGCCTTGTAGATGAGGTCGTGGAGGCCCACCACCTCGACCCCGTCCAGTCCGTTGTCCTCGCAGACCTCCCTGAGCTGCTTCTTGCAGTTGGCGCAGGGGGCCACCACGTAGTGCGCTTGCGTGGCGCGGATCTGCTCCGCCTTCATGAACCCGGTGGTCTTGGTGCGGTAGGAGCGGATCTCGTCCACGGAAACCGTACCGCCGCCCCCGCCGCAGCAATAGTTCTTGGCCCCCTTGGGCTCCATGTCCACGTAGTTCTTGCAGAAGGAGCGGAGGATCTCCCTCGGCTGGTCGATGATCCACCCGGTGCGGGCGATGTTGCAGGGGTCGTGATAGGTCACCCGCTCCGTGATGACGTCGGGGTTGAGTTTGAGTTTTCCCCGCCGGAGCATGTCCAGGGTGACCTCCATGATGTTCACGACGGGCAGGGCGTTCTTGCCGCCCCCGAAGGAGGGCACGAAGAGCTTGGCGCTCCGGGAGGCGTGGCCGCACTCTCCGATGAGGATCTTCTGCCCCTTCAGCCGCTTGGTTTCCGCGATCTCCTTTTGGATGATGCGCTCGGCGCACCAGTCGTTGTAGAAGAGGCCGTAGTTGATGCCGTCGTAGTAGCCCGTACCGATGGTCCAGCGGTCGGTCTCGCCGGCGGCGTGGAAGGTGACGGCGATTCCCTTGAGCGTCTCCGCCTCCAGGAGGTAGTCGCTCACGGCGGGGAAGAACACGAACTCGCGTCCCTCCTGATCCACCGGGAAGCTCACCTCCACGCCCTTTTCGTCCTTGATGTCGTCTTGAAGAAACTCCAGGGTGTCCAGAAGGGCCGGCACGGGAATGGCCGAGGTGTTGCCGGTCTTCCCCTCGAGCTGCTCGCGCGTCGCCACCACCAGAGCCTTGGGGGCGATGTCCATCTCGCTCAGGATGTAGCGGGCCAGGTGGGTGACCAGGCCGTGGTCGATGCCCATGGGGCACTCGAAGGAGCAGCGGCGGCAGGCGGTGCAGTGGTAGACCGACTCGGCCAGCTCCGTGATCTTCTCGTCGGTGAGGTAGACGTTCCCCGTGATCTTGCTCTGGAGCACACCGCGGAAGGTGAAGTGCCGCCGGTAGATCTCCAGCAGCAGATTGGAGCGGTAGCAGGGCACGTCCTTGGGGTCGCGGGTCTTGACGTAGATCTGGCAGGCCACCGCGCAGTTGGCGCACTTGGCTCCCACCCGCGAATAGGTGTCCAGGAGCTGCCCGTAGTTGCTGTGCTGGAGGACGGCGGCCATGATCTCCAGGAAGCGCTTGACCTTATCGCCCGGGTAGAGGCGTTCCACGTAGTAGCTCGTTCCCAGGATTTGGTGGGGCAAGAGCGGCGGCGGCGCCTTGGCCTTGCTGGCGGCCTCGGTCGCCGGGGCCGCCGTCTTTGCCGCCTGTTGTCCAATCGCTGCGGGCTGATCCTGTGCCATGGAACCTCCCCTCGGGTATGAAGCGGTGCCTGATCTCACGTTTCGTCGCACTCTTCGCCCGACGAACTTTCCTGGGCGAAGCGCTGGTAGTAGTCGCACTCCTCGCAGTCGCGGAAGCGGCGCGCGGTCAGGGGCAGCAAGCCGTGGAGCTGCCAGCAGTTCAGGGCGCCGGAGCGATGGATGAGGCAGGTGTCGCACGCCTCGCCCTGCAGGCTTCCCCGACAGTGAAACTCCCAGCAGTAGGGCCGTACGTCCTTCTCTTCGTCCAGCAGGGCCGTCTCCATGCCCCGCTCCAGCATGAAGGTGCGCAGATCCTCGAGGCGGATCCTATACTGGCCGCCGACGGTACGCTGGGCCTTGAGCTGATTTGCCCGAATCCAGTTCAAGATGGTCTCCGGGGTCACGAAGCAGAAGCGGGCCACCTGGCCGGTGGAGAAGGCCTTGTAGCGCTCCGACCTCGTTTTCAACGCCATGGATGCTCTCCTTCTTGGGCCGATTCGGTGGTTTTGGTGCTTCCCCGAACCCGCCTGCAGCAGTGCATTCCGGATGCCATTAGCCGGACCATCCGTCCCGTTCCTCTGCCGGGGCCCAATGGGGCTCTAACGCTTTAGGCGCCGAGCCGCCGAATCGCATGGCGGGCGGGGAGGGAAGATGCGGCGGAAGGAGCGCCATTCGACGCACTCTGCGGCAGAGGCGTGCGACAGTGTTGCAATCTGCGACGCCGGTGCCCTAGCCTTTCATCTACGGGCCAGAAAGGGGCCGCCGGCGCGGCCCCGGGTCCCGAGGACCGGAACATGGACCAGAAAAGGCTGGATTCCCGTTACTTCCCTCTCGTATTGGACGTGGTGGACCAGGGCATCTTCACGGTAGATCCCTCGGGACTGGTCACCTCCTTCAACAAGGCCGCCGAACAGATCACGGGGTTTAGCGAGGAGGAGGTCCTGGGGCACCGTTGCGACTCCGTCTTCCGGACCAACCTGTGCAAGACCGTCTGCCCCCTGCGCCGGAGCATCGCCACGGGGGAGAGGGCCCAGAACAGCCGGGTGCGCATCCACCGCAAGGATGGACAGACCGTGCTGGTGGCCCTCAGCACCGCGCCGCTCAAAACCGGCGAGGGGCAGCTCTTGGGCGGGGTCGAGGTGTTCAGAGACATCTCCCACGTGGAGGCGCTCAAGCGCAAACTGGATGGTCAGTACCAATTCGAGGACATCGTCAGCCGGAACCCCGCCATGAACCGGATCTTCCAGATCCTGCCAGCGGTCTCCGAGAGCACCAGCACCATCCTCATCACCGGCGCGAGCGGAACGGGCAAGGAGCTCGTCGCCAAGGCCATCCACAACCACGGGGCCAGGCGCCGCAGGCCATTCGTGGCGCTCAACTGCGCGGCCCTGCCTGAGACCCTGCTGGAATCCGAGCTCTTCGGCTATCGACGGGGCGCCTTCACGGACGCCAAGCGCGACAAGGCGGGCCGCATCGCCCAGGCGGAGGGCGGCACGCTGTTCCTGGACGAGGTGGGCGACCTGCCCAAGAGCCTCCAGGTCAAGCTGCTGCGCTTTCTCCAGGAGAAGAGCTACGAGCCCCTCGGCTCGAACCTCACCCTCAAGGCCGACGTGCGGGTCATCACGGCTACCCACAGGGACCTGGAGGCCATGGTTCGCGAGGGAAGTTTCCGGGAGGATCTCTTCTTTCGCCTCAACATCCTTCAGATCGCCCTGCCCCCCCTTTCCAAACGCCCCGAGGACATCCCGCTCCTGGTTCGCCACTTCATCCAGCGGTTCCGCGACGCCACGGGCAAGCCCATCCTGGACGTGACTCCCGAAGCCCTCTCCGCCCTGCTCCGCTACGACTACCCCGGCAACATCCGCGAGCTGGAGAACCTCATCGAGAGGGCCTTCATTCTCTGCAACGAGTCGGAGATCCAAATCGAGTGCCTGCCGCCGCACGTGGCGGAGTGCGCGGGGCTCCCCGCCAAGCCGGCCGAGGTGGAGGGCCAGGGCCTCCAGCGCCTGGAGGCGGAGGCCATCCGCGCCGCCCTCGCCAGCCACTCCAACAACCGGAGCCGCGCGGCGAAGGAACTGGGGATCCACCGCTCCACGCTATTGAGGAAGATGCGCCGCCATGGTCTCCTGTCAGCGGACGGCCGCCCATGACAGCGGATCGAGCGCCTCGCATGGTGGTGGCCGGACTGGGGGGCGACTCGGGCAAAACCCTCCTCTCGCTCGGTCTCCTCCTCTCCTTCCGGCGGGCCGGGCGTGAGGTGGCGGCCTTCAAGAAGGGGCCCGATTACATCGACGCGGCCTGGCTCTCCTGGGCCTCGGGCCGACCGGCCCGAAATCTGGACAGCTACCTCATGGGATTCGACGTTGCCGCCGGTTCCTTCTGCCGCCACGCCAGCCGCGCAGGCCTCAACGTGATCGAGGGGAACCGGGGGCTCTACGACGGGGTCGATTCGGCCGGAACGCACAGCACGGCGGAGCTGGCCAAGGCCATACAAGCCCCCGTGATCCTGGTCGTCAACGCGACCAAGGTTACGCGCACCGCGGCGGCTTACGTGCTGGGCTGCCAGGCCATGGACCCCGCCGTCCGCCTCGCCGGCGTCGTGCTGAATCAGGTGGCTGGTAAACGCCACGAGGCGGTCCTGCGCCAGGCCATCGAGGAGACCTGCGGAGTCTCCGTCCTGGGCCTGCTGCCCCGAGCACCGGGGGAGGCCGTCCTCCCCGGGCGGCACCTGGGACTCGTGACCCCCAGCGAGCATCCCCGCATCGCCGAATTGGAGAGCAACCTGCTGAGGCTCCTGGAAGGCCACCTCGACCTGGACCGGCTCGCGGCCATCGCTGCGGCCGCCCCGCCCCTGCCCGTTCCGGCCCCCTCCGGCCGCCATCCCGCCGGGTCGGCCGCGGTGAAGATCGGCTACGTTCACGATTCAGCCTTCACCTTCTACTACCCCGAGAACCTCGAATCTCTCGAACGGGGCGGCGCCCAGTTGGTCCCCCTCTCGGCCCTGCGCGACCAGGCCCTTCCTCCGGGGCTCCAGGCCCTCTACATCGGTGGAGGCTTCCCTGAGACGCACGGCGCCGCCCTGGGCGAGAACACCGGCTTCCTCGCTTCCGTTCGGCAGGCCGCCGAGAGGGGATTGCCCATCTACGCGGAGTGCGGAGGGCTCATGTTCCTGTCCCAGGCCCTCCGCTGGCAAGGCCGGCGCTACCCGATGGCGGGGGTGCTTCCCTTCGAGGTGGAGGTGACGGCGAGGCCGCAGGGGCACGGTTACGCCGAACTGGAGGTGGACCGGGACAACCCGTTCTTTGCCCCGGGGACGCGCCTGAAAGGTCATGAATTCCACTATTCGAGGATCCTCGCGCCCGGAGCCCCCCCTCCCACGGCTTGCTGCGTCAAGCGGGGAACGGGCGCCCTTCCCGGTCGTGACGGCGTGGTGGTGGGCCGCGTATGGGCCAGCTACACCCACCTGCACGCCCTGGCCACGCCGGAGTGGACCAATTCGTTACTCTCTATCGCCGGTGATTTCGCCCGCCACTGTAACAGCTAATTTATCAGCGGTTAGAGAGAGGCGGGAAAGTGACGCGTGCCATTTGACACATTTCGCCCCCTTCATGCCCGCGTTGGGTAACTACCCGACGACGGGAACCCTATGATTGGAGACGGAGAACGGCTGTAGGGCCCTGAGGGCCGCGTCAGGCCCTGGCGGAGGGGGGCTCCGCATCATGCCGCCTGTGGCGGCGATCGTTCGCAAAGGACCGGCCGAGGCCAACTATCGAGGAGGTTGTCGATGAGCAAACTGGTACCCCCACACGGCAGTAAAGAACTCAAGTGCCTTCTGCTCGAAGGGAAGGCCAAGGAAGACGAGATCAAGAAGGCCCAGGGCCTGAAGAGGGTTCCCATCACCAGCCGCGAGACCGGCGACCTGATCATGATGGGTATCGGCGGCTTCACGCCCCTCGATGGATTCATGGGCCAGGCCGACTGGAAGGGCGTCTGCGACGAGTACAAGATGCCCAGCAAGAACGGCCTCTTCTGGCCCATTCCGATCACGCTGTCGGCCACCAAGGAGCTCGCCGACTCCATCAAGGCCAACGAGGAAGTGGCTCTCTGGGACACGGAGACGGACACGCTCATGGCCACCATGAAGGTGACCGAGAAATACACCATCGATAAGGCCTACGAGTGTCAGAAGGTCTTCAAGACCACGGATATGGCGCACCCCGGCGTGAAGATGGTCATGGAGCAGGCCGACGTGAACCTGGCCGGCCCCGTCAAGGTGCTCTCCGAGTCCTACTTCCCCGAGCAGTTCAAGGGCCTCTATCAGCGTCCCGCCGAAGCTCGCAAGATGTTCGAGGAGCGCGGCTGGAGTACGGTGGCCGCTCTGCAGCTGCGCAATCCCATGCACAATTCCCACGCCTACCTGGCCTGGATCGCCATCGAGGTCTGCGACGGCGTCTACATCCACCAGCTCGTGGGCAAGCTCAAGCCCGGCGACATCCCGGCCGACGTCCGCGTGAAAGCCATCGACGCCCTGGTCAACAAGTACTTCCGCAAGGAGCGCGTGGCCATGGCCGGCTATCCCCTCGACATGCGGTACGCGGGACCGCGCGAAGCGTTGCTCCACGCCGTGTTCCGGCAGAACTACGGCTGCTCGCACCTCATCGTGGGACGCGACCACGCCGGCGTGGGCGACTACTACGGCCCCTTCGACGCTCAGAAGATCTTCCTTGAGATCCCGCCCGACGCCCTCCAGCTCAAGCCCCTCTGCATGGACTGGACCTTCTACTGCTACGAGTGTGGCACCATGGCCTCCATGAAAACCTGCCCGCACGAGAGCAAAGCCGTCATCGACGAACAGGGCAACTACAAGGGAGGCGCCAGGCTGCTGCTTTCCGGTACCCTCCTCCGCAAGCTCATGAGCGAGGGCAAGCCCGTGCCGAAGGAGTTCTCCAAGCCCGAGGTCATCGCCGTTCTGAAGGAGTACTACGACCACCTCGAAGAGAAGGTGGAAGTGAAGCTTCACGGTGCGGCCACGGGAGACGCCAACAAGAAACGCTGAACGAGTCGAGGTCATTACGGGGGGATCGCCGGGGCCTTCGGGCCCCGGCCTTCTTTTTGGTGGAGGGTGGAGGCTGGAGGCGGAACCCGCTCAATCACCGCCCAAGTGGCGCAATTCGGCGAGGGGCACGGCTTCGATCACCGCTCCCGCCTGGACCCGGCCCAACCGGTCGAGGGCGCGCTGCAGCTCCTCGTCCACCGCCCCCTCTTCCGGAGTGGCCTTCGCCGCCCTGGCCCCCAGCTCCGCAGCCGCGCGAGCGACCACGGGATCCAAAGGTAGGGGCCGCGTCACCACGAGCCCCACCAGCTTGAAATCCCGGGTTCTGAAGAGCGGTCCTCCTCCGTAGCCGGCGGTGAAGGCGCCGCTCAGCACCAGCCTAGTGTCCAGCCCTCCTCCCTTCGTCACCACCCGCAGTCCCGCCACCACTCCCGACGAGAGCAGGGGCTCCGGCGGCTGTACGCCCTCCGGGAACCCCCAGGCGTAGACGGCCTCACCGGGGCTCACCGTCTCCGTTCCGCTCAAGTCCATTCCCCCCTTGAGCTTCTCGCGGAGATAGAGCTGGGCCACGCCCATGGCGGGGTCCACCTGCATTCCCCGGATGGGGACGGGCGCTCCCAGGTAGGAGGTCACCCGAATGTCGCCCGGCCTCGTTCCCGCGACGACCGAGGCGTCCGTCAGGATGGGTCCCTCCTGGCTCAGTACCCCCGTGGCCTGCCTCCCGGTGGCCAGGTTGGTCACGAGGTAGAGGGCGCGGATCACCTCCCGGTCGGTCTCTCCCACGCTCTTCAGGAGGAGCTGGGTGCTGGGGTTTTCCGGCGGCTTCTTGAGAGGGCCGACCCATCGGCGCCTCAGCCAGATCCCTCCCCACACGAACCCTACCAGCAAGGCCACTACCAGCAGCCACTTGAGCGCGTCCCGCATGCCGTGCCTCCATCGCCTGCGCCCCGCCGGGAGGGGCCGGACCCTGGCTCTTATTCTACGCCTTCGTGGCGGGCGTCCGGCGCGGTGAGGTGCCGATCGGGCGGGGAACGTTGCGAGGCCCCCTCGCCCTGGTTAGAATGCAGCCATCGCGAGGGAGGCGAGTCCCATGGCCAAAATCGAATCGTTCGACGTGACCACCGGCGTGGACCTGATGGAGGTCGAGAACGCCGTCAATCAGGCGCTCAAGGAGATCAGCCAGCGCTACGATTTCAAGGGGGCCAAGACCCTGTTGGAGCTCCGCAAGGCCGACCACCTGCTGGTTCTGGAGGCGCCGGACGACATGAAGCTCAAGGCCATGTGGGAGATCCTCCTGGGCAAGCTGGTGCGCCGGAAGGTCCCCACCAAGAACTGCCAGCTGGAGCCCATCCAGAAGGCCGGAGGCGATCGCGTCCGGCAGGAGATCAAGCTGGTCTCGGGGCTCGACATCGAGATCTGCCGCCGGATCGTCAAGTCCATCAAGGAGGCGAAGTTCAAGAAGGCCCAGGCCGCCATCGAGGGTGAGAAGGTCCGGATTTCAGGGCCGTCCCGCGACGAGCTTCAGGAGGTCATCGCCCACCTGAAGCAGCAGGACTTCGGCGTGGAACTCCAGTTCGGGAACTACCGCTCGTAGCGCCGAGTGAGGACCGCGATTCCAGGGTTGACCGGCGCTCCGGCGCGGGGTTTACTGTCCCGCTGAAGGGAGGCCTCTTGGACCAGGAGCTGACCCGGCGGGAGCGCGCCGCCGCCCGCCTGAACACCCGCCGGCAGGAGATCCGAGAAGAGATCGCCAACGCTCTCAGCCACGGTATAGGGCTGGGACTGGCTCTGGTGGGGCTCGCCCTGCTGGTGGCCCTCGTCAGCCGGGGCGGCGGGCCTTGGCGCGTGGTAACGGCGGTCCTCTACGGCATCACCCTCGTGGTCCTCTACCTCGCCTCCACCCTCTACCACGGCATCCAGAAGCCGAGGGCCAAGCGCATCCTTCGGGTGGCGGACCACGTGACCATCTTCTTTCTCATCGCCGGCACCTACACCCCCTTCACGCTGGTGAGCCTACGAGGGGCCTGGGGCTGGGGCATCTTCGCCGCCATTTGGATCCTGGCGCTCGCCGGGACGCTGATGAAGTTGTTTTGGTTCGATCGGATGCACCTCGTGGGCCCCTTCCTCTACCTGGCCATGGGCTGGCTAATTGTGATCAGCCTCACTCCCCTTCGGGAGGCCGTGCCCGACTGGGGGCTGGTTCTCCTCGGGGCCGGCGGGTTCTTCTACACGGGCGGACTCCTCTTCTTCGCCCTGGACAAGCGCTACCGGTACTTCCATCTCATCTGGCACCTCTTCGTGCTGGCCGGGAGTATCTGCCACTACTTCGCCATCCTCGTCGCCATCCTGCCTCCGAGAGCCTGACCCTGTCGCTAACGCACCCGGACCACCATCTTCCCGGTATTCTCTCCGGAAAAGAGCCCTAGAAAGGCCTTCGGCGCATTTTCGAAGCCCTCCACCACCGTCTCTCGGACTTTGAGCCGCCCCTCCTGCACCCAGTCCACCAGACGCCGCCGGGCCTCGGGGAAGCGCTCCTTGAAGTCAAAGACGATGAAGCCCTCGGCACGGGCCCGCCGGACCAAGAGCGTGGCGAAGGGGCGGGTGCCCCGGGGGGGGTTCTTGGCGTTGTACTGGGCGATCTGGCCGCAGATCACCACCCGGGCCCGCAGGTTGATCAGGCCAAGAACCGCGTCGCTCACGGCTCCCCCCACGTTGTCGAAATAGACGTCTACGCCCGAGGGGCACAGGGGGGCGAGGGCCTCCCGCAGATCCTCGTGGGCCTTGTAGTTGAGGGCCGCATCGAAGCCGAGCTCCTCCGTGAGCCATCGTACCTTCTCTTCGCCACCCGCCACCCCGACGGCCCGGCAGCCCATCAGGCGGGCGATCTGGCCCACGAGCGAGCCCACGGCCCCCGCGGCGCCCGAGACGAGCACCGTCTCGCCCGGCCTGGGCCGCCCCACGTCGAGAAGGCCGAAGTAGGCGGTGAGCCCCGGCATGCCCAGGGCGCCGAGGGCGAGGGAGGCCCGCTCAGCCGGCAACGCCACCTTCTGCAGGAGCGCCCCGGCGAGCACCCCGGCGGTGGACCAGCCGAGCGGCGCCAGAACGAGATCGCCTTCGGCGAAGCCGGGGTGCCGCGACGCCACCACGCGCGCCACCGTTTCGCCTCCGACCACGTCGCCGGGTTGATAGGGCGCCACGTAGCTCTTGACGGGGCTCATGCGCCCGCGCATGTAGGGATCCACCGAAAGGTAGAGGGTCTCGAGCAGTACCTCCCCCTCCGTGGGCTCCGGAACCGGCCGGCTCTCCCTTCGGAAGGTCGCGTCGTTGGGCATCCCTTCGGGATAGCCCGTCAGAATCCAGCATTCGCTTTGACGGGTGGGCATGGCAGACTCCTAGGGGTTCGGTTCAACGCCTTTCGTAGCGCAGGAAGGTGTAGGGCGGAGGCCCCGGGCGATCCACCCGAGAGGTTTCTCGGAAGAGCTCAACGGGCACCTCGGGGAAGAAGGCATCTCCGGGGAAGGCGGCGTGGACCACGGTGAGGTAGATTCGTTGGGCCACGGGTAGGGTCTGGGCGTAGATCTCGCCGCCTCCGCACACGAAGAGCTCCTCCTGAGAGTGTTCAAAGAGGGCGAGGGCCGAGGTCAGGTCCGGAACGACCTCGGCGCCGCGGACTTCGTAGCCCCGCTGCCGCGTCAGTACCACGGTCCGCCTCCCCGGCAACGGCACGTTGACCGTCTCCCAGGTCTTGCGCCCGAGCAGGACGGGGTGGCCCCAGGTCGTGCGCTTGAAGAAGTCCAGGTCTTCGGGGAGGTGCCACGGCACGCGGCCGCCCCTCCCGATCACCCGGTTTTCCCCCATGGCGGCGATGAGCGAGAGGATCATCGGGGCTCCTCCTCCGGTCCCGCGCAACGGCTGGCGCCAGTTTCCTATCTCCGGGTTCCCTTGGGAACGGCTCCCGGGCCGAGCTCTAGAGCAGACGGGCCACCACGAGGGTGATGTCGTCGGCCTGCGGCGCGCTCCTCGAGAAGCGGGCCACCTCCTCCAGCACGCGGTCCCGGCATCGAAACCAGGAGCTCCTGGAGCCGCTCCTCCTCGAAGAACTCCCCGGCCTCGTTCATGGCCTCCGTCACGCCGTCCGAGAAGAGGACCAACACGTCCCCCTGCCGCAGCGCGAGCTGACGCTGGCCGTAGCCCTGCTCCGGGAAGACTCCCACGATGGTGCCCGTGGCCGGGAGCCGCAGTACCTCGGCCGCGCCGACGGTCCGCCGCAGGAGCATGGGCGGGGTGTGGCCCGCGATAGCGAAATCCCGCAGTCCCACGGTAGGCCTGCCCGCGCGCCTTCGTCAAGCCGGCGATGTCCGCCAGTCCAAGTGCCGGCGCCAGAAGCGACGGCCCGGGAGCGGCTTTTTAGCGGCCGGTCGCCGGGATGAGAAGCCGCTCCTCCCGCGGTTCCAGGAAGCGCCACCGGCCCGAAGGGACATCCAGTTCCACGGGACCGTAGGCGACCCTCTTGAGGTCCAGCACCTTGAGCGGCGTGCCGTGACGCTCGTCGCGCAGGGCGCCGAAGAGCCGGCGGACGTGGCGGTTGCGGCCCTCGTCCAGAACTACCCTCAGGCGGGTCCGAGGGCCCCGGTAGCCAAGGATCTCGGCAGAGGAGCAGCGCAGGAGCCCGACGGGCGTGCCGACCCCCTGAAGCAGGAGGGGCAGCTGACCCTCCTGGAGGTGGCCGCGCACCTCCACCTCATAGCTTCGCTCCAGCCCGCCGGGCCTCGTGAGCAGTTCCACGAGCCGACCCTCCCGCACGAAGAGCAGCAGGCCGCGCGAATCCCGGTCGAGGCGGCCCACGGGGACCCACCCTTCGCCGCGGAGCCAGGCCGGCAGCAGATCGTAAACGGTCTTCCGGCCGAGCTCGTCGCTGCCCGTCACCACGACGCCCTTCGGTTTGTGGAAGAGGAGGAGGCGCGGCCAGGCGCCTTCCGCCGAGGCTTCGACCTTGCTCACGGGCCCTTCACCAAGGCGAGGATCCGGGCGAAGGCCGGTTCTTCCAAAGGACCCCCTGGCGCAGGAGGACGGGATCCACTCCTCGGCCCCACGGGGAGCAGCAGAAGCAGAGGCACGCGCATGGTTTTTGCGTCACTCCCGCGCGCGAGGGGGAGACGCCGCCGGCTTCTTGGCCGGATAGGGGCACAGGCGGTACACCGGGCACTCGCCGCAGTGCGGGCCCACGGGGCGGCAGATCCTCTGGCCGAAGGCCACCAGAAGCCCGTTGATGGGAATCCACCAGCGCCTCGGGAGGTTGCGCCTCAGCGCCATCTCCGTCTC
This sequence comes from Acidobacteriota bacterium, assembly GCA_049967655.1. Classification (GTDB taxonomy): domain Bacteria; phylum Acidobacteriota; class UBA4820; order UBA4820; family DSQY01; genus DTPS01. The sequence continues at coordinate 18,206 of JBMFSH010000008.1, forward strand.
TTCGGGCGTTTTCGTGGCCACGAACCCCCACCGGTAGTTGAGGATGCGGTGGACGTGCGTGTCCACACAGATGCCCGGCTTGCCGAAGCCCTCCGTGAGCACGAGGTTGGCCGTCTTGCGCCCCACGCCCGGCAGGGCGAGCAGTTCCTCCAACTCATCGGGGACCGCTCCGCCGTGCTTCTCCAGGAGGAGGGCGGCGATGGCGCGCAGGGCCCTGGCCTTGGTCTTGTAGAAGCCGACGGGGCGGATGGCGGCCTCCAGGAGCGGCAGCGGCAGCTTCAGCATCGCCTGGGGGGAAGAGGCGAGCGGCCAGAGGCGGTCGAAGGCCTTCTCGGTCACCACGTCGCGCGTGCGGAGGGAGAGCACCGTGCCCACCAGGACGGCGTAGGGATCGCGGTGCTCCTCCCGGATGCGTCCCACCACCGGCTCCTCGACCTCGGCCCTCCACTCCCGCAGGGCGCGGAGCAGGCGGGAGAGGGTCCGAACGGCCATGGGCCGGGCCGGGCGAAGAAGCGGGGGCTTGGGTTGGACCACGGGAAGGGCTCCTTTCCGGTTCAACTGCCCGGCGAGGGGCGGTCCTCGTCGAAGGGAACTCCCTCGCGGAGGTTCACCCACACAGCCTGGGCGCTGCGCCGGGTGAGCATGACCTCCCAGTCGCCGCGCCAGTCCCGCACCACCGATCCGAAGAGAATCCGAAACTCGCTCTCCGAAAACTTCTCCTGGAAGACGTACCCGAAATCCGCGACCGACTCCCTGAAGACCCAGGCGGGGAAACGCATGGCGCGCGGGATCGAGAGCTCCCGGATGCGAGCCGGTTCGTACCCACATTCCCTCAGAACGGCCTGGAACTCTTCGGTGGCGTCCGTTCCGTCCACCCTCAAGTCGTGGCGCGACCGCTGGAGCTTGCCTTGGGCCAGCTCGCGCAGGGTCTCACGGAATTCGTCCCGGCTCATGCCATCGGCCTCCCGGCCCAAGGCCTTCAGTATACGCGCTCTGCTCCGGCCACCACGGTCCAGCCGTTGTCCCAGGGTCCGCTACCCCAACCTCGACCCGTCCTCCGGCGAGCATGGGCAACGCCATCGGCGAGGTACGGCGCTTTTCGCTTTTTCTCCCTTCTCACTCGCTCACTTTTCACTTTTTGCTTCCCCCGATCGGGGCCATAAGAAAGAGCGGGGCCGAAGCCCCGCCCTTTTGTCCTGCACCTCCGAAAAGGCCTCTGGCGGCCGGAGCGATGCACAGGCGCATCGGCCTCTGGAGAGACCTCCTACTTCGCCGCCTGCGCCTTGAACCAGGCGGTGGGCATGGACTTGGGCCGCTCGATGGGCTCGCCCCAGGCGCGGGAGACCACGAGCTGGGAGCACATGCCCATGGTGCGGCTGACGGAGAAGAGCACGGTGTAGTAGCTGAACTCCTTCATGCCGAAGTGGTAGAGCAGGCTTCCGGAGGCCGCATCCACGTTCGGCCACGGATCCTTGATCTTCTGAACCTGCTTGAGGACCTCGGGCACGACCTTGAAGACGCGGGCCATGGTCTGGTAGGTGGGATCGTTGGGGCACACCTTGGCGCCGAAGGCGTGGAAGGCGTCGAAGCGCGGGTCCGTGATGCGCAGGACGGCGTGGCCGTACCCGGGCACCACCTTGCCGGCGTTGAGCGTGTCCTGGGCGTACTTGGCGAGCTGCTCCTCCGTGGGGGCGCCGCCGAACTTCTTGTTGGTCTCCAGGATCCAGCTCAGGCACTCCTGGTTGGCCAGGCCGTGCAGGGGGCCCGCCAGGCCGTTGAGGCCGGCCGAGACCGCATAGAAGGCGTCCGAGAGGGCCGAGCCCACGCAGTGGCAGGTGTGCGCCGAGACGTTGCCGCCCTCGTGGTCGCTGTGGAGGGTCAGGTAGAGGCGCATGAGGTTCTTGAACTCGCCCGTGGGGTCCGGGATGCCCAGCATGTGGGCGTAGTTGCCGCCCCAGTCCAGGTTCGGATCGGCGGGAATGCGCGGGCCCTTGCCGAAGGTCTTGCGGTAGATGTAGGCCGCGATCTCGGGCATCCAGGCCAGGATGTTGAGGGAGTCCTCCAGCATGGGCTCCCAGTACTGGTCCTTCTTCATGCCCGCGTCGTACCCTTTGCGGAACTCGGATTCGCGCTCGAGGGCCAGGATGGCCGTGTCGAGCTGGCACATGGGGTGGGAGTCCTTCGGCATGGCGTTGAGGACGTCGAAGACGTAGTTCGGGAGCTTCTTCGCGCGGGCCTTCAGGTCGGCCTGAAGGTCCTTCAGCTCGTCGGCGCTCGGCAGCTTGCCCACACAGAGGAGCCAGAAGATCTCTTCGGGCAGCTTCCCGGTGAGCTCGGCGATGGGGATCCCCCGGATGATGAGGCCCTTGTCCGGCGGCACCTCGGAGGTGTCGCACACCATGGCCTTGAGGCCGCGCATGCCGCCGAAGGCCGCGCCGATGGTCAGCTCGCCGATAACCTTGGCCCCGTGTTCCTTCACGAAGGCCTTGATGTCGTTGCGCATGTCGGGAATCTGCTTGGCCAATACATCGTGTAGCTTGCTCATCAAACACCTCCTAAGATTTGGGTCCCAATTCAGGCCCGGCCGCCCGCTTGGCCGGGGTTTCTTCGCGACGCCCCCCTTCACCGAAGACCGCTGAGGCACCACGCACTTAAAACTCAATTGGCCGGACGAATCGCCGCATCCGTGGGCGGTGAGCTAGGCGTCCAGAGATCACCCCATAAACCGAGGGTAAAGTATGGGGACCACCCCCAGGGATGTCAAGAAAAAGTCATGGCTCTGAAAGGGATGCGGTGAGAGCCCCCACTCCGTTCCCCTGCGGCACGTCCGGCGGGGAACGGTGGAGGGTGGAGGGTGGAGCGCCGGTCCGGCCGGGATTCCGCGTGCATCTCGCGGTCATCACCCTCCTTCAGCCCCCGCCGCCGCGCGGAGGCCGGTGGGGCCCGGCACACGCGCAAGGGAACCCCGGCCGTGGTAAGGTGGTCTCATCAACAGGTACCGGAGGCCCTTCTGGCGCCCTGCCGCTCCCGTCGTTCGCGTTCTCCCCCGGGGCGGGCCGAGGCCCTCCTCCGCGACCGAAGCAAAGGAGGCCACAATGAAGCGCTCGTTCGTGCTCGTCCTCTTGGCGCTGGGGTTGCCCGCGGCCACCGCGGCTCAGGGCGGACAGACCATGCTGACGGTGTACAACCAGGACCTGGCCCTCGTCCGGCAGGTGAGGACCATACCGGTCCAGAAAGGGGTCTTCCCCTTCCGCTTCGAGGACGTGACGGCCAAGATCGATCCCACCTCCGTCTCCCTGGAGGCGCTTTCGGGCCCCCCCCTGGCCATCCTCGAACAGAACTACGCCTACGATCTGGTGAACGACCAGAAGGTCCTCGAAAAGAGCATCGGGCAGCCCATCACCTTCTTCGAGACGATCGGGAACGAGGAGAAGTCCTTCACCGGGACCCTCCTCTCGGTCAGCGGGAACCGGGCCGTCGTCAGGACGGGAGAGGGCATCTACGTGGGGGCCCCCTCGCGTTTCCTCCTCAACAAGCTGCCCCCCGGTCTCATCCTGAAACCCACGCTGGTCTGGCTCCTGAAGGGCGAGCAAACGGGGGATCAGCGGGTGGCCCTCTCCTACCTCACCTCCGGCCTGTCGTGGCAGGCCAACTACGTCCTGCTCCTGTCCAAGGACGAACGGCACGCGGGCTTCACCGGCTGGGTCACCCTCACCAACCAGAGCGGCGTCGGCTTCGAGGACGCCACCCTCAAGCTGATGGCGGGCGACGTCCACCGGGTGGAAAAGGTCCAGCCACCGCGCCCCATGCTCATGCGCGCCGAGGCCGCCCCCTCGCCGCAGCAGTTCGAGGAGAAGGGGCTCTTTGAGTATCACCTCTACACGCTCCAGCGGCCGGCCACGGTGGCCGACAACGAGACCAAGCAGATCCAGCTCATCAGCGCCCCGGAGGTTCCCGTGACCAAGAGCTACGTCTACGACGGGGCGGACCTTTCGGGGTACACGGGCTGGTACTACGGCTCCCGCGAGAACAGGGACCTGGGTGTGCCCTCCAACAAGAAGGTCGCGGTCTACTTGGGGTTCGAGAACAAGGCCGCTTCCGGCCTGGGAATCCCGCTGCCCAAGGGAACGGTCCGGGTTTTTCAGAACGACAGCGACGGCTCGGCCCAGTTCATCGGCGAGGACTCCATCGACCACACCCCCAAGGATGAGCACCTGCGCATCCAGCTCGGCGACGCCTTCGACATCGTGGGCGAGCGCAAACAGACCGACTTCCGAGTGGTGGTGCCGAACCACGTGGTGGAGGAATCCTTCGCCATCACGCTGCGCAACCACAAGAAGGAGGCCGTGGCGGTGAAGGTGGTGGAGGTGCTCTACCGCTGGTCCAACTGGGAGATCGTCAAGGAGAGCCAACCCCACGAGAAGGTGGACAGCCAGACGGTGGTCTTTCCGGTCAACGTCCCAGCCGACGGCCAGAGCACGGTGACCTACACCGTGCGGTACACCTGGTAGGCGGGCGGGGGCCCGATCGCGGCGGTCAGGGCTTCACGTAGGCGAACCCCTCCTGCTGGAGCCTCACCAGTTCGAGGATGCCCGCGGGGACGATCTCGCACGGCCCCAGGAGGCTCTCGCGGGGCACCGCGAGGCCGCCGAGGGAGTTCCGGCAAAGGAGGAAGCGCGCGCCCGCGGCGGACAGACGGGAGATCCGCTCGGCCTCCGGCTGACCGGCCACGAAGAGGCGCACAGCCGTCCCGTTGGCCACCATGCGGACGTCGGCCCGGTCGGGCGGGATCTCCTTGTAGAGGTTCTCGATGTTGTTGAGCGCCAGCGTCAGACGGCTGCCGCTGTCCTCGTCCAGATGAAAAACGACCTTCGTCTCCATGTTCCATCTCCTTGCAGTCGGGCGAGCGCTGGGCCCACCTATGGCTCCCCCTCGGCCGGCGCCTTCTCCCGGGCACCCCCACCGCCCCATCGGAGATAGAGGGCCGGGATCAGGTTGGTGCTCAGGAGGGAGCTCCAGAGCGTCCCTCCGAGAATGACGAGGGCGAGCCCCTGTTCGGGCTCGGCGCCCAGCCCCCAGCCCAGGGCCGTGGGCAGAACGCCCAGCGCGGCGGTGAGGGTCGTGAGGAGGATGGGGCGGAAGCGGACGCGCACGGCTTCGCGGACCGCCTCCCCGCGCTCCATCCCCAGAGCCTCGTTCTTGCGGGCCCGGTGCAGCAGCACGATGTCGTGGTTGAGGCTCATGCCCACGAGCGTGAGCAGCCCCACGAGGCCCGTGGCGTTCAACCCCACCCCGCTCACCGCCAGCGCCAGCGAGCCCCCCGTAAAGGCCAGCGGCATCTCGATCATGAGCAGGGCCGGGAGCCGCCAGCCATCGAACTGGAGCAGCAGGATGCCCAAGAGGAGCACCAGCGCGCCGAGGAGGGCGACCCCCAGTCCCGCGGCCGTCTGTTCGAGCTCCAGGAGAAGGCCGCCGAACTCGACGCGGTAGCCCGGGGGCACGGTGAGCCCCGCAAGGGCTCGGCGGGCCTCCGAAATGGTGCTGCCGAGCGGGCCCGTGGGGGTCGCCAGGATCTGGACGGCTCGCGCGCCGTCGATGTGGCGGATGGCGTTGGGGCCCTGCACCAAGTTCACCGAGGCGAGCTGTCCCAGGGGCGTCCAGCCCCCGCCGGTACGCAGGAGCAGGTCGCGAAGGCCCGCCATACCGATGCCTGGGGCATCCGCGAGCCGTAGGTAGAGATCGAGGTGGTAGTTGCCGCTCGGAATGCGGGCGACGACGCTCCCGCCGAGGGCGGGCCGGATCTGGTCGTAGAGCTCCGCCGGCGTGATGCCGTAGAGGGCCATGGCTCCCTCATCGGGCCGGATCTGGAGCTCGCTCACGGGGTAGGCGTCGTTGTTGAAGAGGTCCGTGAGGGCTTTCACGTGCTTGAGGCGGGCGGTGACGGCCTCGGAGAGGGTTCGCAGCTCTCCCAAGTCCTCTCCGTAGACCGTGACGGCGAAGGGCTGGGGCAGGCCCGAGAGGCTCTCTCCCAGCCGCTCGATGGTGGGCGTGTCGATACTCTGCTGGACACCGTCCATGGCGGCCTCGCGTAGGAGGCGGGCGGCCACGCGGTCCAGGCTCTGGACCTTGACGCCCGGCTTGAGCGTGACCTGGATCTCCCCGGCGTAGGCCGGCTCGGTGTAGGTGGTCTTGGCGGACGAGCCGACGCGGGCCAGGACGTGCTCCACGTCGCCGTCGGCCATGAGCTTGGCCGTCAGGCGGTCCACCACGCGCCGGGTCTCCCGAAGGCCCGTCCCGGGCGGCAGGGTGTAGCTGTCGAGCAGCACCCCCTCGTTGGGCAGGGGCAAAAAGTTGACGGGCACGAACACGAGCACGGCGATGCTCAGGAGGAGCAGAACCACGGCGGCGGCCAGGCTCGCCCCCGGCCGGCGCAGCGTGAGGCTCAAGAGCCGCTCGTTCTGCCGCTCCAGCCAGGCAACGAAGGGGGCCCCGGGCGCGGGAGCGCTCGCCCCCCTCGCGCGCAACATGCCCAGGAGCAGGGGGACGAGGGTCAGGGAGATGAGCAGCGAGGCGAGGAGCGAGATGCTCATGGCCAGGGCGAAGGGGATGAAGAAGAGGCCGGCGATGCCGCCCACCAGCAGGAGCGGGAGGTAAACCGAAACCGTGCTGAAGGTGCCCGTAGCGTCGGGGGCCGCGATGTCGCAGAGGCCGAGCCAGACGCCCTCGCGCCCCTCGTGGCCGTTCTCCCACTGGTGGTAGATGCTCTCGAGTACGATGATGCCGTCGTCGGCCAGGAGGCCCACGGCCACCGACAGGGCGCCGAGCGTCAGGAGGTTCAGGCTCTGGCCCGTGGCGTAGAGGCCGGCGATGCCCACGAGCAGGGCCATGGGGATGCTCAACGCCAGGATCCAGACGCCCCGGTGCAGCCCCAGGAGCCAGAAGAGGACGAGGACCGCCAGAATCCCGCCGATGATCAGGTTCCGTCCCAGGTCGTGGCCGATCAGGCCCACCACCTGCCCCTGGGTGTAGATGCGAACCCAGCGGGCCCCCGCGGGAAGCTGGCCCTTCAGCGATTCGAGCGTGCGGGCCAGGGCCCGGGTGACGGGGACGGTGGAGGCCCCCGAGTGCTTGAAGACGAGCATGGCGACGGTCTGCCTGCCGTCCAGCAGTTCGGCGTTGCGCATGGGCTTGGTGGCGGTCACGATGCGGGCCAGCGCCCTGAGGGGGATGGGGCCGGAGGGTGCCGGCACGGTGACGGCGTCCAGCGCCGCCACGGTCTTCGGGAGGTCTCTCGCCTGGATCAGCACGTCCTGGTAGCCCAGGCGCAGATAGCCCGCCGGCCCCAGCAGCACCTGCTTCCGGAGCGTCTGCTCCAGGAGCGGGAGGGGCACCCCGTAGTGCCGGAGGGCGTTTAGGTCGGGCTGGACCCAGAGGGCCTCGGTGCCGCCGCCGAAGACGATCACCCGCTGGACTCCCGGCAGGGCCCGCACCGCGGGTTCGACGCGCGTGATGACGGCCCGTTCGGCTGCGGCCGGGGAGACCCCCGCGGGGACGCTGAGGGCGTAGTCAGCCACCTCGTTGATGGCCGCGCCCATGATCTCGGCGTAGGGCTCCACGCCGGCGGGCAGGCTGTTGCGCACGCGATCCATGGCCCCGTAGACCGCCTGCAGGTCCATCTGCGGGTCGGAGCCGTTGCGAAAGCGGGCGTCGATCTCCAGCGTGTTTTGCCCCATGACCGAGCGGAGGGAGGAGAGGGCCGGGAGGGAAAGGAGCTGGCCCTCCAGGGGCCGCGCCACGAGGTTTTCAAGGTCCTCCGCCGTGGCCCCGGGGTAGTGGGCCGTGATGGCGATCTCCGGGTAGTTGAAGCGGGGCAGCACCTCCACGGGGATGTTTTTGAGCGCCACCAGGCCGTAGGCCAGGAGGCCCCCGAAGATCATGAGCCAGAGGACGGGCCGATCGAGGCTGCGGCGGAAGAGGGATTTCAGCTCCATGCCTGGCTCAGTCGGGAGGGGTGTAGCTCTTGGCTACGTCCTGGTGGAAGCGGAGGTACGCGTCGTTGGCCACCACACGGTCACCGGCCTTGAGCCCCCTCACGATGGCCCGCCAGCCGTCCGACTCGGGCCCCGGTTCCACCTCGCGGCGCTCCTCGCCCGAGGGGCCGGCGATCAGCACGTACCACTGCTGCCCCTTGAGCACGAGGGCACGCTCGGGCACGGCCGGCCACGAGGCGGCGGCTCCCTCCAGCCTCAGCGTGCCTGCCTGGCCGCTGATCCAAGCTGCGGGTCCGATGGGCACGCACCCAACGGCGCGGCCGCCGTCGGGCCTCACGGGAGCGATGACGCCGCGGACCTGGACCGGTACCGGCTCGCCTCCCCCCGCCGGCGTGAAGAGGCCCTTCATGCCGGCCTTGAGCTCCAGGGCGTCACGGCCGTAGAAGACGGCGCGCGCCCAGAGCCGGGCCGGGTCCTCCAGGCGGGCCAGCACCGTTCCGGCCGCGACCGGCTGCCCTTGGGCAACGGCCACCTCCGTCACCGTTCCGCTGACGGGGGCTCGGATCTCTCCCTCCGCGCTGACAAAGGTCCACCGGGCCTTGGCCGCCTTCAGGGCACTTGCGGTCTGGGTGACTGCCGCCTGGGCCTCGGCCAGCTTCTGGCTGTTGCTGATCACGGGATAGGTCTGATGAACCACGGCCTCGTTTCTCTTAGCCAGATCGAGGGCACTCTCCGCCTGGTCCAGCGCGGAGCGGGCCTCGGCCAGCTCCTTGGCTCGCTCGGGGCCCGCGAGGCGTCCCAGCAGCTCCCCCCTCCGGACGGCCATGCCCGGCGAGACCTTCCACTGAACCAGCGTGCCGTCCACGAGGGCCGGTACGGTGACGAGAGCCACCGGCTCCACGAGGGCATAGGCCGTGAGCGAAGTCGAAAAGGATCTCTCATGGACGACGATAGGCGCCTCAGCCCCCCCCGGCGCGCCGGAGCCCATGGCGGCACCGGCCGGAAGGAGGGAGAGAGAGACGAACACCGCAGTGGTCAAGACCTTGGAGCGCATGGCCCCTCCTCGGACGGAGTACCATCCGTTTGAAATCAGTATAGCGCCCCAGGTTACGGCAGCCTTACCGTCATCCGGGAGACGCGAAAGGCAAGGCGTGAGGCGCAAGACACGAGATCCAAAAGTCCCTCCCCCGGGCTGGTGAAGGGATAACGGATGATGGCTGAGGGAGCGGTCGCGTTATGGCCCCGACCTCCGATCCGAAATCCTAACTCCGCGATCCCCACTTCACATTCCCCCTTCCTCGATGTGGAGGTCTCTGTCTTCCGGACTCCGCCTCCCCACACCGCCCCTGGACAGCCCGGGGGCTCTCGGATAGGCTGTCCCTGACGCACGGCGGGCAACAGGCGATTGGATCGCGACAGGGTGCCGGGCCGGAGCTCTTCGTCGGGAGGGACTCATGCGTCTATTGATCGTGGAGGATGACCCGCAGATAGCCGCCCTCTCCAAGAAGAAGCTGGAGGAGGCCGGCTTTGCGGTGGACTGGGCGAGAGACGGCGAGGAGGGGCTCTCCCTTGCGCTGGCCGAACCCTACGACTGCGCCGTCGTAGACGTCATGCTGCCCCGGCTGGACGGCCTCTCCCTCATCCGGGAGATGAGGAAGGAGCGAGTGAATACGCCCGTCCTGATCCTGAGCGCCAAGCGCTCCGTGGAGGACCGGGTGGAGGGGCTTCATTCGGGGAGCGACGACTACCTCACCAAACCCTTCGCCTTCTCCGAGCTCCTGGCGCGCATCCATGCCCTCCTCCGCCGCGCCACCGGGGCCATGGAGCCGGTGCGGCTGGAGGCCGGAGACCTCTCCCTGGACCTCCTGCGCCACGAGGCCTTCCGGGGAGGCAAGCGCATCAACCTCAAACCGAAGGAGTTCTCCCTTCTGGAGTACCTCATGCGCAGCAGGGGGCGGGTCGTCTCCAAGACGATGATCCTGGAACACGTCTGGGATTATCACTTCGAGCCCCAGGCCAACGTGGTCGAGGCCGCCATCAGCCGCCTGCGCGACAAGGTGGACCGCGACTTCGAGCCCAAGATGATCCGCACGTTGCGGGGGGTGGGGTACCTCCTCGAGGCGTCCCGTGACACACCCTAGAACCGCGGCAGCCCGGCTGGCCCTGGCCTTCGCGGGAGCCATCGCCCTGGCCCTCTGTGTGCTGTTCGCCAGCTTCTACAGCTTCGTCAAGGCCGACCTCGATTCCCGCACCGACCGCCTGCTCCTGGACAAGTCGCGGGAATTCCGGGAGCTGGCGGAGGAGGGAGGCACGGCCAACCTTCCGGGTGAATTCCAACGCGAAGCGCAGACGATGGGGACCCGCCTGGCCCTCTACCGCCTCCTGGCTCCGGACGGGAGCATCCTCAGCGGCTCCAACGGGGCGGCCTTTCCCGGCCTCAGCGTTCATCCCCAGGCCCTGCCCCGCCTCGTGCAGGGCAAGCCGCTCCTCCGGACCATCTCGATCCAAGGCCGCCGGTACCAGGCGCGGGAGTGTTTGGTCCGCCTCCGTTCGGGCCTGATCCTCCAGCTCGTCCATTACATGGGGGACGACGAGGACCTCCTGGAGGACCTGAGGCGGAGCTTCGGCTTCACCCTCGTCGGAGTATTTCTGGGGGCCGCCCTCCTCGGCTGGATCCTGTCGCGCCGCGCCCTCGCCGGCGTGGAGGAGGCGACGCGGACGGCACAGGCCATCGCCGGCGGCACGCTGGAGAACCGCGTGCCGCTCCTGGGGCGAGGCGAGGAGATCGACCGCCTGGCCACCACCTTCAACGCCATGCTGGACCGAATTCAGGCCATGGTGGCCGAGATGCGGCAGGTCTCGGACGACATCGCCCACGACCTCAAGAGCCCCCTGACCCGCCTGCGGGGCCAGGCCGAGATGGCGCTCACGGCCAAGGGCGGCGGCGAAGAGCTGGAGGCCCTGGCGGCGAACACCGTGGAGGAGTGCGACCGTCTCCTGGCCATGGTGAACACCATGCTCGACCTTTCCGAAGCAGAGGCTGGCGTCCCCTCGGGAGAATCCCAACGGGTGGACCTTCGCGACTTGGTCCGGGAGGCCTACGAGCTCTACCTGCCGGCGGCCGAGGAGAAGGGGCTGGCCCTGATCCTGGAGGCCCGTGCACCCGTGGAAGCCCTGGGGAGCGTGCACCGCTTTCGGCGCATCCTGGCCAACCTCCTCGACAACGCGATCAAGTACACACCTCCCGCGGGACGAGTGACGATCGAAGCGCAGATGCAGGGGGGATGGGCTCGGGTGGCGGTGCGCGATTCGGGGCCGGGCATCGAGTCGGAGGAGCTGCCCAAGATCTTCGACCGCTTCTACCGGAGCGACCAGAGCCGCAGCACACCGGGCAGCGGCCTGGGGCTCAGCCTGGCCCGCGCTCTGGCCAGGGCCATGGGTGGAGATCTCACGGCGGAAAGTATGCCGGGCCAGGGCAGCGTGTTCACCCTCCTCCTGCCCGCCGCTTCCCCATTTTGAACCCTCGCGAACTCAACCGGTCAGGCCGGGTCACGTTCAGGTCATGTTGTTCGCCTACAATGCCGTTTGACGGGGGGAACTTACCCGCCGGCAAGGAGGTCCGTCATGACCGGGCAACGATTCAAGCCCCTCTTCCTCTTACTTCTCTTGAGCGCGACGGCGTGCGCCACCTACCACCCGCTTCCCCTCGACAAGAAGGCGGAGGCGCAGGCGCTCGCCCCGCCCGACATGGGGCGCGTGACCGTGGAGGCCGCCCAGATTCACCACCCGCTGCTCAAGCCCGTGCATCTGGACCTAGCCAGGGGCCTGACGCCGGATGAGCTGGCCATCGTGGCCGTGCTGACCAATCCGCAGCTTCGAGCGGTCCGCGACCAGCGGGGGCTGGCCCACGCGCAAGTGATCCAGGCGGGGCTGCTGCCCAACCCCGTGGCCTCCTACGGGCAGGATAAACCGACGGGCGGCAGTGACCAGGGAACGGTCACCGCCTATACCACCGGCATGGGCTTCGACCTGACCTCGCTCCTCACCTATTCTTTGCGCAAAGAGGCGGCCAAGAGCCAGGCCCAGGCCGTTGACCTGGACGTGGCATGGCAGGAGTGGCAGGTAGCCCAGGCCGCCCGAATGGCGGCCTACCACCTTCTGGCGCTTAGGGAACAGGTTCCCTTCGCGCGCAAAGGGATGGAGGAGGCCCAGCAGACCCTCGACGCCATGCATGCGGCGGCCAAGGCCGGGGCGGTGAGCCAGGCGGACGAAGCCTTAGCTCTCTCCGCCTTCGAGCAGGCCCGTCAGACGTTCCTTCTCCTGAGCGAGGCGGAGACGAGAGCCAGACAGGATCTGAACCAGATGCTGGGCCTCCCGCCCGGGAGCAAGCCGCCCTTGCGAGAGGAGGCAACGCTGCCCGACTGGCGAGCTATCCCGGACGAACAGCTCCTCGTTCGAGGGCTGGCCGACCGTCGCTTGGATCTGCTGGCCTTCAAGAAGGGGTACGAGAGCCAGGATACCCAGCTTCGAATCGCCATTCGCTCCCAATTCCCCAACATCGGCATCGATCTGAGCCATTCGCGTGACACGAGCAACATCGTGACGACGGGCTACGGCGTCGCCATCTCCCTTCCCATCTTCGACCGCAACCAGGGACGCATCGCCTACGAGCGCGCCACGCGCCGCCAGATGTACGACGAGTTCCAGTCGAGGCTTTTCGACGCCCGCGCCCAGGTGGCCCAGATCCTCTCGAGGTTGGACAGCGTGCGGCGGCAGCTCGCCACGGCGGAGGATACCCTCTCCTCTCTGCGCACCACGGCCGAGGGGTACGAGAAGGCCAAGGCTTCGGGAGCCGTGGATCTGGTGAGCGCGCAGAATGCTCAACAGGCTTACCTTTCTCAGGCCATGACGGTGGCCAGCCTGAAAGCCGAGCGAGCGGACCTCGGCGTCGCCCTCGAGGTGGCGTCGGGTGAGGTCCTGCCGGCCGACACCATGGGCGCCGCCACACCAAAAGGGGGAAACAGACCATGAATCGCAAGATCCTTTGGATGGGTGTGATCGGTGCCCTGGCGCTCATGGGCGCCACGGCCTTCCTTACATCTTGGATGGGCCGTTCCAGAGGCTTGGCAGAGCCCTCTCGATCCGATGTGCAGACACTTCCCAAGGAGGTGACGGCCGCCGTTCGCGTTGTTCCCGTCCAGGAATCGGTGCTCAGCCGCACGGCGACGGCCTACGGGGACATCGTCCCCCCTCCCGGCGGCGTGCGGACGGTGAGCGTTCCCTTCGACTGCCAGATCTTGACCCTCTCCGTGCGTGAGGGGCAGGCCGCTTCCCGGGGGATGCTCCTCATGACCGTCACGGGGAGCCCCGATGCCAAGTTGGCCCTCGCGCAGGCCCGTGCCCAGGCTAGTTCCGACGAGGCGGCCCTCAGGCAGGTGGAGGCGCGCCACCGCCTCAAGCTGGCCGACGATGCGGCTCTGGCTCAGGCCAAGGGGGCCTTCGAGGCCTCCGAGGCCCGCCTGAAGAGTCTGGAGGCGAGGGGTCTTGCCGCGGCTCATCCGCTGGTTTCTCCGGTGGACGGCACGGTGCTTAGGCTTCCCTTCAGCCGGGGGGCCGTCGTGCCGGCGGGAACGGCGCTAGCCGAGGTGGCGGGCCTGGGCCACCTGGAGGCGCTGCTCGGCTTGGAACCGGGGGATGCCCATGACCTTCATCCCGGCGCGCCCGTCGACCTCGACATGGTGGGGGACCATGCGGGTCCGCCGCTGAAGGGGATTCTCACCAGCGTCTCTCCCGCCATCAACCCTTCGACCCGCCTCGTGGAGGCTTACGTGGCCCTTCCGCCCGGGAGTTCCCTGCCCCTGGGCGCCTACGTGCGCGGCACCTTCACCTTGACCTCCGCCAAGGGGCTGGTGGTGCCGTATGCGGCCGTCTTGCCCACAAGTGGCGGAGGCGTGCTGTATACCGTTCGTGATGGCCACGCCGTCCGCCACGAGGTCCGCGTGGACCTTGAGACGGGCAGCGAAGCGTTGGTCTCATGCCCGGGTTTGGCGGCGGGCGATCTGGTGGTGGTCACCGGAAATTACGAGCTGAAAAACGGCATGGCGGTAAAGGTGGAGCCCCACCCATGACCTTCACCAACTGGATGCAGGCGCACCGTCGCTCCCTGCTCTTCCTCATGGCGGTGCTCATCGTGGCGGGGAGCGTGGCGACCTTCAAGCTGCCCGTTGGACTCTTCCCCAGGATCAACTTCCCCAGGGTGCGCGTCTCGCTGGATGCGGGAGACCGCCCGGCGGACCGCATGGTCATCGAGGTGACGCGTCCCGTGGAGGAGGCGGTGCGCGGCGTTCCCGGGGTCGTGGAGGTCCGCTCCGTCACCAGCCGAGGCACCGCCGACATCGACGTCAACTTCTCCTGGGGCCAGAACATGGTAGCCGCCATGCTCCAGGTGGAGTCCGCCATCGCCCAAATCGCTAATAGGCTTCCACGGGGAATGAGCTACAGCGTCATCCGAATGGACCCCACGGTGGACCCCGTGATCGCCTACAGCCTGACCTCCTCGGACGAGTCCTTGACCCAGCTCCGGGACCTGGCCCTCTACCAGCTCCGGCCCGTTCTGTCCAGGGTCAAGGGCGTGGCGCGCATCCAGGTGCAGGGGGGATTGACGGAGGAGTACAGAGTCACGGTGGACCCGGCCAGGCTCCAAGCCCTGGGGCTGACCTTTCAGGATGCCGCCTCGGCCCTGTCGGCGGCCAACAATATCAAGGCCGTGGGACGGCTGGAGGACCACGACAAGCTCTACCTCATTCTCTCCGACACGCAGTTTGAGAATCTGCGCCAGGTGGGCGAGACGGTCCTGCGCTCGGGGCCGGGCGGCGTGATCCGCCTGAAAGACGTGGCTAGGGTCGAGAGGGGCACGGAGCCGAACTGGACGAGGGTCACAGCGGACGGCCGCGACGCCGTTCTGATCAACGTCTACCAGCAGCTCGACGGGAATACGGTGCAGATCGCCAGGGATATCAAGGCGGCCTTGGCGGCCTATGGCCCCCACCTCCCTCCCGGCGTCCACATCGCCAACTGGTACGACCAGAGCCAGCTCATCCTGGCTTCCGCCAGCAGCGTGCGCGACGCCCTCCTGGTGGGCGTCCTCATGGCCGCGCTGATCCTCTTCCTGTTCTTGCGCAATTTCAAGGTCATGCTCATCGCCATCCTCACGGTCCCGGGCGTGCTGGCCATCACGATTCTCCTGCTCTACGTGCTGCACATGAGCTTCAACATCATGACCCTGGGCGGCATGGCGGCGGCGGTGGGGCTCATCATCGACGACGCCATCGTCATGGTGGAGCACATCATCCGGCGCATGCGGGGGGGAGAGGGGGCGCACCACGGCCGCGTCATGAAGGCGGCCAGGGAGTTTACTAAGCCCCTGGCGGGCTCCTCCGCGGCCACCATTATCATCTTCGCTCCGCTGGCCTTTCTCTCCGGCGTCACGGGCGCCTTCTTCAAGGCCCTCAGCCTCACCATGGCGGCCAGCCTGATCATCTCCTACCTCGTGGCGTGGCTGGCCGTTCCGCTTCTGGCGGACAAGTTCCTCAACGAGAAGGATGCGGCGCAGAAGGAGGGAGGGGCCCTGACCGACTGGGTTGACGAGCGTTACGAGCGCCTGATGGGGCGCCTCTTCGCCCGGCCAGCCTTGGTGCTCCTGGGAGTTCTGCCCCTTCTCCTGGCGGGCTACCTGGGGTACCGGATGATCGGTTCGGGCTTCATGCCGGTCATGGACGAGGGCGGGTTCATCCTGGACTACCGGAGCGAGCCCGGCACCTCCCTCGCCGAGACCGATCGCCTGCTGCGACAGGTGGAAGCCATTCTGCAGAAAACGCCCGAGGTGGACACCTACTCGCGGCGAACGGGGCTGCAGCTTGGAGGGGGCGTGACGGAGGCCAACGAGGGCGACTTCTTCGTCCGCCTCAAGCCCTATCCCCGCCGGAACATCGAAGCCGTCATGGAAGACGTGCGCGAACGGGTGGAGAGGACGGTCCCCGGCCTTCACATCGAGATGGCCCAGCTCATGGAGGACCTCATCGGGGACCTGACGGCCGTGCCCCAGCCCATCGAGATCAAACTCTTCTCCGACGACCAGGGCAAACTGCTGGCGCTGGCGCCGCGCGTGGCGGAGGCGATCCGGAAGGTGCCCGGCGTGGTGGACGTGAAGAGCGGGGTGGTGCTGGCGGGAGACGCCCTGGATATCCGCGTGGACCGCGCCAAGGCCGCCCTCGAGGGCATGGACCCCGAGGCGGTGACCCGCCTTGCCCAGGATTACCTGGAGGGCGTCGTGACCACCCAGGTTCAGCGCGGACCGAAGATGGTGGGGATCCGGATCTGGGTACCGAAGGGGCTTCGCAGGAATACGGCCGCCGTGCGCTCGCTCCTGCTGCGGGCCCCTGACGGCCACCTCTTCCCCTTGAGCCGCGTGGCCACGGTCACTCCTGTTACTGGCCAGCCCCAGATTACGCGGGACGACCTCAAGCTCATGGTCCCCGTGACGGGACGCATCAGCGGGAGGGACATGGGCTCCACGGTGAAGGACGTGAAGAAGGTCCTCGCCGAACCGGGGCTCATCCCCAAAGACGTGGACCTCTCGCTAGGAGGCCTCTACAGGCAGCAGCAGATCGCCTTCGCCGGACTCATGGCCGTCTTCCTCGCGGCCGTAGCGCTGGTCTTCCTTCTGCTCCTTTTCCTTTTCGAGCGGTTCCGGCCGGCCGTGGGCGTCATGCTGACCGCCCTTATGGCCCTGAGCGCCGTCTTCATCGGGCTTTGGATCACCGGCACGGAGCTGAACATCTCCTCCATGATGGGCATGACCATGATCCTCGGCATCGTGACGGAGGTGGCCATCTTCATGGTATGGGAGTTCCTGACGGCGCCCGAGGGGATGGACGAGAGCGCCTCCCTCATCTACGCTGGAAAACACCGGATGCGCGCCATCACCATGAGCACCCTGGCGGCGGTGCTCGCCCTATCCCCCCTGGGCCTCGGCATCGGCCAGGGCTCCGCCATGCAGCGACCGCTCGCCATCGCCATCATCAGCGGCCTCATTTTCCAGCTTCCGCTGGTCTTCATCTTGATGCCCGTACTCTTCCGCCTGCTGGGCGTGAAACGGAAATAGGGAGGCTCCATGTCTAACCGAAGGTTTCTTGGAACCCTGCTGACGATCCCGTTCTTGCTCGCTTTGGCCGTTCAGGCCGCCCCGCCGCGCGCGTCAGGATCCTGGGTGATACCCGCCCGCGCGCTGGAGGAGCACGCCGAGGATTCCATCGACCTCCTCATGGCGAGCAAGCCCAATACCGCCAAGCTAGAGGCGATGACGGCCCAAATGGAGGCGCTGCTGAGGCGTCTGCAGATGGCCTCGCTGGGTCGCGCCGAGGTGACCCGCCAGGCCTCCCAAGCCGAGAGCGCCCTTGGCCAGATGAAGGCGGAGATCGCCTCCAGGGCTTACGTGAAGGCCGCCCTGGCCGCGAACCAGATCACCATGGTCATGCTGCCCATCGAGGGCTTCCCCACCCCCGAGCACCGGGAGGTGGCGCTGTTGGACTGCCTCTCTCGGGAGATCACCCTCCTCAATGAAGATGAGCCCGCATCCCACGCCCCTCTCCTGAAGGAGCGCAGGGACCAGATCGAAGCCACCTGGAAACTTCTGCGGCCCTGGTACGCAGCCAGGAAGGGGACGGCCAAACTCATGGCCGACGTAGATGCCTGCGTGGCGAGCATCCGCTCGGACACGGAGGCCGCCCAGCAGGTGAAGGCAGGGAACCGCCTCGGCGACCTGGTGGACGAACTGGAGCGGTATCGGCCGTAGAAGTAAGGGTGGAGGGTGGAGGGTGGAGAGTGGAGGGGGAAAAGAAAAAAACGGTGATCGCGGGTTCGTGGCCGACCGTCGGCTACGGGCCGCGGTCCTCGTGAGACCTTGGACTGACCGTTCTCCGCCCCTCCACCCTCCACTCTCCACCCTCCACCGCCCCCCGGCTCCAGGCCCCGGCTCCAGGCTTGACAGATTGGAATCTGGATTCTATATTCCGAATCTTGATTTTGGAGCTGCCGGTGCATTTGAACCGAAGAGAGGCCGAACGGATGCAGCGCCGCCAGCTCCTGCTGGAGGCCGCCGAGAGGGTCTTCGGCCGGAAGCCCTTCGACGAGGCCACCATGCAGGAGGTGGCCTCGGAGGCCCAGATCGGGATGCAGGGGCTCTACGAGCAGTTCCCCTCCAAGCAGGTTCTTTACGAGAGCCTCATCATGGAAAGGGTCAAGACCTTCAGGACCAAGGTCGAGAGGGCCCTGGAGACGGACGAAAACCCTATCCAGCGTCTCAGGGCATGGGCCACCGTCCACGCCGAATCCTTCAGCGGGACTCCCGCCTTTTTCCCTGTCTTTCTCCGCGAGAAAATCCACCGGGACTGGGAGTTCGCCTCGCGCTTCGGCCCCGCCCTGTACGAGGCCTTTGGCCATGAGGAGGAGCGCTTGACAGAGATCATGCGGGCCGCTGCGGCGGAGGGACAGATCCAGAAGTTGGACATATCGTTCCTGGTTCGGTTCTTCCTGGCGGCCCTCCACGCCTCGGTCTTCTACCACATTCGTTATAATCCCGATGAGGAGGTTTCAGCGTGCGTGAACCGTGCCATGAACAGCTTCTTACGCGGAGTGGAACTCACCGGGTGAGGGCCGCCTCCCTGGCCCTGGTCCTCTGCTCGGGCCTTCTGGCCATGAGGCTTCCAGCCCAGGAGGTGCTCACGCTCCGGAAGGCCTTGGAGCTGGCGGGCAAGGGATCACTGCCCGCCGTCACCAGCCGGAGCGATGAGGCGGTGGCCCGCGAGCAGACCCTCCAGGTCCGGGGGGCCACCTACTTCCCGGAGGTCACGCTCCAGGGAGGCTACACCGACCAGAGGGATCAGACGCTCCTGCGCTTCGGCCTCCTGCAGGCGCCCTCCAACCAAAAATCGTATTGGCAGTACGATTTTACCGTTCGCCAGCTCCTCTGGGACTTCGGTCGGCGCTCCGAGGCCCTCAAGGCCAGCCGCACCAGTGAGGAGGCGGTGCGCCTTTCGGGGTCCGACGCGGTTCGCCGGGCGCAGGTCCAGGTCGTAGAGCGCTACATGTCGGCCATGACGGTCCGCGCCGAAAGAGAGGTTGTGGCGAAGCGGGAGAAGGCCCTCTCGGACCACCTCAGGATCGTACAGGACCTCTACCAGCAGGGCATGGTGGCCCGCAACGACCTGCTCCGGACCGAGGTCGCCCTGCGCTCGGTGGAAGATTCGGCGAGGCGCTTGGACGACGCCTACGACACGGCCATGGAGGCGCTGAACGTGGCCATCGGCCTTCCCACGGACACCAAGGAGACCCTTCCGGGTGGCTTCGCTCCTCCGCCCGAACTGCCCTGGACCATGGACCGCGCCCGTAGCATCAGCGTGAGCAACAACGGGACGGTGAAGGCCTTGAGAGCCCGGTGCCAGGCGCTCGAAGAACAACTCACCTTTCGCCGTAGGGACTACTACCCCAGCTTGGTGGCGCAGTACGACAACGCCTACCAGCAGAATGAGTATCTCGTCTATCCGCACGTGCAGTCGCTGTTCGTCGGCCTCTCCTGGAACATCTTCGACGGAGGCGTCCGGGCCGCCAAGATCCGCGAGAGCCAAGCCGACCTGGATCGCGCCCGCCGGGAGCTCACGGAGGCGGAACGGACCGCCCAGCTTGCCGCCAACCAGGCCTACCGGGACTTCGTGGAGGCCCTCAGGGAGCGGAAGACCGCCGAACTCAACGTCCAGTCCTCGAAGGAGAACTTCCGGATCGTTGAAGACCAGTACAAGGCAGGCCTGGCACGCACCACGGACGTCTTGGATGCCGAATCGGTGCTCGCCCAGAGCCGCTCCGAACTCGTTCAAAAAACCTATCAGGCCTATACCAAGCAGGCGGCTCTCCTGGCCGCCATGGGGGAGGACCTCCCCGGCTTCTACAGCCGGCAGGGGGAGCCGGTCGCCGCGGAGGAGAAGTAGCCATGGCCGTGAAAAAGAAATGGGTGGCATTGGGTATTCTGTTGGGGCTGGCCGTGGCGGGAGGCATCGTGGGCTACCTCCGCTGGAAGCACGGCCAGATCTTCGTGAGCACCGAGGACGCCTACGTGGGGGGACGGATCTTCACCGTGGCGCCGCAGATCCCCGGCAAAATCCTCACCCTGCCCATCGACGAAAACATGCTCGTCCAAAAGGGCCAGGTGATGGCCACCATCGATCCGAAGGACTATGACGCCGCCGTGGCCCAGGCCAGTGCCAATCTGTCCGAAGCTCAGGCGGCCGTGGCCACCAACCTCGCGGCTATCGCTCAGGCCAAGGCCCAGGTTCTGGCCTACGAGAGCCAGCTCCGCCTGGCCAAGATTGACCTGGGCCGCATCCAGACCCTCTACGAGCGCCAATCCATTCCCAAGCAGAACTACGACGACGTCGTCACCCGCGAGGAGGTGGCCCAGGCCCAGCTCAAGGCGGCCCAGAAGACCGTCGCCCAGGCGGAGGCGGCCTTGGGCGTCTCGCAGGAGCGCATCAAGGTGGCCCAGGCAGCTCTGACCCAGGCCCAGCTCCAGCGCTCTTACTGCACCATCACCTCTCCCGTAACCGGCTACATCAGCCGCAAGCTGACGCAGGTGGGCCAGGTTCTCGCTGCCGGCCAGCCCCTCTGCGCCGTGGTCTCCCTCTCCTTGAACGACATCTGGGTGGAGGCCAACTACAAAGAGACCCAGCTCGGGAACGTCCGCGTCGGTCAGCCCGTCAAGATCTGGGCCGACATCGACAAGGACCGCACCTACCGGGGAACGGTGGAAGGCATCAGCGCGGGAACGGGCGCGGTCTTCTCGCTGCTTCCCCCCGAAAACGCAACGGGCAACTGGGTCAAGGTGGTTCAGCGAGTGCCCGTCCGAATCAAGATCGACCCCGCGAGCGACCCAAACCACGAGCTGAGGCTAGGGCTGTCCGTAACCTGCGAGATCGATACCCGAAAACACTAGCCTGAAAGCGGGAACCGTTATGCGATCCCGCATCCGTCGTCATGGGGTACCTGGGGGGAATCCATGGCTCAAAAGGTTAACGTTGGGGGTGTGCCTTGAGCCTCGAGAGTGATGTTGGGGCTGGGCTTGCCAGCGGCAACCACTTGGAGAAGTGGATCATCGCGGTGACCACCAGTCTGGGCACCTTCATGGAGGTGCTCGATACCTCCGTCGCCAACGTCGCCCTCCCCCACATGGCGGGGACCTACGCCGTCGGCACGGACGAGATCACGTGGGTGATCACCTCCTACCTCGTGGCCAACGCCGTGATCCTGCCCCTCACCGGCTGGCTGGGCTCCTACTTCAGCCGCAAGCGGGTCTATCTGCTGTGTCTCGCCCTCTTCACCGCCGCTTCGTACGGATCGGGCATGGCCCCCACCCTCTGGTTTCTCATCCTGATGCGGGTCATTCAGGGGCTCGCGGGGGGGGCTATGGTGCCCATGTCCCAGGCCATCCTCCTGGAGACCTTCCCCAAGGAGGAGCACGGCAAGGCGACGGCCATCTTCGGCCTGGGAGCAGTCTTCGCTCCCGTCCTGGGGCCGCTCGTGGGCGGATGGATCACCGACCACTGGTCGTGGCCGTGGATCTTCTTCATCAACATCCCCATCGGTGCACTGGCCATCCTCTTGGCCCTTCTCTTCATCACGGATCCGCCCTACCTGAAGCGGGCGGAAGGGCGCGTGGATTACGCGAGCTTCCTCTTTGTCGCCGTCGGGCTGGGAAGCCTCGAAGTCATGCTCAACAGGGGGGAGCGCTTCGACTGGTTCGCCTCCAATTTCATCAAGTTTTTCGCGGGGCTGGCCGTCCTGGGGCTCGCCCTTTTCGTGTGGCGCTCCCTGACCGCCGAGAACCCCCTGGTGGATCTCTCCCTCTTCAAGGACAGACAGTTCTCGGCCAGTCTCGCCCTCATGTTCGCCGCCGGATTCGCCCTGTACGGCGTCTTCACCTTCCTCCCGCTGTTCGTTCAAAACCTCATGGGCTACACGGCCACCTGGGCGGGAGTCATCCTTTCACCCGGCGGCATCGGAACGATCGTGACCATGGCCCTTTCCGCCGTCCTCGTGGGCAAGGTGGACACCCGCGTGCTGGTGGGGATCGGCCTCGCGGTCCAGGGCTGGGCCTGCTTTCTCCTCGCCGGCTCCACCTTGCAGGCGGGTCTCGCCCATTTCTGGATGGCGCTCTTCATCCAGGGGCTGGGGATGGGGCTATTCTTCGTGCCGCTCGGGGTAGCCATGGCGCAGGATGTTCCTCCGGCGAAGATGGGGACCGCCACCGCCCTCTTCAATCTGATGCGCAACGAGGGCGGCTCCATCGGCGTCGCCCTCTCCACGACGCTGCTCTCCCAGCGGGCCCAGTTTCATAACGCACGGCTGGCGGAGCACGCCAGCGCATTCAACCCACTGTGGCGCGAAGCCGAGTTCTCCGCCCGAGCGGTGCTGTTCCCCACCGCCGGTCAGGACCCACATTCCATGAACCAGCTCGCCAACGGTCTTCTCGGAGCGCAGGTAACGCAGCAGGCCTATCTCCTGTCCTACCTGGACGTCTTCGCCTATCTCGGAGGGGTGTTTACCGTCATCCTTCTCCTGGTCCCCTTGTTGAGAGGCCGAAGCACGGGGCCCCTCTCCCTTCACTGAATCCCGACTCTAGGGAAGGCTGTGCTTGGAGAATTCTTCTAAGACCTCCAACAAATGGCTGATCGCCATGGCCACGCTGCTTGGCCCCCTGATGCAGAACATCGACACGGCCGTGGCCAACGTGGCGCTGCCGCACATGGCGGGGACCTTCTCGGTGGGGGTGGACGAGATCGCCTGGGTCCTGACGGCCTACCTGGTCGCCAACGCGGTCATCCTGCCCATGACGGGCTTCCTGGGGATGCGCTTCGGACGAAAGCGCTTCTACCTCTCCTGCCTGGTCCTCTTCATAGTGGCTTCCCTGGGCTCCGGCCTGGCCCCCTCCCTGGCCTTCCTGATCGTGATGCGCGTCCTTCAGGGCCTCGCGGGGGGGGCCATGGTCCCCATGTGCCAGGCCATCCTTCTGGAGACCTTCCCCAAGGAAGAGCACGGCAAGGCCATGGCCTTCTTCGGGGCCGGCCAGATCGTGGGCCCCCTGATCGGCCCCGTGCTCGGCGGATACCTCACCGACACCTACACCTGGCCGTGGGTCTTCTACGTCAACGTCCCGGTGGGCCTGATGGCCCTCGTGCTGGGCTTCTTCTTCATCCACGACCCTCCTTACATCAAGAAGCCCGAGGGCCGGGTGGACTACTGGAGCTTCCTCTTCATCACCGTGGGCGTGGGAAGCCTGGAGGTGGTGCTCAGCCGGGGCGAGCGCTACGACTGGCTGGACAGCTCTTTCATCAAGATCTTCGCCTTCTGCGCGCTCGTGGGGCTCGCCCTCTTCGTCTGGCGCTCCCTCACGGCCGAAAAGCCCCTGGTCAATTTCGCGTTTTTCAGGAAGAAGGAGTTCACCGCGGGGGCGCTCCTCATGTTCACCTGGGGATTCGGCCTTTACGGCGCCATGGTCACGATCCCCCTCTTCGTCCAGGAGCTGCTCGGGTACAACGCCACGTGGGCCGGCATGATCCTCTCCGTCGGCGGCCTATCGGCCCTGGCCGCCATGCCCATCGTCGGGCGCCTCACGGGGAAGGTGGATACCCGCGTGCTCGTCTTTGCCGGGCTGGCCATGAATGTCTTCTCCATGACCTTGTACCGGCAGGTCTACCTCGGCATCGACTTCCCCTACCTCGCCACCGCCCGCCTCTTTCAAAGCTTCGGGCAGGCCTTCGTCTCCATCCCCCTTCTCGTGGCGGCCTTCGCCCGCATCCGGCCCGAGGAGACAGGGCAGGCCACGGGCCTCTACAACCTGATGCGCAACGAAGGGGGATCGGTGGGGATCGCCCTGGCCAACACGGTGCTGGCGAGGCGCGCCCAGTTCCACCAGGCCAACCTCGTGGGGCACCTAAATCCGTTCAACCCGGCCTACCGGGCGGCGCTCTCAGGCATTGAGCAGGGGCTGCGCCCGGCGACGGGGGTGGACCCAACCACCCTTCACCTCATGGCGGTCCATCTCCTGGGTCTCCAGTTGGAGCGCCAGGCGAACCTCATGGCCTTCGTGGATGTGTTTCAGATGCTGCTGGTCCTCTTCCTGGTCCTTTCGCCCCTCGTGCTGCTCCTCAAGAAACCGCGGGACGCACGTCCGGCCTAGGATCGGGGGAACCGTCCACGACCTCACTCCAGATAGGTGTAGCCATCCAGGCCGTCTTCCAGGAACTTCTTGATGCGCGCCGACTCCTTGATGGAGATGCGCCGCCCCTCGATGCTCTCCTCCACCATCCTTCGGAAGGCGTTCATCACGTCGCGCTTCTGGTACTGCATGTAGGAGAGCACGTCGCGCACCTTGGCGCCTTCGATGGTTTTGTCGATGCGGTACTTGTTGCGGCCGGTCACGCTGACGTGGACGATATTGGTGTCGCCCAGCAGGTTGTGCAGGTCGCCCAGGGCCTCCTGGTAGGCGCCCACCAGGAACACGCCCAGATAATAGGGCTTGCCCTCCTTCAGCTCGTGCAGATCCACGGTGTTCTTCACGTCGTGCAGGTCGATGAACTGGTCCATCTTGCCGTCCGAGTCGCAGGTGATGTCGGCGAGGGTCGCCTTGCGGGTGGGCCGTTCGTGGAGGCGGTGGATGGGGCAGATGGGGAAGAGCTGTTTCACCGCCCAGTGGTCGGGCAGGCTTTGGAAAACGGAGAGATTGCCGTAGTAGGTGTCGGAGATGAACCGGTCCAGGTTTTCCAGCTCGTCCGGGACGTAATCGAGGCCATGGATGATCCGCGCGATGCGGTGGCAGACGAGCCAGAAGAGCCGCTCCACCAGAGCCCTGTGCTCCAGGGTCATCATCCCCACGTTGAAGAGCGTCAGGGTCTCGTCGCGGATCTGCATGGCGTCGTGGTAGCTCTCCTGGAAATTTTTCACCGTGAGGCCCTTGAGCACCTCGCCCAGGTTCATCACGGCCTCGGGAGCATGGTCCGGGATTTCGAGGGGCCTGGTTTCGTCGATGAGCTCGCTGGTCCCCAGGACGTTGAAGACCAGGATGGAGTGGTAGGCCACCAGCGCCCTGCCGCTCTCGGAGATGATGGCCGGGTGGGGGATACCCCGCTCCTCGCAGATCTCCGCCAGAGCCGAGACCACGTCGCTGGCGTACTCCTCGATGGAGTAGTTGGTGCTGGAGGAGAAGTTGGTTTTGCTGCCGTCGTAGTCCACCGCCAGGCCCCCGCCCACGTCGAAGTATCGGACGGGCACGCCCAGGCGGACGAGCTCCGCAAAGATGCGGCTCGACTCGCGCATGGCGTCCTTGATGCTCTGGATGGCGGTGATCTGGGAGCCAAGGTGGAAGTGCAGGAGCTGGAGCCGGTCCAGCATCCCCGCCGCCCGGAGCTGCTCCACCGCGTCGAGGATCTCGGCGGGGAACAGGCCGAATTTGGACTTGTCGCCTCCCGAGCTCTCCCACTTCCCGCGCCCCCGGGCGGAGAGCTTGGCCCTCACGCCGATGTACGGCCTCACCTTGAGCTTCCGCGCCCAGCGGATGATCAGGTCCAGTTCGGAGGGCTTCTCCACGACGATGAACACCCGCCGGCCCATCTTGGTGGCCCAGAGCGCCATCTCGATGTACTCGTCGTCCTTGTAGCCGTTGCATATGAGCGGAGCGTTGAGGTTGTCCAGGGAGGAGAGGACGATGAGCAGCTCGGCCTTGGTGCCGGCCTCCAGGCCGAAGTCATACTCCCGGCCGAACTCCACGATGTCCTCCACCACCTGCTTGCTCTGGTTGACCTTGATGGGGTACACGCCGTGGTAGGCCCCCTTGTACCCGTACTCCTCGATGGCTTTCTGGAAGGCGGCCCGGAGCTCCTGGATCCGCTTTTGGAGGATGTCGGTGAAGCGGATCAGGACGGGAGGGTGGATCCCGCGAAGCCTCAGGTCGTCCATGAGCTCCTTGATGTCCAGGGATTTCTGCCGGGTCTTCTCGGGCGTCACCAACATGTTGCCCTTTTCGTTGATGTCGAAGAATCCCTTGCCCCACTCGGCGATGTTGTAGAGCTCCCGCGCCTCCTCCACGGACCATTTGGACAGGGTGATCTGTTCCTTGAGCTTGATCCTCTGCACCATGGCGCACCTTTCACTCGGCCTCCCCAGGCCGCACCGAGAACCCTGGTCTCTCGCAATGCTTCTTCATACAGTAAACTCTTCCGGCTTGCAAGGAAAGCACCCGCCCCCGCGCCTCCACGACTCCTCGCTTCTGGCCCCCTGCCCTTGGTTCCCGGCCTCTCATTTGACAGCCTTCGACCTCCCTGTGTACCTTACGCAAGGACCGGCGGGACCCGCCGGGCCAAGGAGACGACGTGAAGACTTCCAACAAGTACCTGATCGCCGTGACGGCCATGCTCGGCACCCTCATGGAGGTGATCGACACCTCCGTGGCCAACGTGGCCCTCCCGCACATGGCCGGCACCTACTCGGCGGGAGTGGACGAGGTCACGTGGGTCATCACGAGCTACCTCGTGGCCAACGCCGTGGTCCTGCCCATCACGGGCTTTCTGGGAAACTACTTCGGCCGCAAGCGCTTCTTCCTCTCCTGCCTCGTGCTTTTCAGCGTCGCCTCATTCGGCTCCGGAGCCGCTCCCACCCTTTGGTTCTTGATCATCATGCGGGTCATCCAGGGTTTCGCGGGCGGGGCCATGGTGCCCATGTCCCAGGCCATCCTCCTGGAATCTTTCCCCAAGGAG
Source organism: Acidobacteriota bacterium (assembly GCA_049967655.1). Taxonomy (GTDB): domain Bacteria; phylum Acidobacteriota; class UBA4820; order UBA4820; family DSQY01; genus DTPS01. The sequence continues at coordinate 45,054 of JBMFSH010000008.1, forward strand.
GAGCACGGCAAGGCCATGGCGCTTTTCAGCGTGGGGGTCATCTTCGGCCCCATCATCGGTCCCGCCCTGGGAGGCTGGATCACCGACAACTGGACCTGGCCCTGGATCTTTTTCATCAACATCCCGCTGGGCCTCGTGGCGCTCGTGCTGGGCTACTTCTTCATCGAAGATCCTTCCTACATGAAGCGGCCCGAGGGCCGGGTGGACTACTGGAGCTTCCTCTTCATCGCCATGGGGCTCGGCAGCCTGGAGGTGATGCTCAACCGCGGGGACCGCTACGACTGGTTCCACAGCAACTTCATTAAAGCCTTCGCCGTCTCCGCCGCCCTGGGCATCGCCCTCTTCCTCTGGCGTTCCTTAACGGCCGAGAACCCCCTGGTGGATCTTTCCATCATGAAGAACCGCGAGTACGCCACCGGCACGACCCTCATGTTCCTCCTGGGATTCGGTCTCTACGGCTCCTTCGTGGCCCTCCCCCTCTTCGCCCAGGATCTCTTGGGCTACACGGCCACCTGGGCCGGGCTCGTCCTCTCCCCGGGAGGCATCGCATCCCTCGTGGCGGTGTTCTTCGTGGGCAACCTCATGGGCAAGATCGACACCCGCCTCATGGTGACGGTGGGAGTGCTGCTGAATATCGTGTCCATGGCCCTGCTCGTCTCGGTGGACCTGCACGTGAGCTTTTCCTACCTGATGTGGACGCGATGTCTCCAGGGCTTCGGCATGGGCTGCCTCTTCGTGCCCGTAGCCGTCTCCTCCTACTCGCGGATTCCCCCCGAAAAAACGGGCCAGGCCACGGGCCTGTTCAACCTCCTGCGCAACGAGGGGGGCTCCGTGGGCATCGCGCTCACCACCACCGTCCTCAGCCACCGCTCGCAGTTCCACCAGGAGCGGCTCGTGGAGCACCTCACCCCCTTCAACCCCGCCTACCGGGAGACGCTGGCACAGACCGCGCACGGCCTGTTCGCCACGGCGGGGCTCGATCCCTCCACCATGAAGCAGCTCTCCATCGGCCTCCTGTACGGCCAGGTCCAGCGCCAGGCGGCCGTGATGGCCTTCGTGGACGTCTTCTGGATGCTGATGTTGATCTTCGCCGCCATCCTGCCTCTCATCTTCCTGCTCCGGGGGAAGGCGGGCGGCCAGGCGGCCGGGATTCACTGAGGCTTTCCACGGGGAACCTCCCGTCCGCCCGTCTCCCGATCGGAAGGGGTGCCCGTTTCATCCGCGCCTGAGGACGAAAGGGCCCGCCGCGAGGGCGGGCCCGATGGATCGCTGGGTCCATGCGGCCGATTCACGGTTGCTGGGCCGGGAGCGCCTTCTTGCCGGAGCGCAACAGATCCTTGACGATGCCGAGGGTGGCGTTGGTGGTTTCGATGGACTTGGCCCCGACCTTCTCCAGGCCCGTGAGCGCCCGGATCGCGTCCACGTTCTCGGGGACCACGATGGACATGTTGTGGACCTGGTAGAAGAGGTAGAGCTCCACCCCGTCCACCGCCAGGATGTCCTCCCAGACCACCACCTCCCACATGTCGCCGCGGGAGCGGCCCAGATCGTGGACCAGCTCCACGTTGCAGTTCAAGGCGGTGATGCCGTCGGAGGCGCGCACGAAGGCGATGCGGGGGGTCTTCCAGAGGACCTCCAGGACCTCCTCCCGGCTCGCCGGCCGGGTCATCTCGATCTGCCAGACGTGGGCGTGGCTGATGGTCTGCGGAGTCAGGATGGCCATGGTGGTGATGTTCAGGTCCGGCACGATGGTCTTGGCGTCGGGCGCCTGGTGGCTGGGCACGTGCAGCTCCGGCACGATGGTGTTCATGATGCCCGTCTGGTGAGTGTTCCAAGGATCCACGGCGCGTCGGGCCAGGGTCCCCCACCCCTTCTTCACGAGACCGGCCTTGTGCAGAGCCCCCAGGGTGCGGACGATGGAGGTGGTGTTGCAAGAGACTACTCGCGTGGAGTTGAGACCCAGGGCGCTCTCGTAGTTGGCCTGGGCCACGAAGGAGTGGCCCGTCAGGGAGTGCTTCTCGGCGCCCTGGAAGATGGACTTGATGCCCAGTCCGTCGTAGAGGACCTTGTTCTTGGAAGCCACGGCTCTCGGTGTGCAGTCCACCACCACGTCCACCTGCTTCAGCAGGTCGGGAAGGGTCCCGTGGACGTGGACGCCCGTCTCCCTCATGGTGGACCAAGCCTCCTCGGTCATGGCGTAGACCGGGATACCGTGGACCTCCGCCACCTGAACGCGGTAGTCCCCCACCACATCGGAAACGCCCACCAGCTCCATGTCGGGCTGGAGCCGCACCGCGTCCGCCACCCTCTTCCCGATGACCCCGTAGCCATTCACCGCCACGCGCGCTTTTCTATCCATCCCGGATTCCCCTTACAATCCTTTTGCCTTCATAACCCCTTGGAACACGCCGGAGGCGGCCCTCAGCCGCGGTTGTACACGTCCTCTACCCGAACGATGTCCCGTTCGTCGGGATCGCCGAACCAAAACTCCAGAAAGCGGGCGGGCGCCCGGCCCACCCCGCTGGCGCGGTGCAGAACCCCGCACGCGACCCAGATCTCCTCACCGGGTTCAGGGCGCCAGACCCTCTCGCCCAGAGTCACCTCGAGGCCCTCGTCCAAGACCACCCAGTATTCGCTCCGCCGCTGGTGGTACTGCAGGGAGAGCACCCCTCCCGGCTCGAGGGTCAGGATCTTGATGCCCTCCACCTCGTCCTTCGGGTAGCGCCGGAAACGGCCCCAAGGACGGGTCTCTTCCAGGATCCCCCCGCGGAATTCTTCCGGGGTTACCTGCTCCTCTCTAGGCATGCCACATCCTCCCGCGAAGCCGCAAAAAACCCCGCTCTGAGTGGCGGAGGGGCTATTGTAATCGCAGGCGGCGGTTGAAGGCAAAACCCATTCAACCCCGCCGTGAAAGCGGGTATACTCCCACTCCGGGAGGGATCATGGGAGTCGGGCCTTACACCGTCCGGTCCAACGTGCGCCGGGGGCTCTATGCGACGCTTACCGTGGAGGGGCGCGTGGAGCCGAGCGCGCCCGGCCAGTTCTACATGGTCCGCGGCGACTGGGGGTCCGATCCGCTCCTGGCACGGCCCCTTTCCATCCTGAGCGACGATTCCTCTCGAGGCATCCTCCGCTTCCTTCTCAAGGTCTTCGGAGAGGGCAGCCGCCGCCTGCATGCGCTGGAGCCCGGGCAGAAGGTCCACGCCCTCGGGCCGCTGGGCCGCCCCTTTCCTCGCGGCGCGTCTGACGGAGGGGGCAAGCCGGCCTTTGTGGGAGGCGGCGTCGGCGTACCGCCGCTGGTCTACCTGGCCGAAGCCTTTGCGCGGGAGGGAAGGCCCTTCACCTTCCTCCAGGGCGCTCGGACGAGGGATGACCTGGTCTGCCTGGAGGAGCTGGCCGCACTGGGCGTGCAACCGGAAGTGACTACCGAGGACGGGAGCGAGGGAGAGAAGGGCCTCGTCACGGCATCCCTGAAAAGAGCCATCGAAAGGGGCGCCCCCGCCGTCTACGCCTGCGGCCCCGAGGGGATGCTCAAGGCGGTGGCCGCTCTCTGCCGGGGGCGGGTTCCCTCCTACCTGAGCCTGGAAGCGCGCATGGGCTGCGGCTACGGCGTCTGCCTGGGCTGCGTTGTGCCCGTGGTCCGGGACGGCGTGCGGAGCTACGAGCGCGTCTGCCAGGAGGGTCCGGTCTTCGAAGGGGAGGTGGTGGAATGGCCGTAGAGATGGCCGTGACGCTCGGCTCCCTCCGCCTCAAGAATCCTGTCATGCTGGCTTCGGGCTGTTGCGGGTACGGCTTGGACATGGAGGGGTACCTGGACCTGAACCGGCTGGGCGGAGCATGCCTCAAGGGCCTCTCCGTGGCGGGGAGCGAGGGCAACCCTCCGCCGAGGATCTGGGAGACCCAGGGCGGCATGATCAATGCCATCGGGCTGCAGAACGTAGGGACACGGCGGTTCATCGAGGAGAAGGCTCCCCGCCTGAGAGGCTACGACACCGCCTTCGTGGCCAACTTCTACGGGCACACCGTGGAGGAATACGTGGAGGCGGCCCGCCAGCTCGACGGGGAGCCCTGCCTTGCGGCCCTGGAGATGAACATCTCCTGCCCCAACATCCAGGAGGGAGGCATCCACTTCGGCACCGATCCCGCCATGGTCTACGCCGTGACCAAGGCCTGCCGGGAGGTCGCGAAGAAGCCGCTCTGGGTGAAGCTGAGTCCCAACGTCTCGGACGTGGCGGCGGTGGCCAGGGCCGCCGAGGAGGCGGGGGCCGACGCCCTCACCTGCATCAACACCATGCCCGCCATGGCCATCGACGTAGAGAGGCGAGAATTTCGCATCTGGAACAAGATCGGCGGCCTCTCCGGCCCCGCCCTCCGCCCCATCGCCATCCGGATCGTCTACCAGGTGAGCCGGGCCGTGAAGATTCCGGTCGTCGGCATCGGCGGGGTCGCGACGGCGAGCGACGCCCTCGAGTTCCTTCTCGCGGGCGCCAAGGCGGTCCAGGTAGGGACGGCCCTCTTCGTGGACCCGCAGTGCCCTTACTCCATCCTCGACGGCATCGAGGCCTACTGCGAACGCCACGGGTTTCCCTCGGTGGAAGCGCTCATCGGCCAGATCAAAGATCCGGGGCCCAGGCCCCGGTGTCACGGGTGACCGCGATGACCATGGCTCGAACCCAGGGTGCCGGCCCTCATCACTTCATCCCCTCATCACCTCATCTTGAAGCCTCCATCGGGCTCCCACGGAGGTTCAGTTGGCAGAGTTGATCATCGCCCTCGACGTGAACGACGAGAGACGCCTGAACGACCTCGCGGCGGCCCTTGAAGGCCAGCCGGTGTGGCTCAAGTTGGGGTTGGAGGCCCTCTCGGCCTTCGGGTACGGCGTGATTGAGCGGCAGGCCGCGAAGGGCTTCAAAGTCTTTGCGGACGTGAAGTTCCACGACATTCCCAACACCGTGGGGGCGGCCTCGCGGGTGTTGACCCGGACGGGGGCGGCCCTCTTCAACGTGCACGCCGCGGGCGGGGTCGCCATGTGCGCGCAGGCCCGGGAGCAGTCGGAGCGGGAAGCCTCCACCCTGGGCCGTCCCCGGCCCCTCGCGGTGGGCGTGACCATCCTCACGAGCCTGGGCCCCGAGGAGGTCCGCTCGGTCGGGTACGAGGGGACGCCGGGCGAGGCTGCGCTTCGGTTGGCCATGGTGGCCAAGCAGGGCAACCTGGACGGCGTGGTCTGCTCGGTCCACGAGGCGGCCGCCGTGAAGGCAGCCTGCGGGCGGGATTTTCTCACCGTATGCCCCGGCATCCGACCGGCGGGCGCCGATATCCAGGACCAGAAGCGCATCGCCACCCCCCGCGGCGCGGTGGAAGCAGGCGTCGACTTCCTGGTGGTGGGTCGCCCCGTCACCGGTGCACCCGATCCGGCGGCTGCCTGCGCGGCCATCCTCGATCAGATGCGCGGCCGCGGACCAGGGCCGGGTTGACATGATCCGAAAGAAGGACAATCTCCGCTCGTTGATCGAGCAGAACCGGGAGGCTCCGCTGCCTCCCTCCCTTTTTGCTGGTGACGACAGGAGGCCCGCATGCACGTCTTGAGGACGCTGAAGAGCCGCTATTACGTGTCCAGGCCGGAGGATTCCCTCCCCTCGCGCCTTTGGAAATCGGCGACCCGGCGACACGTCCCCTCCTTCCCCCGCACGGTGCAGTTCCAGACGCAGACGGGCTGCAACGCGGCCTGCATCTTCTGCCCCTACCCCGACACGGTGGAGAGCCAACCCAAGGGATTCATGTCCGCGGAGCTCTTCGAGCGGATCGTGGACGAGATCGCCCGGCACGGCGTGCGGCGCATCTCTCCCTACCTCATGAACGAGCCCTTCCTGGATCCCGGTATCATCGACAAGATGGTCGCCATCAAGCGGAAGATCCCCGAAGCGCGCCTCGTGGTGACCAGCAACGGATCGAGGCTCACCCCGCGGGTGGCGGAACGGCTCATTGCGGCAAACGTGCTGCACGCCCTCTATATCTCTTTCCAGGGGGTGGAGAAGGAGCCCTACGAGGCGACCATGGGCGGCGCCATGGTTTTCGAGAGAACCATGGAGAACGTCACGAGCCTCATCGAGAAGTGGCGGGCCGCCGGCGGCCGGGATCGCTTCAAGATCGTGGTGACCATGGTCGGGACCAACAGGATCGACGTGGAGAAGGCCGTGGCCTTCTGGCGGGACAAGGGCGTGGAGAGCCAATGGACGGCCTTGGAGAACCGCGGCGGAAACATCGCCATCGCCTCCGACTTGGCGCCCCGGAACCATCCCATGAAACACTTCGCCACCTGCACCCGCCTCTTCAAGCAGGCCTACATCCTGTTCAACGGGGACATGGTGCTTTGCTGCACCGATTACAGGCGCAAGGTGATCCTCGGCAACGTGGCCAAATCCAGCATCGCCGAGGTCTGGAACTCCGAGAAAAGCGTGGCCATCCGCCGGCTCTTCTCGGAGGGCCGCATGAACCAGATCCCGCTCTGCCGCACCTGCGAGATCAGCGACACCGACGGCGGGGAGGAGTTCAACTAGGCTCCCATCGGCGCCGGAACGCGCCTTCCTGCGCTTGGCTCCGGAAGGCAGGCCCTTCAAGGGTGAATCAGAATTGTTGGACAGCTATGATTCAGCATGAATCTATTTGGCTTTGCCTCTCGGCTTCGTGAGCGCTGAGTTCCTCCGGCCTTTGGCGGGCCTCGCCGCGGAGGCACGTCTGGGGCCCGCCTTCGAAGAAGTTGTCTTCTTCTTGGCCTGCCTGGGCCTGAGGGCTAGCTCGAGGGCCTGGGGAATCTCTTTGACGAAGTGGAAGGTCATGTCTTTCTTCGCCTCCTCGGTGAGATCCTCCAGGTCGTTCTCGTTGCGTTCGGGAAGGATCACGGCCGAAAGCCCAGCCCGTTTCGCAGCAAGCACCTTCTCCTTGATGCCCCCCACGGGCAGCACCTTGCCCGTGAGCGTGATCTCGCCGGTCATGGCGAGGTCGTCGCGCACGACCCTGCCCGTGAGCAGGGAGACGAGCGATGAGGTGAGCGCCACGCCCGCCGAAGGGCCGTCCTTGGGAATGGCCCCCTGCGGCACGTGGACGTGGATGTCCCGCTTGGCGAAGATGTCCTCCGAGATGCCCAGCTCCTTGGCGTGGGTGCGGATCCAGGAGAGGGCCGCGTGGGCCGACTCCTTCATCACGTCGCCGAGCTGACCGGTCAGCGACAGGGAACCCCGCCCCTTCATGGCCGTGGACTCCACGAAGAGGATGTCGCCGCCCACGGGGGTCCAGGCCAGGCCCGTGGCAACGCCGGGCCGGTCGATGCGCTCCCTCGTCTCCAGGTAGACCTGCTGAGGGCCCAGGTATTCGCGGATATTATGGGCGGTCAGGGTCACCTTGGCCTTTCGCCCAGCGATCCGGGCCTTGGCCACCTTCCGGCAGACGGCGGACATCTCCCGCTCCAGGTTCCGGACGCCGGCCTCTCGCGTGTAGTCGGAGATGATGGCCCGCAGCCCATCGTCCGAAAACAGGACCTGGCTCCGCTTCAGGCCGTGGTTGGAGAGGACGCGCGGCAGGAGGTGCTCCTTGGCGATGTGGAGCTTCTCCTCCTCGGTGTAGCCGGGAAGCCGCAGAACCTCCATCCGGTCGAGGAGGGGTTGCGGGATGGTGTCCAGGATGTTGGCCGTGGCGATGAACATGGTCTTGGAGAGATCGAAGGCGACCTCGAGGTAGTGGTCCGAAAAGGAGAAGTTCTGCTCGGGATCCAGAACCTCCAGGAGGGCCGACGTGGGATCGCCGCGGAAATCCATCCCGACCTTGTCCAGCTCGTCGAGCATCATGACCGGGTTGTGGCTGCCCGCCTTCCTCATGCCCTGGATGATGCGGCCGGGCAGGGCGCCCACGTAGGTGCGGCGGTGGCCCCGGATCTCGGCCTCGTCGCGGATGCCGCCCAGGCTCATGCGCACAAACTTTCGGCCGAGCGAGCGGGCGATGGAGCGCCCGAGGCTCGTCTTGCCCACGCCGGGAGGCCCCACCAGGCACAAGATGGGGCCCTTGAGATCCTTCTTGAGCTGCTGCACCGCGAGGTATTCGATGATCCGGTCCTTGACCTTCTCCAGGCCGTAGTGATCCTCGTCCAGGAACCTCTGGGCCCGCTCAATGTCGAGGCGGTCCTTAGTGCTCTTGCTCCAAGGCAGCTCGATGAGCCAGTCCAGGTAAGTGCGGGAGACGGTGTATTCGGCGGCCGAGGGGTGCATCATGGCGAGCCGGTCCACCTCCTTGAGGGCTACCTCTTCCGCCTCCTTGGGCATCTTGGCCTTGGCCACCCTGGCCTTGAGCTCATCCACTTCCCTGACGCGGTCGTCCCCCTCGCCCAGCTCCTTCTGAATGGCCTTCATTTGCTCCTTCAAGAAGTAGTCGCGCTGGGCCTTGTTCAGCTTATCGATAACCTCGGACTGGATCTTCGAACCCAGCTCCACCACCTGGAGCTCCCGAGCCAGAATGCCCGTGAGCATTTTGAGGCGCTGTATGGTGTCGACCTCCTCCAGGATGGCCTGCTTCTCCGCCAGGGGGATGCTGAGGTTGAAACTGATGGTGTCCACCACGCGGTTGGCGTCTTCGTAACGCTGGAGCGGCGCAACCATCTCCTGGGGGATGGACGGGACCAGGCTGGCCAGCTTCTCGTATTGGGCCAGGATGTTCTTCTGGAGGGCCTCCACCTCGATGGGGCTGCCCGGGATGTTTTCAAGGAAGCTCACTCGGGCCTCGAAGTAGCTCTCCTCCGGTGTGAAGGACTCCACCCGCACCTTTCCCTGGCCGTGGACGATCACCGACAGGTTGTTGGGCGCCACACGCATGAGCCTGAGGATCTTGGCAATGACGCCCACGCGGTAGAGGTCGTCCTGCCCCGGCTCCTCCACGTCGCCGTCCTTTTGGCTCAGGATGAGCAGGTAGCCCTCTCCGCGCGTGGCCTGCTCCACCGCCTTGAGCGACTTGTCTCGCCCCACCGCGAGCGGAATGATCATGTCCGGGAAGAGCAGGGTGTTCCGCAACGGAAGGACGGGTAGGACGGGGTTTTCTTTGAGTTTCTTTTCCAGGTCCTGTTCGGCTGCGCTCGTCATCTCGTTTTCCCCCTTCGGGCCCAGCCTTGTCGGGCTGGCCGGTGCGGGCGCCGGGGCTGCAAGTCCCCGATTATGCTCGCCACTGACGCCCAAGCGACGGTGGCCCCGGTGCCATGAGCGCCGGCGAATGTTTCTCTGTCTAGCATAGCGGAACTGCCACCGAACCCGCAACCCTGAGGCTTAGGGAGGGGGACTCGGCCGGAGGTTCTTGTACACGAAGCGCTCTCCTCTTATTCCGCCCCCCAAGATCCCACGCCCCCTCCCTGGCCCGAGCGCAAGCCCCTTTACAGCGAGCCGGTTATGTGTTACGCTCTTATCTTTGAGGTGGATAGGAGAAACGCGAAGATGGAGAGACAAAACAAGAAAGTCCTCATGGAGCAGTACCGGAAGCACCCCTCCGACACGGGCTCGCCTGAGGTCCAGATCGCCCTTCTTTCGGACCGCATCAACTCCCTGACGGACCACATGAAGACCCATCGCAAGGACTTCAGCACCCGCCGGGGCCTGTTGATGCTGGTCGGCCAGCGCCGACGCCTGCTCAACTATCTCAAAGACCGTGACATCGAGCGGTACCGCGAGCTGATCGGTCGGCTGGGCTTGCGCAAATAACACGTCAGCCCATTCTTTCCAGCTCCCGACAACAGCCGAAGCGGAAGAGGTGTGGCAGGAGATGAGGTGCGTTCATGTACCGTGAAGAAACGGTCACAGTTGATGTCGGGGGCAGGGCCCTCAAATTCAGTACGGGCAAGGTAGCCAAACAGGCCCACGGAGCCACGTGGGTCCGTTACGGCGATTCGGTGGTCCTGGTGACCGCCGCCATGGACAAGAACGGTAGGGAGGGGCTCGACTTCCTTCCCTTCACCGTGGATTACCGAGAGTACACTTACGCGGGCGGCCGCATCCCCGGCGGCTTCTTCAAGCGGGAGGGGAAGCCCACCGATCCGGAGGTGCTCATCTCCCGCATGATTGACCGGCCGCTGCGGCCACTCTTTCCCGAGGGGTTCCACTACGAGACGCAAGTCATCGCCATGGTGCTCTCGGCGGACTATGAAAACGACCCCGGGATCATGGCCATCAACGGCGCCTCCTTCGCCCTCTACTGCTCGACCATCCCCTTCACACGTCCCGTCGGAGCCGTGCGGGTTGGCCTCATGGACGGCCAGTACGTGGTCAACCCCTCCATGAAGGTCATGGACCAAAGTCGCCTGAATCTGGTGGTGGCCGGCACCAAGGAGGCCATCTGCATGGTGGAGGCGGGGGCCGGCGAGCTCTCCGAGTCGGAGATGGTGGAGGCTCTCAAGGTCGCCCACGCTGAGATCCGCAAGATCGTTCAGGCTCAGGAGGAGCTCTTCACCCGCCTGGGCATCCAGAAGATGGTGGTAGAGAGGCCCGGCGTGGACCCCGCCCACCTCGCCGAGGTGGAAGAGAAGATCGCCGCGCCGCTCAAACAGGCCATGGCCGTCAAGGGCAAGCTGGCCATGTACGCCGCCCTCGACAAGGTCCGGGACGACCTGCTGGCCACCTACCCCGAGGACCAGCCCGAACGCAAGGCCGAGGCGGGCAGGATCTACCACGAGGTCCTCGTGAAGACCTTCCGCTCCGTCCTGCTGCGCGAGGGCCGCCGCGTGGACGGCCGCCTCTTCGACGAGATCCGGCCGGTCTGGAGCGAGGTGGGAGTGCTCCCCAGAACCCACGGCTCGGCCCTCTTCACCCGCGGCGAGACCATGGCCCTGGCCAACTGCACCCTCGGCACGGCCGCGGATGCCCAGCGCCTCTCGGGCCTTCTCGAAGGCCAGCAGAAGCACTTCATCCTGCACTACAACTTCCCTCCCTTCAGCGTTGGCGAGGTCAAGTTCCTACGCGGACCCGGCCGGCGCGAAATCGGACACGGAGCCCTGGCGGAGCGGGCCATCGCGCCCATGATCCCCGACGAGAAATCCTTCCCCTACACCATCCGCGTGGTCTCCGATATCCTCGAATCCAACGGCTCCTCTTCACAGGCCACCATCTGCGGTGCCACCCTGGCCCTCATGGACGCGGGCGTCCCCATCAAGGCCCCCGTGGCCGGAGTGGCCATGGGCCTCATCATGGAAGGGGACCGATACGCCATCCTCTCGGACATCGCCGGACTGGAGGACCACTACGGGGACATGGACTTCAAGGTGGCCGGCACCTCCAAGGGGATCACGGCCCTCCAGATGGACATCAAGGTGGACGGCATCTCCTTCGAGATCATGACTGAGGCGCTGGAGCAGGCCCGCAAGGGCCGCCTGCACCTGCTGGAGCTCATGGCCCAGACCCTCCCGGCCCCGCGCGCCGACATTTCGCCTTACGCTCCCCGGATCTACGCCATCCAGATCCCCAAGGCCAAGATCGGCGAGCTGATCGGCCCCGGAGGCAAGAACGTGCGCGCCATCCAGGAATCAACCGGCGTGGACATCAACATCGAGGAGGACGGCACCGTCCAGGTGGCCTCCAACGATGCGGCGGCCGCCGAGAAGGCCCTCGCCATGATCCGTGCCCAGATGGAAGAGCCCGAGCTGGGGCGAATCTACAAGGGCGTGGTGAAGCGCGTGGAACCGTACGGGGCCTTTGTGGAGATCCTTCCCGGCACGGACGGCCTCCTGCACGTTTCCGAGCTGGACTGGAACCGCGTGGACAGCGTGGACGACGTGCTGAAACTGGGCGACGAGATCGAGGTCAAGCTCGTGGATTACGAGCGCGGCGGCAAGCTCCGTTTGAGCCGGAAGGTCCTTCTGCCGAAGCCCGAGGGCTACGTGGAGCGTCCGCGCGCGCCGCGCGATGACCGCCCGCCCCGCAGCGGCCCCAGGGGAGACCGACGTGACGACCGCCGAGGCGATCGCGACAGGGGCGGCGACCGAGGCCGGCCCAGCCGGCCCCGCTGAGCCCCACTCTTCCTTTCGCACCAATTCCGGGCACGGACATAAAAGGTCCGTGCCCTTTTCGTTTCTCCATCCATCATCCCTATCACTCCCATCCCCTCTTGACCCCTCCCACACTGAGGCATTACGCTGTTCAGTAAGGGACGGGGCAGGGAACATGAAGCAGACGATCCTCGTTATCGACGACAACCCCGATCTGCTGGATATCGTCGATGCGATCCTCTCGGAAGCGGGTTTTTTAGTGGCCAAGGCCCTTTCGGGCGAGGACGGGCTGGGCGTGGCGCGAAACCTTCGTCCCCACCTGATCCTCCTCGATCTGAACATGCCCAGGATGGACGGCTGGGAGGTCCTCAATCTCCTCAAGGCCGACGCCGTCACCAGGGAGATCCCCGTGGCCATCTTCTCGGTGCGCACCGACCTCAAGGACAAGATCTTCGGCCTCCAGCGGGGGGCCGTCGACTACATCCCCAAGCCCTTCCAGTACGACCGCCTGGCCGCGCGCGTCTCGCGGATCCTCGAGCACGCCTGAAACAACCAGCACCGTCGAAGCTGGACCACGGCACTGCGGGACGCGCAAGGCCCCTTGATGTCTGCTTGCCACGGGACGCGGCCCCTCGCCTCACGCCGAGGGGCCGCTCAAGGTCGGTTGCATGACGAAGGGAACGGCGGTGGCGCGCTCAGGCTCGGATGCGCCCGCGTTCGATGGCGGCCTTCACCAGCGCCAGAATCTTCTCGAGTTCCTCCCGGACGGCCGCCTGGATGTGCTTGGGGTTCCCCAGCCCCTCGACGGCCGTCCTGTAGGAGGCGCGCTTCTGGAAGAGGATGCGCCCTCCCGCGTACACTCGCACCTCCAGCTCGGCGTTGCCTTCGAGATCCTCGATCTGGATGTGGAAATCGGCCCCGCCGTGCTCGAAGTGGGTGTTCACCCCGGTGATCACGTGCCCACCTTCAGGCGGTTGGCCAAGTGGACCGGCAGCCCCGCCCTCCTGATCCGTTCCGCCGCCACCTCCACCTCGTACTCCACCCTCCGGACCACCAGCCGCCGGGCCTCCGGGTAGAACTCCGCGAAGGCCGCCTTGGCGTTCCGGTCCCTGGGCTGGCCTACGGAGCCGGGGTTGATGAGGTAACGCGCCTCGGACGAAAGGGTCAGCTCCACCTGGTCGCCCCGGATGGGCAGGTATTCGACCCCCTCCTCGCTCTTCCGGTAGACCGCCGGGATGTGGGTGTGGCCGAAGAAGCAGATGTGGAAGGGGGCGGCCTGAAAGGCCTGGTAGGCGTCGAAATCCGAGAAGAGATAGGCGTCCTCGTCCTGGAACGAACCGTGGGCCAGCCAGATCCCGGGGAGCACCTCGACGGGCCCCACGGGCAGGCGCCGGAGGTACTCCCGGTTCTCCAGCCTCAGGTGGTGCAGCGTCCAGAGGGCCGCCTCCCGCGCGGCGCTGTTGAAGTTGTCGCCGTCCTCGATGCCGCAGCAGACCTTGTCGTGGTTGCCTCGCACCACTCGGAGGTTGCGCACCCTCCGGATCCGGCTCACCACGGGATTGGGGTTGGCCCCGTAGCCCACCAAGTCCCCGAGGCAGAAAACGCCCTCGTAGCGGCGTCGCTGGACGACCCGGAAGACGGCCTCCAGCGCCTGCTGGTTGGCGTGCACGTCCGAGATGATGAGGTAGCGCTTTCTGGCCAACCCGTCTCCCTGCTTGGTTTCACGTTAGATGAAACGCAGAATCGCGTCAACCACCTCGTCCACCGTGAGCCCCTCCGTCCAGACCCGGTGGGAGGCCCTGGCGTACCAGCGCCGGCGGCGGAGGAAGAGCCCGAAGAGGTCGGGGTCCTTCAGCATGGGCCGCCGGGCGTCACCGGCTACGCGCCTTTGCACCTCCTGGAAGGTGAGGTCGAGGTGAACGGTGGGGCCGAGCCGGTTCAGAAGAGGTGCGGTCTCGTCGTTAAAGCCCCCGCCCCCCACGGCGAGCACCCGCTGGCCCTCCTCCGGCGTGGAGAGGATGATCCGGCGCTCCAGGTCCCGGAAATAGGGCTCCCCTTTCTGGGCGAAGATCCGCGCGATGGGCATGCCCTCCTGCTCCTCGATGAGCGCGTCCGTATCCTTGAAGGGCCAGCGCAGGCGCATGGCCAGCACTCGCCCCACGGTGCTCTTGCCGCTCCCCATGAATCCCACGAGGGTGATAGTCCTGCCGCTCATGGGCTAACGGTAGCACAGCTTGTGGCGGGCAGCCTCCGGGAAACAGGGAATCAGGGAGAGCGCTCCAGAGACTTCGGGCTCTCCAGTTCCCTTTCCCTGTCACCCTGTCTCGCCGTCTCCCTGTTTCTCTCCGAGAAGGAGGGGGGCCCCCATAAGCCGAAGAGGGAGCCGAAGCTCCCTCTCGTCAAATTAGGATGGTGGGCGATGCTGGATTCGAACCAGCGACTCCTACCGTGTGAGGATAGTACTCTCCCGCTGAGTTAATCGCCCACGGGTTGTTCATGATAGGGGAGGCCCCAGTGCCCTGTCAAGTGGAACGGCGGGCCCCTCGGGTTGCCCGGAGTCTGGGTGTTCGAGTAGACTCTGAGTCTGTCCGCCAGCCTCAAGGCCTTTGGCGGGTGGAGGATGAACGCCGGCTCTCCTCGAACGAGCCGCCCGAACCCCGTCGCACAGCGGGTTCCACGCTGGAGGTTCACCCATGGCCAATAATCTGATCCCCGTCCCGAAGCCGCAGAACGAGCCGGTCTTCTCCTACGCCCCCGGCTCCCCCGAGAAGAAAATCCTCAAGGCCGAACTGAGCCGCATGCTCCGCGAGGAGATCGAGATCCCCCTCGTCATCGGCGGGAAGGAAGTCCGCACGGGCAACACGGCGAAGGCCGTCTGCCCCCACGACCACAAGCACGTTCTGGCCACCTACCACCAGGCCGGCCCGAAGGAGGTGGAGCAGGCCATCGTCGCCTCCCAGGAGGCCTGGAAGGAGTGGTCGGCCATGCCATGGGAGCACCGGGCGGCCATCTTCCTGAAGGCCGCCGACCTCCTGGGCGGCCCCATGCGTGCGACGGCCAACGCGGCGACCATGCTCAACCAGAGCAAGACGGCCTTCCAGGCGGAGATCGACTCGGCCTGCGAGCTCATCGACTTCTACCGCTTCAACCCCTACTACATGCAGTTCGTCTACCAGCAGCAGCCGGACAGCGTGAAGGGCATCTGGGACTACGCCGAGTACCGTGCGCTGGAGGGCTTCATCTTCGCCGTGACGCCCTTCAACTTCACCTCCATCGCGGGCAATCTGCCCACGGCGCCCGCCATGATGGGCAACGTGGTGCTCTGGAAGCCCGCCTCCTCGGCGGTCTTCTCGGCCTACCAGATCCTCAAAGTCCTGCAGGCGGCGGGGCTACCCGACGGCGTGATCAACTTCGTACCGGGCCGCGGCGGGGCGGTAGGTGACCCCGTCCTCGCCAGCCCCCACTTCGCCGGCGTCCACTTCACCGGCTCCACGGCGGTCTTCCAGGGTATGTGGAGGACCATCGGCGCCAACATCGCGAAGTACAAGAGCTACCCGCGCATCGTTGGAGAGACGGGCGGCAAGGACTTCGTCTTCGCCCACGCCAGCGCCGACTCCGCAGCCCTCGTCACGGCCCTGGTGCGCGGCGCCTTCGAGTTTCAGGGTCAAAAGTGTTCGGCCGCCTCCCGCGCTTACATCCCGAAGAGCCTCTGGCCCAAGGTGAAGGAGCAGCTCCTGGCCCAGATCGCCGAGATCAAGATGGGTTCTCCCCTCGATTTCCGAAACTTCATGACGGCGGTCATCGACCAGAACGCCTTCAAGGACCACAAGGGCTACATCGACTTCGCCAAGGCCTCGCCCGAGGCAGAGATCCTGTGCGGCGGCGGCTGCGACGACTCCCTCGGCTACTTTATCCAGCCCACCGTGGTCCAGACCACCAATCCCAAGTTCAAGCTCATGGAGGAAGAGATCTTCGGCCCCGTCCTCACCCTCTACGTCTACGAGGACACCAGGCTGGACGAAACCCTCGAGCTCTGCGACACCACGAGTCCCTACGCCCTCACGGGCGCCGTCTTCGGCACCGACCGCAAGGCCATCATGAAGATGATGGAGCGCCTGCGGCACTCCTCGGGGAATTTCTACATCAACGACAAGCCCACGGGCGCCGTGGTGAGCCAGCAGCCCTTCGGCGGCGGCCGCGCCAGCGGCACCAACGACAAGGCGGGCTCCTACCTCAACCTCATTCGCTGGACCAGCATGCGCGCCGTCAAGGAGACCTTCGTCCCCCCCACCCACTTCGCCTACCCCTTCATGGCGGAGGAGTAGGGAGAACCCATCACCACGGTGCCACAGGCACGGTGGCAGCAAGCTTTCGTGGAAAGGGCGGGCCGGCGGTCCGCCCTTCTTGTATTTACGGCCAGAAGTAGGCCTTGAGGATGGAGAAGGCCCGGTCCACGTCGCGCTTTTCCAGAACGATGGTGAGCTCGGTGTAGGTGGAGACGAGCTCCACCACGTTGATGCCGGCCCACATCAGCTGTTTGAGGATGGAGTAGTAGACGCCGGGCATGTCCACGATGCGGGGGGTGTAGTGGATGCCCACGGCGGCGAGATCCCGGAGGCGGGCCACGCGTCGCTCCTGCTCGAACACCCTCTCCACGAGAGGCTCCAGCCCCGCGTTCACCATGACGGTCATCTCGTGCACGCCGTGGGTGAAGGTCACGAAGGCGTGGCCCTCCCCGCGCACCTCCGCCAGGAGGGCCGTCTGACACCGGAGAATGGTGGGGGAATGCTGAAAGGTGAACTCGGTGATGTCGGAGCGCACCGTCACATCCTGGATCTGGCGGCCCACCTTCTTGGGGGTGGAGGCCTTCCGGGCGAGCCGCCCCGAAAGGCGGCTCAAGGCTACGATCACGGCCCCCTCACCCACGGGCTTCCGAGCCTCGGCCTCCACCTGGGGGCGGATGGCGCGCGCCACCGCCGAGAGGTTCAGGATCCCCGAGGCCAGTCCCTCTTCGAGGACCGGCGCCCCCCGGACGATGCGCCCCACGGCCGCGGCGACGGTGATCATGTTCGAAATATAACACTTTTCTTCGAATCATGAAAGATTCATCCAGATTTTTGACGTCCGCGTTCCCGCGGGCCAGAATGCGCCCTCTTGTGGAGGTGCAACATGACCGCTTCCTACGCTCTCTGCCCCGTCTGCGACGCCCAAGTCCCCGTTCCCCCGAACCCTGTGCTTTCCGAACTCCTGGTCTGCGAATCGTGCAGCGTGGCCTTGGAGGTCCGCGCGCTAGACCCCGTGGTCCTGGACGAGGCCCCCCAGGAAGAAGAGGACTGGGGCCAGTGAGCCTCACCATCCTGGACACCACCCTGCGCGAAGGCGAGCAGACGCCGGGCGTCTGCTTCGACGTCCACATCAAGCTCGCCATCGCCGACCTGCTCGACCGCGTGGGGGTGGAGGTGATCGAGGCGGGTCATCCCGCCGTCACCGAGGAGATTCGTCGCTCCGTGACGCTTCTGGCGGCCGGGGGCCTGGGCCCCCGCGTGGGCGCCCACGCCCGCTCGCTGGAGAGCGACGTGGACCTGGCCCTCGCGTGCGGCGTCGGCTTCCTCGGAGTCTTCTACTGCGTCACCGACGAGCGGCTGGAGGACCACCGCCAGACCCTGACCCGCGCCCTGGACCGCATCGCTCGCGTCATCGCCTATGCGCGGGAGCGGCGGCCGGACCTCTGGATCCGCTACACCCCCGAGGACACCGTGCGGAGCCCCTTCGAGAACGTCCTCTCGGCCGCCACGGCCGCCGTGCACGCCGGGGCCGACATCATCAGCGTGGCGGACACCACGGGCTTCCTGATCCCGGGGACTCCCCGAGACATGTACGGCTTTGTGGCCCGCCTGCGCGACGGTCTCGCGGCGCGCGGGGCCTTTCCCAAGATTGCCGTGCACTGCCACAACGATCGCGGGCTTGCCCTCGCCAACGTGCTGGACGGCCTTCGCGCGGGAGCCGAGGTCGTGGACGCGAGCGTCCTGGGCCTCGGCGAGCGGGCCGGCATCGTGGACCTGGCGACGCTGCTCGCGGTGCTGGCCCACGATTTCGGAGAGGCGGAGCGGTGGGATCTCACCGTCCTGCCCGAGCTCTACGATCTCGTGTCGCGCTACGCCCGCATCCCGGTTCCGGCGCACTTCCCGGTCACGGGGCGCAACGCCTTCACCCACTGCGCCGGCATCCACACCCAGGCCGCCACCCGCAACCCGCTGCACTACCAGAGCCTGCCCGCCGAGCTCGTGGGCCGGAAATCGGAGATCGCCCTCGACCACATGTCGGGGTTGGCCTCGGTCCGCCACTGCCTGGCGCTCCTCGGAATCGAGGCCGGCGCGGAGCTGGCGCGCGCGGTGCTCCGCAGGGTCAAGGATGTGGGCCAGACGGGCCGCACCGTGGACCTCATCGAGCTCAAGTACATCGTGCGCGCCCTGGAAGCGTCAGAGGGGGGATGGCGCGTTGACGCCGTCGCGACCTCGCTCGGGCCGGAGCCCGAGGAGAAGACCGGCACCTGCTGAAGGGGCCGGGCCGAAGGAGAGACGATGGTCCGCATCGGTTTTCTGCATTCCGTCATCCGACGCGAGGAGAAGCTCCTCCTCGAAACCCTGGCCGCCCAGGCCGGCGTGGAGGTGGTGCCCCTGGATGACCGTACGCTCACCTTCGCCCTGCCGGGCCGCCCGGCCGCCATGGACCTGGTGCTGGACCGCTCCCTCACGCACTCCAGGGCCCTCTACGCGCTTCGTCTCTTCGAGAGCGCCGGCGTGCGGTGCGTCAACCCCTCCCGCGCCGTCGCCCTCTGCGGCGACAAGCTCCTGACCAGCATCGCCCTGGCGGAGGCGGGCATCCCTCAGCCAGAGGTTCGGACCGCCTTCACGCCCGAGGCCGCCCTCGCCGCCATCGAGGAGATGGGCTACCCCGTGGTCCTCAAGCCCTGCGTGGGCTCGTGGGGGCGCCTGCTGGCCAAGGTGAATGACCGCGACGCGGCGGAGGCGCTGCTCGAACACAAGGTCACCCTCGGCAGCTACCAGCACGGCATCTTCTACATCCAGCGCTACGTGGAGAAGCGCGGGAGGGACATCCGCGCCTTCGCGGTGGGCGGGGAGTGCGTGGCCGCCATCTACCGGACGTCGGACCACTGGATCACCAACACGGCACGGGGAGGCGTGGCCACGAACTGCCCCGTGAACGACGGCCTGGCCGATCTCTGCGCGCGGGCGGCGCGGGCCGTGGAGGGCGACGTGGTGGCCCTCGACCTCTTCGAGGGCGAGGCGGGCTACCTCGTCAACGAGGTCAACCACACCATGGAGTTCAAGAACAGCGTGGCACCCACGGGCGTGGACATCCCCGGGCTCATCGTCCGGCACGTCCTCTCGCTCGCCCGCGGTGTGGCAAGCCTGGCCGAGGCCGCCCATGGCTAAGCTCCGCGTGGCCATCGTGGGAGCCTCCGGCTACACGGGCGGGGAACTGCTGAGAATCTTCCTCCACCACCCGAGCGCCGAGGTGGTCCAGGCCACCTCCGAGCGCCACGCCGGTCGCGGCGTGGGCACGGTGCATCCCAACCTGCGCGGCCGCAGCTCGCTCTCCTTCAGCAAGCGGGACGACCTGGCCCCCTGCGACGCCCTCTTCCTCTGCCTTCCCCACGGGGAGACGGCGCCCGCCGCCGAGGCCCTCCTGCCCATGGCCGAGCGGGTGCTGGACCTGAGCGCCGACTTCCGCCTGCGCGACCAAGCTGCCTATCCGCGCTGGTACGGCTTCGACCACCCAAGGCCCGACCTCTTGGGGCACTTCGTCTACGGCATCCCGGAACTGCACCGCGACCAGATCCGCGCCTCGCGCCTTGTGGCCGTGGCCGGCTGCAACGCCACGGCCGTCATCCTCGCGCTCCATCCGCTCTTCGCCGAAGGGATCGCCCCGGCCGACGGCACCGTGGTGGAGGTGAAGGTGGGCTCCAGCGAGGGCGGCGCCGCCTTTTCGGCCTCCAGCCACCACCCCGAACGCGCCCACTGCCTGCGCTCCTATCGCCCCACGGGCCACCGCCACCAGGTGGAAATCGAGCAGGAGCTGGCCCTTCGCGGCCCCGTCCGCGTGCACCTCTCGGCCACCGCCGTGGACGAGGTCCGCGGCCTCCTCGCCACGGCCCACGTCTTTCCCACCCGGCCCGTCGATGAGAAGGAGATTTGGCGCCTCTACCGGCGCGCTTACGGAGAGGAGCCCTTCGTCCGCATCGTCAAGGGCCGCGACGGGAACTACCGCTACCCGGAGCCCAAGGTGCTCTGGGGCACCAACACCTGCGAGGTGGGCTTCGAGCTGGACGCCGCCTCGGGCCGCCTCGTGGTGATCTCCGCCCTGGACAACCTGGTCAAGGGAGGAGCGGGCCAGGCCGTCCAGTGCTTCAACCTCATGCACGGCTTTCCCGAAACGGCTGGGCTGGAATTCCCCGGCCTCCATCCGGTGTGACCATGTGTCGCCTCCTCGCCGTCGCCTCCACGAATCCCATCGACGCGGGCCGCCACCTCGATGCCTTCCGGCGCCTCTGCCGACAAAGCCGCGGATACCAGGGCCACGGCTGGGGCTGCGCCGTCTGGCGGGAGGGACGCTGGGAGCGCTACCGTACGGTGCGTCCCGTCTGGGAGGACGACTACCGGCCCGAGGGCGAGGTGCGCGCCTTCGTGGCTCACGCCCGCAGCGCCTTCCGCGACGAGGGCATCGAGGAGGAGAACAACATGCCGTTTCTCATGGGGCCGCGGGCCTTCGTCTTCAACGGCGAGATGCGGGGCGTCCGGCTGGGCCTTCGCGGGCGGACCGGTGCCGACAAGCTCTTGGGCCTGATCAGCGCCATGGACCGGGGCGACACTGCGGAGGCCATCGAACGCACGAGGGCGGTCCTGGTCCGGCGAAGCGCGCGCATCCGGGCCTGCAACTTCATCCTCGCGGAGCCGGGGCGCTTCCACCTTCACGTCCTCTTCGACGGCGAGGCCGACTACTTCACCATGGTTCAGAGGCGCGCGGACGGCGAGCTCGTGATTTGCTCGGAGCCGTACCCGGAGGATGAAGGCCCATGGGAGCCCCTGCCCTCGGGGACGCGGAGGGCCATTCCGTGGTCATAGTGAAGGTAGGCGGAGGGAAGGGCCTCAACCTGGAGGGCCTCGCCGAGGACGTCGCGCGCCTCGATGAGGGCGTGCTCATCGTGCATGGCGCCAACGCCTGGCGCGACGAGCTGGCCGAGAGGCTCGGCGTGCGCCTGGAGGTGCTCACTTCGGCCAGCGGTTACGCCAGCGTCCTCTCCGACGAGCCCCTGATGGAGCTCATGCTCATGGCCTACGCTGGGCTGCGCAACAAGCGGCTGGTGGAGGCTTTGTTGCGGCGGGGCGTGCGCGCCGTTGGGCTCACGGGCCTCGACGGTGCCGTGATTCGCGGGCGCCGGAACGCGGCCATCCGCGCCCGCGAAGGGGACAAGATCGTCCTCAAGCGCGACCTCTCGGGCAAGCCGCGGGAGGTCAACGCGCCGCTCCTGCGGATGCTGCTCGATGGGGGCTACACGCCCGTCCTCACGGTGCCCATCGCCGACGAGAACGGCTTCGCGGTGAACTCGGAGAACGATGAGGTGGTGGCGCTCTTCCAGGAGACCTTCCGCGCCCGGTGCGTGGTCCACCTCATCGAGGCCGCGGGCCTCCTCGCGGACCGAGCCGCCCCGGCCTCGGCCGTTGCCTCGCTGAGCAGGGACGAACTCGCGCGCCTCGAGGCCGATGCGCCGGGCCGCTTCCGGCGCAAGCTCCGCGCCATCCTGCGGACGCTGGAGGCTGGGCCCGTGTGGGTCGCCATCGCCGACGGCCGCACCGCCCATCCGCTCGAAGGGGCGCTGTCAGGAAAGGGGACGGTGATCCAATGACCGATTTCGCCTCCATGGAGGAGGCCCACGCCCTACCCCTCTACGCCAAGCGCGGCATCGTCCTCGTGCGCGGGGAGAAGGCCCGCGTCTGGGACCAGGATGGCCGCTGCTACATTGATTGCGTGGCGGGCCACGGGACGGCCAGCCTCGGCCACTGCCACCCCGCCGTGGTGGAGGCCGTGCGCCAGCAGGCCGGGCGCCTCATCAGCTGCAGCAACACCTTCTACAACGACGCCCGCGCCCTCTTCCTCGAACGCCTGGCCGGCGCGGCGCCACCGGGCCTGGGCCGCGCCTTCCTCTGCAACTCCGGCGCCGAGGCGGTGGAGGCCGCTCTCAAGCTCGCCCGCTTCACCACGGGCCGCGCGCGGTTCGTCTGCGCGAGGCAGGCCTTCCACGGCCGCACCCTCGGCGCCCTGAGCGCCACCCACAACCCACTCTACCGCGACGGCTTCGGCCCTTTGGTGGAAGGCTTCAGCTTCGTCCCCTTCAACGACCTCCAGGCTGCCGAGGCCGCCGTCACAGGCGAGACGGCGGGCGTCCTCCTGGAGGTGGTCCAGGGGGAGGGCGGGGTGCACGTGGCGGACGGCGACTACCTGGCCGGCGTCGCGGCCCTCTGCCGGGAGCGCGGCGCGCTCCTGCTCATCGACGAAGTCCAGACGGGCTTCTGCCGCACGGGGCGCCTCTTCGCCTTCGAGCGCTTCGGCCTCGAGCCCGACCTCGTCTGTCTTGCCAAGGCCATCGCGGGCGGCCTCCCCATGGGCGCCGTGCTCTGTTCGTCCGCCATCCAGGCCCAGCCCAACAAGCACGGCACCACCTTCGGCGGCAACCCCCTCTGCTGCGCCGCCGCTTCGGCCTCCCTCGGCGTCATGGTGGAGACGCGGCTCTGGGAGCAGGCCGAGCGAAAGGGCGAGGCCCTCATGGCGCGCCTCGGCGCCATCCGCAGCCCCCGCGTGCGCCAGGTCCGCGGCCTCGGCCTGATGGTGGGGATCGAGCTTCGCGAGAAGGTGCGGCCCCACCTGGACCGGCTCGCCGCCGAGGGCGTCCTCGCCCTGCCCGCCGGCCCCAACGTCCTGCGCCTCTTGCCCCCGCTGACCATCGAGGAGGACGACCTCGACCGCGTGGCCGAGGCCGTTGAGCGCGTCCTGGGCTGACCGGGAGAGAGCGCCGGCAACGGCGCGCGGCTCAGGCTCCCCGTGCCTCGCCCCCCGCGGGAATTTCGTGCGGAGCGTCTTCGGTGGGACGGCCCTAGGAGAGGTCACGGCGCCGGGTCGGCTCCACCAGAGAACCCCAGAGAGCCCCCCGTGCCTTGCCGCATCCCTGGACCTATGGTCCGTCTCGAGATTCCTCGGCGCCTCTGCGCCTCTGTGGTGATCCCTTTGCCCCTCTTTCTCCGCCGGGGCCGGGCAGGCTACAGCCCCCGGACCATGGCCTGCATGAGGTAGGGTTCGCGGGTCATCTGGCTCACCGCGCAGGCCACTTCGCCCTTGGGGCGCCAGCCCTCGCGGCCCCTGCGCCCCATCAGTCAGAACCCCTCATCCAGGAGCCCCTTCACCGCCTCCGCCAGCTTTTCGTAGTGGGCCGGCTCGTTGTAGAGCTGGGCCGAGAGCCGCAGGACCCTGCGGGGAAAGGCGGGCCAGTAGATGACGGGCACCTCCATGCGGTGCCTCTCCCACAGGGCGACCTGGAGCGGGTCCAGAAAGAGGGGCGGCTGGGGCTTCGGCCCTGGCGCGTCGGGCAGGGGGACGGCGGCCATGGAGCCCACCATGGACTCGGGGCACGGTTCGGCGATGCGTAGGGCGTCACAGAGGAGCCGCCGGCCCCGGAGGGCCAGGGCCCGGTTCCTGGCCATCACCTCGGGCCAACCCCCCGGAAGCAGGGAGCCGAGAAAGCGGATGGCTTCAGCCACGCAGAGGTAGGGCGTGGGATCGTGGGTGCCCGTCCAGCCGAACTCCAGCAGGAAACGCGAGCGGTCGGTGCGGGGGGAGTTGGCCCCGTGGCTGACGACCAGCGGGCGCACGCCCGGCTGAAGGTCCCGACGCACGTGGAGGAGGGCGGCCCCCTTCGGGGCGCAGAGCCACTTGTGGCAGTTGCCCGTGTAGTAGGCCGCTCCGAGGGAGGAGAGGGCGAGGGGCAGCATCCCGGGGCCGTGGGCTCCGTCCACGAGCGTCTCCACGCTCCGCGCCGCCATCTCGCGAACGAGGGCGGCGACGGGCATCACGAGGGCCGTCTGGCTCACCACGTGGTCCACGAGCAGGAGGCGCGTGCGGGGGGTGACCCGGCGCAGGATCGCCTCCACGGCCGCCTCTGGCGAGGCGCCGGGAAAGGGGAGGGCCGCCACTACCACCCGCGCTCCTGTGCGGCGGGCGGCCTCCTCCAGGGCGTTGCGGCAGGCGTTGTACTCCTGGTCGGTGACGAGGAGCTCGTCCCCCGGCGAGAGCCGAAGGGAGGCCAGGACGGTGTTGACGCCGGCGGTGGCGTTCGATACGAAGACCATGTCGTCGGGATCGGCGCCGACGAAGGCGGCGAGGGAGGCCCGAGCCGCGTCCCAGAGGGGCTCCAGCTCGACGCCAAGGAAGCGCACCGGCTCCTGCTCCATCCGCTCCCTGAAGCTTTGCTGCAGGGCGAGGACGGGCCTGGGGCAGGCCCCGAAGGAGCCGTGGTTCAGAAAGAGGACGGACGGATCCAGCCCCCAGTGGGTGTTGACCTCCAAGTCCGCCAGGCTCTCGTCGCTCATCGCTTCGCCCTCCGGCCCCGGCAGGGCCTTCTTTTTTTACTATAGCAAAGGACTAAGCGAGGCGGTTGGGGGCGAATGAGCCCCGGATGTCGAAGGCTCACGCCCAGTCCCGGGGCTTCCGGCAGACCTCCAGCAGCCGGGCCTCCTCGCTGCCGGCTTCGGGCTCGCGGGCATACTCCCATCGCGCTTCGAGGGGCAGGGACATGCGGATGCTCTCGACGCGCCCACCGGTCCTCTCGGAAGGGAGTTCCGTCCAATCGCTCGATGGCCAGACAGATCTCGTCCTGCGTCCGCCGGACGAGGGACTCCATGTTCCGGCGCATGGCGGGCATGGCCTCCATGGCGGCCTCCCACCCCTCTTTAGCCCAGTCCGGGCGCCCCGGGCTAGGGGCGGTTGGCCCTTCCGATGGGGCGCGGGCGAGCCCCTTCGCTTGACTTTCGGTCCCCGGGCTTCGAAAATCGGTTCGTGATGGATGGACAGAAAAGCATGCGCCGGGGCGGTGCGCCGTCCCGGACCCTTATGACGGAGGCGATCCATGAAAGGGAATGCCAAGCTTCTCAAGGTTCTCAACGAGCTGCTCGCTGAGGAGCTCACCTCGATCAACCAGTACATGGTCCACTCGGAGATGTGCGACAACTGGGGCTACGGCAAGCTCCACAAGGCCATCGAAAAGCAGGCCATCGACGAGATGCACCACGCCGAGTGGCTCATCGGCCGCCTGCTCTTCCTGGAGGGCGCTCCCACGGTCTCCAAACTCAACCCCATGAAGATCGGGCAGAGCGTGAAGGACATCGTGCTCAACGACTACGGCGCCGAGCTCGACGCGGTGAAGGGCTACAACAACGCGATCAAGCTGGCCGTAGAGGTGGGCGACAACGGTACGCGGGACCTGCTCACCAAGATCCTCAAGGACGAGGAGCTCCACGTGGACTGGGCCGAGCAGCAACGCGACCAGATCGAACAAATGGGGCTTCAGATCTATTTGACCAATCAGACAGAAGGCGCTTGAACGAGGACGGTGGACGGCGGCCCTGGTTCACCGCCCACCGGAGGTCCCTCCATGAAGACGCAGCGAGGTCACACGGGCCGCCAGGAGACCGAGAACCCTCTCAGGATCGGGGTGTCGGCGTGCCTCTTAGGCGAGGAGGTCCGCTTCGACGGCGGCCACAAGCGCGATGTCTTCGTGACGGAGACCCTCGCCCCTTTCGTGACCTACGTTCCCGCCTGCCCCGAGGTGGAGATCGGCCTGGGTATCCCGAGGGAGACCCTCCGGCTCGTCCGGAGCGATGAGGGGCTGCGACTGATCATGCCCAGAAGTGGGCGGGACCTGACCGAGGCCATGCGCCGCTACGCCGCCGCCAAGGCCGACGAGATCGCCGGCATGGATCTCTCCGGCTACATCCTCAAGAAGGACAGCCCCAGCTGCGGTATGGAGCGCGTGCGGGCCTACGACCGGAACGGCGTCCCCACCAAGTCTGCCCGGGGGCTCTTCGCCGAGGCGCTCCTTACGGCCAACTCGCTGCTGCCCGTGGAGGAGGAGGGGCGGCTGCGCGACCCCTGGCTGCGCGAGAACTTCATCGAGCGGGTCTTTGCCTACAGGCGGCTGAAGGATTTCTTCGCCGGCCCCTTCACCCTGGGCGACCTGGTGGCCTTTCACTCCCGTGAGAAGCTGCTCCTGATGGCCCACGAGCCGGTGGCCTACGAGGAGCTGGGGCGGCTCGTGGCCCACGCCAAGGGGCTGACACGGGAGGAGCTCGGCCCAAGCTACCAGGCGCGATTCATGGCGGGGATGGCCCAGATCGCCACCACGCGCAAGCAGACCAACGTCCTCCAGCACATGCAGGGGTATTTCAAGAGGGTGCTCGATGCCGCGGAAAAGGCCGAGCTTTTGGCACTGATCCAGGATTACAGAGCGGGCCTAGTCCCGCTGGTCGTGCCCCTCACGCTGATCAGGCACTACGTGAGGATGCACGGAGTCGAGTACCTGCAGGGACAGACCTACCTGGAACCCCACCCCAAAGAGCTCATGCTGCGCAACCACGTGTGAGGCTCAGGGTGCCTCTCCGGCCAGTTTTCGAAGGGCCTCCACCTGCTCGCGGGTCCCGATGACGACCAGCACGTCCTCCGGCTGGACGGTCCGATCGGCCGGCGGGTTGAACTCGTAGCCCTTTCCCCCCCGGCGAAGGGCCACCACGAGGGCGCCCGTGCGCCGCGCCACGTCCGCCTCCCGAAGGCTCCGGCCATCCAGGTGGGAGCCTCGGCGGCAGCGGGCCTCCTCCACCCTTAGGACCGATTCGCGGTCGCTGCGCATCTCGTCCAGGAAGGTCACCACAGCCGGCCGGATCATCTCCGAGGCCATCCTCAACCCGCCGATGGAGGAGGTGCATATGACGGCGTCCGCGCCGGCCCGCACGAGCTTGGGGCGGGTCTCCTCGTCGTCCGCCCGGGCCACGATGCGAAGCTGGGGGTTCAGGCCCCGCGCCGAGAGCACCACGAAGAGGTTGTCCTTGTCCGTGCCGAGAGCCGCAAAGAGCCCCTTGGCCCGCAGGATTCCGGCCTCCAGCAGCACCTCGTCGCTCGTGGGGTCCCCCTCCAGCATCAGCACCGTGGAACTGCCCTTGAATCGGTCCGCCAGGTGCGCGAGATTCTTCTCCACCAGGACGAGGGACCGCCCCGTGGCCTCCAGCTCTTCCAGGATGTACTCTCCCACCCGGCCCGCGCCGCACACGATGTAGTGTCCGGCCAGCTTCTCGATTTGCTTGCTCATCTTCGTTCTCCAGAGCAGGTCCCGAAGTTCTCCCTCTACCACGAAGGCCGTGAGCGTGGACACTCCGTAGAGCAGCGTCCCCATGCCGCCCAGGATCAGGGCCACCGTGAACCAGCGGCCCGTAGCGCCCAGGGGGTGGACCTCGCCGTACCCCACCGTGGCGAGGGTGATGACCGTCATGAAGGAGGCATCCTGGAAACTCCATCCCTCCAGGACCATATAGCCGACCACGCCGACGGCGTAGACCAGGACCAAAAGGGCCAGCGCCAAGGCCAGCTTCTTCAGCGCCGCGTTTTTCCACATTCCCGTGCTCCCCGTTCGGACGATTGTACCCAAGAGCCGCCGGAAGTGAAAACATCGGGACCATAAAACCGCGAAATGGAAGGAGGCTCCCGCCCCTCCCCCTTCCCTTGTCCCCTGTCCCCCGCGTTGGACCTCCTTCTCCTCCGGACGTACACTGCACGCCTCGGGCACGGAGGGTTGAGGTGAGCGGACGATTGTTCCACGGCGCCATGGTTTGGGGGATCACCGCCCTCCTCTGCGCGAGCGCTCTTGCGGCCGCCTCGGGACCCGCGGGCGCGGCGGGCCGGGCGGCGGCTGATCGGAAACTCCTCTTCGTCCACAACGGGAGCGTGCGGCTCTGCGTGGAGGTGGGCGGGAAGGGCTCACCGCCGGTGATTCTCGTGCACGGGCTGGCGGGCGATCTCACCATGTGGGACGCCCAACTGCGCCACCTTTGGAAGAGCCACCGCGCCGCCGCGCTGGACCTCAGGGGGCACGGCCGCTCGGGGCAACCCTCCGACGGCGACTACTCCATACCGGCCATGGCCTCCGACGTGCTGGCGGTCGCCGACGCCCTCGGCATGAAGCGTTTTGTGCTCGTCGGCCACTCCCTGGGCGGGTCGGTCATCCTGGCGTGCGCGCAGGAGGCCCCCGAGCGGGTGGCCGGGCTGCTCTTCGTGGACCCGGCCGGCGACGTGGCGCGCCTGCCCAAGGAGCGACTCGCCGCCATGCTGGAGCGCATGAAGGCTCCGACCTACCTCTCCTTCATGCGCGGATGGTTCGGCGCCAACCTGACGGAGGCCAGAGGGTCCACGCGCCGGAAGGTCTTCGCGGATCTGGATCGCACGCCGCCCGAGGTGGTGGCGGCCTCCTACGCCGGCCTCGCCCAATTCGATCCGCTGCCGGCCCTGCGGGCCTACCGGGGCCCCATGCTCACGGTGATCCTGCCGGGCAGCGATCGCCCTTCGAGCTTCCAGAACCTCGTCCCCGACCTGCCGGCGGTCAGGCTGCGCGGCCTGAGCCACTGGCTCATGATGGACGACCCCAAGGGCTTCGACCGGATCATGGATGACTTCTTGGCCCGAATCGGGTGACCGGCGCCGTCCGTCGCGCGGCTCCCGAGGGACGCCAAATGGTCAGCGCCGCGACCGCCGCGGGGCGGCCTTGGCCCTGGGCCGCCTATGGTGATGGTAGGCGATGGGCCGCTTCGGGGATCTCCGGACCACCCTGCGTCTGGGCCGGTGGTACCGGCGCCTGGGTGCCGGTCGGCTGAGGATCTCCTTCGCCTCGTGGGGCGTGGGGTCCACCAGCACCGACTCGCCTCCCTCGGCGCGGAACTGGTCCAGGTACGGCATGGTCAGGGCCGGGGGCTTGGGAAAGGTGGGCCAGGCGGCCTGCTTCGGAGGGTCGGTGGCGGCCCCTGGCTCTTCGAGGGACACCTCGGGAGTCCATCCCGGATACTTGAAGTGAAAGTCCAGAAAGGCGATGGTGCGGCTCCAGGCATCCTCGCTGGCGAGGGCATCCCAGCCACCCAGCGTGTGAAGCGTGAAGCCGTGCCCGATCTTGGGGTAGATCACCACGTCCACCGGTTTGGCCGCCAGCCGGAGCTGCTCGAAGGCCTCCAGGGACCGCCGCACGGACACCGTGTGGTCGTAAGTGCCGTGGAGCAGGAGGGTGGGCGGCATGTGTTCCTCGGCCTCCGGCATGAATCCCGGTGAAATGCCTCCGTAGAAGGCCACCACCGCCTTGACCCTCGGATCGGTGGGGGCGTAGTTCAGCGCCAGAAAAGCCCCGAGGGAGTACCCGACCAGCCCCATGCGCGACTCGTCCACGTCCGGCAGGGTGGAGGCCAGCGTGAGCGCGTCGCCGATGGTACGCATCCAATCGGCGCGGGTTCCCCGGCTGTGGTTCCTCCGTCCCCTATCGTAATATTTGACGAAGAGGCAGACGTATCCGTTGCGAGCCAGATCCTCGGCCATCTCCACGTAGTGCTCCTCGCCCAGCCTCGGGTTGCTCCCGTGGAGAAGGATCACCGCGGGGTAGCGCCCGGGCACCTTGGGCCGGTAGATCTGCACCAGCACCGAGTCGTGACCCGACCGGAACCGTTCGCGCGTCTCCTGGACTGGCGAGGAGTCTTGGCCCTGGCCCTCTCGAGGCGCCTCCGCCAGGTCCGTAATGACCACCGGAGCGCTGGAGGGCTGCCTCACGGGGAGGTCCGTTATGCCGTGGAGCGGGGGCGGCGGAGGCAGGGTGGGGGCGTTGCGGGAGAACCGGTCCTTCCTCTCGGGGAGGCCGGGCGGAGGGGGCTGAACCGGCGCGCAACCGGCCGCGGAAGGGTCGCTGCCCTGCGCTTCCTTCGGGCACTCGGGGCCGACTACCGGAGCGGATTGAGGGGGGGGAGGCTGGGCCGCCGGGCAAGACGGCGCCGCCAAGGCGGCGGCGGTGAGGAACAACAGTGACCAGGGAATCCAGAGTCTCTTCACTCCACGTTCCTCCGCCGCGGGCCCGCGTCGGTGGACCCAGCCTCGTTTTTAGCCTGCCGGTGCACGGAAGTCAAGGCGGATACGGCCTTTCCATTGACAACAAAGGACATCCCGGATAGAATGCGCTCTCTGGTGGAGGCAAAGGCGCGTCGCGCCGCCAAGGGATGGGATCGAACCGGGCTGAGCCACCGCAGGGGGTCTCCGCACTCGTTGCTTCCTTCATCGTCATCGCCAACATGGTGGGCACGGGGGTCTTCACGAGCCTGGGCTTCCAGGTGAGCGCCCTCCCGTCGCCCCTGGCCATCATGGCGCTGTGGGTGGTGGGGGGCCTCGGGGCCCTGGCAGGGGCCCTCTGCTATGGAGAGATCGGCGCCATGATGCCCCGCTCCGGGGGCGAATATCACTACCTCTCCCGGATCTACCACCCGGCCGTCGGCTTTCTCGCCGGATGGGTCTCTCTTACGGTGGGATTCGCCGCCCCCGTGGCCCTGGCCGCCATGGCCATGGCCGCCTACACTTCGAGGATTGTGGCGCTGCCCCACCCCACGCTCGTGGCCGCGGCCGTGGTCGTGCTGATCTCCGTGGTCCACAGCGCCGGCCTGAAGGCGGGCGGCCGGTTCCAGTCCCTGTTCACGACCGCCAAGATCCTTCTCATCCTGGTCTTCTCGGTCCTTGGGTTCGTGCTGGGCCATCCGCAGGCGCTTCAGTGGGCGCCCACGGCGGCGAGTCTGGGGCTCATGGCGAGCGGGAGCTTCGCCGTCTCCCTCGTGTTCGTCTCCTACGCCTACTCCGGCTGGAACGCCTCGGCCTACATCGCGGGCGAGATGGCGCACCCGGAGCGGGATCTGCCGCGCTCCCTGCTCCTCGGCACGGCGGTGGTCATGGGGCTCTACCTGCTCCTCAACGTCGTGTTCCTTCGCGCTGCCCCCATGAACGAGCTCTCGGGCCAGATCGACGTGGGCAACATCGCCGCCCGGCACCTTCTCGGTCCCACGGGAGCCAGCCTCATGGGCGGCCTCATCGCGCTCGGACTGGTCTCCACCATCAGCGCCATGACCTGGGCGGGCCCGCGGGTGGCCCAGGTGATCGGCGAAGACGTGCCGATCCTGCACCCGCTGGCGAAGAGAAACGGCAAGGGAGCGCCCTACCTCGCCATTCTCTTCCAGCTCATCCTGGTGCTGGCCATGCTGGCCACCTCCTCCTTCGAGAAGATTTTGACCTACCTGGGCTTCACGCTCGCCCTCTGCACCGTCCTAACGGTGTTCGGGGTCTTCGTGTTGAGGGTCAGGAGCCCGGAAGCGCCGAGGCCCTACCGGACCTGGGGATACCCCGTCACCCCCCTGGTTTTTCTGGCTATCAACGGCTGGATGCTGGTGTACCTTCTCCTTCATCAACCGCTCCAATCCCTGGCGGGGCTTGGCACCATTCTGGCCGGACTGCCCCTCTACTTTCTGGCCGGCAAGAAGAAAGGATGATAAGGGTTCCCATGAAAAGATCCGTACGCAGCGTCGTTCTTCTCCTCATGGTGGCCGCTCTCGCGCTCTCCTGCGGTCGCCACCATGCCTCGGCACCCACCCAACGTTCCCCCCGGACACGGGGCCCCGCTCCCGCGGCCACATCCGAGACCGCCGTTCCGGCGATCCCGTCTCAGCCTCCCTCCGAAAGCCACGCCGATGAGCTGACGGCCAACGCCCGCCTTCTGGCGGGGTTGCCCGTTGAGGGTCAAGGGCCGTGGGCGGCCATTCAGGAGCGACCCTCCTGGCAGGCCCATGCCAAGGCCATGGGCGCGCTCTGGAGGCAGGACGATGCGGCGCGCCTGTCGAAGGTCCGCGCTTTCGCCCAGGCCCGCCTGTCCAGTCTGAACGACGCTGCTCCGACGGTCTTCTACCCCTTCGGCGGCCCCGATGCTCTCTACCCCACCGCCCTCTTCCCCAAGGCCACCACCTACGTGCTGGTGGGGCTGGAGCCCGTGGGAAGGCCGCCCGATCTCGCCTCGCTATCGGGCCCCGAGTTGGAGGCGAGCCTGAAGGCCATGCAGCAGTACATCACGCCCATCCTCCAGATTAGCTTCTTCCGCACCGACGACATGGCGCAGGAGCTTCAGAACAAGGGGGTCCTGCCGATCCTCCTGGTCTTTCTGGCCGGGACGGGGCACCGGATATGGGACGTGGAGCCCTTGGCCGTCGGCCCCGACGGCGCCCTCGCCCCCTCCTCCTGGGAGGAGAAGCCCAGGGCCGTGCGCGTTGACTTTTCCGCCGGAGACGCTCACGAACGCCAGACCCTGCTCTACTTCTCGCAGGACCTCTCGAACGCCGGGCTGAAAAAGCGTCCGGGGTTCGAGGCCTACCTGGCGACCCTGGGCCGCCCCGTCACCTTCCTGAAGGCCGCCTCTTACCTCATGTACGAGCCCTGGTTCTCTCGCATTCGCACGGCGATCCTGGACCGCTCCTCCGCCGTTCTCGAGGACGACTCGGGCCTCCCTCTCAAAGCTTTCCCCGCTAAGGAGTGGAGCCTGACTCTCTTCGGCACCTACTCGGGACCGATCCACCGCTTCAAGAACTGCCTCCAGGCGGACCTCAAGGAGGCTTACGCGAAGGGTTCCGCCCTTCCCCTGCCCTTCGGCATCGGCTACCAGCACGTCGCCGGCCACTCCAACCTCATGCTGGCCGTCCGCAAGCGCTGGAGCGCCGAAGGGCCGTGACGAGGTGGTGGGGTGATGTCGAAACGGGCGGCGGTCCGTGCCCCCCCCTGTCCCTTGTCCCCTCTTCCCCGTCCCCCGCGCTTGCCCCTGGGCCGCCTCCCCTGCTATCCTCGTGCACTCGCAGGAGGGTCCTATGCCCCAGGTGATTCGGCTGGCCCACAGCCCAGACTCCGACGACGCCTTTATGTTCTACGCCCTAGCCCAGGGGCTCATCGATACCGAGGGCATCACCTTCATGCACGAACTGGGCGACATCCAGAGCCTCAACGAGCGGGCCCTCAAGGGTGAGCTGGAGGTGACCGCCGTCTCCTTCCACGCCTACGCCTACCTCTCGGACCTCTACCTCCTGCTCCCGCACGGCGCCTCCTTCGGGGACGGCTACGGCCCTATGGTCATCTCAGCCTCCCCCATGGCCGCTTCCGACCTCCGGGGCCTGAAGATCGCCGTGCCCGGCAGGATGACCTCGGCCTTCCTTGGCCTCCAGCTCTTTCTCCCGGAGTTTGAACCGGTCTTCATGGAGTTCGACCAGATCCTCCCGGCCGTGAAGGAGGGGCGGATCCAGGCTGGACTCATCATCCACGAGGGACAGGTCACCTACGGGCGGGAGGGGCTGCACCGCGTGGTAGACCTGGGCGCCTGGTGGAAGGAGCTCACGGGGCTCCCGCTCCCCCTGGGGGGCAACGTCATTCGCCGGGACCTGGGGCCCGAGGTCATCGCCAAGGTGAGCCGGCTGCTCCACGCCAGCATCGAATACTCCCTCAGCCACCGGCGCCCCGCCCTGGAATACGCCATGGCCTTCGGACGCGGCCTTTCCACCGAGGAGGCGGACCGCTTCGTGGGCATGTACGTGAACGACTGGACGCTCTCCTACGGGCAGCGCGGCAAGGAGGCCGTCCGGCGCCTGCTGGCCGAGGCCTTCGAGGCCGGCCTCATCCCCCGCCGAGTGGTACCCGAGTTCTCCGAGTAGGCCCACCTCGCGTTTTTCCCTGCAAAGGAAAAACGGCGTCCCGGAGCCGGCAAACGAGACCCAATTGAGGTGCTCCGGCTCGGCCGAGCCCCCTCGGTTGACAGCCTTCGGGATGGGCTCCCATAATGGCTGCGGGGAGGCCATGAAGACCAAGGTTCTGGTGGTGGAAGACAACAGCGCCATGCGGAGCCTGATCGCCACGGCTCTGGATCAGCATCTCAACCTAGACGTGTACGAGGCCGAAAACGGCTTCTCCGCCCTGAAGCTCATCCCCGATAACGAGTTCCAGCTTATCCTCACGGACATCAACATGCCCGACATCAACGGCCTGGAACTCATCACCTTCCTGCGGCAGCACCCCGTGTACAGTCAGGTACCCATCCTGATCATCTCGACCGAGGCCGGGGATGAGGATCGCAGGCGGGGGCTGGCCATCGGCGCCAACGGCTACCTCACTAAACCCTTCACCGAAGGCCAACTCGTCGACCTCGTCCAGCATCACCTTCCATGACGCGGGCAGACGAACGGACGGCTTCCCGAGCCGGGAGCTCCGACCCATGGTAGACAAGAGCCAGGCCAAGGCGCTGCAGGATTTCGTGGTGGAGGCCGAGGAGATCCTCGAGGGCCTGGCGGAGGACCTGGAGAAGGCCCAGGAGCAGCACGAGTCCACCGGCAAGGTCAAACCGGACCTCCTGAACAAGGTGTTCCGCGAGATGCACTCCCTGAAGGGCTTGGCCTCCATGTTCAACCTGGAACGCATCACCACCCTGAGCCACGACCTGGAGAGCCTGCTGGACAAGATCCGGATGGGCAAGATCAAGGCGAGCCCCCGCCTCTTCGGGCTGCTGAACGACAGCAGGG
The DNA here is from genome assembly GCA_049967655.1 of Acidobacteriota bacterium. GTDB lineage: Bacteria > Acidobacteriota > UBA4820 > UBA4820 > DSQY01 > DTPS01. Next base: position 79,785 of record JBMFSH010000008.1, read on the forward strand.
TGGTTCTCAAGACCCTCGTCTCCCAGGCCCCTTCGGGGAGGGAGGAGGCCGCGATCGAACCCCTCCTGGCCCGGATCGAGGGCGAGGTAAATGGGAAGCCGGTGGTCTCGCCGGCGGCTCCCGGAGGGATCGCGCTGGACGAAGCGACGCTCAAATCCTTGACCGAATACGAGGAGCACCGCCTCAAGGAGAACATCGAGGAGGAGAACCACCTCTTCTCGGTGCAGGTGGGCTTCGACTTCTCCGACTTCGACACGCGCTTGAGGGCCCTCTCGGAGCGCCTCTCCGAATCGGGCGAGGTCATCTCCACTCTCCCGGTGGCCGATCCGAATCTCCCGCCCGGCATCCACTTCCGGCTGCTCTTCGGCACCCGCCTGAGCCAGGCCCAGGTGGCCTCGCTCGTGGCCGACGTTCACGGACTCGTCGCCGACCTCTTGCCGGCCCCGGCCTCGGCGCCCGAGCAGCCCCCTCCGCAAGAGCCGGGCGATCAGGGGGCGTCCGAACCCCACGAGGCCGATGCGGAGGACATGCGGGGCATCTCAAACACGGTGAAGGTGGACATCGAAAAGCTGGACACCGTCATGGGCATCGTGGGGGAGCTGAACCTCGTCAAGAACTCACTGGAACTCTTGGCCACCAACCTCCGGGCCTCGGGGGGGCAGCAGGAGATCTCCCAGGAGCTGCTCAAGCAGGTCCGCAGCATGGACAAGAAGCTGGGCGAGCTCCAGCGCGCCATCATCGACATCCGGCTCGTGCCCATCGCTCAGATCTTCACGCGGCTCAACCGCACGGCGCGCAGGCTGGCCCGCCAGGCGGGCAAGGAGGTCTCGGTTCAGCTCTACGGCGGCGAAACGGAGCTGGACAAGATGATGATGGACGCCCTGGTCACACCGCTCATCCACCTGATCCGAAACTCCATCGACCACGGCCTGGAGCCGCCGGAGGAACGCCTGCACGCGGGCAAGCCGGCGGAAGGGCTCTTGGCCATCAGCGCCTACCAGAAGGGCAACTCCATCGTCATCGAGGTCACGGACGACGGCCGCGGCCTTCAGGTCGAGAAGATCCGGCAGGCCGCCCTGAAGAAGGGGCTCGCCGACGCCAAGCAGGCCCTCAGCGCCGAGGAGTGCATGGAGCTCATCTTCCTGCCGGGATTCTCCTCCGCCGAGACGGTCACGGAGGTTTCGGGCCGCGGCGTCGGCCTCGACGCCGTGAAGGCCGACATCCAGGCCCTCAAGGGCAGCATCGCCCTCTGGTCCGAACCCGGGAAGGGCACGACCTTCCAGATCACGCTCCCCATCACGTTGGCCATCATCCAGAGCCTCATCGTGCGCTGCTGCGACCAGTCCTTCGCCATCCCCATCTCCTCCGTTCTGGAGACCTTCCGCACCAGCGAGGCGGAGGTCCAGAGGGTGGACCAGAAGGAGGTCTACAACCTTCGCGGCGTTACGCTGCCGCTCCTCCGGCTGGAGGACCGCTTTCACCTAAACCGCGCGGAGAAGAGGACGAGCGACAGAATCTACGTCGTGGTTGCCCGCCGGGGCGAGAAGGCGGCGGGAATCGTGGTGGATGAGCTGTCGGGGGAGCAGGAGACCGTCGTGCACCCCATAGGCCAGAGCCTGGGGGCGGTTCCTGGCGTCGCCGGGGCCACGGAGATGGGCGAGAATCAGGTGATCCTGGTGATCGACACCGCCAGCCTCCTCTCGACCGTCGAGTCGGTGCGCGTCTGAAGCGGGAGGACGGGTGTACAAATCCTTTTTCGGGCTGAAGGAGCGGCCGTTCGGCAAGACGCCCGACCCGCGCTTCCTCTACCTCGCCCCGCAGTACGACGAGGCCCTCGCCCGGCTTCAGTACGCCGTCGAAGAGCGGGAGATCGCGGTGCTGACCGGCGAGATCGGTTGCGGGAAGACCACCCTCTCGCGCGCCCTCATGGACCAGAACGGCAGGGAGCGCATGGTCCTCATGGTGAATCCCCGCCTCACCCCCAACCAGTTCCTGCGAGAGCTGGCCCTTCGCCTGGAGCTGGAGCCGAGGTACCATCGGGCCGACCTGCTGGACGCCATCTCCGACCGCCTGTTGGAGCTGCATCAGGAGGGAAGCGGCGTGGTCCTCATCGTGGATGAGGCCCAGCTCATCCCCGGCAAGCCCACCTTCGACGAGCTGCGCCTGCTCTCCAACTTCCAATTGGACGCGGTTAACCTCATCGCCATCCTGCTCATCGGCCAGCCCGAACTCCGCCAGCGGCTCAAGCATCCGGCCTACGCCGCCCTCCGCCAGCGCGTCGGCATGTGGTACCACCTGGCGCCCCTCTCCCCCCAGGAGACGGAGCGGTACGCCGCCTACCGGCTGGAAGTGGCCGGCGGCGACTCCGACGTGTTCAGCCCCGCGGCCATGCGCGCCCTCTACCGCCACACCCACGGCATCCCGAGGCTCATCAACAACCTCTGCACCAACGCGCTCCTCACCGCCTTCGGAAAGGAGGAGCGCCCCGTCACCGAGAGGACGGTCAACGAGGCCGCCTCGGAGCTGCAACCCTAGGGGGCACTTCCCATGGCAGGAAGCGGACGTCGCGAAAGCAGGGGCATGGACGCCCTGCAGGCCAATCTGGGCCGTTTCTTCAGGGACGCATCCCTTCTGCGGCAGGCGCTGACCCACCCCTCCGCGGCCGCCGAGGAGGGCCTGCCGCGGATCCGCTCCTACGAGCGGCTGGAGTTCCTGGGCGACGCGCTGTTGGGCTTCGCCCTCGCGGAGTTCCTCTTCGACCGTTACCCCCGGGAGGAGGAGGGGGTTCTCTCGCGGCTCCGGGCTTACTGGGCCAGTCAGCCCGTGTTGGCGGGCGTGGCCCGCGAACTCGGGCTCCAAGCCTGCATCTGCCTGGGCGCCGGGGAATCCAGGGACGGGGGCGCCGAGAAGGACCGCATCCTGGCCAGCGCTCTGGAGGCCCTGCTCGGCGCCGTCTACCTGGACGCTGGGTTGAAGCCCGCCACCGCTCTCGTGCGGCAGCTCTGGGCCCCCGCCATCCGGCGCCAGGGGCTGGCCGTCCTCCAGGAGGACGCCAAAACGAACCTTCAGGAGCGAAGGCAGGCGGAGGGACTTCCCCTCCCCGTGTACCGAAGCGAGCCCTCCCTGGACGGAGAGGGCTTCACCTGCATGGTCCTGATCGATGGCCAGGTTTCGGGCCGAGGATCGGGCCCCACTCGGAAGGCCGCCGAACAGGCCGCCGCGCGCGAGGCGCTCTCCGCCCTGGACCGCGGGTAGCCGGCCGCCGGAAAGGCCTTATCGCGATCCCTACTCGATCCCCACGAGCTCCACCTCGAAGATCAGCGTCGAATTCGGCGGGATCGCACCGGGGAATCCCCGCTGTCCGTAGGCCAGATCTGGCGGGATGATGAGCTTACGCTTGCCCCCCACGTGCATGGTGGAGACCCCCTCGTCCCACCCCTTGATCACCATCCCCCTGCCGAGAACGAATTTGAGCGGTTCGCCCCGGTCGTAGGAGCTGTCGAATTTGGTGCCGTTGGTCAGCCACCCCGTGTACTGCACCAGCACGGTCTGGCCGGGCTTCGGGACGGGCCCCGACCCGACCTTCAGGTCGATGACCTTGAGGCCGGACGGGGTGGTGACCTCCCGGGGCTGTGCCTTCTCCGCCGCCTCCTTCTCGCCTTTCTTAGGGGGAGCCCCCTGGGATACCTGCGCCAGGGTCGCCAGGGCCAGGCCCGTGAAGAGCATCAGCAGAATCGCGCGTCTCATCGAGATCTCCTTTCCCAACTACATTCCGAGATTAAAAGGGCGGCGCTCAGCCAGAGCCGCCGGTCCAGGGACCCCTCGGGATCGCTCCCCTGAATCTGCCGGTGCGCGTGCATGGCCGTCCTCGTCCGGCGCCGCCGCCGGACCGCTTGAAGTGCAGTATAACAGAGGGCCGGCTTTGGGCCTCGGGCCTTCAAGCCCGGCCTGACCTGTGAGATCCTGACGAAGTGATGGAGCCTCTCAACACCCCGGCCGTTCTGGTCTTCGAGCACGCCCCCTCGGAGGGGCCCGGGCTCATCGGCGCCGCCCTCCGGGAGCGCGGAGTTCCCTTCCGTCGCGTCCGCGGATATGCGGGGGACCCCATCCCCGGGACCCTCCGCGGCGCCGCCTGCCTGGTGATCATGGGCGGCCCCATGAACGTGGATGGGGAGGGCCGCTTCCCCTTCCTGCGAGAGGAGAAGAGGCTCATAGAGCTCGGCCTGAGAGCCGGCCTTCCGGTACGGTGCCACCCACGGCCTGCTCTTCCACCTGGAGGTGACCCCCTCCGCCGTGGAGGCCATGGCGTCGGCGTTCCCGGGCGACCTGGCCGCCGCCGGCCTCTCCCGCCGATCCCTGGCCATCCAGACCCGGACACACGCGAGCGCCCTGGGCCGGATGGCGCGGGCCGTCTGCTCGCGCTGGGCGGCGCGGGTGCGGTGGGACGAAACCCTTCTGGAGCGTCTCCGCTGAAACCTCGGCCGAAAGAAAGCCCGGCCCCCGATCAGGAACGATGCGACGGCGACGGCTCTCGGGCGGCGGAAAGCCACCCCTTGATCAGGGGCTCGGTGGGCATCCAACCCTGGACCAGGAGACGCCCGTTGAGAAGCAGGCCGGGAAACTTTTCCACTCCGGCGGCCCGGATGGCGCTCTGGTCCGAAAGTTCCCGGATCTCGGCCTCCAGGCCCAGCTCCTCCACGGCCTTGCGGACCATCGCCTCCAGCTCCATGCAGCGGCTGCAGCCGGGGCCGACCACCACCACTTCCAACATCCCCCCCTCCTCGCGACACCCGCCTCAGGTTCAGGAGCGGAAGTATAGGCGGATGGGGCACGGATCGCCCAAGAACCTCCCTGCTCGAGGGCCATGTGGGTGAGCTGCCCCACCCCGGCGGGTCCATGTCGCGGGCCGTCGCCGCGCCGGGCTTGCCACACCTCGGCGCCTCATTTGGTAGACTCTCCCTTCATTGGCCTGCGCGGCCGGGAGACTGGCTTGAACGACGTTACCCGTTTCGCCGTGTTCCTGGGCATCGTGTTGGGCGTGTGGACCGGCATGCACCTCTTCCTCCTCTGGCGCCTGTGGGACCTGCCTTTCATGGCCGACGCGGGAATCCGCCGCTGGGCCCTCCTCCTCGCGGCGGTCGGCTGGCTCAGTTATCCCCTCGGCCGCCTCCTGGTTCATACCCGGTCCTTTCCCTGGGCACCCGCGGTGGAGCTGGCGGGAGCCACCTGGATGGGAGTGCTGTTTTTCGCGGTGATCGCGCTTCTGGCCGTGAATCTGCCCACGGGGTTTGGCCACCTGCTCCCCTCTTGGAGCATCCCCCTCCGCCTGACCGCGGTGGCGCTGGCTCTTCTCCTGTCGGCCGCGGCGCTCGTCCAGGGGCTCCGGCCTCCCGCCGTCCGGGAGCTGGAACTCCCCCTGCCCGGACTGCCCCGCGAGAGGGACGGGCTGGTCCTTGTGCAGCTCTCCGATCTCCACCTGGGATCTCTCCTGGGCGCGAGGTGGCTGGCGGAGCGGATGCGGCAGGTGGACTCCCTGCGACCCGACCTGCTCGTGATCACGGGGGACGTGGTGGACGGGGACCTGACCGCCGTGGAGCCCCTCGTTCCGCTGCTGCGCCGATGGCACGCCCCCCTCGGCGTCTGGGCCGTGACCGGTAACCATGAGTTCTACGCCGGGTTGGAGAGCTCGGCGACCCTCCTGAAGAGCGCCGGATTTCGCGTGCTGCGCGACCAGTGGGAGGAGGCGGCCCCGGGGCTCATCCTGGCCGGGGTGGACGACCTGACCGCCCGGCGCCAGTTCGGCCTTCCCGATCACCCGATCGAAGACGCCCTCGGGGGACGCCCGCCGGGAGCGACCCTGTTCCTCTGCCACAGCCCCCTGGAGGTTCAGCGCGCCTCCGAGCTCGGCGTTGGGCTCATGCTGTCGGGACACACCCACGCCGGCCAGATCTGGCCCTTCGGGTACCTGGTCCGCCTCTCCTATCCCTATCTCGCGGGCTCCTTCCGCGTCGGGGGAATGGAGCTCGTGGTGAGCCGCGGCACCGGAACCTGGGGGCCGCGCATGCGGCTCTTCCATCGCTCCGAGATCCTGCGGATCACGCTCCGGTCGGCCTGAACCATGGGAGCGCAGGCATCGCCGCCCGAATGACATATCACCTCACCCGGGGGTGACAAAGAATGGCCACACTACAGCTAAAAGCCTAATTCCATGTCACTTATGGATGGCACAGGATTTGCTTTTCCCATGATCTACCGTGCTGAGGAGCCGAGCGATGCGCCGCGGAGGGGACGGGTTCACCCTGATCGAGGTCCTTATCGTGGTGGCGATCATCGCCATCCTGGTCGCCATCCTCGTTCCGAACTACCAGATGGCCATGAACCGGGCCCGCCAGAAGCGTGCCATGGCGGAAATGCACGGCCTGGCCACCGCCATTATCTCCTACACGACGGATACGGGCATGGTCCCGCCGGCCGGCACGGCCTGGACCGATTCCGACTCTGCCATTCCCGTATCCGCCATCGTCCCCTACTACATCATCAAGCTTCCCAACCCCGATCCGTGGTCCCACAAGTATCAGTACTCCACCAGCACCGACAACCAGTACTTCGGCATCCGGTGCCTGGGCCTCGAGGGCGTCCCTGACAGCCCGGACCTGTCCGTCCTGATGACTTCCGAACCGGTCCGCACCGTCTGCTTCGAGAACAACATCGTCTGGGTGAACAGCGGCTTCGCTTGGTGGCCCGAGGGAGTTCAGACGCAGTGCTACTGAAGGGCCGTCATGGCACAGGCCCTGCCACGCCGGCTGAGATCCGATTGCTCCCGCTTACGAACAGGGGTGTATTTCAGAACCCCGCCTCTTCCCCGCGAGAAGGCCCACGCCGGACGGCCTCCGGGATCTCAGCCGATGGCCCGGGGGTGGGTCATGGTGCGCGGGTCGAGGATTTCGTTGAGCTTGGCCTCCGACAGCAGATTCCGCCGGAGCACCAGTTCGCGGACGGGTACGCCGCTGGCCAGCGCCTCTTTCGCCACCTCGCCGGCGGCCTCGTAGCCGATGTAGGGGACCAGGGCGGTCACCACGGTGATGCTGCGCTCCACCAGGACCTTGCAGCGCTCTCGGTTGGCCGCGATGCCTTCGATGCAGCGCTCCCGGAAGGTCTCGGCCGCCCGGGTCAGCATGTGGATCGACTGGAAGAGGTTGAGGGCGATGAGCGGCTCGAAGGGGTTGAGCTCCAGCTGGCTGGCCTCGGCGGCCATGGAGACGGCCACGTCGTTGCCGATGACCTGGAAGGCCACCTCGCTGATCACCTCGGGGATGACGGGGTTGACCTTGCCCGGCATGATGGAGGAGCCGGGCTGCACGGCGGGAAGGTGGATCTCCGCGAAGCCGGCCCTCGGCCCCGAAGAGAGCAGCCGTAGGTCGTTGGCGATCTTGGAGAGCTGCACGGCGATGCGCTTCAGGATGCCCGAGACCTCCGAGTAGTCGCCGCTGTCCTGGGTGGCCTCCACGAGGTTGTCGGCGGTCTGAAGGGGAAAGCCGGTGATGGCCCTCAGCTTTTCGCAGACGAGCCCCGCGTAGCGCGGGTCCGTGTTCAGCCCCGTGCCGATGGCGGTGGCCCCCATGGAGATCTCCTCCATCAGGAACTCGGCCCGTTCGAGCGCATTCCGGCTCTCCCGGATCATGACGGCGTAGGCGTCGAACTCCTGCCCCAGCGTCATGGGCACCGCGTCCTGCATTTCCGTCCTCCCCACCTTAAGCACGTCGTCGAACTCGACGCCCTTGGCCGCAAAGGCGTCGCAGAGGGCGGACAGCGCCCTCTTGAGTCCCTCGAGATCGTACAGGACGGCCACCTTGATGGCCGACGGGACCACGTCGTTGGTGGACTGGGACATGTTGACGTGGTCGTTGGGGTGGCAGTGGCGGTAGTCGCCCTTGACCTTCCCGAGCAGCTCCAGCGCGCGGTTGGCGATGACCTCGTTGGCGTTCATGTTGGTGGAGGTGCCGGCACCCCCCTGCATCATGTCCACCACGAACTGGTCGTGCCATGCCCCTTTGACGATCTCGTCGCAAGCCGCCGCGATGGCCTCGGCCACCGCCTCCTTCAAAAGACCCAGCTCCATGTTGGCCAGGGCCGCGGCCTTCTTGACCTCCGCCAGCGCCCGGATGAAAGAGGGGAACTGCGCGAGCGCGAGGCCCGTGAACTGGAAGTTCTCCAGCGCCCGCTGGGTCTGGATGCCGTAGTAGGCGTCGGCGGGCACCCGCAATTCGCCGAGCGAATCCCTTTCCGTCCGATAAGGCCGGTCGTTCTGTCCGGCCGCCTGGCTGCTCATGGATCTCCTCCCTCGGTGGTAAGACATGGCCGACCCCTCGCTCGGGGGCCGGCTCAGAATCCGTAGATCTCCCCGTACTTGGTCTGCAGATAGGAGAGCGCGGGCTGGACGGACAGGGGTCTGCCCGTGACCCGTTCGCAGAGATCGGGCGCGAGGTATCGGCGTCCGTGAACGTGGATGTGCTCGTTGAGCCAGCGCTTCACGACCCTCAGCTCGCCCGCTTCGAGCCGCCGGTCCAGGTCGGGCAGGTCGCGCCGCATGGCCTCCATGAACTGGGCACCGAAGAGGTTCCCCAGGGCGTAGGTGGGGAAGTAGCCGATGAGTCCGGCCGACCAGTGGATGTCTTGCAGAACGCCCTCCCGGTCGCTCGGCGGCTCGATGCCCAGGAAGCTCTTCATCTTGGCGCGCCAGGCCTCGGGCAGATCGGCGGCTTCGAGCTGACGGTGGAGGAGGGCGCTCTCGAGCTCGAAGCGCAGGATGATGTGCAGGTTGTAGGTGACCTCGTCGGCCTCCACACGGATGAGCGAGGGCTCGCAGACGTTCACGGAGCGGTAGAAGGTCTCCGCCTCCACGTCGTCCAGCACTCCGGGGAAAGCCGTCCGCAGCTTCGGATAGTAGTGGCTCCAGAAGGGCCTCGACCGGCCGATGAGGTTCTCCCACAGCCGGGACTGGGACTCGTGTATCCCCAGCGAGCAGGCCTGCCCCGACGGGTCGCGGAAGCGACTGGGATCGAGCCCCTGCTCGTAGAGGGCGTGGCCCGCCTCGTGGATCATGCCGAAGAGGGCCATGTTCAGGAAGTGCTCGTCGTAGCGCGTGGTGATGCGCACGTCGGCAAAGGTGCCGCTGGTGAAGGGGTGGGCCGAGCGGTCGAGGCGCCCGGCGGCCCGGTCGAAACCCATGTCTTGAACCACCTGAAGGCCGAAGCGCTCCTGGGCCTGGGCGGGGAAGTGGCGCTTGAGCACCTCCTGCGTGGGTTTGCGGCTGGCTCCCTGGATCCGGTCGAGCAGCGGGATGAGGCCGTCCCGCAGTTGCGAGAAGACGGTCTTCAGCGCCTCCTCGGACATCCCCGGCTCGTAGTCTTCGAGGAGGGCGTCGTAGGGGTTGGGCGTCCCGATGGCGGCGGCGGTCTGCCGCGTCAGGTCGAGGACTTGCTCGAGGTGCGGCCGGAAGCGCGCGAAGTCGGCGGCCTCCTTGGCCTCCTCCCAGGCCACCTGCGCCAGGGCGCAGGCCTTGGCGCGCTCAGCCACCAGATCGGGGGGAATCTTGACGGCCCGGCTCCAGGCGCGCTCCGCCTCTCGGAGGTCGGCCTGGAGATCCTCATCCAGGTCGTTTTTCGCCTTGAGGCCGGTGATCAGTTCGCCCATCTCCGGGTCCGTCAGCTTCGAGTGGACGACGCCGGCGAGCGCGGCCTGCTGAAGCCCCCGCTGCTCGGCCCCCTTCCGCGGCATGACCACCTGCTGGTCCCAGTCCAGGAGCTGCTGGACCTCGGTGAGGTCGTGAATGAGGCGGCACTTCTCTCTGAAACGATCCACCTTATCGGCCATGGCTTCTCCTCATCGCTTCTCGCTCGCCGGTTCTCCGGCCCTCCGTGCGGTGTACCCCGGCGCCCTCACCGCCCTCCCTCAGTCGGAGAAGGGGTCCCACGGGGGCAGCACCACGGGCTTCTGGTCCGCGAGCTTGGCCAGCTCGGGGGGCACGAACCGTCGATTCACGAGCATCTCGAAGACGTGCGCGTCGAACCAGGAGTTGGTGATGGTCCAGTACCCCTCCCGGCCGCGTTTGTCACCCCACGAATTCTCGACCTTCCACTTGTCGGGTTTGCCGGCGGTGACGTTCACACCGATGAAGACCATGCAGTGGTTGGGGGCGTCCTGCAGGTAGGCCAGGGCGTCGGCCTTGTCCATGGAGAAGTCCACGCCGAAAAGGTCGGAATAGTCCTGAATCCCTTCGTCCCAGAGCCCGGCCGCGTTGTCGCGCTGGACCGAGGAGTTGCAGCAGAACCAGACCGCCTCGTCGGCCAGGATGGACTTCATGGCCATGGTCTTCATCTCGCCGGTGGTCACGTTCACCGCCTGCATGTCGGGGGCGTCCGCCATGTCCCGGTTCCACGCGAAGCGCAGCGGCACGTGCATGGGCTTCCCCGGGTAGTTCACGAAGCGCAGGTAGTCGTGCAGGCTCACCCCCACCCACTCCTTGTAGAAGCTCTGCGGCGTGTAGGTGTGAGGCTCAGAGACCTTGTGGTCCTTGTCCTCGTAGCGCCAGGTGAACTGCCGGGGAGGCTCGCCTAGACAGAGCACGAGGATGCGGTAGACGTCCTTGAGCACCGCCATCTTCTCCTGCCGCAGGCGGGCCACGTCGGCCCCCGAGGCGGCCGCCTTGCGGATCGCCACGATCCCCTTGCGCACGCGGGCGTCCAGCAGGTCGTTCATGGCGTCCGTGTGGGAGGCGCTCCAGGTGTCGGGCATGACGCTCTTGGGCACGAGGCCGTACTTGTCCACGAGGGCCAGAACGTAGTTCCAGTCTCCCCCATCGGGCACGGGGTCCTTGAGGAGGAGGGCATTCTTGCGGCTGTCCGGCGGCTCATTCCGGAGGGCGATGGCCAGCTCGATGGTGCGGTTGGCCCTCTCCAGCTTGTCGTAGAACTGGGAGTAGGCCTGGGAGAACTCGAAGTTCTCCAGCTTGTATTTGGCCATCACCGCCGGGCGCAGGACGTTCAGGCCCGCGAAGAGCCAGCAGCGCCCCGTCTGCTCCTGGTTGGTGATCTTGCCGGCGGCGATCACGTGCGTGAAGAGCGTATCCTGCTGCCTCGCCTTCTGGAGGTCGGTCACCACCTTTTGAAGGTCCGTGGCCGCCAGCGCGTTCTGGGCCGCCCGCAGAGCGGGCGTCTGGACGAGCGAGCCCTGGATCTCGCCGAGGGCCTTGGCATCCAGCCCAGCCGCGGCGCTGGGCTCCTCTCCTGGACCGGGGACGTACTGGGCCATGGTCCCGGCGGAGCCCGCCAGAACGAAGGCCCCCGCCAGCATCAGCATCATCGTGCCCTTGAGTCGCATCTCCTACCACCTCCCCGCGTACTCGCCGGAACCGCTCCGGGACGGGCCCCGAAGCGGCCCCGCTTCGATAGGGTAGGATACACCGCACCCCGGCGTGCAACCAACCCTCCTGCGGGCATACAATGCCTCGCGGGCCCTTTGTACGGCCCATGCCCAAGGTGAAGGAGGCCCCATGACTCGCCTGCGCCGTTGCCTGCCGCTGTTTCTGTTGGCATCCCTGCTCTTCGGGACGGCCCCCATGGCCGCCCCTCCGCCGGCCGACCTGACCGTGGAGGAGGCCCTGGCCATCGGGGCGGCCTCCCCCCTGCCGAGCGAGCTCCAGTGGATGCCCGATGGCGGCCGCTTCTGCTACCTCGCCCCCCACGCCTATGGCGAGGCGGCGGACCTCATGAATTACGACATCCGATCAGGCAAGGCCTCTCCCCTGCTCACCCAGGAGCAGTTCCGCACGGCTTTAGGCCAGGAGAGCGCGCTCTCCAAGGAGAAGCTCGGCGAGGCCAAGTTCACGAGCTACCAGCTCTCGCACGCGGGCCGCTACCTGCTCCTCGAGAGCAACGAGGGCGACTTCGTCTGGGACCTGTCGGCGCACGCCCTGACGCGCCTGACCCAGGCGGGGGAAGGGGCGGAGAACCTGGCCTGGTCCCCCGACGACAGCCGGCTGGCCTATGCCGAAGGGGGGAACCTCTGGGTGGTAGACCGCGCCACCGGCGCCAAGAAGATGGTGGCCGAGGGGAAGGCCCCCCTCGTAACCTGCGGGGTTCCGGACTGGCTCTACGGCGAGGAGTTGGACATGACCACGGCCTTCTGGTGGTCCCCCGACGGCTCCCGCATCGCCTACCTCCGCTTCGACGAGACCGGCGTGCCCACCTATCCGATCATCGACCAGCGGGAGCTTCAGCCGGGCGTCCGGCACCAGTTCTACCCCAGGCCCGGCCAGACCAATCCCTCCGTGAGCCTGTGGGTGGTGCAGGCCGACGGCGGCCACTCCGCTCCGGTCCCCGGCGCCGAGTCGGGGCAGGGATACCTCCCGAGGGTCGCCTGGGTTCCCGGCGGAAAGACGCTCACCTATGAGCTGCTGGACCGCGCCCAGCAGAAGCTGGCCCTCTACGCCGCCTCCCTGGACGGCCCCCCATCGAGGGAGCTCCTCCAGGAGAGCTCCTCCACCTGGGTGAATGTCCTGGAGGCCCCGCGCTTCCTCAAGGACGGGAGGCGGTTCCTCTGGCTGAGCGAACGGGACGGCTTCGCCCACATCTATTTATATGATCTCCAGCGGGGGCTCGTCCGCCGGCTCACCAGCGGTCCTTGGGTGGTGGACCACCTCCTCGCGGTGGACCCCTCGGAGAAGAGGGTCTTCTTCTCCGCCAACAAGGATGAGGCCACCGGGCGCCAGGTCTGCTCGGTGAGCCTGGACAGCAGGGACCTGAAGACCGTCTCCCGGGGCGAGGGCTGGCACGAGGCGACCTTCTCGCCTTCGGCCGAGGAGTACCTGGACGACTACTCCCGGGCGGGCGTTCCGGCGAACCTCACCCTCACGAATACCGCCACCGGGCGGCAGAAGGTCGTGGCGGCCGGCCAGACGGGCTTCCTCCAGACCTACGGGTTCGCAAGGCCCGAGTTCTTGACCCTGCGCGCGGCCGACGGGACCGTCCTCCACGCCGAGGTCATCAAGCCCAGGGATTACGTCCCCGGCCGGCGCTACCCGGCCGTCGTGGAGGTCTACGGAGGACCGGACTTCCAGATCGTCCAGGACCGCTTCGAGCCCCGCTGGGCCACCATCGACCAGCTCTTCTCCCAGGCCGGCTTCGTCTACTTCATGCTCGACAACCGCGGCTCCAGCCGTCGCGGGACCGCCTTCGAGGGTGTGCTCCTGGACAGGATGGGCCAGACCGAGCTGGAGGACCAGCTCGCCGGAGTGCAGGCCTTGAAACAACTCCCCTACGTGGATCCCCAGCGGATCGGCATCTGGGGCTGGAGCTACGGCGGCTTCATGACCCTCTACTCCCTCACCCACTCGGACGCCTTCCGGTGCGGCGTGTCCGTGGCCCCCGTCACCAACTGGCTCAACTACGACACCTGCTACACGGAGCGCTACCTCAAGCTGCCCAAGGACGATGAAGCGGGGTACGCAAAGAGCTCGCCCGTTCACGACGCGGCGGACCTCCACGTGCCGCTCCTGATCGCTCAGGGGCTCGTGGACGACAACGTCCACTTCGGAAACAGCGCTCAGATGGTGAGCGCCCTCTACGCCGCGGCCAAACCCTTCGACATGGCCTACTACCCGGGCATGGACCACGGCATCAAGGGCCCCGCGGAGAGGAGCGATCTCTTCAAGCGGATCCTCGCCTTCTTCCACCGGCACCTGGAGGAGGCCCCGGCCAGGCCCTGAAGGCGGCCTCGGGGGCGGCCCTCAGCGGAGCGACAGCCCCGCGGCCGACCAGTGGTTCACGGGGCCGTGGCCGCGCCCGAGTCCGGGTGCGGTGCGGACTGCCTCCGTGATGAAGGCCTTGGCCTCGCTCAGGGCCTCCCGCAGCGGGAGCCCGCGGGCCAGCAGGGCCGTCAGCGCGGCCGAGAAGGTACAGCCGGTGCCGTGGGTGTGGCGATCGGGGCCGCGGGCTCCCTCCAGGGGCCACCACTCCTTCCCGTCCCAGACGAAGTCCACACAGAGTCCTTGGGGGTTCACCGGGCTGTGCCCCCCTTTCATGACCACCACCTCCGGGCCGAGCCCCCGGATGGCTTCGGCCGCCGCTTGGAGATCGCCCTCCGTTGCGATGGAGCGCCCCCAGAGCGCCTCCGCCTCGGGCACGTTGGGCGTCACCACCCGGGCCAGGGGCAGGAGCTCGCGGACCAAAACCTCCACCGCCTCGGGCGCGATGAGCGGGTCTCCGCTCTTGGCCCTCATGACGGGGTCGACCACCAGGTTCCGCGGGTGGCGGGCGCGCAGGCGCTCAACCACGGCCGCGATCACGGCCACATCCACCAGCATGCCGGTCTTCAGGGCGTCGGCTCCGATGTCCTCGAGGCAGCTGTCGATCTGCCGGGCCACCAGTTCGGGCCCCACGGCCGCCCACCCCTGCACGCCTACGGTGTTTTCGGCCACCACGGCCGTCACCGCCGACATGCCGAAGACTCCGAAGCGGTGAAAGGTCTTCAGGTCCGCTTGGATGCCCGCCCCGCCGCTGCAGTCCGATCCCGCGATCGTGAGAGCCCTCGCCACCGTCCCCATCCTCTCCTCCTCTTCGTGCGGCGATAGTGTACCTCTCTCGCGCCTCCCCGCGTGCGGGGGGAGAAGGACAGGGACAGGGGACAAGGGACAGGAAGTGCGCGGTGCGGTGCGGGCCGGCGGCCCTCTCGGCATCTCCTCATCACCTCATCTCGAACAAGGCTGAGAGCCAGGGAAAGCAAAACATCCCTCGTTCGTTCCATTTACAATCCCCACTCCCTTGTCCAAAGCCCCCCGTGGGGGTAAGGTGGGGTGCCGCCCGGCCTCCGCGGGGGCGGAGGAGGCCCTCTCGTGATCGCATCCCGGCTCGGCGAACTGGCCGCACTGCTCACGGCCGTGCTGTGGGCCTTCACCGCCCTCTACTTCACGCTGGCCAGCACCCGGGTGGGCGCTCTGGCTGTGAACAGGACCCGGCTGGTCTTCGCGGTGCTCCTGCTGGGGGCGACGCACCTTTTCCTCTACGGAACCCTTCTCCCCCTGTCGGCACCTCTGGAGAGCTGGCTGTGGCTGGGCCTCTCGGGGCTCATCGGCCTGACCCTCGGGGACAGCTTCCTCTTCCAGTCCTACATCGAGCTCGGCCCGCGAAAGGCCACGCTCATCATGTCCTCCTGGCCCATCTTCTCGGCGCTCATGGGCATGGCCTTCCTGGGGGAGTCCCTCAGCTGGCTGGAGTTTCTGGGCATCCTCGTAACCCTGGCCGGCATCTCGTGGGTGGTGCTGGAGAGAAGCCCCACGACGGGCCCCGTCAGAATCGGGAGGCTCGGCCGAGGCACGGCCTTCGCACTCGGCGGGGCGTTCTGCCAGGCCGCGGGATTGGTGGCGGCCAAGGAGGGCCTGAGGGAGGGCGTGAGCTCTCTCTCGGGGACCCTCATCCGCATGGTCGTGGCGACCTTGGGAATCCTCATCGTGACCGTGGCCCTCGGCGGCGTGCGGGAGAGCTTCGACAAGCTGAGGGACCGCCGGGCCCTGCTCTATACGGCCTGTGGCGCCGCCACGGGGCCCTTCGTGGGAGTGTGGCTCTCCCTGTACGCCGTGAGCCACGCCAAGGTGGGGGTGGCGTCGGCGCTCATGGCCCCCGTACCCGTCCTGCTCCTCCCTTTGGTATGGATCTTCTTCAAGGAACGCATCTCCAGGCGCGCGTTTTGGGGAACCCTGGTGGCCTTTCTGGGGGTGGCCATTCTCCTTCTGGAAAACTGACGGCCCGTCACCCGATCGGGCGGCCCTCCTTGCGCCGCCATAACTCGTACCGCGCGTTTTGGTAAATCGGTTCGAAGCGCCGCGTCAGGTAACTCCGCCACGCCTCGCCCCCGCCGAAGCCGGCGGGCTGGGCGATCCAGTCGGTCCGGCTGCGATCCAGCGCGGAGATGGCCTCCGAGACCTGCGACGGCGTCGTGACGTCGGGGGGAAGGAAGACGTCAAACGGAGCGGGTGAGGGGTGCCCCGTGAGAACGTTCAGCATGCCCATGAAACCCGTCGCGAAGAGCGGCACCCCCGGGCGCAGCCGGGCCGCCACCGCGTCCACGATCCCCTGCAGATCCGCCGCCTCCGAACGCGGGAGAGGCCCCACCGCCCCCGCCGGCGTCATCACCATAGGACCCCGTTCGCTCAGGAGTCCCGGCAGGCGGGCCAGTCCAGCCCCCGCGAAGACGAGGATCACGGCCCCGGCCGCCAGCCCGGCCGCGCGGCGCTGACGGTCACCGCGGCCGGCCCACCGCTCCAGGCCCCACGCGGCGGTCAGCCCCGCCAGCGGGAGAGCCCACTCCAGGTTCACCAGGGCCAGGCACCTGAAGGTGGGAAGGAGGAAGGCACACGCACCGGCCGCCAGGAGATAGAAACGCCAGCCGATCTCGCGCCGGCGTGTCAGGCCCGCGGCGAAAACGACCCAAGCCGCCGCCGTCTCGCCGGCCACGAGGAGCACCTTGGCATTCCACAGGCCAAAGGCCACGGGCTCCCGCCGGAAGATCCCCGTCCTCCAAAGGGCGGCCACCTCCCTCGCCATCCGCGCGAAGCCCGCTACGTTGTCGGCGAAACGATGATAGCGGGACAGCGGGAAGAGGGCCCAGTCATAGAGGAGCGTAGCGGCGGACACGCGGGGCAGGAGCCAGCACGCGAGCGCCGCGAAGAGGGCCCCGGCGCCGGCGGCCGCGGCCGCCGTGAGACGGGCGCGGGATTCCCTGGGCGCGGCCAGGAGGCACCAGAGCGCCAGGCCCACGAGCAACAGGCCTCCCTGATCCTGAAGGGTCATGGCGCACAGGGCCGCCAGGGCTCCGCCCGTTACGGCCCATGCGGCCCGCCCTCGGTCCGCCGCAAGATCGAAGGCCAACAGGGCCCCCAACGCGAAGACGTCCGCCAGCCAGTGGTGGCTGGGCAACAGCCAAGCCGCGACGCCGCAGGATACCAGGGGGGCGATGGCGGCAGCCTGAAAGAGAGGGCGGGTGAGCAGGCGCCGGGAGTAAACGAGGAGCAGGGCCGCCAGGGCGGCCGAATAGAGAACCGCCACCGCACGCCCGGCCGCCACCGTCACCCCGAGCAGGCGGTAGGCGCCGGCCACCATCAGGAGCGGAAGGGGCAGAACGACCTCGAAGAAGTCCCGGTAGGGCACCTGTCCCGCCAGGATCCGCCAGCCGCCGAGCGCCACCACGCCCTCGTCTCCCAGTTCGAGCCCCCTGAGGGGCGAGGCGAGAACCATGGCCACCGACAGGGCGGCCAGGATCACCGGCAGGTAGCGAAGGCAGCCCGAGGCCACCCGACGCACCTTTCCGCCGGCTCCGGCCGTGCCCGCCGCCCCGCCTCGTGCGACCATACCGCCTCCTTCTTCTCACAGCCTAGCGCGGGCGTGAGCTTCCGGCCAGGGCACAAGTACTCCGCCTCGTCTCCAGCCCCCGCTCGAAGCCTCTTGACTTCGGCTTCAAAAGGTCTATATTTGCCACAAGTTCAAAGCAGGCGGGCGGTCCGCGGTGCTTTGGAACCATAGGAGCTGGAGGGGCCGGGATCGCTTCCCGGCGAACAGGATGGAACAAGAGCAGCCACCAAGTCCCGCCGCCCTCAAGAAGAAGAGGGCATTACAATATGTCGGATCCTTTGGCCTCGCTCATTTCCAGCGAGGCATTGTCGTTTCTGGAGACCAAGTCGGCGAGGCACCCGGCATGGAGCCGGGGCCGCAGGGAGGCCGCCATGCTGGATAGTCCAGCACCATCATCACCCCCGTCAGGAAGGTCGTCCTATTTCCCCGAGGCCACCGATGAGCAGTGGAATGACTGGCGGTGGCAATACCGAAACCGCATCAAGGACCTCGAGACGCTCCACCGCCTCCTTCCCTACTCCAAGAGCGAGTACCAGCAGCTCAAGCTCCTCTCGCCCAGCCTGCACGTGGGCATCCCTCCTTACTACCTGAGCCTCATCGATCCGAGCGATCCCGAGGATCCCGTTCGCAAGCAGGCCGTCCCTTCGATCCTGGAGTACACCTACCGGAGCGTGGGCATCGACGACCCCCTGGGCGAGGATGCCGACATGCCGGTAGAGGGGCTGGTGCACCGGTATCCCGACCGGTGCCTCTTCATCGCCACCAACATGTGCCCCATGTACTGCCGCCACTGCACCCGTCGCCGGGAGTGGGAGGATGGCGAGCTGCCGAAGAACCGCCAGCAGCTCGACGCCATGATCGACTACATCCGGCGCACCCCGCAGATCCGCGACGTCATCTTCTCGGGGGGCGACCCCCTTTCCCTTCCGCTGCCGGTGCTCGACTACTGCCTCACGGAGCTCCGCAAGATCCCGCACGTGGAGATCATCCGCATCGGCACGCGATTCCCCGTGGTCCTTCCTCAGCGCATCACGGACGAGCTGGTCGGCGTTCTCGGGAAGCACCTGCCCGTTTGGATGAACACCCACTTCAATCATCCCAACGAACTGACCCCCGAGGCCGCCGCCGCGTGCCGCAAGGTCCTCTCCGCGGGCATCCCGGTGAACAACCAGTCCGTGCTCATGCGGGGCGTGAACGACAACGCCCAGACCATGCTGCGGCTCTGTCACGGACTCCTGAAAATGGGCGTCCGCCCCTACTATCTCTTCCAGTGCGACCCGATCCACGGCGCCGAGCACCTTCGGACCTCCGTCTGGACGGGCGTGGAGATCATCGAGAAGATGCGCGGGTGGACCTCGGGCCTCGCCATCCCCACCTTCGTAGTGGATACGGAGGGCGGAGGCAAGGTCCCCATCACCTCCAACTACATCATGTACGCCACCGAGGACACCCTCGTGCTCCGCAACTACGAAGGCAAGATCTTCCCCTACAGGAATCCCGCTCCTGCCACCCGAAGCAAGCCAAGGCGCCCGGCGGCCCAGGCCGCCCAGGGCCGATCCAACCGAGCCACTCGCCCCCACCTCGCCCAACTCAGGTTCACCCCCGATGCGAATCGGCCTGACGTTTGACATGAAGCCCACGGGGAGCCCGGTTCCCTCCGCGCTCCCCGATGATCTCTTCGAGGAGTACGACCCACCTTCAACCGTAGGAGCCATCGAAGCGGCCATCGCGGAGTGCGGCCATGAGGTGGTGCGCCTGGGCGGCGGGCGGGAGTTCCTGGAGCGGGTGCTCCACGAACCCGTGGACTTCGTCTTCAACATCGCCGAGGGGCGCGGCGCCTTCAGGAGCCGCGAGGGCCAAGTGCCATCGGTGCTGGAGATGCTTGGCATCCCCTACAGCTTCTCCGACCCGCTCACTCTCGCCATCAGCCTGGACAAGCCGCTCACCAAGCGCCTCGTGGCCGCCGCCGGAGTGGCGGTGGCGCCCGACTGGGTCGTGGAGAGCGAATCGGATCTCGACCGCCTGCTTCGGAGCGGCCCTCCCTTTCCACTCTTCGCCAAGCCGGCCTTCGAGGGCTCCTCCAAGGGGATCCGCGGCAGCTCGCGCCTGGAGGGGGCCGGGCAACTGAGGGAGAGGGTCGGCGACATACTGCGCTCCTACGCCCAACCGGTGATGGTGGAAGGCTTCGTGGCCGGCGACGAGTACACCGTCGGCATCATCGGGAACAACCCGCCCGAGGCCATCGGCGCCATGAGGATACGGCCCAGGAGCGGCGCGGACCCCGACTTCGTCTATTCCATCGAGGTGAAGCGCGACTGGGAGAACCAAGTCGCCTACGACGTCCCTCCGCCGCTGCCAGCGGACCTGCTGGCGCGGCTCTACGCCGACGCGGTCAAGGCTTTCTCCGCGATCGGCTGCCGGGACGTGGCCAGGGTGGACTTCCGGATCCGCGAAGGCGTGCCCGTCTTCCTGGAGATCAATCCCCTGCCCGGACTTTCTCCGGCCTACGGCGACCTCCCCATCCTCTCGCGCGGCATGGGCATTGCCTATCCGGCGCTGATGTCGCGCATACTGTCGGCGGCCTTCGCGCGCTGCGGACTGGCGTGAAAGGGAAGGCGGGCCCGGCGGACGGCACTCAAGGCGAAGACATGACGAAAAAGGTAACCCTCATCCACAACACGAGCGATCCCACCCTGCCCGAAAGCGCCGCCGAGGAGGGGGTCATGGAGACCGTGGAGGCGGTGGAGCAGGTTCTGGGCCGCCAGGGCCAGAGCGTCTCCCGGCTTCCCCTCACGACACCCCTGTCCGCCGCCGCTGCCGCCTTGGAGCAACTGCCGAAGGGCTCCCTGGTCTTCAACCTCTTCGAAGGCTTTCCCGGCGATCCCTCCAGCGAGGTCCAGGTGGGTCTTTTGATTAAGGCCCTGGCGCTGAGGGCCACCGGATGTCCTCCCATGGCCATGCACCTGGGCCTTCACAAGCCTCTGGCCAAGCGTCTCCTGGCCGCGGAAGGCATTCCCACGGCCGCGGGCCTTCACGTTCGGCGGATCGAGGAGGTGCCGGAGCCCCTCCCCTTCCCCTTTCCGGTCTTCCTGAAGCCGGCCGCCAACGACGCGAGCCACGGCATCGGGCCATCGAGCGTCGTGCGGGACCGCGTCTCCCTCGTCGAGAGGCTGGACGTCCTCCTGGACCGGTTCCCACAGGGGGTCCTCGTGGAGAGCTTCCTGGCCGGGCGGGAGCTGAACTGCTCGGTGGTGGAGACGGCGGAGGGCCCCCGCCCGCTGCCGCCCTCCCTGGTGGACTACTCCGCCCTTCCTCCTGGATACCCGCCGGTCTTGACCTTCGAGGCCAAGTGGGCGCCCGAGAGCCCCGTCTACCAGCAGACCCCGACCCTCTGCCCCGCCCCCGTGGAGCCCGCACTCTTCAACCGGGCGCAGCAGCTCGCCCTGCTCTCCTACCGCGCCCTGGGCTGCCGGGGTTATGCTCGCGTGGACCTGCGCGAGGACGGCGACGGTTCGCTGTGCGTCCTGGAGGTGAATCCCAACCCCGACCTCGCCCCCTCCGCGGGGCTGGCCAAGCAGGCCCGAGCGGCGGGCTGGGACTACACCCGCCTCGTTTCAACCATCCTCGGCTCTGCCGAGAAGGGGGAGCCATGGACCTTCGAATGAGAGAGCTCAGGCGGGAGGACCGATCGGAATTGAAGCAGATGCTGGAGCGGGCGGGCGTTTTCCGGACGGAGGAGATCGAGGTGGCCCTCGAGCTCATCGACGTGGCGCTGGCGAAGCCGGGACAGACCGACTACTCCTTTCTGGTGGCCGAAGGGGAAGACGGCAAGGTGGCGGGGTACGCCTGCTGGGGGGCCACGCCGTGCACGCTCGGGACCTTCGACCTCTACTGGATCGCCGCCGATCCGACCGTCCACGGAAAGGGGGCGGGGCACGCCCTCCTTCTTCGCGCGGAGGAGGAGATGCGCCGCCGCGGCGGCAGGCTCTGCGTCATCGAGACCTCCTCCCTGCCCCAGTACGAACCGGCGAGGCGGTTCTACCTGCGCCACGGGTACAAGGTGGCCGCCGAGATCCGGGATTTCTACGCGCCGGGCGACCACCGCGTCATCTTCACCCGCGCGCTGGGGGGATGATATAGAGAGATCATGGATGAGGGATCGTTGAGAGATGGAAAGTGCCAAGCTCTAAATCCCGTCCTGCGTGGTTCTGTTCAATGTGCATTTCACCATTCGTCTTCTCCCCCAACCTTGCGAAGGCGCGGTTCTGGTATCTATAATCGTCAATGAATGGAGGTGTGCTATGAAAATGCGCTGGGGCATGAGGCTCACGCTGGTGTTGAGCACGGTTCTCTTGTTGGTTCTTCTGGCGGCCTGCGCGAAGAAGGCCCCTCCGACCTCCACGCCATCGGCCGCGGAAAACCCATCCGCCGCCGCACCTTCCACTGGCTGGACACCTGAGGCCCCAACACCCTCCCTCTCCGTGGAGAGCAGCGCGGACGCCTTCAACAAGCAGGGCGTTCTCAAGCGCATTCACTTCGACACGGACAAGTGGGCCATCCGTCCCGAGGACCGCGAGATCCTCAAGCAGAACGCGGCCTGGCTGCTGGCGCATCCCCAGTTCCAGGTCATCGTCGAGGGGAACTGCGACGAGCGGAACACGGAGGCCTACAACCTTGCCCTCGGCGAGCGCCGGGCCAATGCCGCCAAGGAGTACCTGATCGGCCTCGGCGTGGCGGCCAGTCACATCCAGACGGTCTCCTACGGGAAGTCGCACCCCCTGTGCACCGAGCACACGCCCGAGTGCTGGCAAATTAACCGCCGCGACGACTTCGTGCTTCAGGACATGAAGTAAGGCTCATGCGTCGAACCTTCATTCTCGTCTGTACCCTGGTTTTCGTGGTGCCTCTGTCTCTTCTTGCGGGGACCCGGGCCGACATCGACCGGCTGGACCAGCAGGTGGCGACCTTAAACCAGCAGGTCCAGCAGATCCAGGGGCAGGTGGCCGCCATTCAGAAGAGCCTCCAGGAGATGAACGGCCGGCTGGAGGCCATCGCACGCTCCGCTCAGACGGCCGATCTCCGGGCGGATGTGGAGGATCTCAAGGCTCAGGTGGAGGTCTTGTCGACCCAGCTCGGACAGTTGAAGTCCGGGGGGGAGGAGCGCGCTCCCGCGCCCCCCGCGACGGCTCCCGCGTCCGCCGCTGAGCCGCAGGGCCGGCAGCCGCAGTCCACCCCCCCCCCTCCGGAGGGACCTGCGGCACCGCGCCCGCGCGTCGCCCAGTCCGCTCCCCCTGACGCGACTCTCCAAGGGGTCAGCCCCGAACTGTACAACCAAGCCTACAGCGACTACCTGCAGGGCAAGTACGAGCTGGCCTCCTCCGAATTCCAGCAGTTCATGGAGGCATTCCCCAACGATCCCAAGGCGGGCAACTGCCAGTTCTGGATGGGGCAGTGCGCCTACAACCAGAAGAGGTACGCCGACGCCCAGCAGGCTTTCGAGACGGTGATCCAGCGTTACCCCACCAGTCCCAAGGTGCTGGCGGCGCGCCTGAAGCTGGGCCTGACCTATCTTTCCCTGAATGAGACGGCCCAGGGCATCGCTACCCTCAAGGCGCTGATTCAGGCCGCGCCCAACAGCGACGAAGCGCTCATCGCGAAGGACCGGCTGTCCCGGCTCCAGGCGCCTTAGATAAGGATACCGCACAGAGTGTAGACTCCGGCGGCCGGCTGAAGAAGCCGGCCGCATTGTTATGCCCTAGGCCGGGATTCCACCGAGAAGGCCCGGCGCCGCGTCCTGGCCGCCGCCGGACCAAGGCCCTCACCAAAAGCCAAACCCGCTTCCTGGCCTTGCAAGGGTGGAAACCTCCCCGTTTTTCCGGCACCTCCTCGACTGGCGCCCTCTCTTCGCTTTTCGCTGCAAGCGAAAAGCGGCGTCCCGGCGCCGATGGGCCTCATGCAAGGAAGCTGAGGCGGCCGCACCGGAAGCGTACTCCCTGTACGCTGAGGACGCGCCCGGCGAAGGCCCCCAGCGCCGCGCCAAAGGCGCGGCCTAGACCCAGCCGTGGTTCGGAGCCGGCAAGG
>JBMFSH010000009.1:0-101373 GCA_049967655.1 Acidobacteriota bacterium
CTTTAACAACATAGTCGTCAACAATCCCCACTACACCGATCTCTTCAAGGCGGCTGAGGCGAGCCACGACCAGATCCTGCAGGAGACGAGCGCCGGGTACCGTTACCTCGTCCGCCATTCGGACGGCAGCCGCAGCCTTCGCATGAATCCGAAGCACAGTTGGTTTCTTGGCGTGGCCGGCCTCTACCACGACCCAGGCTTCTCCAGCACCCTCCCCCTGGCTGGGGTTGAATACTTCAACGCGAACTGGATGCACACCAACGCCCAAATGCAGATTTTCGCCTCTGGCGCGCTGAACACGCTCATCCTCTCGAAGGTTCGGCTCTGGCCTTCGGTGGACGGCGAAGTCCATGGGACCTTCTTCCTGGTACCCATGCGGGACATGGTCTACCGAAATGGCCAAGAGGACAAACTGGAGCGGATCAAAAACCTCAACGAGAGTCTCGCCGGCAGCCTCGGCTGGCGGATGACACCGGCCACCAAGCTCGCCTTCACGCTGAGCGTCAGCTATCGAGGCTTCCGCCGCAGTTCCTTCACCTCGCCCCTCTTCAAGATGCCCTCGGACCATTTCAACTTCGGGGGAGGGCTCGACTTCACGGGGGCCTGGGGCGGGTTTTCCATGGAGGCCACATGGGAGGTCCACCACCGAACCCAATGGCAGAGGTGGGGGCTTCCTGGTTTGGAAGACGAGGACTCTCTAGCCCGCGACTACCGGCTGTGGAGCCTCGCCATGAGCCAGAACTTCTCCCTCACCGGTACCCAGAAACTGGCCATTGGACTGACCTGGCTCGACGGGCAGCGCCTGGACCGGTTCAGCCGCTACCAGTTCACCTGGATGGGGCCGCAATCGCTCGCCGGCTTCAGCGGGAGCGGCGTGCGCTTCGAGCGGGGGTCCATCGGCACCTTCGCCTACACCTTCAACCTCGCCGACGTGGTTCACCTCGGTCTCTCGGTACAGCGTGCCCGCGTGCAGGTGGACCGCTTGCAAGGGCCGTGGGAGGACCATACCGGCGTCGGCCTCCTGGCGGCCGTGGGCGGCCCCGCCCACACCTACATCACCGCGAGCATCGGGTACGCCCTACACAGCGACATCCCAGCGGTCAAAGGCCAGCGCGTCGTCTTCCTTCGAATCTGGAAGCTCTTCTGATTCCAAGTCTCCAATGAAGCCTAACCACAGAGGCGGGAGGCACAGAGACCCCAATCCCGCGATGGAGGAGGGGGATAGCCGTGGAAAGCGCGACAGGACACGCCCAGTGGGAAAGGGTGTCACACCCATGAGGGATTGGGGACCATCGAGCCGAAGGTGAAAACGAATGACTACCGTGGATCCCGCAACGGCACGACGCGGCCTGAATCACGGCACGCCGAGAGGAGTTCGGCGGGGGTGAGGCGAAGCAGGGGGTGGCGCCAGGTGGCGCCCAGCTCCGAAAACGGAACGAGAAGGCAGCGCCTTCGCACCATGGCCGGATGGGGCAGACGAAGCCGGGGCGTCCAGCGGACGCAGCTTCCGTAGCAGAGGAGATCCACGTCGAGGGTACGGGGGCTGTGGCGGCCGTTCCTCCGGCGGCCGAGGCGCTCTTCGGCGCCCTGGGCCAACGCGAGAAGCGCGTCGGGCGAGAGGCGGGTTCTGAGGGAGAGAACCTGATTGAGATACCAGGGCTGAGGCGCCGCCTCCACGGGCTCGGTCTCGTAGACAATCGATCGGCCGACGATTTCCACCGCCCCGGTCGCCTCCAGCCAAGCGGCCGCGCTCTCCAGCCAGCGCCTCCGGTCCCCCACGTTGCTGCCCAGGCCCAGCGCCACGAAGGGCTCCTCCAGCGGCGCCCGACGGGTTCCCGAGTGGAGTTCCATGGGTTACAGACCGACGGTGAGGCCGTCGTAGGCGCAGAAGGCCGCGGGGAACTCCTTTTGCGCCATCCGCTCCTTGCGCCGGATCTCGCGGTCGGAGTGGAAGGTGTCGTGGTGGGTCAGGGCCAGTCGCCGGACGCCGGCCTCCCGGGCGGTCCGCACGCAGTCGAGCCAGGTGGAGTGGCCCCAGCCCTTGCGATGGGGCGCCTCCTCCACCGTGTTGTTGGAGTCCTGGATGAGCAGGTCCGCCCCGCGGGCGTGCTCCACGAGGAGACGGTCCATATCGCCTCCGTCCGGCTCGGAATCGGTGGCGTAGGTGAGGCGCACCCCGCCGGCCTCGATCACGTATCCCAGGCAGCTCTGGGGATGATTCACGGGAAAGGGCGTTATCTTGGCGTGGCCCACCTGCAACGGACCTTCCACGGTCACGAACTCGATCCTGGCGGCCAGAGCCTCGAGGGGGATCGGCGAGTAAGGGCCCAGGAGCTGGCTGGAAAAGACCGATTCCACGCCGGGTCGCCCGTAGATGACGATGCGAGCGTCGGGGTGGTACACCATCTTGAAGAAGGGCAGCCCCTGGATGTGGTCCCAGTGAAAGTGGGAGAAGAAAAGGTGCAGGGTCTCCTCTTCAATGAGACCGCCGTTGTGCAGCCGGTCCCCCAGGGAGACAATGCCCGTCCCCGCGTCGAAGAGGAGCCGCTCGGTGCCTCCCAGCTTCACCTCCAGGCAGGAGGTGTTGGTGCCGAAGTGGATCTTCTGTTTGGAAAAGCACGGGACGCTCCCGCGGGTCCCCCAGAAGGTGACTTCCATGAACCCTTCCTTGCGTGCCGAGCGTAGCATAGCCCCCTGGGGGGATCAATCCAAGGCCGTGATACAGCTCACATTCGCCGCGTCACGCGCCCCTCCACTCTACACCCTCAACCCTACACCCTCCACCCCTCAGAAGGGGTACCCCTTGAAGGCGAGCTTCTTGAGGGCGCGCTGGAGGGAGGAGTCGAAGATATCGAGGAAGGCGGCGGCCTGCTCTCGGTCGATGATCAGCGGAGGGCAGATCCGGATGGCGTTGGGCCCGCATCCCAGGATGAGCAGGCCCTGCTCGAAGGCCTGGACCTCCACCTCGTCCCGAAGTTCGGGAAAGCGCTCCTTGGTTTCGCGGCTCTTGACGAGCTCCACGCCGATCATGAGCCCCTTGCCGCGCACGTCTCCGATGACCGGGTATTTGGCCATCATCTCCTTGAGGCCCGCCATGAGGAAGGCGCCCATCTCGGCGGCGTTCGCCATGAGCCCTTCGTCCAAGAGCTCCAGGGTCTCGACCGCGGCCCGGCAGGCCAGCGGGTTTCCGCCGAAGGTGGAGGCGTGGCTGCCCGGTGGCCACTTCATGATGTTGCCCGAGGCCACGCACGCTGAGAGGGGCAGCCCCGAGGCGATGCCCTTGGCCAGGCACGTGATGTCCCCCTTCACCCCGAAATGCTCGATGGCCAGGAACTTGCCCGTCCGGCCCACGCCGGCCTGGACCTCGTCGTCCACAAGGAGCACGTCGTATTTGTCGCACATGGCCCTCAGGCCCTGGATGAACTCCGGCGGGGGAACCACGTACCCGCCCTCTCCCTGAATGGATTCCACGAAGATGGCGGCGATCTCGTTGGGGGGGGCGACGCTCTTGAAGGCCGTCTCCTCGATGAAGGAAAGGCACTGGAACTTGCACTTGCCGTAGGTCTGGCCGTAGACGCACCGGTAGCAGTCGGCGTAGGGCACGTGGGTCACGCCGTCCATGAGCGGGAAGAACTGCTCCTTCTGGATGGCCTTGCTCGCGGTCAGGGAGAGGGCGCCGGTCGTGCGGCCGTGGAAGGCCCCGTAGAAGGCGATGAACCGCTTCCGCTTCGTGTAATACTTGGCGAGCTTGATGGCCCCCTCGATGGCCTCCGCGCCGGAGTTCCCGAAGTGGACGCGCATCTTCCCGTCGCCCGGCATGTGCTTCACCACCGCCTCGGCGGCCTCCACCTGGGGCGGATAGTAGAAGTCGGTGCCGCTGATGTGCAGCAGCTTGCCCGCCTGGTCCCGGATGGCCTCGACCACGCGCGGATGGCAGTGGCCCGTAGAGACTACGGCGATTCCGGCGGCGAAGTCCAGGAAGCAGTTCCCGTCTGGGTCCTTCACCACGGCTCCCTTGGCCTCCTCGGCCACCAGGGGATAGCCGCGGGTGTAGGAGGTGGAAACAAACCGGTTGTCCTTTTGGATGATCGCCTTGGCCTTCGGACCGGGCAGCTCCGTGTGGATCTGCGGAAGTCGCGGGAATTCGCTCATGTTCGCCTCGCTTGTCTGGGGTGACCCGGTGAGGGTTCGTCCGCTCCGAACGAAGACGGTTACCTGGTCACTGGATTACGGGTTCCTCGGAGGGCGCGCCCGCCGCGATGTCCCTGCGGTAGTGCATCCCCTCGAAATGGATGTGGCCGATGGCCGCGTAGGCTCTCTCCCTGGCCTGGGCCAGGCTCTCTCCCACGGCGGTCACGTCGAGGACTCTTCCGCCGGCCGTCCGCAAGAGACCCTCCTCCCGGCGCGTCCCCGCATGAAAGACGATGACCCCCTCCCGCGCGGCGGCCTCCTCGACGCCCCTGATGGGCACGCCCGTTGGGTAGGGACCGGGATAGCCGCCCGAAGCCAGGACCACGGTCACGACCGCGCCGGACTTCCATCGCACGGTGGAGGGATCGAAGCTCCCACGGGCACAAGCCAGGCAGATCTCGGCGAGGTCGCCCTGAAGGAGCGGCACAACGACCTGCGTCTCGGGGTCCCCGAACCGGCAGTTGAACTCCAGGAGGCTGGGTCCGTCGGAGGTGAGCATCAGGCCGGCGTACAGCACGCCTCGGTAGGGATGCCCCTCCTCGGCCATGCCCTTGAGGGACGGCCGAACGATCGTCTCGATGGCCTCCTCGATCTGGAGGGCCGACATGTTTCCGGCCGGACAGTAGGCGCCCATTCCTCCTGTGTTGGCGCCGCGGTCGCCATCGAAGATTCGCTTGTGGTCCCGCGCCGGCGGCATGGGCGCCACCCTCTCCCCGTCGGTGAAGACCATGAGGGAGGCCTCCTCGCCGGTCACGAACCGCTCCACGATCATCCGGCCCCCAGCGCCTCCGAATTCCCGGCGGCGAAGGATGCGCGTCGTTCCCTCCAGGGCCTCGCCCAGATCCTGGCAGATCAGGACGCCCTTTCCCGCCGCCAAGCCGTCCGCCTTGAGGACCGTGGGGAATCCCTCTCCCCCGCGCCTCAGGTACTGCTCCGCCTCGCCGGGGTCGGAGAAGACCTGGTAAGGGGCCGTGGGGATGGCGTGGCGGACGCAGAACTCCTTCGTGAAGACCTTCGACCACTCGAGCCGGGCCGCCTCCCGGGAGGGGCCAAAACAGGGGATGCCCACCTCCTCAAGGGCCTGGGCGATGCCATCGGCCAGAGGGGCCTCGGGACCCACCACCACCAGATCGGCCCTCATGCCCTTGGCCGCCTTCACCAGCCCGGCAAGGTCATCGGCCTTCACGCCGGCCGTTTCACAGAGGCCCTCGGCTCCGGCGTTTCCAGGCGCCCAGACCAGCCCACTCACGGCCGGGGAGCGCCTCAGCGCCCACGCCAGGGCGTGTTCCCGTCCTCCGCTTCCCACGAGCATCACGCGCACCGCACAGCCCCTTCGCAAAGCTTGTATTTTAGGCTCATGCAGGCCAATGGGTCAACTCTTGCGGAGATTCTTGCGAGGATTCCTTGCGGGGATTCCTATAGCGGCTTCCCCGGTCCAGCGGAGTGTGACGCCCACGCCATTTGCATGAGGGCTTGCACCGCTTCGGGTCGCGCGAAAGCGCACTCCCCAAGGAGGGCCTCCGCCGGCCCTCCTCGGCGCACCCCCCGCTTCGCGGCGGGCGCTGCTCCTCCCTGCCCTCACGCCGGATGCCCTCCGCAGCGGGGGAACCTCCCCGTTCCCCCGCACCCCCTCGACCGCCGACTTCGCTGGTTCGCTACCGCCGAGCGGCTTCCACCCGGTTCCGGCCCCGCCGCTTGGCCTCGTAGAGGGCTTCGTCGGCGGCGCGTTGGATTCCGGTGGGCGTAGTGCAGGGGTGGGGAAAGGAGGCGACCCCGATGCTGATGGTCACCGGGCAGGGCAGCACGCCCTCGCCTCCGGAAGGGAGGCCTTCGATGACCGAGCGGGCCCTTTCGGCAACGGCGACGGCCTCCTCCTGAGGGCAGAGGGGCAGGATGGCGGCGAATTCTTCCCCCCCGTAGCGGCAGAGCACGTCGATCTCGCGGAAGCACATCTGGAGGCGCTGGGCCACCTCCCGTAGCGTCGCGTCCCCGGCGGGGTGCCCGTAGGTATCGTTGACGGCTTTGAAGTGGTCGATATCCAGGATCAGGAGCGAGACGGGCGAACCCTGGCGCTGACCGCGCTTGAGCTCCTCCAGAAGGCGCTCCTCGAAGTGCCGGCGATTGTACAGGCCGGTAAGGGAGTCCTTCATGGAGTTCTCCTCGTTCATGAGGTTGAGGAGGGCCAAGTTCATGAGGGCCGACACCTGTTTCAGAAAACGGCTGGCGGCCAGCCGATTTTCCTCGGAGAAATCCTCCTCGGGCTTGCCCACGATGCCCACCACCCCGAAGACCTCGCCGGTCATTTCCAGGGGCTGGAGGTAGGCCACCGCTCCCACCGGAAAGGGCTCGCCCTTGTACAGAATCGGCATGGCCGTTTCGCGGCTGGTGGCCCCCTCAACGTAGAGCGGTTCTCGCCCGCGGGTCTGGACCCAGTGGGCCCAGGTGTTCCTGTCCAGGTACTGGAGGTGATCGGGAGCCCGGAACCGCTTGGTGAGCAGCCTGGAAAACCTGGCCATGGGACTTTGGACCACAACGAACCCGTAGATCGCGGGAAGCAGGTCGAACAGCGCATCCAGGGAAAGCCCGGCGATCTCCTCGGGATCCCGCTCGTTGAGCATGCGCTCCAGTCCCCGCGCCAGCCTCTCCTCCTGGTCCCTGGAGGCGGAGAGCGCCGCGTGAAAGGCCGCAAAGGTCTCCCATCCGTCCAAGACCCTGGCACAGCGGCGGAGGATGGCCATTTCCCGCTCCTCGAAGGGCACCCCGGCCGCTCTGTGGCAGCACAGCACGCCGCGGACCTTGCCCCGGTGGGTCAGAGGCAAGAGAGCCAGGCTCACCGGGCCCTCCCGCTCGGGCAGGTAGCCGAGGCTCTGGGCGTGGACCGTCTCTGCCGCGAGCTCCCGCTCCCCGTCCAGAGCGAGGGCCGGGAGCCCATCCCTGCGGGGGACGGAGGGCGCGGCTTTCAGGCCCGGGTTGCAGAGGGCCACCTTCCAGCCCGCGCCGGACGGGAGGAGGATCACGATTCCCTCGGCGTCGGAGGCCTGCCGGGCGAGCGCGAGAAACTGGCTAGCCAGCGCCGCCGGATCGGGCGGCCTGTGGCCATCCACCAGCGCCTCGTCGGGTGACCAATCGGGCACCGCCGCCTTGGATGGGGCCCTGCGGCGCTTGCGCCAGAAGAGCCCTCCAAAGGTCAGCAGCGCCAGGGCCAGCGCGCCCAGACCGGCGAGAACCGCCGGATTCAGGAGCGCTTCCATCTCCACCCCCACCAGAGGAGAACCCCTGCCATGCCCCCGATCACGTCGCGCCCTAAGTCGGCCAGATCGGGCAGGCGGTTCGGGACGAAGGCCTGGTGAAGCTCATCCGTCACCCCGAAAAAGGCCGTCAGCAGCAGGGCCAAGGCCATCAGAGGCAGGATGGGGCGGCGGTCCCAGCTCCCGTGCAGCGCCCTGGCGAGGAGGAGGCTGAGCAACGCGTACTCGGGGTAGTGAAGCAGGTCCTGAGAGATGAATCTCGGCACGGGCGGATGAGACATGCTCGACAGGGCGAAGATCACGGCGAGGTAGGCGGCGGGCGGCAACCAGAGGGCGAGCGCGCGCCGTCCCGTCACCGGGCCGTCCAGAGCATGAAGTAGGCGAAGAGGAGGGAGCCGACCACCATCCACGCCATCGTCTTGCCCACGGACTTCCAGAACCCTCTGCGGTCACGCTGGTTCAAGGTGGCAAAGAAAAGGGCCACCAGGAGCGAGAAAACGACGAGAGAGAGGAAGTGGTCGTTCAGCATCACTCCTTCCTCCCAACGGCGATGTCAAAGGCGTCCATCATCAGGAGCATGTTCATGAGGCCGGCGCTGACGAGAAAGGTGTTGCCGTAGCCGAACATGAGGTCAGCCGCATCGCGCATGTCCAGCCTTCCCAGTCCGATGATCCGCCCGAGAGCGTACGGCGCGCCCAGCCCGACCTCCGCCACCGCCCCCAGCCGGTACAGCCAGTTCGGCGCGTGAAACGGGAACAGGGCGCCGTGCAGCAACAGCCCCACCCAGAAGGTCGCTCCCACGATGCAGAAAAAGGCCACCGCCCTCCGCCTCCTCCCCAGGAGCCAGTGCGACAAACCGGGGAGGAGGAGGGTGGGTAGCGAGTAGGCGTAAGCCTTCCAGCGGGGCGGGGTGGAAGGCATGCTACTCCTCTTTGATCACGTGGAGCCTGACCTTCGGGATCACGTCGGGATGAAGCCTGATGGGGATCTCGAAGTCGCCAAGCTTCTTGATGGGCTCGTGAAGGACCAGTCTGCGCTTGTCCACGACGAAGCCGGCTCCCTTGATGAGATCCGCCACGTCGGTGGGGGTGACGGAGCCGTAGAGGACCTCCTGGTCGCCGGCCCGCTTGGCCACCGTGAACTCCAGGGCGGAGATCTTGTCCGCCAGCGCCTGCGCCTCTTCCTTGGCCTTGAGCTGCCGCAGCTCGTACATGCGGCGCTCCTGCTCCAGAACTTTCATGGCGCCGGGGGTGTGGCGCATGGCCATCCCCTTGGGGAGGAGGAAGTTCCGGGCGTAGCCGTCCTTGACGGTGACCACCGCGCCCCGGGTGCCGAGGCTCTCTACGTCCTCTTTGAGAATGACTTTCATGGGGCTCCTCCCCTAATCCTGCGTGAAGGGCAGCAGCGCCAAGTGGCGGGCCCGCTTGATCGCGGCGGTCAGCTGCCGTTGGTGGATGGCGCAGGTCCCCGAGATGCGCCGCGGAACGATCTTGGCGCGTTCCCGCAGGTAACCCGCGAGCAGCTTGGTGTCCTTGTAGTCGATGAAGGGTACCCCCGAGTCGCAGAATTTGCAGTACTTCTTGCGCTTGAAGAGATAGTCCTTCTTGTAGAAGCTCTTTTTCTTGTTGGCGCCCTTGGCGCCCCTGCCACCGGCTCTACCGTTAGCCATGAGAAACCCTCGCTACTCTATGTCCTCGTCATCGCCGAAGGTCTCCGCAGTGTCCGGCTCCTCGGCTTCCTGGTGCTTGCGCCGCTTGGCGCTCCGCTCCCGCATCTTCTCTTCCGCCTTGCGCTCCTCGTCCCTGCGGACCGTCAGAAAACGCATGACGTTCTCGTTCAGCCGGAGGCGGGCCTCCAGGCCCGAGACGCAATTCTCGGAGTCGGACTCGTACTCGTAGAGGACGTAGTACCCTTCGGTGAACTTGCGGATGGGATAGGCGAGGGTCTTCTTGCCCCACCGGTTCACGACCACCTTTTGGCCGCCGAACCGTTCGCCCAACTCCCTCTCGACGCCCGTCACGAGGGCTTCGAGCTCACTCTCCGCCAGGTTCGGCGGCGTGAGTACGGTGGTTTCATACTGTTTCATTCTTCAGACCTCCTTATGGCCTAAGCCCCCGCCCACCTGGGTGGAGGAAGAAGGCGCGGGGATGATAGCACATGAGTTGCGGGCTGTCCAGGTTGCGGCTCGGCCCAAGGGCACGAAGGCCTCAGGCGGCGTCTTCGCCTCGCCTTTCTCCTTTCTCGTCTCGCCTTTCGCGTGTCTCGCGCCTCGTGTCTCGCGCAAGAGATTTGGAGTGCCCCGGCAATCCCGCCGTCCACCTCCGGCCACCCAGGCTCCTCACTCCTCGCTGACCACTTCCGCCGAACGGCGGCGATTGAAGCGGTTCATGGCCGTGACGAATCCCACGTGCACCGCCTCCAGGACGGCCTCGGCTGCTCTGCCGGCGGCCTCCTCCAGGACGGACCACCGCTCCCCGTCGAGGGGGGTCAGCAGGTAGTCCACGTGGGCCGCACGCTCCACCTCGGGCTTCCGGATGCCGAGGCGCACCCGCGGAAAGTCGCCGCTTCCCAGCTCCTCCAGGATGGATTCCATGCCGTGGTGGCCCCCCGCGCCGCCCCTCAGCCTGAGGCGCACGTGGCCAAGGGGAAGATCCAGATCGTCGTAGCAGACGATCAGCCGGTCCAGGGGAAGCGCCTCGCGGCGCATCCAGCGGGCCACCTCGATCCCGCTCCGGTTCATGAAGGTGAGAGGCTTGAGGAGGAGAAGCGACTGGCCCCGCCAGCGGCACTGCGACACGGCCGCCTCCCCTCGGACGGAAAAGCGCGGGCCTCTGCACAGCGCCCGCGCCTGCTCCGCCACTTCAAACCCCGCGTTGTGGGGGCTGTGGTGATATTCCGTCCCCGGATTGCCCAGCCCCACGACGAGGTAGTCGGCGTCCATCGGAAAGGAAGAGCGGGATCAGTCCTTCCCGCCTTCGCCCTCCTCCTCGGTGGCCTTCTTGCCCTTGCCGATCACCTCGGGCTCCTGGGCGCCCTCCCCGGGCACCTGCTCCTCGGCCTTCTCGACCTCGACCCTGGGCGCCTCGACCTGCACCACCGGGAGGTGGGGGTCTTCGGCGAGGATCTGGACGTTCTTGCCCGCCGTCAGGTCCTGGATCTTGACGCTGTCCCCGACCTTCAGAGGGGTCAGATCCACGTGGATGCGGTCGGGGATGTCGGTGGGGAGGCACTCCACCTCCACCTCGCGCATGATCACGTCCACCAGCCCGCTCTCGTTCTTCACGCCGAAGGCCACGCCGTCGTAAACGATGGGCACCTTCACTCGCACCTTTTTGTCCATGAGGATCCGGGTGAAGTCGGCGTGGACGAGGTCGTTGGAGACCGGGTCGATCTGGAAGTCCTTGATCATGACGTGGCGCTGGGAGCCCGTCCCCTTGAGGGAGAACAGGAGGATCGAGTTGGCGCCCTTCTCCGATCGCAGGATCTGGATGATCTTCTTCGGGTCCACGGAGATGGGCACGGGCTCCCGCTCCCCGCCGTAAACAATGCCCGGGATCATACCGATCTCGGCCGTGGCGCGGCGCGCCTTCTTGCCGATCACCTCGCGGCGTTCCACTTCAATCTCGATAAACTGCTGAGCCATGTGAACTCCTCACGTGCGGCGGGGGCTAACCCCTTTACGAACGCGTAATTGTACCAAACTCCCCTTTTCTTGACAAGCTTGCCGCGGCCGGACCTCTCCGCCCCTTTACCACGCGGCGCAGGATGACCGATCCGCGGTCCGAAGTCCAGGCCAAGAAGGGCGCGATCCGGTCCGGAGTCCAGGCCAAGAAGGGCGCGATCCGGTCCGTGGGCCCATTAGTACCGGCGCCATCAGCACCGACGATGGCCGAGTAACCTAGGAGGCCGAGCGGGGACGGCGCTCGGTGGAGGGGAGGGGCCCCAATCCCGCGATGGAGCGGGGAGAAGGCGGGGCAAGGCTTATCCATCCATGGATCGCGAGCTACGACAGCTCACCTGAAAGGGGCGAGCCTCTCATCCCGTCCCGCTTCATCGCTTAATCGCTTAATCGCTTAATCGCGATCGGAAAGCCGCCGTCAGGCGACGGCTCCCACACCGTGGGAGGGGCGAATCTCTTGCCATCGCGCGAGAAAGCCGCTAGCCTGAAAAACCGTAGCCCTGGCTTAGAGCTCCCCCGCGGCGGGAGTCGGCTGCGGACCTTGTGTGAGGAGGCCCCATGGCCCGACTGGATCCCCATTCCTACGCCGACTCGGATCAGCCCCAGACCAAGAGCCTCCGGCTCAAACTCGACGTGGATTTCGATTCTCGCCGGCTCTCCGGCGAGTGCACGCTCCTGTTCGGCTCGGAGGTCTCGGGCCCGCTCGACCTGGACACGCGGGCGCTCACGCTCCACGGCGTTCGGAATCAGGCGGGGGCCGAGGTGCTTTACGAATGGGCCGATCCTGATCCCATCCTCGGGCAGCGGTTGCGCCTCTCCCTGCCGCCGGGCACCCAGGCTGTGACCCTCGCCTACGAGACCTCGCCCGAGGCTTCGGCCCTCCAGTGGCTGACGCCCGCGCAGACGGCCGGAAGGGCCAAGCCCTTTCTCTTCAGCCAGTGCCAGGCCATCCACGCCCGCTCCCTGGCTCCGTTACAGGACTCGCCGAGGGTCCGCGTCCCCTACGAGGCCGAGCTGACGGTGCCGGAAGGTCTCGCGGCCGTCATGTCGGCCGGCCTCCAGGGCCAGCATCCGGGAACCGCCAAGGGCAAGCGCACCTTCGTCTTCCGCATGCCCCAGGCCATCCCGCCTTACCTGCTGGCCCTCGCGGTGGGCAACATCGACAGCCGCGACCTGAGCCCGCGGTCCCGGGTCTACGCCGAGCCCGAGACGGTGGAGGCGGCGGCGTGGGAGTTCGCCGAATTGGAGAAGATGATCACCACGGCCGAGGGCCTCTTCGGCCCCTACGAGTGGGAGCGCTACGATCTGCTGACGCTTCCGCCCTCTTTCCCCTACGGCGGGATGGAGAATCCGCGGCTGACCTTCCTGACCCCCACGCTCCTGGCGGGGGACCGGTCCCTGGTGGCCGTGGTGGCCCACGAGCTGGCCCACTCCTGGACGGGCAACCTCGTGACCAACGCCTCCGCTGACCACTTCTGGCTCAACGAGGGCTTCACCGTCTGGGCCGAGCGCCGCATCCTGGAGGCGGTCTACGGCCAGGACTACGCCGCCATGGGCTGGGCCCTCGGCCTCAAGGACCTGAACGACGCCTTCGAACGGTTCGGCAAGGACTCCCCCCTCACGCGCCTGCGCACGGACCTCGGGGGAGTGGACCCCGACGAGGTCTATTCGGAGGTACCCTACGAGAAGGGCGCCCGTTTCGTGGCCCTGCTCGAGCGCACCGTGGGGCGCCAGCGCTTCGACCGGTTCATCCGGGACTACATCGGCGCCTTCCGCTTTACCTCCATCACCACCGAGGAGTTTCTGGCCTTCCTGGAGGAGAAACTACCGGGGGTGGCCGCGCAAATCGACGCCCAGGCCTGGATCTACGGCCCCGGCCTGCCCGCCAACACGCCGACCTTTCCGTGCCCGGCCCTGGAGCGAATCCAGGCGCTGGCCGGAGGCTGGGACCGGGGCGTGCGTCCCGACGCGGCCACCATCGCCCGGTGGAACGCCACCGAGAAGCTCCTCTACCTCCAGAACCTCGCCCGCCCCAGGACGACCGAGGAGTGCCTCTGGCTCGATACGGCCATGGGGCTCACGGGCCAGGGCAACTACGAGATTCTGGTGGAGTGGCTCTGCATCGCCGCCGCGTCCGATTACGAACCCGCCTTCGAGAGCATCCGGCAGGTGCTCACGCGCGTCGGCCGCATGAAGTACCTTCGCCCCCTCTACGCCGCCCTGGGAGGGCACGTCCGCACGCGGGCCCTGGCTCGGGAGATCTTCGACTCGGCCAAGGACCAGTACCATCCGCTCTCCCGTCGCGTGATCGAGTCGGTGATGGAGAGCTACCCCAAGGGCTGAGGGCCGACGCGGTACCGAAACCCGCCCGGCTCAGGCCTTAGCCGCCGCTCTCTTTCGCCTTTTCTCGTGGAGCTCGTGCAGACCGAGCACGGTGAGGGCCACCAGGAGCGGGATCACGTAGTAGATCGCTCTGTAAGCGAGCAGGGCGCCCAGCACGTGCGGGGCGGGCACGGCCTCATCCAGAAAGAGCACGACCACCGTCTCGAAGACGCCGAGCCCCCCCGGGACCTGGCTAATGAGGCCGGCGATCTGCGCCAGCATGAAGATCCCCAGGAAGGGCACGTAGGGCACGCGGGTTCCCGGCGGCAGGAGCACATACAGCACCGCGGAGGCGAGCATCCAGTCCAGGCCCGAGACCACCACCTGCAAGAGGGCGATCCTCAGGGAGGGGACGGCGAACTGGTAGCCCTTCAGGCGGAACGGGTGGTGGAGGAAGGCGCTGACGAGCAGGTAGGCCACCCCCGCGGCCAGGAAGAGGAACCCCAGGGGCCGCAGGGTCAGGAAGGGCATCTTGATCCCCCCCGGCACGTCCAGGGGCTCTAGCACGAAGACGAGCCCCCCCAGGGTGAACAGCCCCACGTAGAAGGTGAGGCTGTAGAAGATCACGATCTTCAGGATCTGCTGGGAGGGGACGCCCCAGGCGGAGTAGAAGCGGTAGCGCACGGAGCTGCCGGAGACGGTGTTGAAGCCGGCGTTGTTGCTGAAGGCGTATCCGATGAAGGAGCAGAGGGCGATCTTCCGGTAGGGCAGGTGCTGCCGGATGTAGAGAAAGGCCAGCGCGTCGTACTGGGTAAGGATGGTGTAGTTGGCCGCCGTGAAGAGGAGCGCCAGCCCCAGCACCCTCGGTGGAAGGGCCTTCAGGCTGTCCGCCATGGCCTCGAGGCCGTATTTGTGCAGCTCGTGATGGAGCACCCAGACCGCCGCGCCAAACAGCAGCGCCCCGATGAGCGCGTGCAAGATCCGCTTCGTCCGGTGCTCCAATGATCCCCTCCTGCATGCGGCGGGAGGCCGCTTCACGGCACCGCGCCGTCCTAAGGTCCGGCACACGTGACGCGGCCCAGGGACCCCTCTCGGAGTCGTCCATTATGCCAACTGATCCTTCCTTTGGACAACCTCTGCCGCCGAACCACTCCTGCAAAGGGTCAAGCTGGGGGAAAAGGGATTTTGCTGGATAGCCGGTCAGCGGCCCGCTGGGTGCTGGAGGAGGTTGTTCTCCTCCTCGCGGCGGTCTTCGAGGTGGTAGGCGGAGACGGGAAGGGGGAGGTGGACGGACTTGCCTTCCTTCTTGACGATGACGGCGGGGGCGCCCACTACCGTGCAGTGGGCCGGCACGTCTCGGTTGATGATGACCGACTCGGCCCCCACCTTGGCGCCATCGCCGATGGTGACTGGGCCCAGAATCGTGGCGTGAGTGCCGATGAAGACGTCGTTTCCCAGGGTGGGATGGCGCTTGCCCGTGTGCTTGCCCGTGCCTCCGAGCGTGACGCCGTGGAAGAGCACGCAATTCTCACCGATCTCGGAGGTCTCGCCGATGACGACCCCCATGCCGTGGTCGCAGAAGAAACCCTTGCCGATCTTGGCGCCGGGGTGGATCTCCATGCCGGTCAGAATGCGCATCACCTGGGAGATGAGGCGCGGAAGAAAGGGGACACCCAGCCGGTAGAGGGGATGGGCCAGGTACCGGTGGACCACGATGGCGTGCAGGCAGGGGTAGAGTAGAAACTCCACGTTCTTGCACGCGGGATCGTTCCTCTTGATCGCCTTGATGTCCTCGAACATGACCGGCCTTCCTAGGGGGGTGGAGAAGCCCCCTGCATCGCAACCGTATACCGAAACGGAGCGGGGGTGCAAATATTTCGCAAGACGGGATGCAAGATTCGAGGCAGTCGTGCCAAGGGCGGAGGAGCAAGTATTGAGTGGGACGCAGGACTAGGGGCAGGGGAAGTCAGGTGCCGGCTGGCAACCCCTTCCGGCATTCTTATATCTTTTCATCACCTCATCTCGGAATCTCACAAGACTGGAAACGGAGCACGCGTAGGGCCGCCGGCCGCTTGCGGGTGGAGGGTGGAGAGGCAGAGGAGGGGGCCCTTCCCAAATCCCGAATCCCTTGGTCCATTTGTGCCTTCGTGGTGATCCTTATCTTTTTTTTCACTTCCGCCCCCGCACTTTTTCGTGCTATCCTTGCCACCCGCACAGATTGCGATGAGGAGACCGCTCATGGCCAAATACATATTCATTACGGGTGGTGTGGTTTCATCCCTGGGGAAGGGGATCGCGGCGGCCTCCATCGGACGGCTCCTGGAAGCGCGGGGATTCAAGGTCACGATCCAGAAGCTGGACCCTTACATCAACGTGGACCCCGGCACCATGTCGCCCTTTCAGCACGGCGAGGTCTTCGTGACCGACGACGGGGCGGAGACCGACCTGGACCTCGGCCACTACGAACGGTTCACCTCCCAGGTCTCCTCCCGCGGCAACAACTACACGGCCGGGCGGATCTACCTTCAGGTCATCGAAAGGGAGCGCCGGGGCGACTACCTCGGCGGCACCGTCCAGGTGGTGCCCCACATCACCAACGAGATCAAGGAGGCCATCCGGGCCCAGGGCAAGGAGGTGGACGTCTCCATCGTGGAGATCGGCGGGACCGTGGGCGACATCGAATCGCTGCCGTTCCTCGAAGCCATCCGCCAGCTCCAGCTCGAGGTCGGCAAGGCCAACGCGGTCTTCATCCACCTCACGCTCATCCCCTTCATCCGGGCCAGCCACGAGCTGAAGACCAAGCCCACCCAGCACAGCGTGAAGGAGCTGCGCTCCATCGGCATCCAGCCCGACATCCTGCTCTGCCGGACGGAGTACCCCATCCCCCGGGACATGAAGGCCAAGATCGCCCTCTTCTGCAACGTCTCGGAGGAGGCGGTCATCACCGCGAAAGACGTGGAGCACATCTACGAGGTCCCGCTCTACTTCGCCCAGGAGGGCCTCGACTACATCCTGCTGAAATACCTCGGACTGCCTCTCCACGAGCGCCACCTGGAGAAGTGGGAGGAGTTCCTCAACACCCTGAAGCACCCGGAGGACACGGTCACCATCGGCATCGTGGGCAAGTACACGCAGTACGAGGACTCCTACAAGAGCCTGGGCGAGGCCCTCGTTCACGGGGCCGTGGCCAATCGCCTCGCGGTCCGGCTCAA
Source organism: Acidobacteriota bacterium (assembly GCA_049967655.1). Lineage (GTDB taxonomy): Bacteria > Acidobacteriota > UBA4820 > UBA4820 > DSQY01 > DTPS01. The sequence continues at coordinate 16,653 of JBMFSH010000009.1, forward strand.
GTGGATCGAGGCCGAGGACATCGAGCGAGAGGGTCCGGCCGGGCCCCTGGAGGGGGTCAACGGCATCCTGGTGCCCGGCGGCTTCGGAGAGAGGGGCGTGGAGGGGAAGATCAAGGCGGCGGCCTTCGCCCGCACGCAGAAGATCCCCTACTTCGGCATCTGCCTGGGGATGCAGTTGGCCTCCATCGAGTTCGCCCGCTCCGTGGCCAAGCTGGAGGGGGCCAACTCCACCGAGTTCGACGCCAAGACTCCCCACCCCATCTTCTTCAAACTGAGGGACCTTCTAGGCGACGACACTTACGGCGGCAACATGCGCCTGGGCAAGTGCGCCTGCGACCTGGCGCCGGGCAGCCTCGCGAACAAGGCCTACGGCGACCTGCGGATCGAAGAGCGCCACCGCCACCGCTACGAGTACAACAAGGCCGCCTACATGGAGCCCCTCCAGAAGGCCGGCATGGCCTTCACGGGGATGAGCCCCGACGGCAAGTTCGTGGAGATCGTGGAGCTGCCCGGCCACCCGTGGTTCCTGGGCTGCCAGTTCCACCCCGAGTTCAAGTCTAGGCCGCTGAACCCGCACCCCCTGTTCCGCGACTTCATCAAGGCCTCGTACCAGGACAAGCTGAAGCGGGGGGCGTGAGGGAGATGGAAACAGGGAAACGGAGAACCAGAGAGACAGGGAGAGAGGCTGACTTCCGCTTGCCGTCTCGTCTCCCCCGGGATGCCGGGATGCCGAGATGCCGAGATGAGGTGATGAGGTGATGAGGGGAAAAAGGCAAGAAGCCACGGCCTGGGTGTTTTTTGCGCCCTCCGCCTTTCACTCACTTCTTCCTGTTCACCTTTCACTTTCTACTTCTATTTTTTTATTCCCCCCGTCCCCTGTCCCCTGCTGTCCCTTGTCCCCTGTCCCTCTCCTCAGGTAGCCGCCAAACCATGCGCGAAGTGACCATTCGGAAGGGCATCACGGCAGGCGGGACCAATCCCCTCTTTATCGCCGGTCCCTGCGTCATCGAATCCGAGGCGCACGTTCGGGCCCTCGCGCTCCAGCTCGCCTCGTGGGCTCGGTCGGAGGCGCTGCTTCTGGTCTTCAAGGCCTCCTTCGACAAGGCGAACCGCACGAGCCTCGACTCCTACCGGGGGCCCGGCCTGCACGAGGGGCTCCGCATCCTCGCCGAGGTCAAGCGCGAATCGGGCCTGCCCATTCTCACGGACATCCACGAGCCAGGCCAGGCCGAGGCCACGGCCGAAGTGGCCGACGTGCTCCAGATCCCGGCCTTCCTCTGCCGCCAGACCGACCTCCTCGTGGCCGCGGCCCGCACGGGCCGCGTCGTGAACGTCAAGAAGGGGCAATTCCTCGCCCCCCGCGACATGGCCCACGCCGTGGAGAAGCTCACCGCCAGCGGCTGCGAGCGCATCCTGCTCACGGAGAGGGGCGCGAGTTTCGGCTACCACAACCTCGTCGTGGACATGCGCTCCATCGCCATCATGCGCTCGCTGGGTTTCCCCGTGATCTTCGACGCCACCCATTCGGTCCAGCTGCCGGGGGCGGGCGAGGGCCGCTCGGGCGGACAGCGCGAGTTCATCCCGACCCTGGCCCAGGCAGCCGCAGCGGCGGGAGCGGACGGCTTTTTCTTCGAGGTCCACGACGCCCCCGAGAGCGCCCTCTCCGACGGCCCCAACGCCCTTCCCCTGCACCAGTTTCCGGCGCTGGCACAGAAGCTGACTCGCTTCCACGCCCTGGCCCACGAGACCTGAGGGTTGCGATTTCAAGCACGGCAATGGCGACAGTGCGCGTCTTGCCCGTTCACCGCCCTGTCCCTTCGTGGTAGGGTGATGGGGAGCGAGGAGAGGCCATGACCCTGGACAGCGCGAAGAAGGTGCTCACCATTGAGGCCGAGGCGCTCCTGCGCCTCAGGGACGGCCTGGATGAGAACTTTCCCAAGCTGGTGGAGACGATTCTCGCCGCCCCGGGGCGGGTGGTTCTGACGGGCATGGGCAAGAGCGGCCTGGTCTGCGCCAAGATCGCGGCGACCCTATCCAGCACCGGCACTCCCGCCCTTTCGCTCCATCCGGCCGACGCCTTCCACGGGGATCTCGGGATGGTGACGGCCGGCGACGTGGTCCTGGCCCTCTCCAACAGCGGTGAGACGGAGGAGCTGATCCGGCTGGCCCCCTTCATCAAGCGGCTCGGGGCCTTCCTGGCCTCCGCCACGGGCAGCGCCGCATCCACGCTCGGCCGCGCCTCCGACCTGCACATCACGGTGGCCGTGGACCACGAGGCCTGCCCGCTGGGCCTGGCGCCCATGGCCTCCACCACGGCCCAGATGGCGCTGGGCGACGCGCTCGCCGCGGCCCTCATCGAGCGACGCGGGTTCAAGGCGGAGGACTTCGCCCGGCTCCACCCCGGCGGCAAGCTGGGCAAGCGCCTCATGCACGTCTCCGAGCTGATGCACTCCGGCGCCGAGATTCCCCGCGTTCTCCCCACCGCCTCCATGCAGGAGACCATCTACGAGATCTCCTCCAAGAAGCTCGGCATGACGGTGGTGGCGGACGACGACGGCCGCCTCCACGGGATCATCACGGACGGCGACATGCGCCGCCTCATCGAGCGCCACGGCGCCGCCTTCCTTCAAATGACGGCCGCCGACTGCGCCCACCGGACACCCTTGACCATCAGCCCCGACGCCATGGCCGTCGAAGCCTTGGGGCTCCTCGAAAGCCGCAAGATCACCTCCCTCGTCGTCGCCGACCCCCAGGGGCGCCTCCTGGGCGTCCTCCACCTGCACGATCTCTGGGGACTCCAGATGATCTGAGCGGGCGGGCGCGCCGGGGGCGGTGTTCCTAGGCACGAAATTCGATTGCGGAATTTGGGGCGACAGGCGGCTCTTGCAAAGGGGCCGACGGTTGCCCTATCTTGTCACCAGAACATCCTGAATCCTCAGCGTGAGAAGTTATCGGGGCCTCCTCCAGGCGGGGACGATCGTTCGGGAGCCGTCGAGTCTAGGGCGAAAGGAGGGTGCTTTCCATGGAATGCACGGAGTGCGTCCGGATCTTCGAGGACATCGGGGCGGCGCTGAACGCACCGGTGGACACGGAGGAGCTGCTCGGGAATATCGCCCGAAGGCTGGTGGAGCGCTTTCACGTGGCCGGCTGCCTCATCCGACTGCTCAGTCGGGACCGACGGACCCTTGAAGAGCTGGCATCCTACGGGCTGAGCGAGCGGTTCCTGAGCAAGGGGCCAGTGGACCCAGAGCGGAGTGTCCATGAGGCGCTAGAGGGCAAGCTGGTGGTCATCCCCGACTGCCGCACCGATCCCAGGATTCAGTACCCTGCCGCACACATCGAGGAGGGGTTCGTTACGGTCATCAACGTGCCGCTGGCCACCCGGGGCCAGGTGGTGGGGGTGATGCGGCTCTACGCCAAGGAGGCCCGATCCTTCTCCGATCAGGATCTGGAGGTCCTCCAGGTGGTGGCCTCGTTCTGCGCCAGCGCCGTCGTGCACGCCATGTTCCACAAGGTGCTGCGCCACATCAACAGGACGGTCCGCTCCTCGCTGGATCTCAGCGAACGCCTTCGCGCCATGGTCCAGCTCATAGCCGAGGACCTACGCATCAAGGGCTGCTTCATCCAGCTCATGGAACCCTCGGGGGTCTTTTCGCGACGCAGTTTTTCCACGGGATTGAGCCAGGAGTTCCTGGACAGGGCCACGTCGCATTCACAGGCCATCCTGGTCGACGTGCTGGCGGGATCCGTGAGCGCCGTTCTCGACGCCTCCACCGACCCGAGGATCGCCTTCGGGCAGGAGGCCGCGCGGGAGGGGGTCGCCTCCATGCTCTTCCTGCCGCTGCTCCTGGGCCAGAAGACCATGGGCCTCCTGGTTCTCTGCACCCACCGACCGTACGAACTGTCCAAGGACGAGCTTTCCCTTCTCAAGAGCATCGCAGACGAGGGCGCCCTGGCCATCCAGAACGCCCTCACCTACGCCGCCATGAAGCGGCAGTACGACACGCTCGTGGATGACTTCCGGCACTGGGTCGACCAGAGCGGGGGCATCTTCCCGCTGACGTCCTCCTGAGCCGCTGCGCGAGCGCGAACCCCGGCCACGGCAGAGGCCGCCTCCCCCGAAAGGAGGGGAGGCGGCTTTTTGCGCTCCGGCTTGCGGCCGGCGAAGTGCCGTGCCGGAGTGGCCGCGCGTGAGGGCCTCCCGGGCCGGCCCGGCCGGCGGCAGTCCCGATGCCCTCCGATGCCTCAGATTTCGGGGGCGGGTGTCCCGAGCGCTCTGGCTATCGGCAGCCGTTCCGGACGCGGCCTGACCGGCCGGTCAGGTCGGCGAGGAGCGGGCTCTGCCTTCCGACTTCGTCGAGGAGCTCGCCGACCCGGATCGAGGGAATGAGGGCGAGCTCCTCCGGCCGGCACTGGGAGGGCAGGTCGAAGTCGATCCAGTGACGGTAGCATTTGGGCTTCCACTCGAAATCCCGGGGGCCGCCCTCCCGCTGGAAGAGGGTCCACACGAAGGCGCGCGCAACCTCGCGGCCCCAGCGCAGAGCCTCCTCCTCGTCGCTCGCCTCGATGAAGAGGGCCTTCGATTCCTCCTCCTCCCATCCGTACATGGGATTGGTGGCGAGCTCGTCCGGCGTCTCGTAGCAGAAGACAAACAGGAATCTCGGCATGGCTTCCTCCCGATCAGCTGGGGACCCGGCTCCTCGACGCGGGGAAGCATCCATAAAGGGATCGGGACTCCGATTGGATCATGCTTGCCTCATCTTTCGTCCGCGCGTCGCACCCGTGACGGTTTGGCAACACGGCTCCTCCCCGCGCGGCCGCCTTACGCGAGGGCACCGTTCGTCGTAGAATGGGCGAGGAGGACACGGCCCCGTGCGAAAGAGAGGAACCTTCGGGCCCACGCTCGCGGCGGCGTTGCTCGCCTCGCTGCTGCTTCTTCCCACCCGGGGGCAGCCGGCTCCTGGCGGCACGCCGGCCGATGGGAAGATCTTCCGGATCCTGGACCTCATCAGCAAGAAGATCGACGCCTCAGTGGTTTTCAGCGGGATCATCCCCCGCTCGGTGGCCGTCACGCGGAATCAGGAAGGGGCGTGCGCCATCTGCATCAACTGCCCGCGGGAGGCGGACGCCCGCGGAACCGATGCGCCCAAAACCGGGACTCCCGGCCCCGGCGCCCCGGCTGCGCCCGCCGGGAGCGGCGCGGAGGCTCCGTCGGGTCAGCTCCTCGTGTGCGACCTCTCCTCTCTCTGGAACCCGCGCTTCATGGACGGAAGCTTCACGTACGCCAACGACGCCGGATACGACGAGGACGGAGGGCGTTACGAGGTCTTTCCCGCGGCGGGGTCCGACACCACCACCTGCCTCCTGGGCAAGCTCCTCTTTCTCGCCGGTCGCGGGCCGGCAGGGAGCGCCCTCCGCTCACCCCAGGATCTCTCCTTCCAGATCGCCTTCCGGCGCTGGGGAGCCACCTACCTGGCGCCCATCGGGGGCAGCCAGCAGGCCCCCCGGAAATTCAGGGAGGGCGATCCCGGGGCGCGGGAGGCCAAAGAGCAGGCCGAGCGGCACTTTGACGAGTCCCCCCGCTGGGAGGAGCGCTACCGCACCGCCTGGGCGTTCCGAAACGGCGCGACGGACAACGCCCTGTTGGACGCCGTGGCCCTGTTTGCCTCGGACGGGAACGAATTCCTGATGGCCATCGACCTGCGCAAGCTGGAGTCGCCGCAGGCCACCTACTTCTGGGCCCCCTACCACTACTACCAGAGCATCCACCTCGACCGCCACACCCTCGCCGTCGAGGGGGACACCGAGGCGGGGGCGGGCGGCTATCAGCCCGCCACCACCATCGAATACCCTTACGCCGTGGTGATTGGGCAGTACGCCAGGCTCCGGCTCACCAGCCCCACGGGAGCGCCGGAGGTGCTCCTGGTGGTGGGGCCCTGCCAGGAGTGCCCTTAGCCCGCCGGGCCGGACGGACGGCCACCACCGCCTGTGACCGGCGTCACACTGCACGGTCTCATGGGCGCAGCCGATCGCCGACTTTTCGGGGCGGCGCCTTGAAACGTAAGCCGAGGGGGTATTTACCCTCTCTCTCCGTGGGCACTCTCCGCTTCGGCGCAGCCCCCGCACTCGCCCTGAAACCTTTATTTCGCGGCTTTTTCGTGCTAGGATGACGCTTAGCTTCGGAGATTGCGGTCTCATGGATGACGGGTTGGGCGGACGGCTGGATGCGGGGCTTCGAGAGCGCCTCCGGAGAGTGCGGCTGCTCCTGCTGGACGTGGATGGCGTGCTCACCGACGGCGGCCTATTCTACGGATCCGACGATGCCGAGATGAAGCGATTTGACGTGAAGGACGGGGCCGGCATGTTTTTGGCCGGGAAGTTCGGGCTCGAGGTGGGTATTCTCACCGGCAAGAGCTCCCCCATGGTGGCCAAGAGGGCCCAGGAACTGGGCATCACCCGCGTGGTACAGGGAGCCCTGGACAAGGTGCCCGCCCTCGAGGCGATCCTGGGCGATGGGCGTTACTCTCTCGGCGAGATGGCTTATGTTGGGGACGACGTGCTGGACCTGCCGGTCATCCGGAGGGCGGGCTTCTCGGCCTGCCCCGCCGATGCACATCCCCTGGTGCGGGAGCGGGTGGACTACGTCTGCGAGCACCGGGGAGGTTCGGGCGCCGTTCGGGAAGTGATCGATCTGATCCTAGCCGCCCAGGGCAAGTGGCGCCTCGTCCTGGAACAGTACTGGGAGGACGCGCATGCATAATCTCTTGAGCACCCTGAAGTGGACCCTGATCACCGCCATGATCCTCCTCTGGCTCGGCCTCTGCCTCATGAACCGGGAGGAGGTCTGTTCGCTGGTGATCATCCCCGGCTACCTCGCCTTCCAGCGGGTTCCCCTCTCCGTGACGCTCATTTTCCCCCTGCTGGTGGCCTTCGTGGTCTTCACGGTGGTGGGCATGCTGGATCAGGTGGACCACTTCCTGCAGGCCCGTGAGCTCAAGAAGCGCATCCGGGACCTTGAGCAGGAGGTGACCCAGCTCCGCAACCTGCCCATCCGCGAGAGCCTCCTCAGCCAGCGCACCCTGCAGGAGGAGAACAGGACGTGATAGCAACGGCCGGAGAGCAGTGGGTCGTCGTCCTCATCATCCTGGTCTTTCTCTTCGGGCTGTTTTTGGGCGCGCGCCTTCCCATGCCCCGCAGGAAAGGGCGCGGCGACCGTGATGCCCGGCAATCCCCCGGCTACATCCGCGGCATGTACGCCATGCTCACGGGAGACGTGGAGACCGCCATCGAAAACCTCTCGAAGGTGGTGGAACTCTCCTCCGATCCCATCGAGGTCTACCTGGTCCTGGGCAACCTCTACCGCCAACGCGGCCAGATCGACAGGGCCATTCGCGTGCACCAGTCCCTGCTGACGCGCGCCGGCCTCTCCGAGGAGGATCGGGTCCTGGCTCTCAACGCCCTCGGCATGGACTTCCGCACGGGCGGCCTCATGGACCGCTCCATGAAGACCTTCCGGGAGTCGCTGGCGCTCAGTCCCAAGGACCCCGACGCCCTGGCCCATTTGGTCAAGCTCTCCGAGGACCTGGGTGAATGGGGCGATGCCTACGATTACGCGGTCCGACTGCACAAGGTGCGCCGCCACCGCGATCCCAGCACCCAGTCCTACCTCCTGGCCCAAAAAGCCCAGCGTTTGGCCGAGGGCGGGATGCACCTGCGGGCCGCCTGGGACCTGCACCGCGCCATCCGCCTCTACCCCGAGAACATGATGGCCTACATCTTCCTGGCACGCCTGCGGCTCAAGGTGGGCAAGCCGGAGAAGGCCAGGCGGGTCCTCCAGAAGGCCCTCAGGGCCATTCCCCACAAATCCTTCATGGTGCTCGGCCTTCTCAAGGAGGTCTCCCTCCAGACCCAGGATGCGGCGGGGTACATGCAGACCCTCCATTCCCTCGCCGAGGAGCACCACCAGAAGCGCGCCATGCTCCAGCTCCTGCAGGAGTATCTGGACCTCAAGCGGAGGGACCAGGTCATGCCCCTCGTGCGAGAGCTGGTGAAGCACTTCGGGCGGTCCCGCCTGGTGCAGAGAACCCTGTGGGACCTCGTTCGCAGGGGCCTGCTCACCCAGGAGGAGCAGGATGAGCTCACGGCCACGCTGGCCGCCAGCGACCAGATGATGGACCACTTCAACTGCATCTACTGCGGCTACAAGACACTCGAAATCCTCCACCGCTGCCCCAACTGCAAGGAGTGGCACTCCTTCGCCGATGCGGAGTGAGGAGATGGGAGCAAAGTACCGGGGAGACGGGGAGCAGGGGCTTCGCCACACGCCCCCAATGCTCAATAGCTTATGATAGCTTAATAGCTTAATTGCCTACTAACCTACTAGCTTCATCGCCTGGTCTTTTCATCGCTCCAGGTCAGAGGGAACGGGAACCATGAGAGGAAGTGGTTTTCATTCGATGGCCGAGTTGGCCAGGGGTCTCAGGGAGGACAAGAGGCTGCCCGGCGACGTGGCCCAGCGCCTCGCCAGCGCCTTCAGCCTGCCCGCGGTCGCGCTCAAGGTGCGCCAAGACGGCGGCACTCTGGTGCTCTCCACCGCCGACAAGACCGTCCGCTTCGCCCTCGCGGGCATGGAGGGGAGCCTCCTGAGGTGGCTGTCGGAAGAGGGTTACTCGGAAATCAGGAGCGTGCGATGGTCTGCGGGATGAGAGCGGAGGAGCTGGACCGGTTGCTCCTCGCGGCGCTTCGCGAAGACGCTCCCTTCGGCGACAAGACGACCGAGGCGCTCGGCATCGAGAAGGAGGCCTCGGCCGTCCTTCTGGCCAAACAGCAGCTCGTCCTGGCCGGCCTTCCGGCGGCCCTGCGCACCTTCACCCTGGCCGATTCCGCCTGCCGCACCCACGTCGCGTGCGATGAGGGGGCCGCGGTGGCGCCACGGACCACGATCGCCGCGGTGCGCGGCCCGCTGGCCGCCATCCTGCTGGCCGAGCGCACGGCCCTGAATCTTCTCCAGCGGCTCTCGGGCGTGGCCACGCAGACCCGCCTCGCCGTGGAGGCCGTGGCGGGCACAGGCGCGCGCATCCTGGACACGAGGAAGACGACCCCCGGCCTGCGCGCCCTCGAGAAGTACGCCGTCCGGATCGGCGGCGGGGTGAACCACCGCATGGGCCTTTCCGACGGGATCCTGCTCAAGGACAACCACATCGCGGCCGCCGGCTCGGTCTCCGGGGCGGTGGCGCTGGCACTATCCCATGCGGGGCCTCTGTGGAAAGTCGAGGTGGAGGTCCAGACGCTGGAGCAGTTCCGCGAGGCCGTGTCCGCCGGGGCCCAGGTGATCCTCCTGGACAACATGAGCATCGAGGCGATGGCGGCGGTGGTGTCGGAGCGCCCTCCCGGCCTCCTGCTGGAAGCCTCGGGGGGGATGACGCTGGACCGCCTGCCCGCCGTGGCCGCCACTGGCGTAGACTACATCTCCATGGGGGCCCTCACCCATTCGGCGCCCGCCGTGGACATCTCCCTCGAACTGGACTAAGCCATGGACCGCGAACGGCTCCTACAGGGCTTCATCCCGACCTGGTTGGGAGGGACCCTGGAGTTGCACGGGATCCTCTCTTCGACCAACGACCGGGCCAGAGAACTCTTGGATCAGCTCGGTCCGGCGGCCCATGGGGCGGTGGTTCTGGCCGAGGGGCAGCGGTCCGGGCGGGGCCGGTTCGGCCGCCGCTGGCACTCGCCGCCCGGTCTGGGTCTTGCGCTCAGCGTCGCGCTCTGGCCGTCCACGGCGGCGGACGATTTGGCCTGCCTGCCCGTGGCGGGCTCCCTCGCGGTGCTCCGGGCGCTCCAGCGCACCGCGGAGGCCTCGCCTTCGCTCAAGTGGCCCAACGACGTTCAACTAGACGGGCGCAAGGTGGCCGGCGTCCTTCTGGAGGGCCGGTGGAACGGGGAGGCATCGGCCGGATTCGTGCTGGGCATCGGAGTGAACCTCGCCCACCGGCCCGAGGATTTTCCGCCCGAGCTTCGGGAGTCTTCCACCTCGCTCCTCGCCAGCACGGGGCGACGAATCGCCGCGGAGGAGGCCGCCGCCGCCCTGCTCACCGAACTGGGTCCTCTTCTGGAGCTCGGGCTCAACCGCCCCCCGGCGCTCCTGGAAGCCGCCTCGCCCCATTGGGGCCACCGGCCAGGAGAGTGGCTCGAGGTGAGCGCCGGCGACGACCGTTTTCGAGGGCGCTTCGTTCGGGTGGCACAGGGCGGCGCCCTGGTCGTGAGAACCGGTGACGAGGAGAGAAACGTGCGCTTCGGCGATGTCACGCGCCTGAGGAGGGCCCCATGACGCTGGTGCTCGACGTGGGCAACACCCATACGACGGTAGCCTTGTTCGACGGACCGGTCCTGCTGCGTTCGTGGCGCCTCTCGACGGCGCGCCACCGCACGTCGGACGAGTGGGGCGCCCTGATGAAAAACCTCTTCCACATCCACGATTTGGATATGGGCTCGGTGACCGGCATCGCCATCTCCTCCGTGGTCCCGCCGGCCGACGCTCCGCTTCGTGAGATGTGCAGACAATACCTGGGCAAGGAGCCTCTCTTCGTGGTTCCGGGCGTCAAGACCGGCTTGCAGATCCACTATGACAACCCGACGGAAGTGGGCGCGGACAGGGTGGTCAACGCCGTGGCCGTGCTGGCCAAGTACGCCGTTCCCGCCATCGTGGTGGATTTCGGCACGGCCACCACCTTCGACATGCTGGACGGAGAGGGTGCCTACCTCGGCGGCGTCATCGCGCCGGGGCTCGGCATCTCCTCCGAGGCGCTCTTCGAAAAGGCCGCCAAGCTTCCCAAGGTGGAGGTCGTGAAGCCCCCTCGGGTCATCGGGAAGAGCACCGTGGTGGCCATGCAGTCCGGGCTCTACTGGGGCTATATCGGCCTGGTGGAGGGTATTCTCAAGCGTATGAAGCGGGAGTTCGGTCCGGTCAAGACGGTGATCGCCACGGGGGGACTCGCCCCCGTGCTGGCCAAGGATTGCCCCTCGGTGGACCTGACCGACGAGAACCTGACGCTGGAGGGGCTGCGCCTCCTCTACGAGAGGAACAAGGGGTGTGAGGAAATTCGCAAAGCGTGAAGAAGGGATTCACCACCAAGACACCAAGGCACCAGGAAATGCGAAGGGCGAATGGCGATTTGAAAGAGACCGCCGGGCTTCCCTTCTCGGCCCGCGCTTCTGCTCTGTCTCCTGTCGCCATAAGGGCCCTAGGAGCGCTTTCCAGAGCGAGATGCCCGGTTCGCGCTCGGCGCATGGGCCTCTGGAGAGGCCTCCTACAGATATTCCGCGTCCCATGTCGTGGCCTTCTCGCCTCACCTCACCCCTTATTTTCCACTCTCATTCCCTAAACCATGGCTAACGACCTGAGAAGCTACTTCGAACGGATCGAGGAGAGCTTCTGCACCCGGCGCGGCGCCCCGCTGCTCCTCTCGCCCTTGGACTTCGAGAAGGCCGTGGAGTGGTTCGCCGCGGGCATTCCTCCGGAGGTTGTTGAGGAGGGCATCTCGGAGTACTTCTCACGCCTGGAGGCCCGGAAGGTGCCGCTCCGGCGGGCCATCTGCCTCGCCTTCGCCGAGGAGTGCGTCCTCAGGGCGAGGGAGGCTCACCGAAGGGCGGCCGTGGGCCGCAGCGCGGGCATCGAGGCCGGGGCGCCCCCGGGAGAGCGGGTAAAGGCGTTTCTGTCGGACCGCGTGGCGCGGCTGAAAGCCTTCTCGGACGGTCCGTTCGCGGCTCGCCTGCCGGTCCTCGCCCGCCTTTGCGCCTCGGCCGCGGTGGAGCTCGAAGGCCTGCTGCCCCGCTGCGAGGAGCCCATGTCGCGATTGGAGGGCCGGCTGGCCCCGCTGGATCGTGAACTCTGCCGGCTCGTTCTCCTGGAGGCTCCCGCGGAAACGGCCGCCGCCTGGCGCCGCGAGGCGGTGCAGCGCCTCGGCTCGCTGGCTCAATCCATGGACGAGGAGGCGCGGCGGCAGACCGTGGAGAAGCTCGCCTGCCAGGCGGCGCTCCGCGAGCTGGGGTTGCCCCGCCTCTCCCTCCTCTTCATGGAGGGCGAGGGATGACCGGTCGAGCCCTCGTACTGCGCAGCCACGACCCCATTCCCGACGCCGTCGGCGACTCGCTGCGGGCGTTGGGCATGACGGCCCTATGGGAGGTCTGCCCCACCCAATGGAGAGCCTATTTCCCCGACGCGGCGCCGGACCCCGTGAAGGCGCTCCGCGAACACCACCCTGACATCGAATGCGGATGGGAGGAGGAGCCCGCGGTGGATTGGGCCGGGCGCTACCAGTCCTCCCTGCGGCCGCTGGCCATCGGGCGCCGATTCGCCGTCCTCCCCTCCCCAGCCCTGGCCAATCCGTGGCCCCAGCGGATACCCCTGCGCCTGGTTCCGGGAATGGCTTTCGGGACCGGCGAACACTACACGACCGCCTCCTGCCTTCGCCTCCTCGAGGAGATGCTCTCGCTTCCCGCCTCGGTCCTGGACGTGGGGTGTGGAAGCGGCATCCTGGCGGCCGCATCCTGCAAGCTCGGATGTCCGCGCGTGACCGCCTGCGACGTGGATGCGGACGCCCTCCTCGTGGCAGGGGAGACGGCGGCGGCCAACGGCGTCTCGTACCGCCTGGTTGAAGGAAGCGCCGATCAGGTTGAGGGGGAGTTTGACCTCGTCTTCGCCAATATCCTGGCCGAGACCCTCGCGGCCATCCTGCCGCACCTCGTTGCCCGGCTCGCACCCGGAGGCCTGCTGGCTGGAAGCGGGATCGCTTCCGGGAGGCAGCGGCAGGTCCTGGACTCTGCCTCTTCCCTGGGCCTCGCGCTGATCGAGAGCCGGACCGACGGCGAATGGTGGACGCTCCTTTGGAGAGCCCCCCTCTCCCGCAGGGGCTGAGGGCGCCGCTCGCTTTGGCATGCGGGGCTGGAGACGGCCTCGGCCCGAGGGCCGGAGGGGCCTCCCGAAGGGCACACCCCGATTGGCCTTCGGGATCCAGTCAGTATTCATTTCTGCATTATAAATGAATGCTAATAATAGCCATGCTTAACCGCTGTGCAGCCTCCGCGATCCTCCTTCTTTTCCAAGGGTTCATGAAAAATCCACAGCGTTACCCACAGTTTTATCCACAGGTTCGGTGGAAAAGCCGGGGGCCATCAAACCTTCTGTAGCACGCCCTTTCAGGCGATGCGGATTGCAGAAACAGAGACGCCCTATCTCCCGCGTTTCATTCGTTTTTGTAAGGGCCGCGCAGCCAGGATGGCGCGCCAGGCAGGCGCATAAGGACAGAATAAAGTCGGAAGCGGAAACCTGGAGGGTGGAGGGTGCGGGACGCCCCCTCCACCAAGGGTAAGCCGGGGCGTCTCCCCACTTCCCGTGGAGCCGCCGCCGCGTTCTCATACGTCTCGCTTCCCACTCCGCCTCTTACTGCCCGCCCCCGGCCCACTCCTCCAGAATTCGCCGGGCGTTGCGGACCAGTCCGTCGTACCCGGCCCGCCTCAGCGCCGAGCCCCGCGTCGCAGTGTCCCACTCCGCCTCGGTCATCGCTGCGATCCGGCCTGGGGCGGGCGCGAAACAGCCCTCTCTGGGCCGGAAGGCCTCCTCCCCGGCGAGGGGGGCCCGCCGGTTGTAGGGGCAGACCTCCTGGCACCGGTCGCACCCGAAGAGGTGGCCGGACAAGGGCGGCGCCTCCGGCGGAAAAGCTCCCCGGTACTCGATGGTCCAGGTGGAGAGGCAGCGGGAGGCATCCAGCACGCGCGGTCTGGGGAAGGCCCGCGTGGGGCAGCCCCTCATGCAGAGGGCGCACCCGCCGCAGCCATCGGCCACCCGATCAGGCGAGTCCTCCAGGGGCAGGTCCGTCAGGATCTCCCCCAAAAAAAGGTAGGAGCCGTAGCGGGGGTGAATCAACAGGCCGTTCTTCCCGATGAAACCCAGGCCGGCCCTGGCCGCCAGCGCCCGCTCCATGACGGGCATGGCATCCACGCCCGCGTGGGCGAGGCATCCGAGACGTTGCAGCAGCCGGACCGCCGGTCGAAGCCTCGCCATCACCTCCCGGTGATAATCCCTCCCCCAGGCGTAGCACGAGACCCAGGACCTCCCCCGCCCGGTCCAGGCCGCCGAGAACTCTCGCCGCGTGTTGTAGGGCAGAGCCGCGCAGAAGACGCCCCGCACCCACGGCAGGAAGGCCTCCGGCGCCCGTCGGAGGTGCGCCGTGGAAGCCATGTAGCCCAGAGGACCGTGCAGGCCCGCCGCGACCCAGGCATCGTAGGCGAAGGGCTCCTCCTCCAGCCGGCCCGAGCAGGTTCCCACCAGGGGAAATCCCGCCCGCCTCAGCGCCCCCACCACCTCCTGAATGATTTCGGCCTTCCTCATGACCCAATGATACCCCCGCCCCTTCTCCAGGGGCACGTGCGCGGAACGAACCGCGCCCCAGCGATTCGGCCGCCCCTCTGGCAACCGCCGCTTCTCACGCTTCGCTTCCCGCGCCGCGTCTCACGTCTCGCGTCTAGCGTCTCGCTCCGTTGGCACCTTGACTTGCGGAGGCCTCCGCTCTATCGTGCAGACTGTTGCAAGGGGCGCGGCCGAACAGCCGCTGAGATGCCCATCCGGGATTCCGGTGCTGGGCAGTCCCTCAGAACCTGATCCAGGTCATGCTGGCGGAGGGATAGCAACGTACCGGCTCCCCCACCTCCAGCATGGACGGGCCATGATCCGGGCTGCGACGCTCGGAAGAGGAGTCCGGCCATGTCCGAAACCATCGCCCCGCCCTCCGCCCCCCGCGGCGTTCCCTTCCCCGGAAGCCGGAAGGTGTACCGCACCGGCTCACGGCCCGACCTTCGGGTGCCCTTCCGCGAGATTCCGCTTTCGCCCACCGGCGGCCGCTTCAAGCCCGCCGCCAACGCGCCTCTCCGGGTCTACGACACCTCGGGGCCCTACACCGATCCGGACCAGTGGACCGACATCCGCAAGGGTCTGCCGGCCTTGCGCCGAGCCTGGATCCTCGAGCGCGGAGACGTGGAGGAGTACGCAGGCCGGGAAATCAAGCCTGCGGACGACGGCAGGGCGCACGACGCTCCCCGCCCCGAGGCTTTCCCCGGCCTTCACCGCTGGCCACTCAGGGCCAAGGCCGGTGGTAACGTTACGCAGATGCACTACGCGCGCCGGGGCATCATCACCCCTGAGATGGAGTTCGTCGCCCTGCGCGAGGGCTTCGATCCCCACATCGTCCGCCGGGAGATTGCCGAGGGGCGTGCCATCCTGCCCGCCAACGTGAACCATCCCGAGAGCGAGCCCATGATCATCGGCCGCGCCTTCCTCGTGAAGATCAACGCCAACATCGGCAACTCCGCGGTGGCCTCCTCCATCGAGGAGGAGGTCGAGAAGATGGCCTGGGCCATCCGCTGGGGCAGCGACACGGTGATGGATCTCTCTACGGGCCGCGACATCCACACCACGCGCGAGTGGATCCTCCGCAACTCGCCCGTGCCCGTAGGGACGGTCCCCATCTACCAGGCCCTGGAGAAGGTGGGCGGCAGGCCCGAGGAGCTCACCTGGGAGCTGTTCCGGGATACCCTGGTGGAGCAGGCCGAGCAGGGGGTGGACTACTTCACCATCCACGCGGGCGTGCGGCTCCGATACGTGCCGCTGACTGCGGGGCGGCTGACGGGTATCGTCTCCCGGGGCGGCTCTATCCTGGCGGGCTGGTGTCTGGCGCACCACCGGGAGAACTTCCTCTACACGCACTTCGCGGAGATCTGCGAGATCATGAAGTGCTACGACGTGGCCATTTCCCTCGGCGACGGTCTGAGGCCGGGCTCCATCGCGGACGCCAACGACGAGGCTCAATTCGCCGAGTTGGAGACCCTCGGTGAGCTGACTCGGATCGCGTGGGACCAGGACGTCCAGGTCATGATCGAGGGACCCGGGCACGTGCCCATGCACAAGATCCAGGAGAACATGGCCCGCCAGGTGGCCGTCTGCCACGAGGCGCCCTTCTACACGCTGGGGCCCCTCACGACGGACATCGCCCCCGGCTACGACCACATCACCTCGGCCATCGGCGCCGCCATGATCGGGTGGATGGGGACGGCCATGCTCTGCTACGTGACGCCCAAGGAGCACCTCGGACTGCCGGACCGGGATGACGTGAAGGCGGGGGTCATCGCCTACAAGATTGCTGCCCACGCCGCCGACCTGGCCAAGGGCCACCCCATGGCCCAGCGCTGGGACGACGCGCTCTCCAAGGCACGGTTCGAGTTCCGGTGGGAGGACCAGTTCAACTTGAGCCTGGACCCCGATTCGGCCCGCTCCATGCACGACGAGACGCTGCCCGCCGAGCCAGCCAAGGGGGCGCACTTCTGCTCCATGTGCGGACCCAAGTTCTGTTCCATGAAGATCACGCAGGACGTGCGCGAGTACGCCGAGCGGCACGGCCTGGCCCCCGAGGCGGCCATCGAGGCGGGGATGGCCGAAAAGGCGAAGGAGTTCATGGAGACTCAAGCCGGCCCGAAATGACGGGGCCGCTGGTTTAGAACCCCGGCGGGCCTCGGCCGCGCGATTAGCGCGGGGCTTGAGTTCCGGTGCGGGCGCCCCCGAAGCGTGGCCTCCACCCGGTCTATCCTTCCTTTTCGTTGAACGGAGAGGGTCCAAGCGCACCGCGGTCCCGCATTGATGGTCAACGGCAGGGATGGTATTCTGATGCGCGGGGACGAGGCATCTGGTGTTCCCGGACTTGGCGATGGTCACCCCGTACCCCGTCAAGGGAGGTGATCCCATGACCGCCGGATCCACGCCCATCCGGGTCCCGACCGTGGCCGGAGCCTTCTACCCCGCCCACCCCCTTCAACTCAAGACCACCGTGGAGCGCTTCCTCGTGAGGACGACCGATCCCGTAGCGGCCACGGCCCTCATCGTGCCCCACGCCGGCTACATCTACAGCGGCGCGACGGCGGGCAAGACTTACGCCGCCGTGGACCTGCCCCGGCGCCTCTTCGTGCTGTGCCCGAACCATACGGGGATGGGCAGTCCCCTCTCCTGCTGGTCCCGGGGCGCCTGGGCGACGCCCCTCGGCGAGGCCCCCGTGGACGAGGAGCTGGCGGCGCTCCTGATGGCCTCCGACCCCCTCGTCCAGCACGACGAACTGGCGCACCGCCGCGAGCACGCCGTCGAGGTCCAACTCCCCTTCCTCCAGGTCTACCTGGGAAGCTTTTCCTTTGTGCCCGTCGTGGTGGGCACCCAGGACTTCGAGCAGCTCGAGGCGCTCGGCCGCGCCCTGGCCAAGGCCGCCGAGGCCGTGAACCCCACCGCCGCCATCGTCGTCTCCAGTGACATGAACCACTACGAAAGCGCCTCGGTCAACAGGCGGAAGGACCAGCAGGCCCTGGATGCCATACTTAGCCTGGATCCGGTCGCGCTGTATCGGGTTGTGCACCAGCACCACATCACCATGTGCGGCTATGCCCCGGCGGTCAGCGCCCTGGTGGCGGTCCACCTACTCGGAGCGGACCGCGCCGAAGTCGTGGAGTACACCCACTCGGGCCAGATCACGGGCGACGACGCCGAGGTGGTCTCCTACGCGGGAGTCCGAATGTATAAGGAGCCGGCGTGAGGGGTCGGCTTTGGCTCTGCCTCCTGGCCATGGCCGCCCTGCCGGCGGCGGCCCAGATCAACCCGATTCCTTGGCACCCCAAGCCGGTTCCCCCTCCGGCTTCTGCCAAGGCCAAATCGGGCCATCCCGCCACTCCGGCCGCGCCGCCCAAGTTTCACATGACTTTTGACAAAATCACGACGGTGGCACCAGGCGTTTACCTCGCCGAAGGGAATGTCAAATTCACCTACCAGGACATGCTGCTCACGGCCGATTCGGTCACGTACGATACGAACAAGGGGACGCTATGGGCCACCGGCAAGGTGGCCGTGGACTTCCAGGACTTCACCGTCTCGGGAAGCGAGCTGACCTACGACCTGAACACGGGCAAGGGCTCCCTGATGGACGCCTACGGGGTCCAGAAGGATGGAGAATTCACGGTATACGGGAAGGAGATCCGCAAGATCGGCGAGGGCTGGTTCGAGGTCATTCACGGAACCTTCACCTCTTGTGCGGCGGCCGTCCCTCCCTGGAGCATCAAGGTCAGCCACGCCAAGTTCCACGTGGACCACTACGCCTTCCTGACCAACCCCCGTTTCCACGTGCGCCAGGCGCCCACCCTCTATCTTCCCTATCTCGTCTGGCCCACCAAACCCGCGCGATCCACGGGCCTTCTGATCCCCGAGGTCGGAAACTCCAGCAACCAGGGGTTCACGGTGAACAACGCCTTCTTCATCGCCCCCGCGGACTGGTGGGACGACACGGTGTACGTGGATCACTACAGCAGGGAGGGCTGGGGGCTTGGTGAGGAGTTCCGGTACGTGCCCTCCACCGACACCTACGGCTGGTTCCACGGCTATTACATCCGGCAGAACAGCGACGGCCAAAAGCGGTGGGACTTCTCCTGGGCCCACATGCAGAACTTTCGGCACGGCTGGTATTTCATGGCGAACATCAACCTCCTCTCGGACATCAACTTCTTCCGGGACTACCAGCGGGACTACACGCTGAGCACCCTCTCGGGCCTCGATTCCAGCCTCTACCTGGTTCGCAACTGGGGCCCCTACTCCCTGACCTTCAAGGCCGAGCGCCAGAATCAGTATTTCACCGAGGGGCAGGACCTCGTTCAACGGACCCAGCCTGGGGTGGAGTGGCGATCCAGCCTCCATCCCCTGGTGGGCGACCTGTACTGGGGGTTCGAGACCTCCGCGGACCTGTTCCACAAGGAGTGGGCCCAGTACACTCCCACCACCCAGAAATTCTCCGTGGGCTACAACCGCCTGGACGTGCACCCCTATTTCGAACTTCCGCTCCACCCGACCCTCTGGCTGGACATCACCCCCCGGTTGGAGCTGAGGGTCACCCATTACTCCGAGAGCCAGGATCCCTCCACGCAGCAGTACGACGCCGGCCAGCTCTGGCGGAGCTACGCCCGGTTCTCGGTCGACGTGGTGGGTCCCCGCTTCTACCGCCGGTATAAGAACTCCATGAAGCACGTCATCGAGCCCTACGTGACCTATAGCTACGTCTCCCCCGACGCCCACGCGCTGAGGGCCCCCATCTTCGACGAGGTGGACCAAGTGGGGCTCAACGTCAGCCAGGTGGAGTACGGCGTGCGGAACCGGGTCTACGGGCCCAAGGGTGACCTGCGCCTGGACAGCTCGCTCTACCAGGACTACAGCTTCAAGAGCGACCTGCTGACTGCGGGGCCCCGGCACAGCCGCCAGGGCCCGGTGACACTCCTCGTGCGCCTGTGGCCAACGGCCTCCTGGAGCTACGACCTCAGGCTGCGCTACAACAGCCTCACGCGGGCCCTGGACGGCCAATCGCTCTCCGTCACCTACCGTCCCAGAAAGAAGGAGAGCGACGACTTCATCCGCCTGACCTACCTGAAGTCCGGCACCCTCGGCGTCAGTCAGATCACCGATCTCACTCAGAACCCCCTCTCGAAGGAAATCCGGCTGGCCTCCGCCACGACCCTCGCGGACGGGAAAGTAAGCCTCAATCCCTCCCTGGAACGGGACCTCAAAAAGAAGGTCTGGCGCGATAGGAGCCTCACCTTCTGGTACCACGGGAGCTGCTTCTCCCTGGGCTTCGAGGCGGGCAAGCGGACCATCGGGACCTTCACCGATTCCGAATACCGCTTCCTGGTGAGCCTCAAGGGGGTGGGCACCGTGGTGGACCTCTGGGGAGGAACGGGGACGTATTGAAAAGAGGGAAGGCGAAGCTGGGATCGGGGAAGGGGGACTCTTGCGTTTCACCTCCCGCGTTTCACGTCTCACGTCTCGCTTTCCCCTCCAGGCGACTGACATGAACGCGGACACCTCCCGGGAAATCATCCGCAAGTTTCTGCACATGGCCATGGGCCTTTTCGCCTTCGCCCTGCACTGGCTCTCTCCCTGGCAGGCGGCGCTCTGCGCCCTGGCAGCCCTGGGCCACAACCTCTGGCTTTTCCCCCACTACGGAGGAAGGAGTCTGGAGCGTCCGCAGGAGAAAGCCCGCGGCTACTCGGGCATGATCGGATACCCGGCCATCGTCCTCGCGCTCTGCCTTCTCCTCCCCGCCTCAGCCGCGGGCCTGGATCCGGTGCGCCAGGCCTCCGGCGCGGAACCCGCTAACGTGCTCTGGGCCGCCGCCGGGGCGTGGGGCCTACTGGCCTTCGGAGACGCCTTCGCCGCGCTTTTCGGCCTCGGCCTGAGGGGCCCCGCGCTCCCTTGGAACCCGCGAAAACGGTGGACGGGGTTGCTCGGGTTCATCCTCGTCGGAGCGCCCGCAGCCTTCGCCCTGGCCTACTTCAGCGCTTACGGCGATCTCAGGGTCTCGGGACCGGCCCTGGTCGGGCTGGGCGGCGCATGCCTTTTGGCCGCGCTGGTGGGCGGCCTGGTGGAGTCTCTCCCAGACCAGATCGACGATAACCTCACGGTCCCCCTGGCGGCGGGCCTTGTCCTCCTCCTGTTCGCGCGTTTTCCGTGGGGAGAGCTGCTTCACGGACGGACCGTGCCCGGCGCGGTCGGCGCGCCGTCGGTCTGGGGGCCGCCCCTCCTGCTGCTCCTGCTCGTGAACGCGGCGCTGGCCACCGTGGCCTGGTACCGCCGATGGGTAACGGCCGCGTCCGCCTGGATGGGCGCTTTCTGGGGCGCCCTCGTGGCCGTGGGGCTGGGCTGGGAGGGCTACGGATTCCTCCTCCTCTTTTATCTCCTGGCTAACGGCAGCACCTACGTGGGTCTCGGCCGCAAGCGGGCTCTGGGCATCGCCGAGAGCGACGGCGGCCGCAGAGGTGTGCCGTCGGTCTTTTCCAAGGGGCTCTTTCCGGCCCTGTTCGCGCTGGTGTCCCCCGCGGCTTTCGTGGCCAGCCTGGCTGCCTATGCCGCCGACACGGTGGCCTCGGAGGTCGGGAAGCTGAGCCGGGGCAGGACCCTTCTTCTCTGGTCCCGCCGTAGCTCCAAGGCCGGAGAACCGGGCGGTGTGAGCCTGGCCGGCACCGCCTCCGGCCTCGCCGCCGCGGGCCTCTTCTGCGGCGCCTTTCTGGCGGTGCTGATGCTGCAGCACCGGCTCTACGGGACGGCCCTCCCCCGATTTCAGACCGCCTTTCTGAGGGCCGACCTGATCCGCTTCGGCTTTCCCACGGGATGGGCGCAGTTCACCCGCTGGATGCCCCTCGCCGCCCTCCTGCTCTTCGTTTCGGTGGCCATCGTCTTCTTCCTCGAATCGGTGCTGAACGAGACCGTCGCAGCCCGCGGCTGGTTTCCCAAGCCCATCATCCATCTGCTCACGGGCGCGCTGGCCGGCCTCCTGCCCTTTCTACTCGCCACCGTCCTGAGCCGTCCTTCAGACATCCTGGCGCTATGGGCGGCCCGATGAGGTGGAAGCCCTGGATCGCCCTGATCCGGCCCTTCACCCTCGTGCCGCCGCTGCTCGGCATCCTGTCCGGCTCGGCCTGCGCCTACGGCTCGGCCCACAATCCGTACGCGTCGTTCACGTGGGAGCTTTTCGCGACCCTGCTCCTGGGCTCCTTCTGCGCCTCCCTCATGAACGCGGCCTCCAACATCATCAACCAGGTCTACGACCTCGACATCGATAGGATCAACAAGCCCTCGCGGCCCCTCTGCACCGGCGAGGTAACGCCGAGGAGCGCGCTGGTCGCGTCGTGGTGCATGTACGTGCTCTCGCTCGCGCCCATCTGGTGGGTCGTGCCCCCTCCCTACGACCAGGGGCTGCTGGCCAGGATGCGGGCACCGTGGCAGGCCCACGCCTGCTTCTGGATCTACCTGGGGGGGCTTCTGTGCACCTTCATCTACTCCTCGCCGCGCCTGGGCCGCACCAAGCGGTTCGGCGTCTGGGCCAACGTCACCATCGCCGCGGCGCGCGGGGAGCTGCTCAAGGTCGCGGGGTGGGCCATGGTGGCCACCGTGAGCCTCTGGGAGCCGTGGTATCTCGGCCTAGTCTTCTTCCTGTTTCTTCTGGGAGCCACGTCCACGAAGGACTTCAGCGACATGGAGGGAGACCGCCTGGGCGGCTGCCGGACCCTGCCGATCACCTATGGGCCCCGCAAGGCCGCCTGGATGATCGCCCCGTCCTTCGTGCTGCCCTGGCTGCTATTTCCCCTGGGCCTCCTTCTGCCGGCCCCCTCGGGCGGGCGCCTCCTGACCGGGAACCCCCTCCTGCTCACCCTTCTGGGTGCGGCGCTCGTGCTCTGGGGAAGCCGCACCGTTTGGCCTCTTCTGCGCAATCCCGAAGAGCTGGCCTACACCGAGAACCACCCCTCCTGGACGGAGATGTACGGCATGATGATGGCCGCGCAGGTGGGGCTCGCCGCGGCCTACCTCCTGTAACGACGATGGATGACCTTTGATAGATGATGGGTGGGGAACGACAGCGGAGAGCGCATTGGTCAGTGGAGGGTGGAGGGTGGAGGGGCGGGGAAGGACCGTTCCCAAATTTCCCCATCCCCGCTGTGCCTCGGTGCCCTGCTGGTCTTCTTCTCGATCTGCCATTCGCCATCCGGCATCAGCCTGGAAACGGCGCTCCCGTCGGCCCTCCGGCGGGCTGGCATAGTCCCGGCGGTTTCGGGTTATACTCTTTTGGCGAAGGAGAAACCGCATGCCCGAATCGAACGGCAAACCATCGAGAGGCGGCCTCTTCTGGCTCGGAGTCGCGGCGGCCGTGGTGCTGCCCGCCGCCCTGAGCCTGATCTTCTGGGGCACCACGCCGGCGGTGGGAGGTTGGTCCCAGGTCGGGGTCTCCCCGTCCGAGTCATCCGCGGGACTGGACTATTCGCAGAACGGGCGCCTGCCCGTGGGCGCCGCCGCCACCAACGGCCGGTCCCTCTACCTCCAGAACTGCTCCTCGTGCCACGGGCCGACCCTCGCCGGCACCGGCACCATCCCCGCCCTGAAGCGGCCCAACTGGCCGTATTCCCAGGACCGCGATCTCCTGGTCAAGATCATCCACCAGGGGCGCGGCCTCACCATGCCCAGCTTCGACGGCAAGCTCTCCAACCAGCAGATCAGCGCCATCGCCGACTACATCCAGAGCGAAAACGGCGCCAAGTAGCTCCCGCGTCGGGAGGCTAACCCCGGTGGGGTTCGCGACCCGCGCAGCGGGCCCCTAACCCTTTGCCGGCCTGAGTTTCCCGTTCAGCCCCGAGTGGCGAAAGCCATAGCCCCCGTAGATGGCCAGCCCGACCAGGAGCCAGACGAGGAAGCGAAGCCAGGTGATCAGCGGCAGGCTCAACATCAGGTACCCGCAGAGGAGGATTCCCAGGGCCGGGAGCACCGGGGTCAAGGGAGCCCTGAAGGGCCGGACCATGTCCGGCCTCGTGAAGCGGAGCACGATGACGCCGGCGCAGACGATGATGAAGGCGAAGAGAGTCCCGATGGAGCAGAGCTCGGCCACCACGTTGATGGGGGTCAGCGCCGCGCTGACGGCCACGATGCATCCCGTGATCCAGGTGGTGACGTGGGGCGTCTGGAAGCGCGCGTGGACCTTGGAGAGGGCCTCGGGCAAGAGTCCGTCCCTCGACATGGCGAAGAGGATGCGGGGCTGCCCCATCAGGAGCACCAGAAGCACGCTGGTGATCCCGGCCAAGGCCCCCACGCTGATGAGCGCGCTGGCCCAGCGCATGTGCAGGACGTTCAGGACCAGGGCGATGGGGTCGGCAACGCCCAGCTCCTTGTAGGGCACGATCCCCGTCATGATGGCCGCCACGGCCATGTAGAGGAGGGTGGCCACTACCAGAGAGGCGATGATGCCGATGGGAAGGTCGCGCTGGGGGTTCCGAGCCTCTTCCGCTGTGGTGGAGACGGCGTCAAAGCCGATGTAGGCCAGAAACACGATGGCGGCCGCTGTCATGATGCCCTTCCAGCCGAAGGGGGCGAAGGGGATCCAGTTGGCCGGGTGGACGTACCACGCCGTCAGCGCGATGAAAACCAGGATCACGGAGACCTTGATGACCACCACCGTGAGGTTCACGCGGCTGCTCTCCTTGATGCCTCGCACGAGGAGGTAGGAGATGGCGAGGACAATGAGGGCGGCGGGCAGGTCGAGCAGGCCGGGATGCTCGGCAAAGGGGGGCGCCGTGAGGGCGGCGGGGAGCTCCAGCCCCATGCCCTTGAGGAGGTTCACGAGGTAGGCCGACCACCCGATGGCCACCAGGCTCGCTCCCACCATGTACTCCAGAACGAGGTCCCAGCCGATGATCCAGGCGAAGATCTCGCCCAGGCAGGCGTATCCGTAGGTGTAGGCGCTTCCGGACACGGGGAGCATGGCGGCCAGCTCCGCGTAGCAGAGGGCGCTGCACGCGCAGGCCGCGGCGGCCACCGCGAAGGAGAGGATGATGCCGGGGCCCGCGTGCTTGGCAGCCTCCACGCCGGGCAGCACGAAGATGCCGACCCCGATGATGCAGCCGATGCCGATGGCGGTCAGGTCCCAGGCGGTGAGGACCTTTCGAAGGCGATGTCCCTCCCTCTCGGTCTCCGACACGAGCAGCGCCAGGGACTTGGTCCGGAAAAGCTTGTGAGCCATGATCCTCCCCCTCACCTCATGAATGGACGGCCCTTATGCGGGGCCGAGTCCTGGCAGCATGGATCGAGACGGTGGAGGGTGGAGAAGGCCGCCGGCCGCGGCGCCGCGCCAGAGCTGCCCGGAGTCACTCCTTCTCCCCGTCGAAGTCCACGTCGTTCGGAATCTCGTTGGGATTCTTCTCCCCGGTGTAGGGGAAGTGGACCTTGAGGCGGCGGCCCACCTCCTCCACGGCCTCCACGAGCCCCTCGGTAAAATCTCCCTTTTTGAAGTTCTCCGAGAGCCTCGCCGCGACCGCCTCCCAGAACTCCTGCCCCACGTGCTGGTGGATGCCCTCATCGCCGATGATGCTGAAGCGTCGGCGGGACGGAACCACGAAGATCAGGACGCCGTTCCGGTGCTGAGTGCGATCCATGCCCATCCTGGTGAAGGCCTTCTGGGCGGTCCGGTGCACGCCGCCCCAGAAGAAATGGGCCACCGATACCCGGATCTCGCCCGAGGTCATGCGCTCGGCCTCCTCGATGGCGGCCTTCACCTTCTCCGCGTCCACGATGCGCCTCAGCCGGCGCCGGCTCATTCCGAACATGAAGCGCCTCCCGTCACCACGAGCCCGAGGCCCCGCCGCCTCCCGAGCGCCCGCCGCCGCCGGAGAATCCTCCGCCGCCGCCCCCGAATCCACCTCCGCCGGCTCCCGAGAGGATCTGGAAGAGGAGGAAGATGGCCAGGGTGGGATGCGTGACAAGCAGGAAAAGGAACCCGATGAGAAGGAGCCCGCCCAGGATCATCTGCCAGATGGTCAGGCCGGCGGGCTGCCCGCTCCCACGGACCGCCCTGGCCGGTTGCGAAACCGTGGCCGCCTGGATGGGCTCCTTCCACTGGGCGCCGCCCAGGGTTCCCAGGATGCCCTCCACGCCCGCCGACACCGCGCCGTCGTAATCGTCGGCCTTGAGCTTGGGCAGCATGGCATCGTGGATGATGAGCCAGGCCGTGGCGTCGGGAAGCCGGCCCTCAAGGCCGTAGCCCACCTCGATGTGGAGCGATTTGTCCTGGGGGAAGACGAAGAGGGCGACGCCGTTGTCCTTGCCCTTCTGGCCGATGCGCCACGCGGCGAAGGCCTTGACGGCCCAGTCGTCGATGGGCACGCCGCCCGTGGTGGTCCCGATGTAGACGATGACCTGGTCGCCGGTCGCCTGCTGGAAGGCCTTGAGCCTTGCATTCAGCGCGTCGAGCGTGCCCGGGCTGAGCACTCCGGCCGCATCCGTAACCCACTGCGTGGGGGACGGCGGGATGGGAGTGCCCACGGCGCCTGTCCAGACCGTGCAGGCCAGCAAGGCCGGCAACAGGAAGAAGAGTCGCTTCAATCGCATGATGAAAGCCCCACTCGAAGGGGAGAGTTCAGGTCGCTTCCGATGCCACCTTCATCCGCCGCGGTCCTCGTTCAGAACTGGACCTTCGGAGCCGTCTCGGCACCGGCCTGGGCCTTGAAGTAGGGCTTGGGGTTGAACCGGCTCCCGAAGAAGCCGGCGATGATGTTGGTGGGGAAGCTCTGGCGCCTGGTGTTGAAGGCCTGGGCCGCCTCGTTGAAGCGCATGCGCTCCACGGCGATGCGGTTCTCGGTCCCCTCCAGCTGGGCCTGGAGCTCCTGGAAGTTTTGCGTCGCCTTCAGGTCGGGGTAGCGCTCCACCACGGCCATGAGGTGGGAAAGCGCGGAGGATAGGCCATCCTGGGCCTGCTGGAAGCGGGCGAAGGCCTGCGGATTGTTGGCTATGCCCTGCAGACCCTGCGCCGAGATCTGGCCCACCTTGGAGCGGGCCTCGGCGACCTCGGTGAAGGTGCTCTTCTCAAAGGCCGCGGCGCCCTTGACCGTGGCCACCAGGTTGGGGATGAGGTCGGCCCTCCGCTGGTAGACGTTTTCCACCTGGGCCCACTGGGACTGGACCGCCTGGTCCAGGCTGACGAGCGAGTTGTAGGTGATGATGGCGTAAAGACCGACCGCGAGGCCGAACAGGATCAGAATGCCGATGAGTCCTAGGGCCACCCATTTGAACATGCGCGCATCTCCTTTGTATGCCCCGTGGCGGGGGCGCTCTTCTTGAAAGCATAGCACAGAGGGGGGAGAGCGGAGTGGGAAGTGAGGCGTGAGGAGTAAGGAGTAAGGAGTAAAGAGTGAGGAGTAAGGTGTGAGAGGCGGAGAGGGCTGTAGGAAACCTCTCCAGAGGCCGATGCGCCGTGCCGCCTCCCCGCTCGCGCTCTGGAGGGCGCTCCCCCATCGGAGGAAATTCCATCGCGCAATTTGGGCCTTTCGCTTCCCTTGCTTTCTTGGTGTCCTGGTGTCTAGGTGGTGAATCTGTTCTCTCCCTTTTCCGCCCTTCCCCCCGGATTTTGGTTATACTCTCCCTGCCGCCGTGGATTTGGCGTGCGGTTCGGGGGCAAAACCATGGGCAGGCGTTTCACCGTCCTCTTCGCGGATGACGACCTCGGGGCCTACCGGCGCGAGCTGGAGCTGTATTTCGCCGTGGCCGAGCCCCAATGGGACCTCCGCTTCGCGACCAGCCTGAAGGAGGCCCTGGCCTACCTCTCCGCCGAGCGCGTGGACGCGGTGGTGCTGGACGTGGAGCTGACGCCGGGCGGCAAGGAGGGCATCCAGCTCCTGGTCCACCTGCGGCGCTACCAGGCCAATACCCCCATCATCGTGCTCACGGATGTCTCCGACGCCCGCGTGGTCCGGGATGCCTTCCTCTCCGAAACGCTGACGGAGGACTTCCGGCGCCAGGAGGTGGACCCCGACGGGTTCCTCTTCAAGGAGGAGATCCTCGCCAACCGGCGCTACGACATCCTTCACTGGGAGCTATCCAGGGGCCTCCACCATTACGGACGGGTGGCCAACCCAAGGGGTATCCTCGTGACGCACGGCACGGACACCATGGCCTGGGGGCTCTGCTACCTGCGGTACGCGCTGAAAAACCTCACGGCCAACGTGGCGGTGACGGGCTCCCAGGTCCCGCTGGAGGGCTACTACTCCATCTCCGACGCGCTCGGCAACCTCAAGACATCCATCTACCTTCTGACCCGCCTGCGCCCCGCACACCTCTTCGCGGTCTTCAACAACGGGCAGAGCATCTTCTCGGGGAGGCTCACCAAGTACCGGAAGTGGCACACCGACGCCTTCGACGGCCGGGTGGCCGCCAGCGCCGGCCCCGAGGGCGTCCACACGCTCCGCAAGGACTGGGTGATCATCCCCTACGAAGACCAGCGGCTGGAGGAGCTCCACCTGGTACGCACGGGCGGCACCATCGAATCCCAGCGGGACTCCCAGGCCGAGGGGGCCCTCAAGCCCACCGGCGACTTTGTCTGGAAGTACCTGAACGACGCCCTCTCCGAGTTTTTCGCCACGGCGGTGCGTCACGATCTGTTCGCGCTCGACTCCTCCAACATGTCTTTCGAGGAGTGGGCCGGCGTGGCCGGGGAGATCGAGCGGATCGGCGTGGCCACCGCCGACACGCGATTCGACCTTTCGGTCAAGCCGGTCTACGCCAACCCCCTCTTCACCACCGAGGACTACCGCCGCCAGTTCTCGGCCTGCGGGCGCGGCGCCATCTTCGCGGGCTACGGGGGAGGCAACGCCAACACCTTTGAGCAGAGCTTCCGCTCCGTCCTTCCGGCCCTTCGGGAAGCCGTTAAGGCAGGCACCTTGGTGGGGATCACCTCCCAGGTGCCCCTGGAACCCTACGACGCCGACTACGACGCCGGCCTGAACCTGCTGGAGGCGGGGGGGGTTCCGTGCGGCGACCTTCCCATGGCAGACGCTCAGGTCAAACTGAGCTACATCCTGGGCCATCCCGAGGAGCTTCGGACTGCGGCTGCGGAGTCGGGGCTGCCGGAGGCTCTTCTCGTGACCGCCGGGTTCCTCTCCGGCGTGAGCATGCGACGCGCCCTGGGCATGCAGACCTTCATCAAGCTCAAGGAGAGCCAGGGCATGCCGCTGCGCCTTCTTCCCGACGACCCCTTCGTCTCCAAGCCCTTCGATGTGGGATTGCG
Organism: Acidobacteriota bacterium; assembly: GCA_049967655.1. Lineage (GTDB taxonomy): Bacteria > Acidobacteriota > UBA4820 > UBA4820 > DSQY01 > DTPS01. Next base: position 45,311 of record JBMFSH010000009.1, read on the forward strand.
GGCCGTGGTGGAGGCCTGCGCCACCTGCCCGCGCTGAACACTGGCCCCGCGGGGCTCTTCTATTCCCCCAGCTCTTCGCGCTCCTGGCTATTGAGCCGGGCGAGGGCGGAGCGGTAGGGCCAGTCCTCCAGGAATCCCTCCTCCTTCAGGATGCCGAGCTTCGAGCGGTGAAACTCCCAGTAGTCCTCCGTGCTCAGCGCTTCAAGGCGGTCCGCCAGGTGCACCAGGCGGGCGAACCACTGGAGGATGGCCTGGAGCTGCGCCCTCTGCCACCAGGGCATGAAGGGGGTGCGGATGGGGGTGCCCTGCACGGGCAGCTGGACGGCAATGGCCAGTCTGGCCGCGGCGAAGAGGATGAAGGCGAGGTTGGCTCCGGCCAGGGCCAGAAGCGCGTGCCAAAGGGTCGGGTCGCGCCAGGCCACCCCCTCGACCAGCAGGCCGAGAAGCAGGAGTCCCGAGGCGGCCGCTCCGCCGAGGCTCACCCACGGCACCCGCCACACGAGCCGTATGGGTGACTCCAGGGCCATGAGGGAGTAATACTCCCGGCGCACCTGTCCCGCGATCCCCTTCCACTCCAGGACCAGCCGGTCGTAGACGAAGGAGCAGCGCCACCTCCTGGCCCGCCCGGTCCACTCGCAATGGCCTAGGTCGAGGGCTTCGAAGACGCTCTGCAGCGGATAGCGCTTCTGCTCGACGCGCCGCTGCAGCTCGGCGATGAAGGCGCTGAAATCTCTCCCGGGCAGGCCGTGGAGCGAAAACAGCTCCTCTCCTTCGTATCCGTAGGCCCAGACCGAGAGGAGTGACGCGCGCCAGAGCAGGAGGAGCCAGGCGGCCGTTATGGCCCCTCCGGCGACCGCCATGGTGGCGTAGTCCACGGCTATCAGGAGGGCCGCCGCGGCGAACCCGGCGCTTACGGCCGACAGGATCAGGAAGGTCCGCAGCGGGAAGGTCTGGCGGTGGTAGGTATCCCAGATCTCGTCGTAGTACACCATATCGCTGCGGGTTTGCACACCGGAGGTGTACTCCTCCTCCACCACGCCCTCGGGCATGAGGGTGAAGCAGACGCGCGTCCCCATGTGGGGGCGCTCCTCGTGTCGGAACAACGGCTCAGGGGCCAGGGGTTCCCTCCAGAATGGAGGCCACGAGGGAGCGCGCGAAGTCCCTGGCCACCACGTCGTAGGCAACCACCTCCTGGTTGTAGTAGGAGGCTGGATTGGGAGAGGTCTCGTAGATCTCGCTAAAACGGTAACCCGAGGACTCGAAGAGGATTTTGCCCTCGGCGGTGACCAGGCGGACCCGGGCCGTCATGGTCACCTGGTAGCGGTTCGCCCGCCCGGCGGCGTCGTAAGAAAGTGGCGTCACGCCGTAACCGGTGATGGCGCCGGTCAGGATGGCGTCGGCACCGGTTTTGGTGGACTGGACACGGACCCTGGCGCGCTGGACCAGCTCCCGGGTGACGGCCTCGGTGACCCGTTGCTCCAACTGGACCACGGGCACCTGCCGCTCAAAGGGGAGCACCGCCACCGTCTTCACCGTGGGCGGGAGGGCTCCCGAGGCCCCCAGAAGTTGATAGCCGCAGCCGCCGAGCAGTCCCAGGAAGACGAGACCGAGTGTGAACCTCATCGGACGCCACACCACAACATTCGGTAGAGCCATCTCATTTCACCACAAAATTCACGATCCGCTTGGGCACCACCAGCTCCTTGATCACCCTCTTTCCTTCCAGCTGAGCACAGACTTTGTCGAGGGCCCTTGCCACCCGGAGGACCTCTTCGTCCGACGCCTCCGCGGGCACCGTGACCTGACCCCGCACCTTGCCGTTGACCTGGACGGCCATGGTCACCTCCTCCTCGCGGGCGATGACCGGATCGAAGCAGGGCCAGCCCCTGTCCACCAGAAACTCGCGGTGACCGAGGAGCTCCCACAGGGCGTCGGCGGCGTGCGGGCAGAAGGGCGAGAGCATGCGGACCAGGCTCTCCACCGCCTCCTTCACGACGAACCTCTCGGCCGGGGTCCCCCGGTAGGCGGGTAGATAGCCCTGCAGGGCGTTGGTCAGCTCCATGAGGCTGGCGATGGCGGTGTTGATTTTCAACCGGTCCGAGAGCTCCGCCGTGACCTTCGCGATGGTCCGGTGGGTCTTCCGGCGCAGCGCATCCACCTCGGGGCCGGCGGGCTCCTCCACGGGACCGGAGAGATCGCCGGCGAGCTCCTCCACGGTGGCGTAGATTCGGTTCAGGAAGCGGTAGGCGCCCTCGGCGCCGGCCTCCTTCCAGTCCAGCCGGTCCCATGGCGGCGAGAGGAAGAGGATGTTGAGGCGCACCGAGTCGGCGCCGTACTTTTCGATCATCTCGTCCGGCTCCACCAGGTTCCCCAGGCTCTTGCTCATCTTGGCGCCGTCCTTGATGACCATGCCCTGGCACATGAGGCGCTTCACGGGTTCGCCATAATTCAGCAGGCCAAGATCCCTCAGCACCATGGTAAAAAAACGGCAGTAGATGAGGTGCATGGTGGCGTGCTCGATGCCCCCGATGTAGAAGTCGATGGGGTTCCAGTATCGGACGGCGGAGCCGTCGAAGGGCGCCTCCGCCTCTTTCGGGCTGCAATAGCGCAGGAAGTACCAGGAGGAGTCCACGAAGGTGTCCATCGTGTCCGTCTCCCGCCGCGCTCTCCCCCCGCACTTCGGGCACGCGGCGCCCAGGAAACCCTCGTGCCCCGCCAGGGGGCTCTCGCCCTTGCCCGTGAAGGTGACGTCCATGGGCAGGAGGACGGGCAGTTCGGACTCGGGCACCGGCACCGTGCCGCACGTCTCGCAGTGGATCATGGGGATAGGCGTCCCCCAATACCGCTGGCGGGAGATGCCCCAGTCCTTGAGCCGGTAGGTCACCGTCAGTTCGCCAAACCCTTCCCTCCGGGCCCGTTCGGCCATGGCCTTGAGGGCTTCTCGATTGGGCATACCGTCGTAGGGGCCACTGTTCTCCATGACGCCGTCCGAGGCCACAGCCTCGGTCAGCTCCTCGCTCTTCAGGGATCCGCTCTGCACCACGACGCGGATCGGCAGCCCGTACGCCTTCGCGAATTCGAAGTCCCGCTGGTCGTGCGCCGGTACGCTCATGATGGCTCCCGTGCCGTACTCCATGAGGACGAAATTGGCCAGGTAGATGGGAATGGCCTCACCGGAGAAGGGATTCAGCGCGTAGGAGCCCGTGAAGACGCCCACCTTGTCCCGGGAGGTCGTTCGGTCGTGGGTGCTCTGGGAGCGGACCCGCGCTCGGAAAGACGCCACCTCCTGTCGACGCTCGGCGGTGGTCAACGCCTCCACCTCCGGATGTTCGGGGGCAAGAACCAGGTAGGTGGCGCCGTAGATGGTGTCCAGGCGCGTGGTGAAAATCCGGATCTTGCGCTCCTGGCCGGCCACGGGGAAATCCACGAGGGCCCCCTCCGACCGGCCGATCCAATTGCGCTGCATGGTCACCACTTCGGGAGGCCAGTCGGTGAGCTGGTCCAGGCCGTCGAGCAGCTCCTGGGCGTAGTCCGTGATGCGCAGGAACCACTGGTCCATCTCCCTCATGACCACGGGGTTGTGGCAGCGCCAGCAGGTGCCGCCTTCTACCTGTTCGTTGGCTAGAACGGTGGCGCAGTCGGGGCACCAGTTCACGGCTCGCTTCGCCTTGTAACAGAGGCCCCTTTCGAACATCTTGAGGAAGAACCACTGGTTCCACCGGTAGTACTCGGGCTCGCAGGTCCGGACCTCCCGCTCCCAGTCGTAGAGGAACCCCAACCGCTGGAGCTGCCCCTTCATGGTCGCGATGTTGGCGTCGGTCCAGGCCTTCGGGTGCGTCTGGCCCTTGATGGCGGCGTTCTCCGCCGGCATGCCGAAGGCATCGAACCCCATGGGATGCAGGACGTTCTCGCCCCTCATCCTCCGAAACCGCGCCACCACGTCGCCGATGGTGTAGTTCCGGACGTGGCCCATGTGGATCTTGCCGGAGGGATACATGAACATCTCCAGGCAGTAGAACTTGGCGCCTCCCTCCCTCTCCTCCATTCGGGCCACGCCCGCCTCCTGCCAGAGCTTTTGAAAGCGGGTCTCGATGGCGTGCGGATCGTAGGCCATGATGAAAGCCTCCTAAAGCCTTCTATGATAGGCCTTTTCCGCGCTTGGTCGCAAGGGGAGGATCGCGGAGCTAACAAAAGGGCGAATGAGGATTGGGGATTTGAAAAAGGCAAACCACAGAGGCGCGGAGACAGAGAGGAAGCGACGAATCGGAAAGAGCAACAAAGGGGGGGGCGGCCGACAGAAATCGGCCTCTACCGCCTTCCCTCGCCCCCTGGATTTCGAGACGAGGAGAAGTCCAAAGAACCTCTCACCCCGTGCGCTTGCTTCCTCCTGTCCCCTGTCCCCCGATCGTAGGGCGAGAAGGGCACCGCACACGGGGCGGTTATCACCTCTCACTCCGCCGCAGGCGGCTATCGGGTGTAGCTGAAGCAGGCCGACTGGAGACCGCCCGGGTTGGTGACCGTCACGCAGACCGCCACTCCCTTCGGCACCATGGCCTTCAAGGCCGCTCCCTTTTTCGCAATCAGAACGGTGCCCGACTTGTAGGTCGCCGGCACTGCGACACCATCGATGAGCACCTGGCAACCCGTGATGAAGCCCTGGCCGACGATTTTGAGCCGGAACGGGTTGAGCATTTTCTGGACATTGGTCACGATCGGGGCTCCCGGTGCCAGGCCCACGTGGATGATCAGGTGAGAATCGGTGGCCGTGTGGCCGGCCGAGTCCGAGGCGCTCAGGGACACCCCGTAGTCACCGTCCGAAGTGTAGGTGTGGCTCGGATTCTGGACCGCCGAGGTGGTCCCGTCGCCAAAACTCCAGGCGTACTGGTAGGGGGCGGAGCCGCCCGTGGCTGTCCCCGTAAAAGCCACTGTCAGAGGAGAGGCGCCTACCGTGGGAACGGCCGAGGCCACCACCGTGAAGTTGGAGTTGGCGGTGATCTGCAGATGGCCGTCCGTGGCCGTGGCCCCGGCCGAGTCCTGCACCGTCAGAGTCACCGTGTAGGTTCCCTCCGCCGAGTAGGTGTGCTGAGCGTTCTGCGTCGTCGCGGGGGCGGAACCGTCTCCGAAGTCCCACGACCAGGTGTAGGGCGCCGTACCCCCCGAGGCCGCGCCAGTGAAGTTAACCGTCAGGGGGATGGGCCCCGAGCTCTTGTCCGCCTGGGCAAAGGCGGCCAGCGCCCCGGGGGCGCTCACCTGTACCACCAGATGGGAATCCGTGGCGGTGGCCGAGGCCGAATCGGTGAGCGTCAGGCTCACGTGGAAGGTGCCGGCTTGGGTGTAGGTGTGGCTCACCGTTTGGCCCGATCCGGTGGCTTGGTCTCCGAAATTCCAGGCGTAGGTATAGGGCGGAGTTCCTCCCGAGCCGGTGGCGGTGAAAGAGACCGCCAGCGGGGCGTCGCCCGTCAAAGGGGCGCCGGCCGCGGCAACCGACAGCGCGGACGAAACCGTGATGGTCAGACTCTTGTCCTGGCTCTGCGCGCCGGCCGAGTCGGTGACCGTCAGCACTGGCTGGAAGGTGCCCGCGCTCTGGTAGGTGTGGCTGGGGTTCTGGACCGTCTTGTGGGCCGTCCCGTCACCGAACTTCCAGTCCCAGGTGTAGGGCGGACTTCCGCCCGAAGCCTTGCCGGTGAAGGCCACGGCTAAGGGCGCGACCCCGCTGGTGGGATCGGCCTGGGCCGAGGCCGCCAAGGGCACGGGGGGGGTCACCTCGTAGTCGAAATCGATCCCCCCCGTGAAGAGGGTGTACACGCCCAGGAGGTTGCTTCCGGGGCCGTTCAGCCCGAACACCGTCTTGGTGGGACTGCAACAGGTCGTTCCCGAGCAGGCCGGGACCGACGGCGCGGCAACGGTGCTGCTGCCCGTGGCCAGGTCATAGGGCAGGCTGCCGCTGGCGGTGGCCACCACCGACGCAAAGGAGCCGATCTGAACCGAGGTGGCCGAGGCCGACTCCATCTGCAGGCTGTACTTCTGGTCCGTCAGGACGACCACCGGTCCGAACTGGCCGGTGCCACAGATGGGGCCGCCGGTGGTTCCCACGATGGCGCCACCGTAATAGATCTGAATCCCAGTGGCCTGCGAGTAGAGGTCGAAGGGGCTCCGGGCGGCCGGCAGGAGGAGCAGGTCGCCCGCGCTGAAGTAGAGCCCCACGCTCGTGTCTCCGTACCCGTCGTGCAGGATGACATTGCCCTGCCCGGAATTGACGAGCAGGAACAGATACTGCGGGGTCGGGCTGGTGGTGCCCGTCGTGAAGCGGACGTGGTCCCCGCTCACGAGTGTGTAGCTCCCGTCACACCGGCCACCGTTGAAGACCGCCTGCCCGAAAGCGGCAAGCGACAAGGCGGTCAGGAGGAGGGCGGCCGCAACCATCAGCCAGCGCTTCATCGGATCACCTCCATGCTCCCCACAGTATAGGCCAATTCCCGGCGATGGTGGAGCGGTCTTGCGACCGCGGTTCCGGAACGCTACACTTCACGCACGGAGGAAGTCATGTCCAAGGCCAGGCTCGGTGATCTTCTGCTGGAGGCCAATCTCATCGACGAGGTGCAGCTCCGCATCGCCCTGGAGGAACAGAAGCGGAGGGGAACGAAGTTCGGCTCCACCCTCATCGCCCTCAATTTCATCGACGAAACGGTGCTCAGCGCCTTTCTCTCCAGGCAGCTCGACATGCCGTGCGTATCGCTGAGCAACATGGAGATCTCCCCCAGGGTTCTCTCCAAGGTCGGGCGGGATCTGGCGTGGGAGCAACAGGCCGTCCCCATCCGGCTGGAGCGGGAGAAACTCTACGTGGCCATGGCGGACCCGCTGGACGTGGAGGCCATCGAAGCCATCGAGCGTGCCTCGGGCTTCAGCGTGGTGCCGATGATCGCCCCCCAGTCCAGCATCCGAAGCTGCCTGGCGCGGCACTACCCCGACCCCGAGCAGACCCTTTCCGAGGTCCAGAGCGCGGTGGTGGGGGTCTTTCCCGAGCTGGTGCGCGAACTCAACGAGATGGACGTGTTCGAACCCCACTTCCAGAAGATCCTCGAACGCCTCGACCATCTGGAGGAGCGCCTCGACCGGATCGAGGCCCTCCTGCTGAAGGGCCGCTGAAAACAAACGCCGTAGGTGTTCCTCTCCGCTACCATCCTATTTCTTGCAGTGCTTTTGCTCTCCCGCGGGCTTCTGCATGAACTGCCCGTTTTCCAGCACGATGTCATCCTCGTAGCAGTGGGTGAGCACCGGCACATCGGGGACTCGCGTCAGCGAATCGATCCCGTCGGAGCCCGTGCAGATGAGCACGAAGGACTGGTTGTCCTGGCTCACGCCGTACTGGTACTGGTGTCCCCACGGATCCTTGGGCAAAGCCTTGATGTACTGCGGGACCAGGTCTTTTTCCAGGCTCGAAAGGTCCACGATGCTGTAGTAGCTGTCGGCGTTGTGGCCCGGAGCCGGGTAGCCACCGCTGGCGTTCTTGTAGCTCTCCAGGGCGCCCGCCACCGCCTGCATGGTCGCCATGGCCTGGGCCTGGCGCGCCCGATCAGCCGCCTGGCCGAGCTTCGGCTTGAGGTAGAGGTAGCCCGCCACGGCCGCCAGGATGCAGAAGAACAGCAGCGCCACGAGGCCGACGAGAGATCCGATCAGGCATCCCCGCTTCTTGCCGGCCTTAGCCGCCGGCTCCGGCGGGCCAGCGGCCGCGGGTGCACCGGGCGGCTCCGCCGCGGCGGGCGGTACGGGGAGCCAGGGCGTTTGAGGCTCGGGAGGCGGAGCCTGGACGGGCGGCGCTACCGTCTCCACTTCGCCGAGCGGCGTCTGTCCGCCCGCAGCCGAGGGCCTTGGCGCACCACACTGGTTGCAGAATCGGCTCGCCTCCTGGTTCTCGGCGCCGCACTCGCAGGTCCATTCCATGCCAACCTCCCGCAAGGTCCTTGCCCTTGGTTCATGGTCCAACCTTCATGCTCGGCCAGTCTAACCCCCGTCCACGCAAAAGGAAAGGCCGCGGGGGCTCGGGCTCCCGCGGCCTTTGGATCTGATTCGGAGGGGCGTGCTACTTCTTGCCCTTGATCTCTTTCAAGATCTTTGCCACTTCTTTTTTCTTGGCGTCGTCTTGCGAGACCTTCATGTAGGTTTCAAGGATCGGCACGGCCTTCGCGTAGTCCTTGAGATCCATGTAGCACTGGGCCTTTCCGAGAAGAGCGCGCTCTTCGTTGGGCCGCAGGGCAAGGATCTGGTCGTAGGTAGCCACGGCCTCGTCGTATTTCTTCAGCTTCATCTGGCTGACGGCGATGTTGTGCAGGACCGCCGGCTTGTAGAGATCGCTCTTGGTCACCTTCACGTAATCCTGCAGCATGGGGATCGCCTTGTCGTACTTCTCCTGCTTCAGATACAACTGGGCCAGGGCGAGCTTGGGGGTGTCCTCGTCCGGCTTGGCGGCCACGGCCTTGAGGAGATAGGGCTCGGCCTTGTCGAGCTCGCCCTTCTGCATGAGCATGACGCCCACGTCGTAGGCCACGTCCTTGAAGCCGGGGTTGGTGGCCACGAGCTGGTCATACTGCTGCATGGCCTCCGGCATCTTGCCCATCTTCTCGTACAGGTGGCCCAGATTATAGCGGACCTCGTCCTGAGTGGGATCGATGGTCAGAATCTTCTGGTAGGTTTCGGCCACCTTGTCCTCCTGGTTCATCTCGTGGTAGCAGGTGGCCTCATACTCGAGGGCCTTGATGCCGAAAGGATTCAGCTCGGCCGCCTTCTCGAACGCGGCGAGGGCGTCCGGGTAGTGCTTGAGGTCGAAGTGCGCCACACCCAGATCGATGTAGAGCCCCTCGGTGACCTGCTTGGCCGCGATGAACTTATTGGCCATATCGATGGCCTTCTGGTATTCGCCCTTCGCGATCAGGTCCTCGATCTTCACGCTCTCCTTGCTCTGCTTCTCTTTCTCTTTGCCGCCTTTGCCCGTCTGGGCCCAACAGAGTGACGCGGAGAGGGCGAGAGCAACCACCAGAAACACCGAAAGAAAACGACGCATACAGATTCCTCCTCTTTGCCCCCCTGGGCACAAGGGTCTAAGGTACACCCCCTTGCGACACGCTGTCAAATATAGGCCCAGTGGACCTTAGCCGCCGCCACGCACGTCCCTGGCGAGGCCGCGGCCCGCCCGCGGCCCCGAAAGCAGGCCGATCAAGAGAGGGCCGGAATTCATGGCCGTCCAAAACCCATTCGACTCGCACTTGAGGGCTCTCCCTTCCGAAACGAAACGGAGGAAGGCGCGTCCCCTAGCCGGCACGGTGGCCTGTTTGGGACGGGCATGTGTTGCGATATACTGATCGCGTTTTGAAGGGGAAGACCATGGCGACGGAGACTACCCGCAGAGAGGAACTCTGGCGCCGCTATATCGAGGAGAGCCGCGCCAGGCTCGACGACGCCGAGAACTGGATCGCGGAGCTGCGGACCCGGCACGAGGACCCGGCCCCGCTGGAGAAGCTCCACGTGGTCTTTCACGATTTTGCGGGATCGGGAGCCCTCTACGCCGCCCCTCGCGTCAGCTCCCTCGGGGGCGACGGCGAGTACATGTGCTACAGCATCTCCATGGCAGGACGATCCCCTTCCGAGGATGAGCTCGAGGAGCTTTCCGGCTTGGTGCGGCGGCTCCGTGTCGAGTTTCAGGACCTAGTCGCGCGGACCGCTGGGTTGTCCTCCCATGTGCCTCACAGCCGCGTAACCCCGCTGATGCTCGCGGTGGCTCCGCCCTTCGAAGGCGAGGAACCCTTCCAGGCCTACTTCGCCAAGAGGGGCGTGAAGCTGGAGCTCACCCACTCCCTGGAGGAGGCCAGGCAGAAACTGCGGACCGAGCTCCCCGACATGGCCCTCGTGGCGGGACGCCTCCCCGATGGCAGCGGTTACGAGTTCGTGGGCCACCTGCGCGTGGCGGAGGGAGGTCGGACCATACCGGTCCTTCTGCTGGGCGACCAGGCGGGATTCACGGACAAACTGGAGGCCATCCGCTCCGGCGTGGACGCCTTCGTTCCCAGCCCTCCCGAGGCTCCCGAGGTTTACCGGAAGGTCAAGAGCCTGCTCGGGCGCAGGCGAGTGGCCCAGTCTCGAGTCCTCGTGGTGGAGGACGACCCAGCCCAGGCGCGGCTTATCGAGCAGTGCCTGCACAGCGCCGGCTATTCGGTCCACGTCCTGGCGGATCCCAAACAGTTCGACCGGGTGCTGCGCACCGCGCACCCCCACCTGATCCTCATGGACGTGCTGCTCCCCGGCGTCAGCGGCTACGACCTGGTGCGGTACCTCCGGCAGGAGGAGGGCTTCACGCTCGTGCCCGTAATCTTCCTAACCACGGAGGGCCAACGAAAGGCGCAGATCCTCGGCTCCGAGGCGGGCGGCGACGACTACCTGGTGAAACCCGTCTCCCCGGAGGATCTCCTGGTCGCCATCCGCTCGCGGCTGATCCGCTATCGGAGCCTGCAGGAGATAATGGAGCGGGACGAGCTCACCGCGCTCCTCGCGCCAGGGCCGTTCCTCCAGCAGGCGAGGCTCTGCCTCAACCGGTACGCGAGGCGACAGGTACCCTACGCCTTGGTGCTGATGCAGGTGGACGGCATGGTCGGGCACGTGACGAACTTCGGCCCCTCGGCGCGGGACCACCTGCTGCAAACCCTCTCCCGCTTCCTCCAGCAAAGACTGAGGCAGACCGACATTCTGGGGCGCCATGGCGCCGACGTGGTGGGTGCCGTGCTCGAACACCTCTCGGACGATGACGCCGTGCGGCTCATGCGACGAATCCAGAAGGAGTTCGAGGCCAGGGAGACGCCGGTTGGCCTGGGGCACACGGTGCGGACCTCTTTCTGCGCGGGCATCGCCATGGTGGCCCCCAGCTACAAGACCCTGAAGGAGTGGCTGGGCGCGGCCACGGACGCCCTCACCCAGGCCAGGAGCTACGGCCCCGGCCGCACCTTCGTGGCTGGCCGCTCCATCCCCGAGGAGTAGATTCGGAGATCGGGAGCGGAGGGCGGACGGGCCGTCGGTCGGCGGTATTCCCGCCAGGACCTTGCGCGCTTCCGTCGCGGTTCCCAGCTTCTGACCCACGGCTACAAACTGATCGGCTTCCCCCGCGCACTCCCCTCTCGGCGCTGATTTTCCTTGCGGCCGCAGCGGCGTCTCAGATCAGGTGGAGCAGGTGGCGCTCCAGGATGGACCAGGGCTCTCCCGGCTCCCCCTTGAGGGCCAGGTCCAGCTCGTAGAGGGCCCCGAGGGTCGAGCGGACCCGGGCTTCGGGCCAACGAGGGGCGACCTTCAGGAGCTTCTGCAGGGGCAGCGGGTGCCCCTGGCCCACCTCCCTGGGCGACAGGTCCGAGGCGCGCCTGCCGCGGGCGAGTTGGCCGTGGAGCAGGAGAAGGCTCCGCATCTGCTTGCCGAGCATACCGGCAAAGGCGAGCGGTGCCGCGGCGGAATCGCGGCGGATGCCCTCCAGCAGGGCCACGAAGCGGTCCCGCCGTCCCTCCAGAAAGGCGTCCTGCAGGTCCCACTGGCGGGGCGTGCCCCCCGCGCCCAGGAGGCGGTCCAGATCCTCCGCCTCCACGGTCCGCTCGTCGATCCGGTAGAGGAAGAGCAGATCGAGGGCCGAGGCCAGGAGGCCGAGATCGCCGCAGGCCCACTCCTCCAGGGCCCTCGCCGCATCCGGAGCCACTCGGTAGCCCTCGGCCCTGGCCCGGTCCTGGATGAAGGCTCGGGCCCCCTTCGGGTTCAGGTCCCTCCACTCCACGGAGGAGAGCAGGGCCGCCCAGGCCGCCGGCGGACTCTTGAAATCCATCTCCCCCTCGTACTCTACGAGCAGGGCGGTGGTGGCCACGGGATGCTCCAGGTAGCCGGCGAGGTCCGCGAGCAGTTCGGGGGCGGCCGCTTCGGCGTGGCGGAGACGCACCACCTGGCGCTCCTGCCACATGGGCACGGAACGGAGTTCCGCCATGAGCGCCGACGGGGCGAGCCCGGCGGCGTCCAGCGGCGCGGCGCCCTCCGCCCCGCCCCACTGGGCGCACCACGCCGCGGAGGCGGCCCCGATGAACCGCCCGTCGCGGGCCACCAGCAACAGGTTCTGCGGCCAGGTTCGCGCCGGCCCTCCCGTGCCCCTCTGAGACGTACTCCGGTCCATCATGTCAGCCTGCCGAGTGGGGGTCCAGGGCCTCCCGCAGGCCCTCGCCCACCAGATTGTACGACAGCACCGAGAGGAAAATGGCAGCCCCCGGGAAGAGGCCGAGCCACCAGGCGGACCAGTAGCGCGTCACGAGGCTGAGGATGTTGCCCCACGAGGGCTCCGGGGGCTGGACCCCCACGCCCAGGAAGGAAACCGCCGACTCCAGGAGGATGCTCCCCGCTACGGCGAAGGTGGCGTTCACCAGCAGCGGGGTGAGGGCATTGGGCAGGAGGTGGCGGAAGGCCACGCGCACCGGGCCGGCACCCGCCGCCAGCGCCGATGCGGCCATGTCCGAATCCTTCAGCCTCATGAATTCCGCCCTGGTATAACGAGCCAGGCCCGGCCAACTCGTGAGGCCGATCACCAGCATCACGGTCCAGGCGTTGAGGTAGCGGGGGTCCATCACCGCCACCACGGCCAGAAGGAGGAAGAAGGTCGGGAAGCACATCATCACCTCGATGAGGCGCGAGACCACCACCATGTCCACCCAGCCTCCGGCGTAGCCGCCCAACGCCCCGACGGCCACCCCGATGATAAGGGCCACCCCCACGGCGAGAAAGCCCACGAGGAGGGAGACCCGCGCGCCGTAGAGCATCCGGGCGCAGACGTCCCGTCCGCTGTCGTCGCACCCGAAGGGATGCCGCCGGCTCAGGGAGGGCCCCAGGTTGACGTCCCTCAGGCGCGTCTCGTAGGGCGAATAGGGCACGGGGGGAAGGAGGAAGAACCCCACCCGCGGATCCGGCTTCACCGGGAGGTCCAGGAGCCAGTCGGGGTCCGCCGCCAGCCTCAGTTCCACCGCATCCTTCGGGAGCAGGTGGTTGAGCGGCGGAAGCTCTCGAAAGGCGGGAAAGCTCCAGCGGCCTTCGTACCGGATAAGGAGCGGCTCGTTGTTGGCGATGAGCGGGGCGAAGTAGGCGGCAGCGAGAAGGAATCCCACGAAACAGAGACCGGCCATCGCCCCCTTGGAGCGCCGGAACCGCGTCCACAGGGTACCGGCGGAATCTCCGCAAGAGCTGGGAGGCGCGGCGGCCCCTGCCTCCGCCCTGGGCTTCACCGCGCCCTCCTCGCGCCCGCTCACGTCAGCCTCACCCGCGGATCGGCCGCCGCGCAGGCCAGGTCCGCGGCCAGCGTGCTCAGCAGGACGGCCACGGCGCCCAGCACCGACTCCGCCAGGATCACGGGATAGTCCCGGGCGTAAATAGCCTGCACGAAAAGCCGCCCCAGCCCCGGCCACGCGAAGATCTCTTCGATGATCACGCTGCCCGAGACCAGGGAGGGCAGCAGGAGCCCAGCCAGCGTCAGCAGAGGAATGAGGGCGTTCCGGACGGCGTGGCGCCCAAGCACAGCCCGTTCTGTGAGGCCCTTGGCCCTGGCCGTCCGCACGTAGTCCTGGCTCAGGGCCTCCAGGACGGTGCCCCGTGTGAACCGGGCCACAAAGGCGAGCCCGCCGTAGGCCAGGCAGAACGCCGGCAGCGCGGCGTGCTTGAGAAAATCCCAGGCTTGGGCCAGCGGCCCCATGGCTCCGGAACCGTCCGAGTGCATACCGATGAAGGGCAGAAGGCGCCAGCGGACTCCCACGAGGACGATCAGCAGCACCGCCACCCAGAAGTTGGGCAGGGAGTAGAGGCCGTAGAGGAGGACCGAACTGATGCGGTCAAAGGCGCTTCCGCGGCGGGCGGCCGCCCACAGACCGACGGGGAACGCCACCGCCACCATCAGGACGAGGGCCAGGAGGTTGAGCTGGACGGTGGCCCCGAAGGGGCTCTCCTCGAGCCCCCGGAGAAAGGTCGAGGCCGCCTCGGAGGGCGGCAGCCCCGCGGAGAGGGCCCGCCCCGCCCCTCCGAACAGCACGTCAGAAACGGGCCGCCTCTGCGAGAAGGACTCGCCGAGCGAACCCGACGCGAGGGTCCGCAGCCACCGCCAGTACTGAACCGGCCAGGGCCTGTCCAGGCCGTATCGGTGGAGCATGGCCTGGTAGTCCTCGGGGTTCATCTGGCGGCTGGGGCCTTCGCCGGGGACCTGAAGGACGGAGAAGGGGTTCCCGGGGGCGAGCTTGACCACGGCAAAGACCACCACCGTGATGAGCAAGAGCGTGGGGACCATCAGCAACACGCGCCGGACGGTGTAGGCCAGCATGCCTCAGCCCGCCTGGCTTTGCCCGCGACGATGCGGCCCCAGGGCGGGCCGGCGCCGAGGCCGCGCCCTCCCGGTCATGGCTTCTGGAGCTCCTTCGGCACCCACCAGTCGAGAAGCGAGGGGTACCAGGTGAACATGCCGTATCCCGCCCGGCTCACCCGCACATCCTGAAAGCGGTTCTTCACGGCCACCATCTGGGTCGGCCAGAAGAGGAAGGTCATGGGCTGATCCTCGGCCACCAGCCTCTGGATCTGCCAGAAGAGGGCCTGGCGCGCCTTGAGGTCGAAGGTTCTCTCCTCCTCACCGATGAGGCGGTCCACTTCGGGATTGGCGTAGGAACAGTCGTTCTGGCCGACGGCCATGCCCGAGGGCAGGAGCCTGGCCTGGGCGGAATCCAGCAGCGGGTAAGGGTCCGGGTCATCGCCCAGGCCCCAGCCCGAGAGGTAGGCCTGGAACTGGTGCCGGTGGGTGCGGTCCAGAAACACGCTCCACTCGACCTTCCGGATCCGCATGTCCACCCCGACACGCTTCAGCTCCTGCTGAAAGACCTCCACCCACCGAGAGAACATGTCCACCTCGGCGGGTACCAGGCATTCGAAGGAGAGGGGCTTGCCCTCCTTCTCTCGGATGGTCTTGCCGGGCGGCAGCTTCCAACCGGCCTCGTCGAGCAGCGCCGCGGCTTTGGCGGGGTCGTACGGATAGGGCTTCACCCGCGGATCGCTCGACCAGCTCATGGGGTAGAAGGGCCCCGAGGCCACGGCGCCATGGCCCCCCAAGATGCCGTCCACGACGCCCTGGCGGTCGAGCGCATAGGTCATGGCCTGCCGGACACGCCGGTCGGCGAAGAAGGGGTTGGAGCCGTCCATGTTCCACCCCAGGTAGAAGAACTGCCGGGCGTAGTACTCGAAGATGGAGGCCCCCGCGGCGAAGGCAGGATCGGTGCGGAGCTGGTCCCACTGCTCCGAGGAGAGGGCCGCCATGTCCAGCTGGCCCGTCTCGTAGGCCGCGAGCTGCGTCTGCCCCTTGGGGATCACCTTGAGGATCAGGCGGTCCAGGTGCGGCCGTCCGCGCCAGTAGTGGTCGTTGGCCGTGAGGACGAGCCGGTCCCCGCGCTTCCACTCCTCGAGCCGGAACGGCCCCGTGCCCACGGGGGCCTGGTTCGCCGGGCTCTGGTTGAAGGAGGCCCCCTTCCCCTTGGCGTAACCGTAGACGTGCTCGGGGATGATGTAGAAGACCCAGGCCGCCAGCCCCGGCGCGTAGGGCTCCTTCCAGGTGACGCGCACGGTGTAGTCGTCCACCTTCTCCACCCTGGCCACCTGGTCGAAGGCGGGCCGAAGCTGGACGGCGTCCACGGCGGGGTCCATGGCGGCGTGGTAGGAAAAGAGTACGTCGTCGGCGGTGAAGGGTTTCCCGTCCTGCCACAGCACGCCCTTGCGAAGATGGAAGGTGGTGGTCCGGTTGTCCGGGCTGTTCTCCCAGGACTGGGCCAGGACGCCGACGGGCTTCATGTCGGCATCCATGTCGATGAGCGGGTCGAAGATCCACTTGTAGGCCATGTAGGAGACGCGGTCGCTGGCCAGGATCGGGTTGAGCGTCACGGGGTCTACGGGTAGCGCCATGGTGAAGGTGCCGCCGTTCTCGGGGGGCGCGTGCTCGTACCGGGGCAGGAAGGCCACCGTTCGGTCCAGAGGAGAGACGGAGAGGGGGGCGGCCGGCGCGGCCGGCTTCGGCTGGCCGCCGGAGCACCCGCACAAGCCTCCGGCCAGCAGCAGGACCGTCCCCAACGCCAGACCACGCCACCACCGTGCGCCCATGGCCACCTCCCTGTGTGGGGCCAGTGTACGCGATGGGAGCGGAAATGGCGAGCAGATTTCCCTCAACGGGAACGAGCGTCCGGCGCCTCATGTCTCGCGCCTTGTCCCTCGCCTCGCCTCTGGAGGGATCCGCTGGCTGGCATTCCGGGTGCGGAGATCTTACAATCTCCAGAGTGCAAACTCTAAGGAGTCGGGCGCTGGCGGCGTGATGAACCAAGGCGGACGAGGAGGGGCCCATGAAGCTGGAGAATGTCTCGGAAGCGGTGACCCTGAAAAACGGATCCCATATCCTGATCCGCTCCCTCAAACAGACCGACGGCCCCGCTCTGCAGGTTTTCTTCAAGAGCCTGCCCGAGGAGGACAGGCTGTTCCTCGACGACGACGTCACGGCCCCCAGCTTCATCGACCGCTACCTCGCCTCGGCCGACTTCGAGACCACCATTCCCCTGGTGGCCGAGCACGAGGGCAAGATCGTGGGAGTGGGCACCCTGAGGCGCCCGAGATACGGCTGGATGTCCCACGTCGGGACCATTCGCGTGGTAGTGGCCAGGGCCATGCAGCACCGGGGCCTCGCACAGCGGCTGGTCAAGGTCCTCTCCGGGATCGCCGTGAACCTCGGCCTCGACAAGATGGTGGCCGAGGTGGCCGAGAACCAGGCCGGCGCCCGCCGCGCCTTCGAGCGCCTCGGCTTCAAGGCCGAAGCCACCCTCAAGGGGCACATCCGCGACCTGTACGGGCGTCCCAGGGACATGGTCATCATGGCCAACGACGTCACCCACCTCTGGGAGAGCTACCGCGACCTGGCGGAGGAGTTCCTCCCCCCCGTGGAGTGAGCGGGGATCGGGGATTGACGCGACAAGCGGACCCCGCCTCACGTCTCCCGAGATTCCGAGATGAGGTGATAAGGAGATGCCACAAGGAGCCGGCAGGCGGTGCGGCGTGTCTTTCCTGTCTCCTGTCCCTTGTCCCCTGTCCCCTGTCCCCCCGCCGCATTGACACAACCCCGTGACTGTGAAATACTTTTTCGCCTTGATGATGATCCCTGCGACCGCGTCCTACACAAGCTTTTCTCAGGAGAATTGAAGTGAAAGTGCACGAGTACCAAGCCAAGGAGATCCTCAGCCGGTACAACGTGGCGGTCCCGCGCGGCAAGGTGGCCTTTTCGGCCGATCAGGCCTACGCCGCCGCCAAGGAGCTCAACGGGACCGTCGTCGTGAAAGCCCAGATCCACGCCGGGGGGCGCGGAAAGGGCACCTTCAGCGACGGCTTCAAGGGCGGCGTGAAGCTGGCCAAGACCGCGGACGAGGCGGCCGAGTACGCGAAGAAGATGCTCGGCAACGTCCTCATCACCCACCAGACGGGCCCCGCAGGCAAGGAGGTCCAGAAGGTCTACATCACGGAAGCGAGCGACATCCAGAAGGAGTACTACCTCGGCATCGTCCTGGACCGCGCCCGCCAGATGAACGTGATCATGTCCTCCACCGAGGGGGGCGTGGAGATCGAAAAGGTCGCCGCCGAGAGCCCCGAGAAGATCCTGAAGACCTGGGTGGATCCGCTGTTGGGCCTTCAGCCCTATCAGGCCCGTCAGGTCGCCTTCGGCCTCGGCTTCTCGGGCGAGGCCTTCAAGGAGTGCGTGAAGCTCGTCTCGGCCCTCTACAAGGCCCACGAGGAGACCGACTCCACCCTCACCGAGATCAACCCCCTCGTGCTGACCAAGGAGGGCCACGTGGTGGCGCTGGACGCGAAGATGAACTTCGACGACAACGCCCTCTACCGCCACCCCGACATCCACGAGATGCGCGACCTTTCGGAAGAAGACCCCCTGGAGATCGAGGCGAGCAAGTTCGATCTCAACTACATCCGCCTCGACGGGGACATTGCCTGCATGGTCAACGGCGCCGGCCTCGCCATGGCCACCATGGACGTCATCAAGCTGGAGGGCGGCGAGCCGGCCAACTTCCTGGACGTGGGCGGCGGCGCTACCACGGAGCGTGTGAAGAACGCCTTCCGCATCCTGCTCTCGGACAAGCACGTCAAGGCCGTGCTGATCAACATCTTCGGCGGCATCGTCCGGTGCGACGTGATCGCCGAGGGGGTCATCGCGGCCGCCAAGGAGATCGGCGTGAAGCTGCCCGTCGTGGTCCGCCTCCAGGGCACCAACGTGGACAAGGGCAAGGAGATGCTCAAGGCCTCGGGCCTGAAGTTCTCCGTGGCCGACAACCTGAAGCAGGCGGCGCAGATGGCCGTCGCCTCCGTGAAGTAGAAGGAAGAAGATGATTTACCACAGAGACACAGAGACAGAGAGAAAACCATCTTGGTCAAGGGGTGATATCTCCTCCGTGTCTCGGTGCCTCTGTGGTTAGTCCTAATGTGATGAGGGTAAGATGAGCATTCTGGTGAACAAAAATACGCGCGTTGTGGTTCAGGGCATCACGGGCAAGGAGGGCTCTTTCCACGCCAAGCAGTGCCTGGAGTACGGCACGCAGATCGTGGCGGGCGTCACCCCCGGCAAGGGGGGCACCCGCTGGGAGGAGAAGGTCCCCATCTACAACACGGTGGCCGACGCGGTAGAGGCCCAGGGGGCTGACGCTGCGCTGATCTTCGTTCCGCCGCCCTTCGCGGCGGACGCCATCCTGGAGGCGGCCTTCGCCGGCGTAAAGCTGGTGGTGTGCATCACCGAGGGCATCCCTGCCAGGGACGAGGCGCGCGTGAAGGCGGGCCTGCGAACCACCGGGGCCAGGCTCATCGGGCCCAACTGCCCCGGCGTCATCACGCCGGGAGAGTGCAAGATGGGGATCATGCCCGGTTACATCCACAAGCCCGGCAGGGTCGGCGTCATCTCCCGCTCGGGCACCCTCACCTACGAGGCCGTCTGGCAGCTCACCGATTGCGGCCTGGGCGAGACGACCTGCATCGGCATCGGAGGCGACCCGGTGCCGGGAACCTCCCACACGGAGACCCTGGAGCTGTTCAACGCCGATCCGGCCACCGAGGGGGTGGTGCTCATCGGCGAGATCGGCGGGACTTCGGAAGAGGAGGCAGCGGCGTACATCAAGGCCCACATGAAAAAGCCCGTGGTGGCCTTCATCGCTGGCCAGACGGCCCCTCCCGGCCGCAGGATGGGCCACGCGGGAGCCATCATCGCGGGCGGCAAGGGGACGGCGGCGGAGAAGATGGCGGCGTTGGCCGACGCCGGCGTGGTCGTCGTGAAATCCCCCACCGAGATCGGCGCGGCCATGACCAAGGCCCTCAAGGCCTAGCCTTCCGTTGAGAGAGGCCCGAGGCGGCCGGCGGATGTAGAGAGCACACCCGCCTGCCGCCTCCAAGGGCCATATCACCCAAGCCTGCGTACCGGCGAAGGCCGTGCGTGGACGTGGCCCGCGAGAGGTCCTATGCTGTTGGGCTTACCGGCCGAGGGGTTTGGCGCCCCCGGGAAACGTACCAGACATAGGGGAGAATGACGATGCCCACCTCATCCCAACCATTGAGCGGCGTGTTCCACGAGGGCTCGGACGTGGGGTCTCCGCGGCTCAAGG
Organism: Acidobacteriota bacterium; assembly: GCA_049967655.1. Lineage (GTDB taxonomy): Bacteria > Acidobacteriota > UBA4820 > UBA4820 > DSQY01 > DTPS01. The sequence continues at coordinate 65,023 of JBMFSH010000009.1, forward strand.
AGGTTCATAAGGATAAGTTCGCCGTCTCGGGTCACGGCCAGAAGGTCAAGAAGGACGTGCTCATCACGGTGATCCCCGGCCACTGCAAGGGGAACCTGTGCAACATCTGCGTGAACTACTGTCCCGAGAAGGTCCTCTCCATGGGCTTTCGGCACGTGGAGGTGATCAACGTGGATGCCTGCACCAAGTGCATGCTGTGCGAGATCCGGTGCCCGGATTTCGCCATCTTTGTGGATTGAAGAGGATCCCATGAGCGATGAAGCGACCAAGCCATCGGGCACCGTGAAGTTCCTCTCCGGAAACGAAGCCTGCATGGAGGGGGCCATCGCCGCGGGCTGCCGGTTCTTCGCCGGCTACCCCATCTCCCCCTCCTCCGAGATCGCCGAGAAGATGTCGGGGCGCCTGCCCAAGCTGGGCGGCAAGTTCATCCAGATGGAGGACGAGATCGCCTCCATGGGCGCCATCATCGGCGCGAGCCTGGCGGGCCAGAAGGCCATGACGGCCACCTCGGGGCCGGGCTTCTCCCTCATGCAGGAGAACCTCGGCTTCGCCATGATGGCCGAAGTCCCCTGCGTCGTCATCAACGTCATGCGCGGCGGCCCCTCCACGGGCAACCCCACGGGGCCCTCGCAGTCCGACGTCATGCAGTGCCGCTGGGGTACTCACGGCGACCACCCGGCCATCGCCCTGAGCCCCTCCACCATCCGCGAGGTCTTCGACACCACGGTGGCCTGCTTCAACTTCGCCGAGATGATGCGCACCCCCGTGGTGCTGGCCATGGACGAGATCACGGCCCACATGCGGGAAAAAATCATCATCCCTCCGGCCGCCGAGATCGCCGTGATCAACCGGCGCAAGCCCGCCCTCCGGGCCGGCGAGACCTATTACCCCTACGAGGCCGGCGAGGATCTGGTCCCGCCCATGATGAACTTCGGCGAGGGCGCCCGCTACCACGTCACGGGGCTCGACCACGACCGGACCGGCTTCCCGTCCGCCGCCGCCGAGGTGCAGGAGTCGCTCCATCGCCGCCTGCTGGACAAGATCGACAAGCACCTGGAGAAGCTCCTCCTGTTCGAGCACCACCGCACCGAGGACGCCGAGGTGCTCGTGGTGGCCTACGGCTCCACCGCCCGCTCGGCCAAGCGCGCGGTGGAAGAGGCCAGGGCCAAGGGCGTCAAGGCCGGGCTCTTCAGGCCCATCACGCTCTACCCCATCCCCGAGAAGCAGATCGAGGCCGCGGCGGCCCACGCCAGGCGGGTCGTAGTCCCGGAGATGAACCTCGGCCAGTACAAGCTCGAAGTGGAGAGGATCCTGGGCAAGGGCCCGACCATCGCGGGCGTGAACCGGGTGAACGGCGAGCCCATCGCCCCCTCCCTCATCCTTTCGGCCATCCTGGGAGACTGAGCCATGTCCATGGACTATTTCCAGTACCTGCGCAAGGAAAAGATGCCCCACATCTGGTGCCCAGGCTGCGGCCACGGCACCATCATGAAGTCCATCCTGAGGGCCCTGGACAAGCTCAAGTGGAGCCAGGACGAGGTGGTCGTTGTCTCGGGCATCGGCTGCTCCAGCCGCACGCCGGGCTACCTGGACTTCAACACCCTCCATACCACCCACGGCCGGGCCCTGGCCTTCGCCACGGGCATCAAGGTGGCCAACCCCAAACTGCACGTCATCGTGGTCTCCGGGGACGGCGACGCCATGGCCATCGGCGGTAACCACTTCATCCACGCCTGCCGCCGCAACATCGAGATCACTCTGATCGTCTTCAACAACAACATCTACGGCATGACCGGCGGCCAGTCCTCTCCCACCACCTTCACCGGGTTCAAGGGGACGACCGCTCCGTACGGAGCCATCGAGCAGCCCTTCAACGTCTGCTCCATGGCCCAGGCTGCCGGCGCCACCTTCGTGGCCCGCGCCCTGGACCTGGACGCGGTGGCCATGGACCGCCTCATCGTACAGGCCTTGCAGAACAAGGGCTTCTCGGTGGTGGACGCCTGGTCCCAGTGCACTACTTACTTCGGCCGGCCCAACAAGTGGGGCGACGCCTCCGACATGATGGAGCACTACAAGGCCCTGACTTACAACGTGCGCCTCTCGGACAAGATGACCGAGGAGGAGAAGGCCGGCAAGTATCCCGTCGGCGTTCTCCATCAGGCCACGAGGCCGGAGTTCTGTGCGGAGTACGACAAGCTCATCGAACGCGTCAGACCGATGGAGAAATAACATGAGCAAGCGATACGAAGTCCGCCTGGCGGGGTCGGGGGGCCAGGGCCTCGTGCTCGGCGGGGTGATCCTCGCCGAGGCGGCCTCCATCTTCGACGGCAAGAACGCCACGCAAAGCCAGTCCTACGGCCCCGAGTCCCGCGGGGGAGCCAGCAAGAGCGAGGTCATCCTCTCCGAAGGGGAGATCGACTACCCCAAGGCCACCCACATCGACCTCCTCCTCCTCATGACCGAGGCCGCGGCCGAGAAGTACCTCAAGGACGTTCCCGAAACGGCCCTCGTGGTCGCCGACCTGGACCTCGTGCCCACGGCCATTCCGGATAAGCTCCGTTCGGTGAAAATTCCCATCACGCGCCTGGCGCGAGAGACGGTGGGCAAGGAGTTCGTGGCCAACATCGTGGCCCTGGGCGCCCTGCAGGAGCTGACCGGCATCGTGAGCTTCGAGGGGCTCAAGAAGGCCGTGCTGGCTCGCGTGCCCAAGGGCACCGAGGAGCTCAACCTGAAGGCACTCTCCGTGGGTCAGGAGGCGGCCAGGGAATACGGCGGAAAGCTCATCCCCCATTGAGTGAGGGCCCAACCCATGCGGCAACGGACGCTGACCATCATCAAGCCGGACGCCATGAGAAACGGGGTGGCGGGCCACATCCTCCAGCGCCTGCTCGACGAGGGCTTCGAGTTGAAGGGTCTGAAGATGCTCCACCTCTCCGAGACCCAGGCGGAAGGCTTCTACGCCGTCCACCGGGAGCGCTCCTTCTACCCGGAGCTCGTCCGGTTCATGACCTCCGGCCCGGTGATCGTGGCCTGTCTGGAGCGCGAGGACGCCGTGGCGCACCTCCGCAAGGTGATGGGCCCCACCGATTCCACCAAGGCGCCCCAGCAGACCCTGCGCGGCCAGTTCGGCACCAACATCCAGGAGAACGCCGTCCACGGCTCCGATTCGCCCGAGAACGCCGCCAACGAAATCAAGTTCTTCTTTCCCGGCGCCAAGTTCGACTGAACGGTTCCTACGTCACCACCACAAGGGCCGGAGGCGACTCCGGCCCTTTCTTTTATCCTCGGACAAATGGGACGGTCTTCATGAACGTCCCGTTGTCGGCCCCCTCCTTCGTGCGCGCGGGTGGCTCGGGAAGCCCGGGGGGAACGCGCAAGTTCAGGGGTTCCAAGTTTGCCCTCTCCCATCGCGCTCTGGAGAGCGCTCCTACGGCCCTCATGGGGAGGGGGCCTTTGCTCCTCCCTTCCCCAAATTCCGCGATGGAAACGCGGGGGCCTTCGGCTCGAGGGCGCCCCAATCCCCTGATTGGTGACAAGGGCCGCTTTTTCAATAGCTTGCCCCGCCTGCTTTGCATGTTCTTTCCCCCGTTCCATCGCTGGATTGGGGCCCTTCCCCCGTCGTTGCCCTCGGCTGCGCGCTCACGTATAATCGCTCTGTTACGGAGGAAACCCTTGGACCTGGCTAAAATCCGCAAGAAGGCGCGCCTCGAGAAGGGCGGTCGGGCCTCCCAGGAACCCGAGGAGCGCCTCGAAGCGTCGGCGCCGCCTCCTCCCTCTTCCCCTGAAACAGCCACCCTCGAGATACCCCCTCCGCCCGCCGGGCTTTCCGCGGACTCTTCGGGCGCCGGCGAAACCGACGGCCCGTCCGTCGCCGCAAGGAGCGATACCGCCGCACCCGCTCCCTCCAAGAAGGAGCGGCTCCTGATCTTCTCCATCGAGACTGAAAAATACGCCATTCCGATCCACGAGATTTCCCTCATCATTGAGCCGCCGCATATTACCCCCATACCCAACTGCCCCGACTATCTCCTCGGGATCGTCTCCCTTCGGGGGAAGGTGGTGAGCATCATCGACGTGGCTTCGCGCCTGAGTTTGCAGCGCCTCACCGCGCCGACGGCACCAAAAATCGTCATCCTGGATATGGGCACCGACCAGTTCGGCCTTTACGTGGATGGGATCGACCAGCTCGTGGAGGTGGCGCTGACTTCCCTCGAAACACCGCCCGAAGGATTCACCCAGAAGGCCCAGGACTTCGTTGAAGGCGTGTTCCATCACAAGGACAGGGCTGTGGCCTATTTGAACCTGCCCGCCTTTCTGTCGTTCCGTCTCTGACCGCAAGGAGTGGCCGGATGCTCGTCCAGTGTCCCAACTGTCTCAAGCGGTACCGTCTCCAGCAGACCCAGGCGAGGCTCCTGAGGGTCCGGTGCAGAGGGTGCGGCAGCGAGTTTCTGGTCTCCCCCACGACCGACCAACGCCACGAAATCTTGGGCCGCGACGAGCGGACGACGGCCGTGGTGGCCGACATCCAGCGCGACTTCCGAAACCTGGTCATCAACCTCCTGGACGATCAGGGATTCCACCTCTTCATCGTGGAGGAGGGGGATCGAGCACTGGCGACGGTGATAGAACAGAAGCCCCGCCTCCTCCTGGTCAATCCTTACCTGCCAGGCCTCTTGGGCGTGGACCTCATCGCACGAATCAGGGCCGAGGCCGCCGAGCCTCCGATCATCATCCTGATGGGCGCAATCCACAACTCCAGGAGGTACCATCGCAGGCCCCAATCCCTGTACGGGGCCGATGATTACCTGGACGAGGGCAGCAGCGAGGCCGTGATCCTTCGCAAGCTCGCCTTTCACCTGGAGATCGCCCTGGCGGGGAACCATCTGAGCGAGGGCGTGGACGCGGAGTCCCTGCGGCTGGCGCGCAGCGTCTTCGCGGACCTCCTAGTCTACGATCCGGACCGGATGGTGCAGGTTCACGACGTACCGGATTTTTTCCGCCTCTTCGCCGATGAGGCGGCCGAGGGCCGCCGCTATTTGGAGCACCGCCGGCCCGGAGCCGGCGAGTATCTCAGCCGAGTCGTGCATCACTACCTCCGAAAGAGGGAGTAGGGGCAGGGCCGGGTGGAAGCGACCCTCGCCGAAGAAAACAGGAGAGCCGCCTGGCCCTCCTGAATCCTCCGGCAGGAATCGAGAAGGAGGCCAATCATGGCCCAAGACCTGGCCAGCCAAGCTGCTTCGCCCGACGTGGAGACCCGGCGCAAGGCCGCCCTGGCCCTCCCCGACCTGCCTGCCGATCAGGCGCTGCCCCTCCTGGATTCGCTCCTGGGCGACGCCAACTGGCGGGTCCGCAAGGCCTCCGTCGAGTCCCTCCTGGCGCTGCCGGCAGAACGGGTCCTGCCCATCCTCTTCGACGCCCTCTACGACCCCGAGAACGCCGGGAAGAGGAACTCGGCCATCGAGACCCTCATCAAGCTGGGCAAGCCGGTCCTTCCTCACGTCTACGACCACCTCGTGGAGGGAGACCTGGACGTCAAGCTTGCCCTCATCACCCTTCTGGGGGAAATCCCGGACAAGAGCTCCACCCCACACCTGATCTACTACCTGAGCCACGAGAACAAGAACATCAGCTCCGCGGCCATCACGAGCCTGGGTCGGCTGAGGGATACGGGCAACCTGCCCGTGCTCTTCGACCTCTTCCGGCGCCAGGACGACTGGCTCTGCTTCCATCTTATCGACGCCCTCAGCAGCATCGGCGGCCCAGTGGCCACCGCCAAGCTCACGGAACTGTACGAGACCTCCAAGTACCGCAAGGCGGTGCTGAAGGCCTTCGGCGCCATGGGCAACCCGCAGGTCCTCCCCTTCCTCCTGGAGAGGGCTTCCGCTCCCGGAACGCCCCTACGGGACATCCTGGACGCGGTGGCCCGCATCTACCACGCCAACATACCGGCGGCGCTGCTCCCGCGGCACCAGCGGGAGGTGGCGCGGCTCATCCGTCAGCACTTTCCCATGGAGCTCCTCGGCGAGTTGGAGGAGGCCTGGGAGGAGATGAAGGTCTCGGAGCGCCGCGGATTCATCGTGCTGGCCGGAGCGCTGGCGGACCTCTCCCTGCTGGACAGGGTTCTCGATGAGCTGGAGAACCCCTACCTTCAGCGGGACGCGTTCGACGCGGCATTGGGGTACGGCCCCATCGCCAGCCGGGCCGTGGTCGCGAGGCTCCACAAGGGCCCCCAGCTCGAGCAGAAGGTCCTCCTGATCCGCCTGCTCGGCGCTCTGGGCGGCCCCGAGGCGGTGGTGCCTCTGCTCAACCAGGCGAAGGAGGACGACCTCCAGATCCGGATGGAGGCCCTCGCCGCGCTGGGGGAGGTGGAGGACCTCCGCTGCATCGACGAACTCGCCAACGTGCTTCGGGAGAGCGACCCCACCTTTCACGAGACGGCGCTGCGGGCCATTCAGACCTTCGCAGGCCGATTCCCGGCCCACCGGGAGAAGATCTCGGAGCTGGGCAAGCGGATGGCCGGGGACGAGGAGGAGGGGGTCCGCCGATCCGGCTACGTCCTCATGGCGGAGGGCCCATCCCAGGAGCTCTCGCCCCTGCTACCCGGCCTTGGGGACCCCTCCGCGCAGGTCCGCCAGATCGTGGTCAGGATCATCGCGGAGCGCATGGGAGCCTCGGCCTTCCAGACCCTCCTGCCCATGCTGGGGGACGCAAGCCCGAAGGTGCGGCGCTCGGTGGTCTCGGCCCTGGGCCGGGAGCTGCTCTCCCGCCAGCCCGAGACCCTGATGACGGCCCTGGCCGACCCGGACCTCTGGGTTCGATCGGAGGCCGCCGCCTTTCTGGCCCAGAGCACCGATCCGGCCGTGGGGCAGGCGCTCCTGAAGCTCCTGGAGGAGGACGAACTGCCGGTTCGGCTCGGGGCGCTGAGGGGCCTGGCGGAAGTGGGCTGCGGGACCCTGTTCCCGACGGTCCTCGGGCTTGCGCGCTCGCAGGACGCGCCCATCGAGATCCGCCAGGCGTCCTTGGCCGCCCTGGCCCGCTCCGGCCGTCCCGACGCCCTCCGGGTGTTCACCGAGGCGCTGTCCGACCCGCACTGGGAGGTCCGATCCAGGACCATCGAGCTCATGGGCGCCTCCAACGACCGGCGGTACATTCCGGTGCTCCTGCGCGAGCTCGAAAAGGATCCCGACCCCCTGGTGAAGCAGACGGTGGTGCAGGCGCTCCTCTCGCTCAAGGCGATCGAGGCCGTGCCGCGCATGCTCAACTACCTCACCGATCCGAACTTGAAGGACGCGGCCTTCTCCTTCTTTACCTCCCTGGGCAAGGAGCACATCCGGCTGATCGAGAACGAGGCCCAATCGGTAGACTTCCAGACCAAGCTGATCTTGATTGAAATCCTCAAGCACCTCGAGAGCCTCTGAGGCCCGCCATGCTGGATATCCTGAAGGGCCCCCAGACGTGGCTGATGGAAGACGAGCTCTACAGGCGCTTTTGCGCCCTCGTCCACGAGACCACGGGGCTCTCCTTCAGCGAGAACTCGCGCTTCTTTTTCGAGAAGCGGGTGGAGATGCGGATGGCCGCCATCGGGGTAACCACCGCGCGGGACTATTACCAGTTCCTGCTCTACGACTCCGAGAGGGCCGCGGAGTGGGACCAGCTCATCACCCACATCACCACCAACGAGACCTACTTCATGCGGGAGGAGCGCCAGCTTCGGTGCTTTCAGAAGGAGGTCATGCCCCTGGTGTGGGAGCGGAGCGCCGGGAAGCGGGTGCGCATCTGGAGCGCGGGCTGCTCCACGGGCGAGGAGGCATACTCCATCGCCATCCTCTTGAAGGAGGCTGGCCTCTACCCGGAGGACCGGGTGGAGATCATCGCCACCGACATCAACACCCGCGTCCTGGCCAAGGCCAAGTCCGCCCTCTACACCGAGGGGGCTTTCCGCGCCGTGGACGCCTCCTTCCGACAGCAGTGGTTCACGCCCGAGGGGGCGGGACAGTTCCGCCTCCGCGAGGAGATCCGCCGGAGGGTCTCCTTTTCCCGGTTCAATCTCTTCGATATGGACAAGTACAGCCTCCTTCTGCCCTTCGACGTGATCTTCTGCCGCAACGTGATCATCTACTTCGACCTGGAGGCCAAGGTCAAGGTCATGGAGCGCTTCCACGACAAGATGCGACCGGGCGGCTTCCTGCTCCTCGGCCATTCCGAGAGCCTCATCTCCGTGACCGACCGGTTCAAGCTGATCCACCTTCCGACGGATCTCGTCTACACGAAGGAGGCCCCATGAGAAAGATCCGGGTCCTCGTGGTGGACGACTCCTCCTTCAACCGCAAGATCATCTCCGAAATCCTGGAATCCTCCGACAAGATCGAGGTGGTGGGCAAGGCCTTCGACGGCGAGGACGCCATCTCGAAAATCCTGAAGTTCCAGCCGGAGGCCATCACCCTCGACCTCGAGATGCCTCACATGGACGGCTTCGCCGTGCTCCGGTGGGTGATGGTCAATCACCCCGTCCCCGTCATCGTGGTGTCGGCCAGGGAGTCGGACCGGTCCGTCTTCAAAGCCCTCGACCTGGGCGCCGTGGACTTCGTGGTCAAGCCTTCGCGCCACGCTTCTCCGCAGCTGAAGGAGATCGACCGGGAACTGCTGTCCAAGATCCTCTCCATCCCCTCTCTCCAGTTCGACCTAGTCCGGCAACGGCTGGCCCAGACGGCGGCGCCGCCGGCCCCCGTGGCCCTCCCCGCGGCGCAGGGGGGCCGGACGGCGGAGGTGGTGGCCATCGCCGCCTCCACGGGAGGCCCTCCGGCCATCCAGCAGATCCTCCAGGGGCTGCACCCGGCGCTGGCTTCGCCGATCTTAGTGTGCCAGCACATGCCCCCCATCTTCACCCGGCTCTTCGCCGAGCGCCTGGGCGCGCTCACGGGAAGGGCCGTGAAGGAGGCCGAGGACGGCGAGGCCTTGCGGCCCGCCCACGTCTACATCGCCCCGGGCGGCAAACAGCTCCGCCTGAGGGTGAAGGAGGGCGTCAAGCGCCTGTCGGTGGAGGAGCGGAAGCCGGAGGACCGGTTCGCCCCCTGCGCCAACCACCTCCTGACCAGCGTTGCCGAAGCCTGCGGCAAGCACTGCCTGGTGGCCGTCTTGACCGGCATGGGCGACGACGGCAAGGAGGGCAGCCTGGCCGTCCACGCCGCAGGCGGTACGGTGGTCGCCGAATCGGAGGCCTCGGCGGTGATCTTCGGCATGCCGAGGGAGGTCATCAAGGCGGGAGCGGCGGACCACGTCACCGACATCCCCGGGGTAGTGGGTCTGATCAATCGGTACGCGCTCATGCGTCCCGGGGCTGGGCCCTAGACGGGAGTTACGCGTCAATACTCTTTAGAAATGTTCCCTTCCACGTCTAGGCGGGAGTTACGTTGCATTCCCCATGCGGGTATGGTAAGTAGCTAGTGGGAGAAGACATGGCCGAAGACCACAACGACCTGTTCAAGAAGAGCCAAGAATTTCTGCAGATGCTCTCCCAGCAGAAGGACTTCATCCACGACCTTCTGCGGGAAAACGAGCGCCTTCGCTTCCAGGTCGCCTCCCTCCAGAACAGCTCCGCCGACCAGACCCAACTGGCCAGGGAACTGGAGCACCTCCGCCAGCGGCTGGAGCAGATCGAACGCGAAAAGAAGGAGTTGCGTGAGGCCTACCAGCGGGTGGAGGAGGAAAACAAGGACTTCGCCCAGCGCTACGTGGAGATCGAGGACCAGAACAACAACCTGGCCAATCTCTACGTGGCCTCCTACCAGCTCCACTCGACCCTGGACTTCCAGGAGGTGGTCCACATCGTGATGGAGATCATCATCAACCTCATCGGGGCCGAGGTCTTCTCCATCATGCTCCTGGATGAAAAGACGAACGAGCTCGGCGTCATCGCCCACGAAGGCTACGACGAGGGGATGACCTTTCCGGCCATCCGCATCGCCGAAGGGGTCATCGGCGAGGTGTCCAAGACGGGCGAGCCCTATTACATCAACCAAGCCTCCGAGGATTACCGAGTGGACTTCCTCCATCCCATCGCCTGCATCCCGCTGAAAATAAAAGAGAACGTCATAGGCGTCATCAACATCCATAAACTGCTCGTGCAGAAGGACGCCTTCACCGCCGTGGACTACGAACTCTTCTCGCTGCTGGCGGCCCATGCCGCGACTGCGATCTTTTCGAGCAAGCTCTATTCGCAGTCCGAGCGTAAGCTCACCACGATCCAGGGTTTCCTGGACCTTCTGACCACGCCGGCCTCGAAGGGCTGAGAGAGGGGGACGTTCGATGGATGGGCTGCGCTTTCTGGTGGTCGAGGATTCCCCCACGATGCGGCAGTTGATCTCCTTCTCTCTGAAGCGTTTTAAGGGCTGCAAGATCGTCGAGGCGGTGGACGGCGTGGACGCCCTCAAGAAGCTCCAGACCGAGGAGGTGGACATGGTCCTCACGGACATCAACATGCCCGTGATGGACGGCCTCAAGCTCGTCTCCCTGGTCCGCCAGAACGTCAAGACCAAGGACCTGCCCATCGTCATCATCACCACCGAGGGGGCCCAGGAGGACCGCGACCGGGGCCTCGCCCTGGGCGCCAACGCTTATATCAGCAAGCCCATCCAGTCTTCCCATCTCCTGAAGGTGATCGGGGAGATCCTGGAAAAGAACGGCTGATCCTCCCTTCGAGGGATGAGCACCCCCCGCTCCCGCCCCCAGCGCCTCCCTTCGACTTGCCGCCCTCGGACACGACCAGCCTCTTCTGCCTCCCGGTTGCGGCTCGACATGGCGTTCGTCGGCACCGACCTGGCCGGATGGCAGGCACAGGCCCGCGGAACGACGGTCCAGGGCTTGGTGGACAAGGCGCTGAAGGCCATCGGCCACCGCGGTTCGCGGGTGGTCGGCTGCTCCAGGACCGATGCCGGGGTGCACGCCCGCCTCTTCACGGCCCACGTGGACGCGGCCATGGACCGGCCCCTCGAATCCGTGCTCAAGGGGCTCAACGCCAACCTCCCGCCGCAGGTGAGGATCTACCGCGTCCATCGCGTCCCCGGCGATTTCCACGCGCGTTATTCCTGCTCCGGCAAGAGCTACCGGTACCACCTGTTCACGGCGGGGGTGGTCCCGCCCCACCTGGCGCCCTACGTCTGGGTGTGGCAAGGTCCGCTGGATGAGGCGGCCATGGAACGGGCGGCCCAGGCCTTCGTGGGTGAGCACGATTTCTCCGCCCTCACCACGCGGGAGGGGCGAGAGCGCAACACCCGCCGCAGTGTGACGCAGTGCGGATGGGAGCGGCGAGGTTCGCTGCTGGTCCTCCACGTGGCGGGACCCTCTTTCCTCCACCGCATGGTTCGCTGCATGGGCGGGGCCATGGTGGCCGCGGGCACGGGACGACTGGTCATGGAGGAGATCCAACGGGCCTTGGCCGGCGATCTTTCGGGTCCTCAGATTCCGGCGCTGCCAGCGCGGGGGCTGGCCCTCTGGGAGGTCCGTTTCGAGGGGGCCCCGGCGCCCACCGAGAGGGCCGGGGCCTTGCCCGACACTCCCCTCTTCCCGCTGGAAGCGTGAAGGTACAGCTCGCCCGGGGCCAGGCGAAGCCTACGTTTGACGGGGCGCCCACATCAGAGTCGCCAGGGACCAACCGTCCCCGCCGCTCCTCACACCTCGTGGAGGGTGTGGCCCATCTTTTCCTTTTTGGTTTTTAGGTATCGGCGGTTGTTCTCGTTGGGCTTCACTTCCAGGGGGATCTGGTCCACGATCTCGATGCCGAAGCCGGAGAGGGCGGCGAGCTTTTTGGGGTTGTTCGTCAGGAGCTTGACCTTGCTGAGGCCCAGATCGTGCAGGATCTGCGCGCCGATTCCGTAGTCCCGCTGGTCGGCCGAAAACCCGAGGGCCTCGTTGGCCTCCACCGTATCCATGCCCGAGTCCTGGAGCTCGTAAGCCTTGAGCTTGTTGAGGAGGCCGATGCCCCGGCCCTCCTGCCGCAGGTAGACGACCACCCCACTCCCCTCTTTGGCGATGGCGGCCATGGCGGCCTCGAGCTGAGGTCCGCAGTCGCAGCGCTGGGAGAAGAGGGCGTCCCCCGTCAGGCACTCGGAGTGCATTCGGACCAGAACCCCATCGGCACGGCGGATGTCTCCCATGACCAGGGCCAGGTGAGTTCGCTCGGTCAGGATGCTCTCGTAGGCCATGACGCGGAACTCACCGAATTTCGTAGGCAGTTTGGGCTGGGCCACCCGCTTCACCAACGACTCCCTGCTGAGGCGGTATTTGATGAGATCGGCGATGGTCATGATGTTGACGCCGAACTTTTCCGAGAACTTCAGTAGGTCCGGCATGCGGGCCATGGTGCCGTCGTCCTTCATGACCTCGCAGATGACCCCCGCCGGGTAGAGCCCCGCCATCCGGGACAGATCCACCGATGCCTCCGTCTGGCCGGGTCGCCGTAGCACCCCGCCCTCCTTCGCCCTCAGAGGGAAGACGTGGCCGGGCCGCGCCAGATCGTTGGGGCGCGTCGCCGGATCCAGGGCCGTCAGGATCGTGGCCGCACGGTCGTGGGCCGAGATCCCCGTGGTGGTCTTGCCCTTGGCTTCGATGGAGACGCAGAAAGCGGTCTGGAAGCTGCTGGTGTTCTCCTGGACCATCATGGGGATCTGGAGTTCGTCCAGCCGCGCCCCGGTCATGGAGAGGCAGATGAGTCCCCTTCCGTGGGTGGCCATGAAGGTGATGATCTCAGGCGTCACCTTTTCGGCGGGGACGTACAGATCCCCCTCGTTTTCCCGGTCCTCGTCGTCGCAGATGATGAGCATCTTGCCCTGCTGAATCTCCTCCAGGGCCTGGGGGATGGAAATGAGCGGCATGTCGTTCTCCAGTCTGGTTCCGGCGGCGGCTTCGGCCCTTACGGGGCCGCCCCGCGCTAGAACCCCTGTTCGATGAGTTCGTCCACGGAAAGGCCGCGCTCCCCGCGCAGCCCCCTCAAATAGGCCACAATATAGCGCCCCACCACGTCCGTTTCCACGTTGAGTCGACGCCCGGGAATGGCGCTTCCCAGGGTGGTGGCCTTCAGACTGGCGGGGATGACGGCCACCTCGACCTCCCGTCCCCTGAGCGCCGCCACCGTAAGACTGACGCCAGCCAGCGCGATGGAGCCCTTGGAGACCACGAAGGGCGCGAGCTCCTCGGGGAGCTCCACGCGGAGCGTGGCCCCTTCGCCTACCCTCTCCAGCGCCAGGACCGTCCCCACCCCCTCCACGTGTCCCTGGACCACGTGCCCCCCCAACCGGTCCGTCGGCCGGAGGGCCGCTTCAAGGTTTACGGCGGCGCCCGGACGGAGGTCGCCCAGCGTGGTCTTCTGAAGGGTCTCTCGGCTCAGGAAGGCCGTGAAACCCTCCTTCGTCGGCCGCTCCACGGTGACGCAGGCGCCGTCCACAGCGATGCTGTCTCCTGGCTTGGCTCCCTCGATGACCTGCCCGCAGGAGACGAACAGCTCCGCCTCAGAGCCCTTCTGAACCAGCCGCAGCGCCGTTCCCACTTCCGCGATCAGACCGGTAAACATCGCCCCTCCAGATCGGCCGTCAGGATCCAGTCCCTGCCGGCCTTTTCACAGACGGCCCCATCCAACCGCAGCTCCCCGGCCGCGGAAGGGTTGCCCTCCAGCGGCCCCGGGCGCCGGGGGCCGCCCAACAGCGAGGGCGACAGGTGGATGGAGAGCCGGTCCACGTAGCCCTCCCGCAGGAAGGCCGCGGCCAGCCTGCCGACGGCCTCCACGTACAGGTAGACCACGTGGCGCTCCCTCAGAAATCGGAGCACCGAGGCCAGCGAGAAGCCTCCACCCGGCTCCCGCTCCATGGGTATGACCTCCACCCCTTCCCGTTCGCCGCCCTCCGGCAGGGGCGCCGAGGGAGGCCGAAGGACCCAGAGGGGACCGCTTTCGGGGCTGGCGGCGAAGACCCGCTCGCGGCCTTCGAGCCGGGCGGGGCTGTCGAGCAGTACCCGGATCAGGCTCTTTTTCCGGTCTGCCAGCCTCACGGTCAGCCTCGGATCGTCGGACGCCACCGTGCCGGAGGAGACCAGGATGGCGTCGGCGAGGAATCGGTCCTCGTGAACCCTGCGGCGGGCCTCCTCGCCCGTGATGGCGCCGCCTGCCGGCGGGACTACCGTCCCATCCAGGCTCTGGGCCCACTTCAGATGGACGAAGGGCCTCGCCTTACGATGAAAGACGTGGTAGGCGGGATCCACCGCCCTTCCCTCCCCTTCGAGGAACCCCACGATCACTCCAATTCCGGCCTCCCGGAGCCTCTGGGCCCCGCGCCCGCAAACCTTGGGGTTGGGGTCCTCCACCGCGGCCACCACGTTCGCCACGCCGGCCCGGAGGATCGCCTCCGTGCAAGGAGGCGTCCGTCCATAGATGCAGCATGGCTCCAGCGTCACGTACAGATCCGCCCCCCTCGCCCGTTCGCCGGCCTCCCGGAGGGCGACCACCTCGGCGTGGGGATTGCCAGGTCCCTCGTGGTACCCCCTGCCCACCACCAGGCCGTCGCGGACCACCACCGCCCCCACGCAGGGGTTGGGGTGCGTCCTTCCCCTGGCCTGCACCGCGAGGCGCATGGCCTCTTCCATAAAGCGGGCTTCAGGCTCCATGCCCCCCCCCGACCGTCAGGCCAGCAGGCCCGCCACGTATTCCTGGGCGTCGAAAGGCACCAGGTCGTCCACCTTCTCCCCGACGCCCACATAACGGATGGGGAGCCCCAATTCAGCGGCGATCGAGAGGGCGATGCCTCCCTTGGCGGTACCGTCCAGCTTGGTGAGGACGAGGTCGCTGACGGGCACCTTGGCCGTGAACTGGCGGGCCTGGCTCAGCCCGTTCTGCCCCGTGGTGGCATCCAGGACCAGGCTGACCTGGTGGGGGCAGCCAGGAAGGGCACGGCCCACCACTCGATGGATCTTGGCCAGCTCCTCCATGAGGTTGTGCTTCACGTGGAGGCGTCCGGCCGTGTCGATGAGAACGAAGTCCAACCCTTTGGCCACGGCCGTTTGCACGGCGTCGAAGGCCACGGCCGCGGGATCGGCCCCCTCCTTCTGCCGCACCAACTCGCTGCCGGAGCGTTTCGACCAGATCTCCAGCTGCTCGACCGCGGCGGCGCGGAAGGTGTCGGCCGCCGCCAGGACTCCCCGCTGACCCGAGGAGACGCGCTGGGCGGCCAGCTTTCCGATGGTCGTCGTCTTGCCCACACCGTTCACGCCGACGAAGAGCTGAACCCAGGGCCTGGGCGGGGGGCCCTCCTTGGGCGGAGGCGGCGGATAGAGGCCCAGCATGCGCTGGCGAAGCGCCTCCTTCAACCCGGAACCGCCGGACCGGGACTCCTTGGCCAGGCGGTCCAGAAGCCGATGGATCGTCTCGATCCCGACATCGGCCGTCAGGAGAACCTCCTCCAGCTCCTCCAGCGTGGCCTCGTCCTGCTCGGAGGGACGGCTGAAAAGGCCGGCAAGCTTGTCGGTGAGGGCCTCGCGGGTCTTTTTGAGCCCTAGGCGGATCTTCCCGATCATCCGGTGAACCCCATCTGGGCCAGGAGGCTCTTGGCCTTCTGCCCCCAGAACCCTTCCGGGGCTATACCCAGGACCTTGAGCAGCGCGTCCTTGGCCTGCGGATATAGCTTTTCGTGCAACAGGGCCTCGCCGTAGTTGCAGTAGATCTCAGCCCCGTCCGTCTGCTGGGCGCTGTAGTCCAAAGCGATGAGATCCAGCGCCTTCTTGAAACTGATGGCCGCATCCGACCAGCGCCCCTTCATGCCCTGCAGGATGCCCAGCTTGTTGTAGGCCCTGTAGAAGTTGGGGTTCTCCTCGATCACCTTGTTGAAGACCGCTTCGGCATCCAGGTATTTCTTCTCGCGGAGGTAGATGACTCCCATGTTGTAGTAGGACTCGAACCGGCTGAAAGCACCCGGCGAGTTCACCACCTGCCGGAAGAGATCGAGCGCCTTCTCATCCTGCTCCAGCTCCATGTAGCAGACCCCCTCCGCGTTCAGGATGGCGAGCCGGTTGTCCTGGGTGCCGGGCCCCTGCTTGAGGGCTTGGTCAAACATTCCGATGGCCTCTTTGAAATGCTTCTCCGAGAGGTAGAAAAGCCCCTTGGCGTAGGTGTATTTGGCCTCCGGCCGGAGCTTCATGGCGAGATCGATGTAGTGGTGCGCCGCCTCCATGTTCCGCTGCCCGGCAAACTCGAGGGCCAGGTTGTAGGCCACCTCCGGGTTCTTGATGGTCTTGTCCCCGGGCAGCTCCCCCGGATTCAGCTTTCTTCCGCTCGCATCGGGCGCGCCCGCAATGGTATCCTTTCGGTGAGAAGCGCAACCCGTCAGCATCAGCAGGAGACTGGCCAGCAACAGGCAGGACACCAGCAATCTTCTCATCGTCAGCGCTCCCTAGGCATGACCGGGGCCCTTGGAAGAGGCGGAAGGTCATGCTCTCCGCCGGAGCAGCCCCCAAAGTCCCGTTCGTCGGCTATCATACCATGATGGGGGAGGATGGATGGTGGGTCATGCCTCCTACGCGGATTTGGAGCCCCCAAATTCCGCGATGCAATTTCCGTCGATGTGGGGGCCGCCGCCTGACGGCGGCTTCCCGATGACGATTAAGCGAGTAAGCACTTAAGCGGAACGGGATAAAACGGCCCCTTTCAGATAAGCTGCCCCAGCTCGCAATCCATGGCTGGATAAGCCTTGCCGCACCTTTTCCTCGCTTCATCGCGGAATTGGGGGTGCCCCGGGGGCCCCCCGGGCCCTTGACCGCGTCCGTCCTTTGCGTTAATCTAGTCCAGCGCTTTTTCGGGGGCGCAATTACGAAAGGGCGAGGATTTCTAATGGTGACTCTGCTATGGATCGTTTACATCCTGGACTGCCTGCTTCTGATCGGCATCATCCTGTTGCAACCCGGCGAGGGTGGTGATTTGGCGGCAGCCTTCGGCGGGGCCTCTTCACAGACCGCCTTTGGCGCCAGAGGGTCGGCCACCTTCCTGCAGAAGCTCACGTCCGCCCTGGCGATCCTCTTCATGCTCCTCTCCATCGTTCTGGTGGTGGTGACGAACCTGAAGCAGCGGAACATCATGGAGACTTCACTTCCCGTGACCAAGCAGACGGCTCCGGCAAAGCCGGTCCCCGTGGAAGCGCCCCCCGCCGCGCCCGAGGCTAAGAAGTCACAGGCCGCAGGCGCCACGGAGGCCAAGCCTGCGGCTGCTCCCCAAAGCAAGGCCGGTTCGACGGTTCCTGCGGGAACCCCGGCGCCCAAGGCGCCTGAGAAGTCAGCGAAATGACCCCCAGTGCCGAAGTGGTGGAACTGGCAGACACGCCATCTTGAGGGGGTGGTACCCGAAAGGGTGTGGGGGTTCGAGTCCCCCCTTCGGCACCATGTTTTGACCCGAATGCAGATCAAACGCATCACCTCCCCGCAGAACCCGATCGCCAAGAAGGTTCGTTCGGCGGCGCAGGGCGAGGAGGCGGGGCACTTCCTGCTCGAAGGCCGGCACCTGCTTCGGGAGGCGCTGGCCGTTGAATGGCCGCTGGAGTGCGTCCTCGTGGACGAGGACCATTGGCAGCGCTGGCAGACCACCCTGGGAACCTTGGAGGAGCGCGTTTTCCTCTGCCCCGCGGCCCTTCTCCGGCGCCTGGGGACTGCTCCCTCTCCGGAGGGAGTTCTGGCCCTGGGAATCCGGCGTGATCCGTCTTGGCCAAGGCCCAGGCCGGGTGATCGGTTCCTCTACCTGGACGCGGTCCAAGATCCCGTCAACGTGGGCATTCTGGTCCGCTCCGCCCGGGCCTTCGGGGTGGCGGGCGCCTTCGTCGGGCCCGGCACGGCAGATCCCTTCCGCCCCACAGCGCTCTCCCGAAGCGCCGGGGCCGCCTTGCACATCCCGTTGGTGGCCACCGACGCGAAGGATTTCCTGAGGTGGAAATCCAGCCACGGCGTGGCTCTCCTCGCCGCTGAGGCGGGAGGCCTTGCCGCCTGGGACAGGGAGCCGGTCCTAGGCCCGTGGGCCCTCGCCGTCGGCAACGAGGGCAGGGGCCTTTCCGAGCCCATCCGGACCGCGGCGGATGCCCTCGTCGGGATTCCCATGGAAGCGGGGTGGGATTCCCTGAACGTGGCCGCGGCGGGCAGCATTCTCCTGTATTCTCTAGCCCAAGGCATTAACAGGTGAGGCTCGAAGGATTATACTCGTTGGCGTGGAGGGAGCTCTTATGAGACGACTATCAGCCATTTTGATGGTGTTCGGCCTTCTCCTGACCCTGTCTTGCGGCAAGAAGGAATCGAAAGAGGTCTCCAGCCAGATGGAGACGGCGCAGAAGATCGCCAAGCTCGAGCAGGACGTGGACAAGAAACAGGAGCAGATGAACCAGCTCCTGCAGAAGTACGTGCAAGAGGGCGGCAAGGACGTGGGGACAGTCATGGGCCAGAGCCTCACGCCGGAACAGAAAGCCCTTCTTGAGCAGAAGCTCCAGAAGGAGGAGGGCATCGGCTACAAGGACCTGATCACCGACATCCTCGGCAAGCAGAAGGAGGTGGAGGACCTCCGCGTTCAGATCCAGGACCTCGAAAAGAAGCTGCCCTCCGCCGTGGTCGTGAAACCGGGCGAGCGCCATTACGACATCGCCATGAACTTCCTCACGAAGGAGAAGGGACTCGACCCTGCCACGGCCAAGAAGCTCGTGGAGAGGGTCAACCTCATGGACGAGCTGGTGCCCGGTTTCAAGGTATGGAACTTCTACGACAACGGCGTCTACGGAACCTTCGTGACCCAGGGCGACGCCTCCATCAGTCCCTACCGCGTCATCCAGAGGGCCAAGCAGCAGCTCGTCTCGGCCAAGAACGAGGCCATCTCGCAGCGTGACCGCCTGGCCAAGGACAAGGCCACGCTCACGGAGCAGGTGGCGGACCTGGAGAAGAAGCGCGACCAGCTCAACCAGGACGTGGCCATGCTCCAGGCCGAGCGGGAAGACCTGCTCAAGAAAATGAACGACCTTCAGAGCCTCTCGGACGACTTGAAGGCCCGTCTCAACTCGATCTTCTACAAGGTGGGCGACCGGCAGACCATGGTGAAGGAGGGGCTGGTTCAGGACCCGTGGTATGGGCAGCCGCGCCTGGCCAAGTTCGACGAAGCCAACTTCCCGGACCACCTGGACCTGCGCAGCGGGGACACGATCACCTTCACGGCCCAGCAGGCGGGGGTGAAGGCGATCAAGAAGGTCAAGATCGCCCCGGGCGTCACCTTCAAGATCAACGTGGATTATACCTACACCATCTCGCCCGACGGCCTGGCGGGCGAAGTCAAGATCCTGAACAAGGACAAGTTCAAGGCCGAGAGGACCATGGTGATCCTGATCAACTGAGGTTCACCCGGCAAGTGGAGATGCAGGAAGGGCCGCCCGCGGGGGGCGGCCCTTTGGTTTTTCCCTGCCCGTTGGCGCTGGGTGGCGCCGACTCCCCGGCTCTACTTTTTCAGGATCTCCTCCAGCTTCTCCCTGGCGGAGTGCAGGGCCTCGTCTAGCTTTTCGACGAGCTTGCCCCCCGCCTCGGCTAGGTCGGGCTTTCCTCCGCCTCCGCCGCCGATGATTTTGCCCAGCGGACGGGCCAGGTCCACGGCCTTCATGCGGTCGAGCATGTCCTTGGTGGTGGCCACGGTGAGACTGGCCTTGTCCCCGAGCCGGTTGCCGATGACCACGACGCCGGTCTTGATGCGGTCGCGCAGGGTGTCGGCGAGGTTCTTGACCTCCGACGGGCTGAGGCCCTCGACTCGGCGCACCAGGAGCTTGATCCCCTGTACCTCCTGAACCTCCTCGTCGGGGGCCGAGCCGCTGGCGAGCTGGAGGCGGAGCTTGGACACCTCCCTCTCCAGCCGCTTGTTGTCGGCCAGCAGCTGTTCGACCTGAATGGGCACGCGGTCGAAGGGCATGTTGAGCTGGGCGCTGGCGGCGTGCAGGATGCCCTCCTGGGCCTTCAGGAAGCGGTAGGCCGGCATGTGAACCACCGCCTCGATGCGGCGGATGCCCGCGGAGACCGAGTGCTCGGAGGTGATCTTGAAGAGGCCGATGCGCCCCGTACTCGCCACGTGAGTCCCGCCGCACAGCTCCCTGGAGAAGCCCGGCACGGATACCACGCGGACCTCCTCCCCGTACTTCTCGCCAAAGAGCGCCATGGCGCCGGAATTTACCGCCTCCTCGAGGGGCATGACCTCGGTGCGGACCACCGCGTCCTCCAGGATGGCTTCGTTGACCCACTCCTCGATGCCCCCCAGCAGCTCCCTCTCCACGGGGGCGAAGTGGTGGAAGTCGAAGCGCAGGTGCGTCGGAGCCACGAGGGAACCGGCCTGCTTCACGTGGAGGCCCAGCTTCTGGCGCAGCGCCGCGTGCAGGAGGTGCGTGGCCGTGTGGTGGGCCATGGTGGCGGCGCGAGCGTGGGCATCCACCTCCAGGGTGGCTGTATCGCCCTCCCTGATCTCGCCCGTGAGCACCTCACCCCGGTGAAAGATGAGCCAGGGGGTGGGCTTCTGCGTGTCCCTCACGCGAAAGACGCCGTTCTCGGCGCGGATGTGGCCCACGTCGCCCACCTGTCCGCCGCTCTCCCCGTAGAAGGGCGTGCGGTCAAAGACCAGCTCCACGCTCTCCCCCGCGACGGCGGAGGGAACCCGCTCCCCCGCCTTCAGAATGAGCAGGCACCGAGCCCCCTCCGTTCTCGTGGTGACGTAGCCCTCGAAGTGGCTGGTAATGCCCTGCTCCGAGAGGCCTCGGTAGTCCTGGGTGTCCATCTCACCCTTCCAGGACTGCCGGGCCAGCTCGCGCTGGCGCTCCATGCAGGCCTCGAAGCCAGCCATGTCCAGGCTTAGGCCCTGTTCGCGCGCGATGTCCTCCGCCAGGTCCATGGGGAAGCCGAAGGTGTCGTAGAGCTTGAAGAGCGCCTCGCCCGGGATCGCCTTGTTTTTGGGAGGGGTGAGGGCCGCCGTCACCTCCAGGAGCTTTTTGAGCCCCACCGACAGGGTGGAGGCAAAGGACTCCTCCTCCATGAGGATGACGGTCTCGACGGTCTTGCGCCCCTCCACGATCTCGGGATAGGCGGCACCCAACTCGTCGCAGACGACACCCACCAGATCTTTCAGAAAGGGCTTCTCAATGCCGAGCTTCTTGCCGTGGCGAAGGGCCCGCCGCAGGATCTTGCGCAGCACGTAGCCACGCCCCTCGTTGGAGGGGATCACCCCGTCGGCAATGAGGAAGGTGGCGGCCCTGGCGTGGTCCGCGATGACGCGCAGAGAGACGTCGCTCTCATCCGCTTTCCCATAGGGAACTCCGCACATGGCCGCGGCCGACTGGATGAGGGGCTGGAGGAGGTCCGTGTCGTAGTTGGACAGCTTACCCTGCATGACGGCGGTCAGGCGCTCCAATCCCATCCCCGTGTCCACGCAGGGGGCGGGCAGGGGTTCGAAGGCCCCCCTCTCGTCGCGGTTGTACTGCATGAAGACGAGGTTCCAGATCTCGATCCAGCGGTCGCACTCGCAGGCCACCCCCAGGCAGCGCCGCCCCGACGCCTCCTCGACGCACGGGAGCTGGTCTCCCTGGAAGTAGTGGACCTCCGAGCACGGCCCGCACGGTCCCGTATCACCCATAGACCAGAAGTTGTCGTGCGCTCCCAGTTCGAGGATTCGCTCCTGAGGTAGGTGTTTGGACCAGTACCGGCGGGCATCCTCGTCGCGGGGAATCCCGTTCTCGCCATTAAAGATGGTGGCCACCATGCGCTCCGCACTCAGGCCGCACACCTCAGTGAGGAACTCCCACGCGAAGTCGATGGCGCCCTCCTTGAAGTAGTCCCCGAAGGAGAAATTGCCGAGCATCTCAAAGAAGGTGTGGTGCCGGGCCGTACGCCCCACGTTCTCCAGGTCGTTGTGCTTGCCCCCAGCCCGGACGCACTTCTGGCTGGAGGTGGCCCGTCGGTAGTCCCGTTTCTCCTTGCCGAGGAAGACGTCCTTGAACTGGTTCATCCCCGCGTTGGAAAAGAGCAGGGTGGGGTCTCCTGCGGGAATCAGCGAGGAGGAGCGCACCACGCGGTGTCCCCTTTCCTCGAAGTACGCCAGGAATGCCGATCGGATCTCATTGCCGGTCATGACTTGCCCTCTTCCTCGGTCTGGTCTTGCGATGGCGCGCCTTCGCGCTCACTCCTCTTCCGGGAGGGAACCGAGCACCGCGGCCAGGGCCGCGCCGCTGTAGCCCCTTCCCCTCAGGAAGCGAACGATTTTGGCTCGTTCCTTGGGTTCTGTCAACGATTTGCGGTTGATTCCCCGCCGCCTCAGCAGGGCGCTCAAGGAGGCCGCCTCCGCCTCGGGCCCCGGCAATCCCTCCTCCCCGGAGAGCCCTCGCTGGCGCAGCTTGGCGCGGATGTACGCCAGTCCGTGCCCGCGCTCCAGCTCGAAACGTGCCAACGCCTCCGCGCACCGGGGATCGTCCAGGAGCCCCCTAGCCTGAAGCTCATCCAGGGCCAGCCGGACCTCCTCGTGGGGGAATCCACGCCTCAACAGCTTGCGTTTGAGCTCTTCCCGACCGTGCTCCCGTCTCCCCAGGAGCCGTTCGGCGGCCCGCCGGGCCGCCGACGGTTGCGGTCCGCCTGTGCCCATCAATACTTGACAAAAGAGGGGGGCATGCCTGCCTGTCCCGGCGTCTCGACGGCTTCCATCTGCTCCCTGGCCATGTCCGCCGTGGAGTGGACGCCGGCGATCTTCAGCCGGAAGTCGTCGGGGTTCGTGGCCCTTCGCAGCGCCTCCTCCAGGGTGATGTGGCCGTTCTTGAAAAGGAAGAGGAGGGACTGGTCGAAGGTCTGCATGCCGTACTGGCTGAAGCCCTGCTCGATGTAATCCCGGATGAGCTTGGTCTTCTCCTTGTTTTCGACGCAGTCCCGGATGGTGGCCGTGGCGATCATCACCTCCACCGCCGGCACGCGTCCCTTGCCGTCGGCCTTCGGCAGCAGGCGGAGAGAAACCACGGCCCTCAGGACCGCCGCGAGCTGGAGCCGGACCTGCTTCTGCTGGTGCGGAGGGAAGACGGAGATGATGCGGGTGATGGTCTCGGTGGCGTCCAGCGTGTGGAGGGTGGAGAGGACCAGGTGGCCCGTCTCGGCGGCCAGGAGGGCCGTTTCGATGGTCTCGTAGTCCCGCATTTCCCCCACGAGGATGACGTCGGGGTCCTCGCGGAGGGCCGAACGTAGGGCCGCCGCAAAGTTGCGCGTGTCGATCCCCACCTCCCGCTGGTTCACGATGGATTTCTTGTCGCGGTGCAGGAACTCGATGGGGTCTTCAACCGTGATGATGTGCTCGGTCCGCGTGGCGTTGATCTGGTCGATCATGGCCGCGAGGGTGGTGGACTTACCCGAGCCCGTGGTCCCGGTGCAGAGCACCAGGCCCCGGGGCTCGGATGCGATCTTTTCGAGGACGGGCGGCAGCATCAGGTCCCGGATCGTCTTGATGCCGATGGGGATGACGCGGCAGACGATGCCCACCGTGCCGCGCTGCTGGAAGATGTTCACGCGGAAGCGCCCGAGGCCCGGCACCGAATAGGCTATATCCAGGTCCAGGTTGGTCTTGAACTTCTCCTTCTGCTTCGCGTCCATGATGGAGAAGGCCATGGCGATGGTGTCTTCCTGCATGAGGCGCTTCTGTTCCGGCAGGGAGCGGAGCTGGCCGTCCACTCGGATCACCGGGTGCGAGCCGACCTTGAGGTGCAGGTCGCTCGCCCCCTGGTCGATGGCCACCTTCAAAAGGTCGTTGATGTGCATGACGCGCCCTCCTCCCTGACTCCCCGGCCAGGGCCATGCCGCAGGCTCCCGTCGGCCGACTCTCGGAGTGCCGCCCCTATCCTGCCGGCTCCGCCGCCGGCCCGGGCCTCAGCTCCTTACAGGCGTAAGCCAGTTGTAGATATCTTCGGCCTGTCCCGTCACGATTTCAAGGTAGCGCTTCTGGACGGCCTCGGTGACCGGCCCCCGGCGGCCGGAGCCCACGGGGAGGCGGTCCACGGTGGCCACCGGCGTGATCTCGGCGGCCGTGCCGGCGAAGAAGATCTCGTCGGCGATGTAGAGCATCTCCCTCGGGATGGCCTGGTGGCGGATCTCCTTGTGCAGCTCCTTTTGAAGCAGGGTCAGGACGCCGTCCCTGGTGATTCCCGGTAGCACGGAGTGGTTGAGGGAGGGGGTGTACACCGTGCCATTGCGGATCACGAAGATGTTTTCTCCCGACCCCTCGCTCACCGAGCCATTCACGTCCAGGGCGATGCCCTCCACGTAGCCCCCCATCAACGCCTCCATCTTGATGAGCTGGCTGTTCATGTAGTTGGCGGCGCACTTGGCCATGGCCGGGAGCGTGTTGGGCGCCATCCTCGACCAGGTGGAGACGCACACGTCCACCCCCTTGGCCAGGGCCTCGGGCCCCAGGTAGGCCCCCCAGTCCCAGACCGCCACCGCTGTCTCCACCGGGCAACCGAAGGGGTTCACCCCCACGTCGCCGTACCCGCGGTACACGACGGGACGGATGTAGCAGGCCTCCATCTTGTTCCGCCGGATCACCTCAAGGCAGATCTCGCAGTAGTCGTCGATGCTGTAGGGAATCTCCATCCGATAGATCTTGGCCGAATCAAAGAGCCGCCGGATGTGGTCCCTCAGCCTCAGCACCTGCGAGCCCTTCGGGGTCTTGTAGCAGCGGATCCCCTCGAACACGCTGGTTCCGTAATGAATCACGTGGGAGAGCACGTGAATCTTGGCCTCTTTCCAGGGAACGAATTCCCCGTTCATCCAAATCCATTCAGTCGGTTGAACCGGCATCAGTACCCCCTCTGCTAAGTGAGCAGTATACCGACCGCAAAAGTTGGGGTCAATTCCAGGCTAAGCAAGCACTTGCGCGAAAGCAGGCGGGTCGGCAGGCCTCCGTGAGAGCGCCTGCTCGTCCCCGGCGAAGAGGCCCGGCCGGCCTGCGTCGCGCGGGGGCGCGCTCCCTGACGGGGGCGTCAGCTCGCCCCCTTCAGCGGCCGCTTCGCGGCCTGCTTCCCCCTGCCCTTTCGCGGGACGTCCTTCGCCGTGGGGGAACCTCCCCGTTCCCCCACACCCCTTCGACACGCCACCGCCTCACGGCGATAGGTAGGAGTGGACGCGCTCGGCGACGGCGGTGGCGTTTTGGATGCAGTTGCCGACGGAGACGCCGTGGAGCAGATTGCCCGAGAGGTAGAGCCCGGGGACGGCCTGCTCGAACCGCGCCGCTGCCTCCTTGAGGGCGCCGTGGCCCAGGTTGTACTGGGGGATGGCGGGGCGCCAGGCCTCCACGCGGGTCACCACGGGCCGGCCCCCGAGGCCGAGGAGGGGCGTGAGGTCTGCGAGGACCTTCTCTAGAAGCGGTCCCTCGCCCTCGGAGGCGCGCTCCGGGTGAACGGCTCCGCCCACGAAGGCGGAGAGGGCCACGTGGCCTTCGGGAGCGCGTCCCGGGAAGAGGCTCGAAGAGAACAGGCAACCGAGGACGAAGCGGCGCTCCACCTCCGGGGCGAGGAAGCCGAACCCATCGAGGGGATGGTCCACGTCCTCCCTGCGAAAGCCCATGCAGACGAGGGCCACGTCGGCGTAAGGCAGATCCAGGACAAGGCGCGGGAACTCCCTGTCCAGCGGATTGAGCGCGAGGGCCGCGGCCTTGGCGGGCAGGGCGCACACCACGGCGCGGGCCTCCACGGTAAGGCTGGAGCCGTTCCTCTCCGCGGCGGTCACGAGGAAGGTGTCCCCCTTCCTCTCCACGGCGGCCACGGCGGTGTTCGTGAGGAAGCTTTCGCCCAGTCCCTGGGCCAGGCTTTCGGGCAGGAAGGCCAGCCCTCTGGGGAAGGAGAACAGGCCGCCCGCGGGCGCCGGCCCCTTCCGCTTGCGCACGGCCCCCTTGATGAGGCTCCCGTAGTCCCTCTCCAGGGCGTAGATCTTGCCCGTCGCGTGTCGGATGGAGAGGCGTTCGGGATCGCCCGCGTAGACGCCCGAGACGAACGGGCCCACGGCGTAGTCCAGCATCTCCTGCCCCAGCCGTCGCCTCACGAAACGGGCGATGGACTCCTCGTCCTCGGGCGGGGCGGGGGGGATGAAGGGCTCCCTGAGCAGTCGCAGCTTGGCCCGCCACGAGAAGAGGCTCGTGCCGAGGAAGCCGAGGGGTCCCCCGGGGAGGGCCACCAGCTTCCCCCCTCTGACGATGAACCGCCGCTTGGCCGCCGGCGCGGCCGTCAGCCGCTGTCCGAGGATGCCCGCGGCCTCGCAGAGCCCGTCGATTTCGAAGGCGTTGTTCAGGACGGTGTTGGGACCCAGCTCGAAAAGGAAGCCGTCCCTGGCCCACGTGGTGATGCACCCCCCGGCCCGCTCCGAACGCTCCAGCACCGCGACCCGGTACCCCTTCCGATGGAGCAGAAAACCGGCGCTGAGACCGCTGATGCCGCCACCCAACACCGCCACGTCAACGACGCCCACGAGACCACCACCTTTCCGTCAGAAAAGACTGATCCTCCCGCCTCCGGACCATCTCTTTCTCGGTCCGCAGCGCGCTCTAGAAAGCGCTCCTACCGGGGCTCACGGCGATGACCCGGGCGACTGGGCCGCCCTGCGGACCCGCCCGGCCAGCCCCTCCATGAAGGCGGGGTCCGTGCCGAGGGTCGGCAGCCGGTCCACGGTCATACCCAGCTTTCTGGCCATGCCCCCGTAGAGAACGTCCAATTCGTAAAGCGTTTCGCTGTGCTCGTTGACGAAGGCCACGGGCACGAGCACGATGTGGCGGACCTTCTCCTCCGCCCAGTGCTCCAGAACCTTCTCCACGGAGGGCTCCAGCCACTTCATGGGGCCCACCTTGCTCTGCCAGGCCAGGGCAGCGGACAGTTGAGCGCCCCTCCTCGGAGGAAAGCTCCGCGGAGTCACGCCAGGCAGGTCGATGGGCTCCAGCGCGAGGCCCACCCTCTGGCTCACGGCAAGCACCGTATCGAGTACTTGGCCCGGGTAGGGATCCCTCGCCGCCACGGAGACGGGAAGGCCGTGCGAGGAGAAGAGGACGCGGGTGCCGTCGGGCGAGCGCGAGAGGGCCTCCCGCACCCGGTCCGAGAGGCTCCCCAGGTAGCCCTCCTCCTCCCAGAAGGAGCGCACATCCAGGATCTCCCCGCCGTAATGGAGCCTCTTCAAGGCTCGCCGGGCCTCATGGATGGAGGAAATGGTGGTGGTGACGGACTCGTGGGGGTAGATGGGAAGGAGCACGATCCTCGCAAACCCTGACGCCTTGATCTCCCGGCAGACCTCCGCGATGTAGGGCTTCCAGTAACGCATCCCGACGAAACAGCAAAATCCTTCGCCGAGGGCGCCCTCCAGAGCCTTCGCCTGAGCCGTCGTCTCCTCCAGAGTGGGGCTGAACTGGCCCATGGCCTCGTAGTTCCTGGCGAGGACGGGGGCTCTGCGGCGGGAGACGAGGGAGGCCACGAGCGGTCTGACCAGCCCGGGAATGGGGATGAGATCCGGGTCCATGAAGATGTTGCGCAGGTAGGGCCGGCAGTCCTCAGCCCGCGTGGGCCCGCCGTAGTTCATCAGCAGGACCGCGGTGGGGAAGGCTTTCGAAGGATCGGGATGAGGAGATGGGGAGATGGGGAGATGGGGGGAATCGGCCTCGGCCACACGAGGTTTCTCGTCACGCTTCATCCCGGCGCTCCCGGAAGGTTCGAGATGGGGAGATGAGGGCAAATTCCCCGCGTGCGCCATCCCGGCATCCCGCTCACACCGTCCTCGAAAACCGTTTGGCCTCGCCCGCCCTGCGCAGGTAGGCGTCGAAGGGCATGGCGATGTTGCGCACGAGGAGACGGCCCAGGGGGCAGACCTCGATCCGATCCGGGTAGAGGGAGACGAGGCCGTCCGCCTCCATGGGCTTGAGCTCCTCGAGGGCATCGGCAAAGGTTTCGTCGAAGCGGATTCCATAGAGCTCTTCGATCTCGGCCTTGTAGAGCACGAAGTGGCACATGAGCCGGGTGATGACATCGCGCCGCATGACGTCGTCGTCCGTCAGGAGCACTCCCCGAAAGACGGCGAGCCCCCGCTCCCGGATGCGCCGCTGGTAGTCGCCCAGCTCCTTGGCGTTCTGGGCGTAGCAGCGGCCCACCTGGCCGATGGAGGTCACGCCGATCCCGTAGAGGTCGCAGCCGGCCTTCGTGGTGTAGCCCTGGAAGTTCCGGTAGAGCGTACGATTTCGAAGCGCTACGCAGAGCTCGTCGGTAGGCCGGGCGAAGTGGTCCATCCCGATGTAGGCGTAGCCGCCGGTGGTAAACCGTTCCACCACCATCTCCAGGATGGAGAGCTTCTCCGATGGGGAGGGGAGGGCCTCCTTCGGGATCGCCTTCTGGTGGCCGATCATCTCCGGCAGGTAGGCGAAGTTGAAGACGGCGATGCGGTCCGGTCCCATGGCGGTGATCTTCTCCACCGTGTCCCTGAAGCGCTCCCGGCTCTGGTAGGGAAGGCCGTAGATGAGGTCCACGTTGATGGACTCCATGCCCAGGGCCCTGCACCGGTCGAAGACGCGGCGCGTGAGCTCCTCGGGCTGGATGCGATGGACCGCCCTTTGAACCTGAGGGTCGAAGTCCTGGATCCCCATCGAAATGCGGTTGAAGCCGGCCTGGGCGAACAGGGCGAGATGCTCCTCGCTCACCTCTCGGGGATCGATCTCCACACCGATCTCCGCGTCCGGCGCCAGCTCAAAGCGGGCCTTGATGCCAGCCCACAATCGCTCGAGCACTTTCGCCGGGATGAACGTGGGCGTCCCACCTCCCCAATGGAGCTGGACGACCCTCCGGCCCGGTTTCATACGGCTGGCCAGGGTGTCCATCTCCCTCAGCACGTGGTCCACGTAGAGGTCGCCGAGGGTGCGGTCCTTCGTGAAGGTGACGTTGCAGCCGCAGAAGTAGCAGACGGACTGGCAGAAGGGAAGGTGGAAGTAGAGCGAGAGCGGCGGGGGAGCGGCCTCGCGGTTGGTCTCCTCGATGACGCGCTCGTAGGCCTGCCCGTCGAACCCCTCGTGGAAATAGGGCGCCGTGGGGTAGGAGGTATACCGGGGCCCAGGCTTGTCATACTTGAGGATGATCTCCTTGTGGAAGACGGG
Organism: Acidobacteriota bacterium; assembly: GCA_049967655.1. Lineage (GTDB taxonomy): Bacteria > Acidobacteriota > UBA4820 > UBA4820 > DSQY01 > DTPS01. The sequence goes on from JBMFSH010000009.1 coordinate 94,184, forward strand.
CGGATCCCAGCGCTCGGACATCTCGAACTCCTCAGGCAAACGATCCAAAAACACGGCACGAAGAAGCGTCTGCGGGAAGAAAAACCCGGGCTTTTTCTCCATAGGGAGGTTCCCTGCCCCATCTCGCTGTCGTCGCGCCGCCGTGGTGACTCTTCAAATTTCTCTTCTCCCGAGCCTGTGGACCACCTCCACCAGCCCTACGGCCGACTCCACCGGCGTATCGGGCTGGATGCCGTGACCCAGGTTGAAGACGTGTCCCACCGCCGGAGCCTCGGCGAGGACCCGGGCCGCTTCGCGCTCCAAGATCTTCGGCGGGGCGTAGAGGGCCATGGGATCGAGGTTGCCCTGGAGGGCCGTCGCTCCGCGCGTTCGCTGGGCCGCCTCGCCGAGGGAGACGCGCCAGTCCACCGAGATCACATCAACGCCCGTGCCGGCCATCTCTTCCAGAAAGGGCGCCGAGCCGTTCACGTACAGGATCAGCGGGACGCCCAGCCCCTTGAGGGCCGCCGCGATGCGCGCCGCAGCCGGAGCGGCCACCTCGCGATACTGCCGCCGCGAGAGGACCCCGGCCCAGGTGTCGAAGAGCTGGAGCGCCTGGGCGCCGGCCTCCACCTGCGCCTTGAGGTAGAGAATCACCGTCTCCGTGAGCAGGTCCAGCAGGCGGCCCAGCCCCGCCGGGTCCTCGTAGAGCCAGCCGAGCACGTGCCGGAAATTGCGCGAAGTCCCCCCCTCTACCATATAGCTCGCCAGCGTGAAGGGCGCGCCCGAAAAGCCGATGAGGGGTATTCCCGGTGGCAGCGCCCGCCGGATGGCCCGCACGGCGTCCATGACGAAGCCCGTCTCGGCCACCGGGTCGGGCACGTGCAGACGGGCCAGGTCGGCCTGGCTGCGCACCGGTTCGAGCTGGGGGCCCTCGCCTTCGGTGAAGCGCAGCCCCATCCCCATGGCCTCGACGGGGATGAGGATGTCCGAAAAGAGGATGGCCGCGTCCACGCCGAGTCGCTGCACGGGCTGGAGCGCCACCTCGCAGGCCAGGTCGGGGGTTTTGCAGAGGGTGAGGAAATCCCCTGCCTTCGCCCTGGTTGAGCGGTACTCGGGCAAATAGCGTCCCGCCTGGCGCATGATCCAGATGGGGGTGGTGTCCACCGGCTGCTGCCGGCATGCGTTCAGAAATCGGCTGTTCACGATGGCACCTGCCTCCCTCCTGGGGCCCGCGGCCCTCCGCGTGGTCCGAACGTCGCTTCCGGTGCTATATTCTATCAAAAGGGAGGCTCACATGTTCCAGTGGAAGAAGATACTGTGCCCCGTCGATTTCTCCGAGGTGTCCCGGGGAGCCCTTCGCCTGGCATGCGACCTGACCAAGGCCTGCGGCGGGAGGCTCGTGCTCCTGTATGTCGTGGAGCCCATCATCGCCCCCGCCGACTTCACCCTGGGCCCCGTGAATGCGGGCGAGCTGGAGGACCAGCTCGTGGAGCGTTCCCGGAAGGCTCTAACCGAGCTGGCCGGCACCCTCGACCTGCCGGCCGACGCCGTCGAGGTGAAGGTGGAGCGTGGCCGCGCCTCGCTGGAGGTGTGCAGGGTCGCCGAGGAGACCAGGGCGGACGCCATCGTCATCGGCACGCACGGCTACACGGGTATGGCGCACGTCCTGCTGGGCTCCACCGCCGAGCGGGTGATCCGCAAGGCCCCCTGCCCCGTGGTGACGGTACGCGCCCAGGAGGCCGTGAGGGAAAAGTGAGGGGCGCCGCGGCGAATGAAACCCATCCTCAAGGGCCACGGAGAGCGCCGGGAGCCTATCTCGTGAGCCCCTCCCCGCGATCCGGCAACCTGCGGGTTCCCTGCTGATCCAGCCGCCCTTCTGGCCGTCCAGAACGGGGGGTGAGCGCAAGGGGTGATTTTTTAAGTAAAAAGTGCTATATTTAGGGTGCTCGGCGGCTCTCTCAACGTACTGCCGAGTATTCGTTGGACGGCCCGGAATACCCCCCCATTCCGGCCGTCCATCTCTTTTTATGGGGCCTATTGTTCAAGGTCTCCCCGGGAGCCGGGTACCGGCGAGCGGTCCGATCCCCTTCTTTCGCTCTTCACCATTCAGCGATCCCCAACCAAACAGGCGGGCGGCATTGTCCGAGGTGAGGCGGGCGAACTCCCATAGGTCCCGTCCCAGGTGTCCCGCCAAGTGGCGCCCCACGTCAGCCACGTGGGCCGGCTCGCAGCGCTTGCCCCGGTATGGAACGGGCGCCAGGTAGGGGGCATCGGTTTCCACGAGCATCCTGTCGGAGGGGGTCAGAGCGGCCGCCTCCCGAATTTCGGGGGCCTTGGGGAAGGTGGCGATGCCCGAGAAGGAGAGGTGCAGGCCTATATCCAGAAGGATCTCCGCCTCCCTCGGGCCGTACGTAAAGCAGTGGATGACCCCGGCCAGGGCGGCGCCCGCTCCCCTGAGGACAGCCACCGTGTCCTCGAAGGCCTTGCGGGAGTGGACCACCACCGGCAGACCTCTCTCCATCGCCCGGGCCACCTGAGCCTCGAAGGCCGCGCGCTGGACGGCCCGGGGCGAAAGGTCGTAATGGTAATCCAGCCCGATCTCCCCCACCGCCACCACCCACTGCCCGTTCAGAGCCTCGCCGAGAGCCCTCGCCACCGGTTCGCTCCATCGCGAAGCCTCGTGGGGATGGAGGCCGGCCGTGGCCCGGAGCCGCTTCCCGTCGGCCAGGGCCGCGCAGCCCGGCCAGTCCTCGGGCTTGGTGCCCACCGCCAGCATGCGCCCGACGCGGGCCCCCTCGGCGCGCTCCAGGACGGCGCTCCGGTCGGCGTCGAACTCCTCCATGGCGAGGTGGCAGTGGGAGTCGGTCCAGAAGGCAAGCCCTTGGTCCCTCATGCTTGTCTCCCTAAGGTCAACGGCCCGAATCGACGACGGATTGGCCCTCCGGCGCCAGGACCTCCTTCAAGCTATCGAAAACCTCTTGGGCCCCGATGGCCCCCATGCAGGAGCGATGATCGCAGCCCGGCCCCGAGCAGGGCGTATGGATTCCGGGACGGTAGACGACCTTCGCCCTCCGGCCCCATGGCTCGTTGAGCACCGGATCCGTGGGCCCCAGCAGAGCCACCGTGGGCACCCCCATGAGCGCCGCCAGGTGCATGGCGCCCGTGTCCGCCCCCACGAATGCGGCCGAGCTCCTGATGCACTCCAGCAGCTGGGGGAGAGACCAGGTGGGGACGACGTGCAGGTACTCCCGCGAAGGCAGCGCGGCCACCTGCTGCGCCTCATCCGGACCCCATCCCACCACGGTCGGAAGGTGCATGCCCTCCCAAACCAGGGAGGCCAGCTCCAGAAACCGCTCCAGCGGCCAGCGCTTGTAAGCCTGGGCTCGGCTCGTCCCTATAAAGGCGAATAGAAAGCTCCGGGGCGCCAGTCCTCGTCCTTCCAGAAACCGCCCCACCTCCGCCCGGTCGCCCTCCCGCACCAGGGGCGAGAGATAACCCCCCGCCGGCCCCGGAAGGCCCAGTGCCGCCATGGCCCCAGCGTAGCGCGCATAGCGGGAGATGCGGGGCGTCGCGCCGCAGGTCAGGGGCACATCGTAGAGGAGATGGCTGCCCTCTTTTCCGAAGCCGCGGGCGTAGCCGGCCGTGCGGGCAGCCCCCGAGACCTGTCCCAGGAGGGCGGACCGCAGGATGCCGTGCAGGTCCACGGACCAGTCGTAGCCGGCCGCCCTGAGGTCCGTGAGGTAGGAGCCCATGGCGCGGGCCCACGCCAGGGGCCCATAGCCCAGTCCCCCATTGCGCCGCGGGTAGGCTGCCACCCGGTCCACCACGGGAAAGAGCTCCAGCAGCGGCGCGAAGCGATCCTCCACGGCGAGGTCCAGCCGCGCCAGGTGTCCGCTAACCCTCAGCGAATGGAGGCACGGCAAGAGCCTGGCCACATCGCCCAGGGAGGAGAGCCGGATCACGAGCAGGCGGGATCCCCGTTCCACCACCATAGCCGTAAAGGATAGCACGGCCCCTTTTCCTTGACAGCAGAGAGCCTCCGCCAAAATAATAGCCGGTGCGGGAGGTCCGAATGGTCCAGGCTGCGAGATCGCTCAAGGTCGGCGAACTGCTGACGATTCTGGGGGAGATTTATCAGGGCAAGGAGACGGGGACCCTCGTGCTTCAGAGGGATGCGATCAGCAAATTCCTGTACGCCCAGGACGGGCAGATCATCTTCGCCGCCTCCAATGCCCCGGAGGACAAGTTCACGCAGATCCTCATCGACAAGGGCAAGCTCTCCGAGGAGCAGCTCGAGCTCGCCACCGAAAAGAAGGAGGGCCGAACCATCGGCAGGACGCTGGTGGAGCTCGGGTTCCTGGCCTCCGAAGACCTCCTGGACGCTCTCGTCGAGCAGATGCGTCGCGTGGCCTCCTCCGCGGCCGCCTGGGAGAGCGGCACGTCGGTCTTCAAGCCGGGGGTGCTCCCACCGAATCTCGCCAGGCTCCCGGTTTCGACCCCGCGTTTCATCGTGGACACGGCCCTGTCGATTCCGAGCCGCGAATGGGTCTCGCAGGGACTCGGGCAGCTGTCGGCCACGCTCCAGATGAGCCCGGCGGAGAGGGAGGCCGCGGCGGGGATCCTTCCCACACCCGCCGAGCTCCACATCCTGGAGCAGGTGGACGGCAGGCGCAGCGCCCGCGAGGTGTGCGACGCGGCCAACGTGGACCTCTTCACCGGCGCCCGTTTCCTCATGGGCCTCGCCTGCCTGGGTCTCCTGCACATCCAGCAAGCCATAGCGCCCACGCCGAAGGGCAAAGCACCGGTGGAAACGATGGACCTCTCCTTCCTGGAGTCCATGGACGAAGGGGCCGCGGCAGAGCCGCCAGGGGCTCCCGACGGACAGCCCGTCCAGCCGCCCGCTCCGCCCGATGAAGAGAGGGCAGCGCTTTTCCAGCCTCTCCCCTTTGAATCTTCGCCCCCCCCTGCCGGACCGGGCCGCCCGCGGGAGGAGGCCTTCGCCGTGCCGGCGCCCCCGGCGGAAATAGAACCCCAGACGGCCGCGAATTGGGCCGTTCCCCCGCTCCAGTCCGCGGGGACCGCCCCGACCCCGCCAGCCATGGACTCCCTGATCTTCAACGCCGCCCCCAGACGGCGGAAAAATAGGCGCTGGCTCTGGATCGCGGCGGCCGTGGTGGTGGTCCTCCTGGCCGGCGCGTCCGTTTGGTACGCCTTCTTCTTTTCAGCTGGCGGCGAATACGTGGCCATGCAGCCCGAGGTGTCCCCCACCAAGACGCGGCGCCCCCGGCCTGCGACTCCCCAGCCTCCACCCCTCAGCCAGCCGGCGGCTCCGTCGCCCGCGAAGGGCTCCGGGGCCGCCAGCGCGGAGAGTCCGGCTGCGGCGCCCGTCACGAAGCCCGCCCCAGCCCCCGTCACCTCAGGGACAAAGGGCGAGGCCTCGCGGGCCGAAGCGCCGAAGCCGGCGCCCGTGGCCCCAGCGGCTCGGCCGGCGATCCCCAAGCCGAGTCCCCCGGCCGAAAAAACGGCCCCGCCGATCTCCTCTCCAGCCAGCCTGCAACAAGCCCGGAAACTGCTGAAGGAGGGGCGGTTCCCCGAGGCGGCCCAGGCCTTCCAAAGGGCGCTGGCCCCCGTTCGGGGCGGCTACACGATCCAGGTCGAGGTGGCCTGTCAGCCCGAGACGATCCAGAAGGGGTTGGCGGCGGCCGGTTCCAGCGACGACTATCGCATCCTGCCCTACGACTTGCACGGACGCTCTTGCTTTGAGGTGATTTGGGGCCATTACCCCGACCGCGAGTCGGCGGATGCGGCCCTGAAAGCCATGCCCTCCTTTTTCCTCCAGGCCTCCTCTCCACGGGTGGCCCCGTGGGACCAGGCCAAGGGCTCGCGGTAAGCCGCCGTGACCTGGTTCCTCGACGGCAACAACCTCATGGGATTCCTCCGGCGCGACGCGGAAAAGGGCAGCCGGGAGTCGTTCCTGGAATGGTTGCTGGAGAGAGGAGTCCCCTCCCCTTCGGTCGTGGTCTTTGACGGCCCTCCCCCGCCCGAGGCCGCCGCGCACACACTCCGGCGCGGCAAGGTGTGGGTCCTCTACGCGGGAAAGGCCACGGCGGATTCCGCCATCCTGGCGAGGGTGCTCCCTGGCGACCGGGTGGTGACGGCCGATCGAGAGCTGGCTCTCCGCTGCCGCGACCGGCGGGCTCAGATCGTCGCTCCCGGCCGGTTCTTCGCCTCCATGAGGCCTGGCCGTGTGGAGGGCGGCGAGAAGCCCTCGGCGACGGCCGTGGACGTGGACGCCTGGCTACAATTCTTCCGGCGTGATGCCGAGGAGTAGCGGCGCCCTGGCCCCCATGTCCCCGCCCGGCCACCGCCCCATCTCGGCCCTCCACTCTCCACCAGTTCGCCTTGTCCGGCCTCGGCCGCGCGTTCTATACTGCCCCTCCCTGGAGGTGAAGCGGTGCAGGTCCCCGAGGAGCTCATCGATCGGCTGAAGAGGAAGGACCCCGCAGCCTACGAGGAGTTCCTGTCCCTCTACGGCAAGCAGCTGCTCAGCTTCGGCTTCCGCATGTGCGGCGACACCGAGGACGCCCGGGAGGTCGTGCAGGAGACGCTCCTGAAGACCTTCGAATCCATCGGCGACCTCAAGCAGAGCGGGGCCTTCAAGGGATGGCTCTACCGCATCGCCACCAACGCCTGTCTCATGCGCCGCCGGCAATCCAAGTTCCTCAAGGAGGAGATCACCCTGGACGAGGCCCTGCCCGGCCCCGCCCGTGCCGACACCCCCTGGCAGAGGCTTCCCGACGAGGTGGTGCTGGGCGGGGAGGTGAAGGAGAAGATCCGGGAGGCGATTCTTAGCCTGCCGGACGCCTACCGGTCGGTACTGGTCCTTCGGGATCTGGAGGGGCTGGATACCCAGGAGGCGGCGGCAGCGCTTTCGCTCAGCAAGGACGTGGTGAAGATGCGCCTGCACAGGGCCAGGGCCAAGATCCGCAACGACCTGGAGGCCTACTTCCAAAATGGGTCCGCCAGGTTGGATGATGGATCAATATAATTTCAGCTTACGATTGAGCAGTTCGCTTCTCGCTTTTCGCTGCAAGCGAAAAGCGGCGTCCCGGCGCCGATGGGCCTCATGCGAGATGGCAGCACCCTCTCCTCATCGCACCCCATACTGCACGGCCCCCCCTCAGCGGGGCCACCCGAAGTGCGGATAG
>JBMFSH010000010.1:0-90154 GCA_049967655.1 Acidobacteriota bacterium
CATTCAGTACGCTTGCGGTGCGGCCGCCTCGCTTTCCTGGCATGAGGCCCATCGGCGCCGGGACGCGCCATCCTTCGCTCCGCTCCGGAAGGCAAGACGCACACACGCGAGCTGAATATGTTTTGGACAGCCAAGAAGAGCGATCAGTGGGGGGAGACGACCCGATTTAGAACCGGCTGGGGCGGTAGCCGAGCAGCCGCGCCGGAAGCGTGACAACGGCGGCGATCAGCTCCAGCATTCCCTTGACCGCGATGCCCACCACCCGGAAAGGGATGAAGAGCAGCCAGAGAAGGGGACAGAGCACCAGCACCAGCAGGGCCAGCGGCCAGCAGAAGAACAGCAGCAAGAACCAGAGCAGGATCTTCACCACGGCCGCCTCCTTTCGAACGTTTCCTCACCGTTGTACTACGGCCGAAGCTTCCGTGAAGTTGCGCGCTTCGGCTGCGGTGGCTCCTCCGGAAGAAGTCTCCGGCCCCGACGCTCTTCATAAGACGGCTGTGGTAGGCGGGGGAGTAGAGGCTTGCCCCGCCAAGAACTCGTCCAGAACGGCGCCGAGGGCCTCGGCGGAAGGGTAGCGCTCGTCGGGCTTGAGCGCCAGGAGCGTAAGGACGACGGTGTCGAGGGCGGGAGGGACCGCCGGGTTGACTCGGGACGGCCTGGGCCTATCTGGCGCCTGGTGGCTTTGAATGAGCTCCAGGAAGCTCTCGCCCTCGAATGGGGGCCGGAGCGTGAGGAGCTCGTAGAAGATGGCCCCAAGGGAGTAAAGATCGCTTCTGGGAGAATAGGGCAGATGCAACAGCGGTTCGGGTGCCATGTAGCGTGGTGTGCCAAGCACCTGGCCGGTGACGGTAAAGGAAGTGGCCTCCAGGATCTTGGCCACGCCGAAGTCGGCGATACGAAGCCTCTCGCTGGGTCCCTCAAGGAGGATGTTTTCGGGCTTGAGGTCCCTGTGGATCACTCCGTGGGCGTGGGTGAATTCGAGGATGGCGGCCGCCTCCCGGATCAGCAAGCAAGCCTCTGTCGGAGACATGGGATCCGACAGGTTGTCCAGCTTGGCGCGCAGGGTCGTGCCCTCCACGTACTCCATGGCCAGGAAAAGTCGGTTCTCCGGATCGCCCCAGTCGAGGATGCGTACGATGCCAGGGTGGTCGAGCCTCTGGCCGATAGCCGCTTCCTGGAGAAAACGGCGGCGGAAGGCCTCGTCCTGGGCTTGGGAGGGCAGCGGCAGTTTGAGGGCCACGGTAAGGCCGTCTCTCGCTCGCCGCGCTTTCCACACTTCGCCCATCCCGCCGCCCCCCAGGCGCTCCAGGAGTTGGTAAGAGCCAATGGTGGCCGTGGCGTCAGAGGGTGCCGTGGGGCGTCGGTTCATCCACAGCAGAATCCCGGCCAGCGCTGCGAGGAGGACGAGACCGCCTCCGAGGAGTGCCAGAGGCCCCGGCGCCGTGCCCGCCTTTTCTCGAATGGCCTGGGTTCCCAGATTGGGTTTGGGAGCAGGAATGGGCATCATGGTCCAGGTGAAGAGCGTGCGGATTCCGGCCTGGATCCGGACCGTGGTCCTCGCCTCCTCAAACCCTGCATTGACGAGCCGGAGGCGGTGATCACCCGGTGAGAGGGACAACACCAGCGTGCCGCCACTTACCGTGCCGCGAGAGGCGCCATCAATCTCCACCTCAGTTCCCTTCGGCTGCACGCGCAACTCCAGCTCGCCCATTGCCGGTGGGTTAACCGGCTTGTTTTCATTCATTACCTTCCCATCGGCGTGAGCCAGGGCCACCTGCACCGTGAGTTCGTCGCCGGGCCTCAATGAGAAGTCCCTGCGTTCGGTTTGGAAATCTGGCCGTTTGAACGTCGCTTGGTGGTGGCCGGTCGCTTCGAGGCTCAAGTCCAGCGGGGTCTGGCCCCGTAAAACGCCGTCCAGCCAGAGCTCCGCCCCTGCGGGCTCGGAGAGGAAGTGAACGAGCGCGCGCTCTTTCTCTTGCGGCTGGGCTTGGCCCTGGCTTGCGCCAGTCGGTACTACGGGCGGTGGCTGGCCGGCGGGGTTGACCGGCTCGGGTACGGCGGCGGTCGCCTCCTCTCTCCGGCAACGCTCCAGCAGGACTTCGATGGCCTCGCGGGGTTCCTCGCCGCCCGCTAATGCCTTCTTGAGGGCATCCTCGGCCTCTCGTGGCTTGCCCTCCCCCAAATAGGCCTGGCCTAGGAGTTGGTAGGGGTAGTAATCGGAGACGAAGTTGGTCCCGTAAAGGCGTACCCGTTTGCCGGGCGAGGGGTGAAGGCGGATGGCCTCCTTGAGGTATGCCGCGGCCTCCTCGTAACGGCCGGCGCTTACGGCTTCCTTGCCAGCCGTGTAGGCGTCCCAGAAGGACTCCTGGGCGCGGAGCCATCCAGCGGCGGCCAACCCGAGGGCCGCGCAAAGGACCCAGCACAAGGCGCGGCGTCCCATGGTCATGGCCCCACGAAGGCTTTATGGAAGAAACGCTGTATGGCTTTGGGATCGGTGATGCGGCAGATGACGGAGCAGTATACCCTCCACTCCCTGCCCTGCACCGAGCCCACTGCGTCGGGGATGCGGGGTGTTTGGTTCACGCTCTGGGGCTCCAGGTAGGAGCCCGAGCGAAAGCTTGCTCGACGGTACTGAACGGCCGCGTCGAACTTCCACGTGTTGGTGTTGTAGCCCGTGCCGGCGGAGAGGAGGTAGTAGTTGACGGGTCCACCGAAGTAAGGGTCGCGGCCGCCTTGCGGGTCATACCCCACTCCGAAACGGATGGGGATCACGCCGTGGGCCGTCAGGTGGAGGTATTCAGCGCCCAGGCTTGCGGAGAGGGTGTCCCTCGTCGTCGTAGCCCCCGTCGGCTGGAAGTCTAGGAAATTGAGGGCCGGGAAAACATTAGGCACCCCTTCGATCTCCATTTTGCTCCATTGTACCTGGGTCAGATCCAGATCGACGGTCCATGTATCTGAAGGCTTCCACGCTAGGCCGGCACTGACCTGGCGGGGGAACCGCAGGCGCGTCGAGAAGGCCTGCGACCCCTGAAAACCGTTGGGCAGGTTGGAGGTGAGGGACGTCGTGAAATGGTAATCCGCGTGGAAAGAGGAGCGGTAGACGAGCCCAACGGAGAAGCGGGGATAGAGCAGGAGGAGTCCCAGATTGTAGTTGCACCCAGAGATGTGGTTCCCCTGGACGAAGTTCAAGAATTGAGGCCCGCCCGTTCCGGTGATGGGCGTATCCACCATGGAGGAGCCTATGCTCCAGTCGCCGCTCCACCAATTGACGCTGACTCCTACCAAGGTTCGTTCCGTAAGGCGGATGCCTCCTGCCACCGAAGTCATGCCGATGCTTCCGTCCAGGTCGGTCTGGGAATGGATCAGGAAGGCGGGTCCCGTGGACAGACTCTCCGTGACCGTGGCCGGAGCGTGAAACCAGAGCCGGTAGGCTCGCTGCCAGCTCACCTGGAAGGTCACCGGCTTGCCCGCGAGGCGGAAGGGGAAAGCCATGCTGGTGAAATCCGGGGAACCTCTTCGATAGCTCATGCTGAAAGGGGAGTAGGTGGCCGCCAAGGATGGATTTTGAGCCGCGCTGTTGTGCATGCTCTGGTCCGAAGCGGCATATACGACGGAAAATTCGGGCTTCTCCAGTTGGGCCAGCCCAGCGGGATTCCACGATGCGGCGGTGCCGTCGTCGGCGATGGCCGTGAAGGCGTTGGCCATGCCCGCCGCACGGGCTCCAGCTCCCGCCGGTGTGAGCGAAAAACGTAGCAGGTTTCCGAGAATGGGCGTTTCTGGCTCATCGGCCTGACTGCCCAGGCCAGCGAACAGTAGAGCGAGAATCAGCAGGAGGCGTTTCACCGTGGCTCCTTTCCGGGAAAGGGCGGACCATCCGCCATGGTAGCAACCTGCGTTCCCCGGACCTTCTGCAGCCGCCGGAAGAGGGTGCGGAGGGGGATCCCGCTGCGGCGCGAGGCTTCCGCCACGTTGCCTTCCGACTCATCGAGGAGCCGCTCCAGGTAGCACTCTTCGAACCGGAGCCTGGCCTCACGAAAGTTCGACACCGAGGATCCCGGGAAGTCGGGTGTCATCAACCGCCCCCCCGCCTCAAGCAAGGAGCGCACCTGCGCCTCCTCGATGAGCGGTTCGGTGGCGATTGCCGCGAGGTGGTTGACTACGCTCTCGAGCTGGCGAACGTTTCCGGGCCAGTCGAAAAGACGCAAGAGTTGTAGCGCGCCGGGAGTGAAGCCCTCGGCGGTACCACTGCGCCTGAACGAGCCTTCCAGGAAGTGCGCGGCCAGAAGGGGGACGTCGCTGGCACGCTCCCGCAGAGCGGGCAGAAGAATCTCGAAGGTGCTCAGGCGGTAATACAGGTCGGGCCTGAAAGTCCCGTCACCTATGCTTCGCATGGTTCGGGGATGGGCCGCCGCCAACAGCCGAACCTCCACCTTGCGGTCCCTGCTATCTCCCATGCGGCGAACCACCTTGAACTGGAGGGTACGCAAGATCTTTGCCTGAAGCGCCGGAGCCATATCGCCGATCTCGTCCAGAAAGAGGGTCCCGCCGGAGGCCTGCTCAAAGAGGCCGGCGTGGTCGCGAACGGCGCCCGTGTAGGCGCCCCGAACGTGACCGAAGAGCTCGCTCTCGGCGGTCTCCGCGTGGACGGCGGCGCAATTCAAGGCCACGAACGGGCCGGCCGCCCTTTCGCTGTGCAGGTGAATCCACCTCGCGAAGAGCTCCTTGCCCGTGCCCGTCTCACCCAGGAGCAGGACAGGGTGGGGCGTTGGAGCCGCGCGCTCAGCGAGCTCCAAGGCCTTTCGAATGGCCGGGGACCGTCCCAGGATGGGGCCCGCTTCGATTCGGCGGTGGAGGGCCAGGGAGAGGGACTCACGGCCCGCCTCCAATTCGTGAATTTTGCGATCAAGCGAGCGGCACCGCCACAGGGCGGCCAGTTGGTGAGTGGCCCACGGCGGCCAAGCGCGAAGGGTCTCCAAGACCAGAGAGGGCTCCTGGCACGGCTTTCCCCAATCCAGGTAAATCACTGCCGCCGCCTGCGTTCCCATGAGAAGGGGGAAAGCCATGAGTACAGGACCGGCCAGACCGTTCAGGCTGGCCCCCGGCTTGGCGAGGTCAGCGGGTGCCCACACCGCCTCGCCCCTTCTGAGACACTCGGCCAGCGCCGTCCTGCTGATCCTTCCTGGGTCCTGGCGTTCGGAGGAGGCCTCGTAGGCCAGGTCGCCATCTCCCGCGCGCCCCCCCGCCCCTCCGCTATCCCCAACGCGGAAGAAGAACGCCCCCTCGGCCCCGACGAATGTTCTCAGGACTTCGGCCCACCGTCGGTCCAGAGGTTCCTGTCGCTCGTCGAGGCGCAGCTCGTCTTCCAGCAGGGCCGCGAGAGAGGGGGGCGCGCCACGCGTGGCACGGCTTGGTAGTGCCAAGCCTGGCACGGTTCCCAAGCTAAGCGTGGGTTCAGGGGGAGGATGCTCTGCGGGGGCGTGGGAGGTGGCCACGAGTTCCACGGCGCCGAGCTTGATGCGGTCGCCCTCCGAGAGGGCGACGCTTTGCACCTTGCGCCCGGACAGGAGAACCCCATTTCTGCTCCCGAGGTCTTCCAGGGTCCAGCCCTCGCCGGTCCTGGTGAGCCTGGCGTGGTGTCCTGAAACGGAGGGCGAATCCAGGACGAGATCATTGGAGGGCGCCCGCCCGATCAAGACCAGGTCGCCGTCGAGGAGGAAGGGCTTCCGCGTGCCGTCGGCAAATACCAAGTAAAGCTGCTCCACCGCATAACCTCCTTGAAAACGTAGCATTTTCGGACCGGCCAGTTCAAGAGCCGGAGTGGAGAACGCGAGAGGGAAGTAGGATGGCACGGCGGTTGCCATTGTAAGGGCGAAAGGAGGGCCAATGCCCATGACCTCCAGCCTTTGGTTCAAGCCCACGGAGGAATCCACCGAGGTCCGCCGGGGAGCCCTGGAGATAATTTTCAACCTTCTTGAAAGGAGACCTATGATGCACACAGCCACGGTAGTTTCTAGATTCACTCGCGGAGGCGGCATCACGCAGAAAGCGGTCCTGGCCCTGCTGCTGGTCGGCGGTTTGGGCCTTGCTGCTCACGCGGCCACGGACCCCCTCTGCGGGGCCTACGAACCCAACGACTCTTTCCAGGCAGCGGCTCCCATCACCAACGGAGAACTGGTAAACGCCGCCATCTGCCCGGCTGGGGACCAGGACTTCTACAGCTTCTCCCTTTCCGGACCGGGGTCCCTGTCGCTGGCTCTCCAGACGGCGCAGAACTTTCAGGACAACAGCGGTGCCGATACCGGAGGCTCGGCAGCAGAGACCTCCGACAGCACCGGAGATCAGGCGTTGGCCCTCGAACTGTACGACGCCGGGTTCAACCTCGTGGCCACCGGGGCAGCGAGCGGCGGTGATGTGGTGTCGCTCTCCTATGCGGGCCAGGCGGGGACCTACTACGCAAAGGTCTACGATCCTCTGGCCACGGATCAGGAGGGTTATACCCTTGTGGCGTCCTGGGGCGGCGGCTCCAACCAGGTGCCGTTGACGGTGCTGGCTGAACCTCAGGGCTCAGGTTCCGTGAGCCTCAACCCCTCGGGCCAGAGCTTCTCTTCGGGTACCCAAGTGACCCTGACCGCCGTGCCGGGATCCGGGGCCACCTTCGGTTTTTGGTCCGGGATTTCAGGGATTGACCCCGCCGCCAATCCGATCACCATAACCCTCTCGTCGCCCACGGTCATCGAGGCCCACTTCAATTCTGGCGGCGACTTTCAAACAGTCGCGAGCCTCCAGGGCATCGTCCCGGCGTCCACGCTGTCCGCCCCCACCACCGTGACCGTCGCGAGCGGTTCGGGCGCCACTCCCGTCGTGAGCGCCTCCTACTTCGTGGATGGCTTGGTCGCCGCCTCGTCGACCACATCACCCTTCGCGTGGCTCCTCCAACCCGGTCCCCTAGGAAGCGGTACTCATACCCTGAATGTCTTCGTGCGCACCTCCTTGGGTACGGGCGCGAGCCTCAGCGTGCCCTTCGTGGTCGAGACCGCCTCGGCGCCCTCGATCACGGGGATCAAAAAGCTGGGGAACCCACTTCGGTTGAAGATCCTAGGAACTGGGTTCGTATCCGGCTCCAAAGTCACCATCAACGGTACTGCCGCCCCCCATACCCGGTACAAGGCTAAAAAGAAGGCCCTCATCGCGGGTTCGGGCAAGTCGCTGAAGGCCATGCTGCCGAAAAAGACGGGCGTCTGCGTGAGGGTGGTCAACCCCGACGGCACGGCTTCCGCCTGTTTCACCTTTACGCGGTAAGGGATTTGATGAACTAAAGGTTTTCCCTCCCTGGTGACTCCCAGGATTCTTCAGCCGAAGGGTCCTGGGAGCCACCTTCCCGTTTGAGGAGGCGGGACGCGCAATGGGGTCGATCTCAACGCAGGGGGAAAGCGCGGTTCCTTGCCCTGGGGCTCCTGCTCTTGAGTTGCGGCGGCCTCGAAGAATCTCGCTGCTCGTTTGTGTGGGGGACCTGTTGCTGGCCTGCCTCCTGGCCGCCCCCCTCCTCTTTCTGGGGCAGGCTCACGATTATTGGCTTACCGACGAACCGTTTGTGGCCGAGGTGGCCAGGGAGATGCTGGTTTCGGGCAACTATGTGGTTCCCACCTTGAACGGAGCCCCTTTCCTGGAGAAACCGCCCTTCTCCTATGCGGCCATCGCCCTCTCGTGGAAGCTGTGCGGGCAGTTCCCGTGGGCGGCGAGGCTGCCCTCGGCCCTCTTTGGTATGGTATCGGTAGCCGCCACCTACCTCCTCGGCCGGCGGCTTTTCGGAAGGTCCGTGGCCCTCTGGTCGGCGCTGATCTTGCCCACGCTCTTCCTTCCTTTCTACCTGGCCCACTACGCCCTCGCGGACCCGCCTCTCGTTGCTTTCGTCGCCGCCTCGCTGGCAGCTTTTGCCTATGCCTCGGGCGAGAAGGGTAGCCCGTGGGCTTTGCTCCTCGCTTATCTGTTCGCCGCCCTGGCCTTCCTCTCCAAGGGCCCCGTCGGCCCCCTGATGATCGTGCTGGGGGCGTTGCCCCAAGCCGCCGAGGAGAAAGAGGGGCCGCTCCGGAGTCCGTGGCTCCACGTGGCCGGGGCCGCCCTCTTTCTAGGGGGGGTCACGCCTTGGATCGTGGAGCTCTGGCTCCAAGGCAGATGGCCGTACTTCCACGAAGCGTTCCTGGCCAACACCCTGGGACGCTTTTTTGCAATCCCGTCGCTAGTCCCCAAGGATGATGTCCTCTCCACGCACGCCGCGCCCATCTACGACTATCTTGGCGGTCTGCTCGGGCAGTCCTTGCCCTGGGCGCCTCTGCTCGTCCTCGCTGTGCTGAGAGCGGCTGGCCGATGGATCCCGATGAGGCGGTACGGGGCCGCCCCCGGCTACCGCCTTGAAAAGGAGAGGCCCGAGGGCGGGGAACGGTTCCTCTTGATCTTCCTGGGCGCGAACCTCCTCATGCTCAGCCTGGCAAGGACCAAACGATCCATCTACCTTGCCCCGCTCTTTCCCGCGCTGGCTGTGATCATGGCGAAGGAGTGGCTCGGCCTGGAATCAAGGCGTGGCAAGGCCCCGTTCTGGGTTCGCTGGATGACGGGCCTTCAGGTGGCTGTGACGGGAGCCTTCTCCGTCACTGTCGTGCTGGCCTATCTCTACCTCTCAGACCTGTCGGTCATACCCCTTCGAAGCTTTGTGCTCTGGGGCATGTGCCTCGCCATCGTCTTCGCCATGGCGGGATGGAGCCTTCGAAATTTCCGGACCTGGCGCCGTCAGCGGTACGGACCTCTCTTAAAAGCCCTCTGGGGCCAGGCGACCGCCTCGTATCTCCTCTTGATCTTGCTATGCTTTGGCCCGCTGGATGCTCAGAAGAGCCTGGCCGAGTTCTTTCGAGAGGCAGCCGTGGTGGAGCGGGCCCGGAATAGTGTTCCCTCTCTGCTTCTTGATAACGAGAGCTATGTCGGCATGGCGGGGCTTTACTTCAATCGTACGCTGCCCGTCAGTGGGCCCTCATCGATCGAGATGCGGGGACGGCAACCCGAAGACGTCATCACCGACCAGGCCGGCTTTGAAGTTCTGAATCACCTCCGGAGGTTCACCCCCGAGATAGTACGCGGTTCAACCATCGGTGGCCCGGGTGTGCCGCGGAGCCTCTTCCTGGTCCATCTCCAGCCACTGTCGAGCGAGGGGCTGCAACCCAGGGTTTTAGCCGCCATGCCTGGCGGTCGGGCCTTGAGAACTGGAACAGGTGCATCCAAAGCGCAAACCGCATGTTCCATGGGGCGAGAAGAAGATCCAGCGCGCCGCGTGGCCAAGCCGTGAGGTTGGCGCCGGTTCTCACCGGTCCTGGAGGGGGTGGTCGGCCCAACCGTGGAATTTGCCGAGGCGGCGGTATGCGGCCACATAGCCCGCGTAGTTCCGCCAGCCGCCGCGGACCCTCTCGCGCTCGGCGTCGGTGAGGGGACGGAGGGGCTTGGCGGGGGAGCCCACGACGAGGTGGCCGGCGGGCATGACGCGCCCCTGGGGGACCAGCGAGCCGGCCCCCACGATCACCTCCTCCTCGATGACGCAGCCGTCCAGGAGGATGGCGCCCATGCCGATAAGCGAGCGTCCCGCGAGGGTGCAGCCGTGGAGGATGGCGCCGTGGCCGATGACGATCTCGGGGCCGATCTCCAGCGGGAAGCGCTCGTGCGTCGTGTGGAGCGCGCAGTGGTCCTGCACGCTGGTCCGCGGCCCAATGCGGATCCAGTGGACGTCGCCGCGGATGGAGGCGTGGAACCAGACCGAGGCCTCCTCGCCGATGGTCACGTCACCGTTGATGCGGGCCGTGGGGTCCACGTAAACGGACGGGTGGATATGGGGTGAGCGTTCGAGGTGGGGCAGGTGCATGGGAGGCCTCCGTGGGCGAGACGCGAGACGCTGGACGCGTGGGGAAACGGGCGGCTTCCCCGCAGGTCGAGATGGCGAGATGAGGTGATGAGGGAAGGTCATAAAGATTCCGCAGGCCACGCCTCCAGCCTTTCCGCCTCCATCCTCTCATTCATCATCCATCATCCTCTCTCCTTCACCACCTTGTCATAGATCCACAGGGCCAGGGCGATGAGGACGGCCCAGGCTCCGAAGGCGAACCAGACGCCGTCGGGCATGCCGCGCGTCTGGAAAAACTTCACCAGGTGCCCCCCCACGGAGGGGCCGAAGCCGAAGCCGATGGCGAAGGGCAGGAAGCCGTAGCCGATGTAGAGCGCGAGCTTCTCCTTGGGGGCGATGACGGCCACGTACTCCACCATGCGCGGGCTGAACATCATCTCCCCGACGGACCAGATGACCAGCGAGAGCGCCACCGCCCAGGCGCCGAGGGCGTAACCGAAGGGGCCCACGGAGGCCACCGCCACGGCCGAGATCAAGATGCCCACCACCATGGAGGGCAGAGGCCGGTAGCGCCCCATCCACTTCCCGATGAGCACTTGGAAGCAGACGATCATGATCGGGTCCACCGCCTGGAAGTACTCGATGTGGGCCTTCATGGCAGGGTCCAGCGAGGTGATGAAGAGGGGGATGTTGGTCCAGATCTGGCTGTAGAGGGCCCAGACCCCCGAGAAGATCAGGATGAAGACGAGGAGCTTCCCGTCCCCGAAGCGCTGGGGCTGGAGGAGGCCGCCTCCCCGCCTCCCCTCGCGCCGCTCGCGGGCCCTCAGGGGGAGGTCCGCGGCGAGGTTGACCAGGACCCACAGCCCCGCCACCAGCAGGAGCGCCTCTCCGTCCATCCAGCCCTTCAGCCAGACGGCGTAGGCCGCGGCCACCCCCGCGGCCGTGAGCAGCAAGCGGGCGTTGCCCAGCACTAACACCATCTCTCCCAGCACGGTGCCCAGCGACTTGCCCCTGGCCTCCTCGGCCACCGGCAGGTTCCGGAAGAAGAGGAGGGTCACGGCCAGGGCGGCCGTCTCCACGACGCCGCAGGCCACGAAGATGAGGGCCGGGTGGCCCGTGGAGGTCCGCACCGTGTTGGCGAGGAAGGGGGCGAAGAAGGAGCCGATGTTGATGACGGTGTAGTAGATCGAGAAGCCTAGGGTGCGGTTCTCCTCCGTGGAGGCCGACTTGACCGCGCCGGCGATGACGGGCTTCATCACCGCGCCGCCCAGGGCGATGGTGAGGAGGGCCGCGAACATCCAGGGGTAGCTGGCCACGCGGCTGGCCCAGAAGTAGCCTCCCGTGACGATGACGAGGGAGACGGCCATGGTGGGCCGGAAGCCGTAGCGGTCCGCCAGGGCCCCGATGAGGATGGGCAGGAAGTAGCCCATGAAGAGCATGGTGCCGTACATGGCGTTGGCCCGGAGCTGGCCGAAGCCCAGGTCCTGCGCGAGGTAGATGATGAGGTAGGCGAGCATGCAGTAGGAGGCGAGGCAGTGCAGCAGCTCGGTGGCGATGGCCGCCCAGAAGGTCTGGTTGAACTGCCGTAGCGAGGCCAGAAGTCCGGTCTTCATGCGGGTCTCCTCAAGGGGGCTTCACGAGCCGGGGGCCAGCCGGATGCGGCGGAGGATGGCCGGGATGTCGCGCGGGTAGGCGTGGATCCAGAGGACCGCCAGGCCGAGGTGCTCGAAGGCGTCCCAGACCGCGCGCCGCGAGGCCGAGTAGCGGATGGCCTCGCGGCTGTCGCCGGGGAGGGGCGCCGGAGGCTTGAGCAGGATGAAGTGGCGGTTGGGGACCGCGAGCGTGCGGGCCAGGTCGATCAGCCGTCTCAGGTTCGGGTCCTCCCCCGAGGTGCCGATGAAGAGGCAGGTGGTGCTGGCCAGGAGGTCGATGAAGACGTGGTCCGTCCAGTGGTAGGGCTGGTGCAGGCGGTCGTGGTAGTCGTCCTCCGAGAAGATGAGGCTGGTGGAGCGCCGCAGGGAGGAGTCGGCGGGTAGGAAGCCGTGGGTGTGGTAGATGGGGATCCGGTGGCGGGGGATCTGGATCGGGGCCTCGAAGATGCTCCGGTAGCGCCCCGCCACGCCGAGGCGCTGGGCGAAGGTCTCCAGGAGGTCGTCGAAGTTCAAGGTCAGGATGGCACAGAGGCGCTCCATCGCCAGGATCTCCCGCACCGTGCCCGAGAGCCGGGGCGGCCGCTGGTAGAGGGCCTTGCGCACCTCGTCCAGGAACCGGTCGCCCAGCTTCGCCTTGACGTAGCGGACGATCATGGGCCGGACGCGCGCCTTGAGGGTGGCCTCGATGTCCCGCACGTGCAGCGGCGCCTCCTCCGGCCCCACGGCGTCGTACAGCCCCGCCAGCGAGCTGCGCAGGAGGCTCCGGGTGAGCTCCTCCCACATGGGCAGGCCGCAGGCCTTGGAGACCCCGGCCCCGAGCACCAGGCTGAGCCGCCCCTCCCGGTAGGCCTCCTGGAGGGCCTTTAGCTCGGGAGCGTTCCACTCCCGCTCCTTCTCGATCTCGCGGTCGGCCAGCGGCCTGTGCGTGGACGATGCCTCAGCCACCGGCCCCCAAGGCCCCTTCGGTTTCTCTCCGGGCATCCTTGCCATGCCTTTTCCCCCCGCGCGCAAAGCCGCCGGGCCATGGTCGCATCGGGCCCTTCGGCGGGTCAAGGACAAATAGGGACAGCCACCTATTAAACCTTTCAATTTCACTCCCAGTTTCGCTCTTAGGCTTCCACCATGGGCCGCTTCCTCAGTCGCGATAACCTCGCCGGCGACCGCAGAGGCCTGAAGGAAGAGAGTGACCGAGCCCGGGTTCGGCTCAGTTCAGCAGGGCCGGATCGAGGCGGAGGGAGGCGGGGCGGCGCTTGAGGCGCTCTTCGACGAAGCCGCTGAGCAGGCGGAAGCGCTCGGGGATGGAGCGCGCCTCCAGGAGCGCCTGCTTGGGCTCCGGGCCGAGGCCCAGGGCCATGGCGGCCACGACGATGAGCTGGTTGTCCTCGCCCTTGGCCAGTTCCCGGATGACGGTGACCACCTTCTCCGCCGGGCCCTCCAGGAAGAGCGAAAGGGCCGCCAGGAGGTCGAAGCGCAGGGACTCTTCGGCGGCCTCGCCGCTGCGGCCCGCGGTGGAAAGGGGATCGATCCGCACCTGGCGGTAGCGGGTCAGTGTCTGGATCTCCTCGGCCACCCGGAACTCCTGCACGCCGAGCAGCCAGATGAGGTAGCGCCCGCCCGTCAGTTTGTGGTGCCTGGCGATGACTCCGGCGCAGCCCACGTCGCGGATGGGGGGCCGCTTCATGAAGCCGAGGCTCTCCGGTTCGCCCTCCTCCCCCTCGATCTGAACCATGCCGATGATGCGGTGGGAGGCGAGGGCGTCGCGCACCATGTCCCGATACCGGCGCTCGAAGATGTGGAGGGGCATGAGCTCGCCCGGCAGGAGTACGGTGTGGATCAGGGGGAAAATCGGAATGACCTCGGGCACGGCTACGGGCTTCATGACCTCTTTCCTCTCGCGGCTCTCGGCTGGACCGTCTCCTCTTGCCGTAACGTGCCGGAGGGGCTGGGCTATTTCGTTAGGGGACAGGGGACAGGAGGTGGTTGCTGCATCAAGATCCCCGATCTGCAAACTGAAGGCTCGCCAGCCCTCCCTGCCCGATCCGTGGTAAAAGATCCTGAGGAGGCGCGCGTGGAGGAAGGCGAGAGCGTGATTTTCGCCCGGGCCGAGGAGCTGGAGGCCCGGTGCGCGGAGGCGGCCATGGGCGGAGAGCTCGTGCTGGCCGTGCGCGGGCGCCTGGCCCGGCGCATCATCCACCGCTACCGCCTGGTCCGCATGGGCGCCGCCTCCGGGTGGGCCTCACCCCAGGTCTTCAGCCTGGAGCACTGGATCCGTTCTGTGCACGAAGGCCTGTGGAACGAGCGCCGGCCCATGGGCCTGGCCGCCGCCCTGCGCCTGTGGCACGCGGCCGCGGCGCTGGAGTCGGCGCCCGGCGGACTCTCGCTCTCTCCATCGCTCTACCTCCAGCTTCAGGAGAGCTACGAGCTCCTCCAGGGCCGGCCCCTCTCCCTCCAACCGGAATCGCGAGGGGACGAGCTTCCCGCGTGGCGGGCACGGGTCACCCGGCGGTTTTGCAAGCTGGCCGCCTCCGAGGGGTGGGCGGCCTCGCGGGACAGGGTGGAGGCCGTGTGCGCCGCGCTCGCGGCGGGAGGCGTGGCGCTCCCCGAGCGAGTCGTGCTGGTCGGCTTCGACGACCCCGCACCCGCGGTGGAGGAGATCGCCGAAGCCATCGCCTCCCGGACCCGGCTTGTCCGCTGGCGCGCGGGCGCACCTCCTGCGGAGGGGACGCGGGTGAGGGTCTTTCCCGTGCCCCTCCAGGAATGCCAGGCGGTGGCGGCGGAGGCCCTCGATGCGTGGAACGGAGGACAGAGGCGCCTCGGCATCGCCTTCTTCGGCCGCGAGTACGGCGACCTGGTGGCGCGCTGCCTCGATGAGCTCACGGCCGGGGCACCCCTGCGGGAGGGGGCCCTGCGGTACAACCTCACCCAGGGCACGCCGCTCGCCGACCATCCGCTGGTCCGGACCGCCCTCCTTCCGCTCCGCATCGCCTCCGAGGGGAGGGCGTGGGAACTTCTGCCCTCCCTGCTCGCCTCGCCCTACGCGCGCCCCTCGCTGGAGCGGTGGAGCAAGCGGACCCTGGACCTCCTCTGCTCCGTCGCCGAGGCCGGTGGGGCCCGCGCCGCCGCCGAGAGGCTCTGCGCGCAGGGCCTGCCCCTGCGCTCCCTCACGGGGCTTCTGCGTCCCGGCGCCAGGAGGCTGGAGGAGTGGTTGGGCGGCCTGGCCCGGCTCTGGCGCGAGCTGGATTTTCCAGTGCGCTCTCGGCGGCGGGAGACGCGGGAGACGGACGAGCTGGCCTGGCGCCACCTGTGCGACGTGGTGGAGGCCCTGCGGCGCGACGCGGGCGATCTGGTGGTGTCGGCGTCGGAGGCTCTGGCCTGGATCGCCGCCGCCTCCTCGGGCAGCGAGGTCATCGAGAAGACGCCCGAGACGGCGGGCATCCAGGTCCTGCCCGTCTCCCAGGCCCGCGGCCTCGCCTTTGACGGCCTGTGGATCGTGGGCTGCCACGGACGGGCGCTGCCGCCCCCGGTGCCGGACCACCCGCTCCTGGCTCCGGCGGAGCGGGCCCTGCTGGAGGAGGCCAGTCCGAAGGGCCAGTGGGCGGCGGGACGAAGGATGCTGGAGGCCCTCGCGGCGTGTAGCGGGGCGTGCCATTTCAGCAGGGCCGCGCAGGCCGGCGACGAGCGCCCCTTTCTGCCCTGCCCCCTCCTGGAGGACGAGCCGCCGGAACGGCAAACACACCGCCCGCTGGACCTCTGGTCCGACCCGCCCGGGGCCTGGCTCAGGGCGCGTTGGCTGCGCGGGGGCCTGGCGGGGCTGGCCTCGCCGCCGCCGGCCCCGCGCGCGGCGGGGGAGGCCGTGGCCTTCGCCGTGCCCTCCTCTCTCAACGTGACGCAGGATTTGCAGGCGCTCATGCAGTGTCCCCAGAGGTTCTTCTGCGCCCGGGCCCTCGGACTGGAGCCCCTCCCGGAGCACCGGGAGGGCATCCCGCCGGAGGTGCGCGGACAGGTGATCCACTCGATCCTCGCGGCCTTCGTGCAGGGCATCCTGGAAGAGGGTTCGGGCTGGCCCGCCGACGGGGCGTCGGCGCGGCGCCGCCTGGAGGCCGCCGTGGACGCGGTTCTGGAGCAGCACGGCCGGGAGGGCGCCCCGGCCTTCTGGCGCGTGGAGCGGAGGCGCCTGCTGGGCGATGACGCCGAGCCGGGGCTCCTGACCCGGTGGCTCGAATTGGAGAGGGAACGGGCGGCGGCCGGCTGGCGCTTCCTCTTCGCCGAACAGCCCTTCGAGGCTCTCGCGCTCGATGGGGCGGCGATCGCGCTTCGCGGCCGGATGGACCGGGCGGACGGCCATCCGGAGGAGGGGCTGGCGGTCTGGGACTACAAAACGGGACAGCCTCCCCCAGCGGCCGAAGTTCTCTCCCACTGGGCCCACCCGCAACTCCCCGCCTACGCGGCGGCGCTAACGCGGAGGCCGCTGGCGGAGGAGGCGAAGAGGCGCTTCCCCACCCTTCCCGAAGGCGCGCCGACGGTGCGCGGAGGCTACGTGGCGCTCCGGCGCGTCAGGGACCTCTCCGCGGCCTTCCTGCGCGAGCCGGGCCGGGGCGGGGGCGACGTGGTTCTCTCGGAGAGGCTGGAGGAGTGGGAGCGGGCCGTTGCCCAGCGGCTGGAGGGGCCGAGGGCGGGGCGCTTCGCGGCCGACCCGAGGCCGCCCTTTCTGGGGCCCGGGAGGGAGGGCGCCTGCGCCCACTGTCCCTACGACAAGATCTGCGGCTATTTCGACGGTACGGACCGCCGTATTCCCGGGGAGGAGGAGGCGTGAGCCGCCCGGCCCCCGACCGGGAGATCCGGCTGAAGGCTCTCGATCCGCGGGGCAGCTTCGTGTTGGAGGCGCCCGCCGGCTCGGGCAAGACCGACCTCCTCACGGCGCGCTTTCTGGCCCTGCTGGGGACGGTGGCCTCCCCCGGGCAGATCGTGGCGCTGACCTTCACCCGCAAGGCCGCGGACCAGATGCAGCAGCGCATCCTCGGCGTCCTGGAACGAGCCCGGAGGGGAGCGGAGCCCGAGCACGAGTGGGACGCGCACCTCCTGGACTTGGCGCGCCGGGCCCTCGACAATCCTAGCTTCGCGGAGGGCGTGCTGCGCAACCCCCAGTCCTACAGGGTGGGTACCTTCCACAGCTTCTGCACCTCGGTGGCGGGAGGCTGGCCGCTGGAGGCGGGCATTCCGCCGGGTGCCCTCCTCCTCGATGAACTGGACCAGGGCAGGGCGCTTGAGGCCGCGGTGGAGTCCTGCTTTGAGGCCATTCTTTCGGGCGCGGTTCCGGAGCTGTGCGGTGCCTTCGAGCGGCGGCTGGCGGCGACCGACAACGGGTACGAACGGCTCAAGGAGCAGGTGATTAGCCTCATGGCCCACCGGGACCGCCTGCTGGCTTTCGAGGAGTTCCTGCGAAGCGGCGGCGGGGAGCTCGGCGTCACCGCGGAGCGCGTCCTCTCCGAGCTGGTGGCCGCCGCCATAAGGCCGGCGCGAGCGCACTTCTTGGATCACGAGGAGCAGTGGCGCGAACTGCGCCGTGCCCTGGAGGAGTGCGGGTCGCCCTGCGCGGGCGACTGTCCCCTCGAAGTGCCCGGCGAGGGCCTTGAAGCGATCCCGGCCTGGCAGGCGCTCGCCGGCCTGGTCCTGAAGACCGACGGGGGCACCTACACGAGCTTCGCCGGCGACAAGTTCGGGGCTGGATTCGGCAAGACGGCCGCGGCGCGGTTCCTGAAGGAGATCCCGGCGGAGGCGGCCGAGGCCCTGGCCGCGGTGCGGAGCTGGCCCTCGGCCGGGGAGGACCCGGTGGGCCTGGAGGCGCTGGCGGACCTGCTGGCCCTGGCCGGTGGGGCCCAGCGGCACCTGGCGGCGCGGATCCCGGGAGCGGGCCTGGACTACCTCGAACTGGAGCTGGCCGCCCTGCGCTCCCTGAGCTGGGCCCAGGTCCCGAGTGAAAGCCTCATCTTCTACAGCGAGCACCTGAGGCACCTCCTGGTGGACGAGGCGCAGGACATGAACGAGGTCCAGGTGCGGATCCTCTCGCGCCTGACGGAGGGGTGGGAGCCGGGCGACGGGCGGTCGCTCTTCGTGGTGGGCGATCCCAAGCAGAGCATCTTCCGCTTCCGCAGGGCCGAGGTGAGCCTCTTCACGGGCCTTCAGGAGCAGGGGCTGCCGAGGGAGGGGGAGGCCAGCTATCCGCTGGTCCCCCTCGAACTGACCGCCAACTTCCGCTCCGAGCCTACCCTGGTCCGGTTCTGCAACGCCCTCTTCGAGTCCCTCTGGCCGAAGCTGGGAAAGGACGGGGAGGGGGTCTGTTTCCGGAGTTCCGAGCCGGCGCGCGAGCCCTCCTACGCCGGGGTGGGGGTACGGGTGGCGCTCTTCACTCAGGGCGAGGAGGCCGAGCCCGGGGCGGCGCCTCTCCCGTCGGCCGCGGAGCGCGAGGCCGCCTACGTGGCGGGCAGGGTGTCCGAGCTGCACGCGGCGGAGCCGGAGGCCACCATCGGCCTGCTCTTCCCCGCCCGTCCGGCCCTGGGACCCTTCGTGTCGGCCCTGAACCGGTTGGGGGTGCCGGTCCGCCTCGTGGAGGGCGAGAGCCTCGCGGGCCGGCCCGAGGTCCGTCACCTCGTCAACCTCTTCACGGCGCTGGCCCGCCCTTACGACGACGTGGCCTGGGCCGGGTGCCTGCGCTCGCCGTGGTTCTGGGTGTCCGAAGCCGAGCTGCTTCGCCTCTCCTCGCCGGGGGGCTTCTGGTCGTCGAGGGTGCTGAACCAGGCCGAGGGCGAGACGCCCTCCTCGCCCTTCGGGCTGGCCGCGCGGGAGGCGCTGGCGGCCTTCGGGCGGGAGCCCTACGAGAGAACCCTCTCGCGGCTGTGGGAGGAGCTGGGCGGCCCGGCGGCCACCGCGGCGCGCTACGGGGCGGCGGGGGTGGCCAACGCGCGAGCCTTTCTGGATCTGCTGGCGGGTTGCTCGGGCAGGCCCGCCGAGGAGGCCCTCTCGCGGCTGAGCGAATTGCTCGATTCGGCTTACACGCCGCCGGATCCCAGGGGGGCCTTTTCCCCCGTCTCCGCCATGACCATCCATAAGGCCAAGGGCCTCGAATTCGACCACGTCTTCGCCGTGGCGCTGGGCCGCGACCCTCTCGGGGGGAGCCGACAGGAGCGCCCCTCCTTCCGCATGGAGCGGGTTCCCCTGCCCGGGAGGCCCGTGCTCGTGGCCGCCGGGCCGGACGCCGGGCGGGGCGAGGCGAACCTCGCCTACCGGCTGCTGGAGGAGCTCGACCAGCGGCGCCAGCTCGACGAGAGTCTGCGCCTCTTCTACGTGGCGGCCACGCGGGCCAGGCGGAGCCTCACGCTCACCGGCAGGGCGAGGATCACCCAGAAGGGACTCCTCTCGGTCCGGAAGAAGGCCAGCGCGCTGGGGCGGCTGCTGGCCGCCGTGGAGGGAGTGGAGGGGGCCAGCGGCGAGCCGTGGCTCTCCCTCGGCCTACGAGTCGAAATGGACCCCGAGCCGGCACTCGCGGGCGCTCCGGCGGGCCGGGCGCGGCTTCCGGGAGAGCCCCCGCCCTTCGAGGCCCAACCCCTGCCCTACCGCATCAGCTCTCCGTCGGCCCTGCAGGAGGAGACGGCGCAGGCCGCGCCCTTCGGTGCGGACGACGCGGTGGACCCCCACGCCAGGCCCCGCGGCGTGGTCCTGCACCGGCTGTGGGAGCGCCTCGCCCTGGGGGCCTCCCTGCCGTCCGAAAAGGCCGTGGCCGCCGCCCTGGCGGCGGAAGGAGTCGGCCCCGCGCAGGCCTTCGCGCAGGCGCGGGAGGTGCTGGAGGAGGCCAGGGAGGCCTGGGAGCATGCGCCTTTCGCCGAACTGCGGGAGGGGGCCGTGGCCCTTCGGCCGGAGGTGGGGCTGGAGGACCACGACCGGAGCGGCGGCCTGCGGGTCGGAAGGCTGGACCTGCTCATCGAGCGGCCGGAGGGTTTGACCATCGTGGACTACAAGACGGGGCGGGCCGAAGACGGGGAGGAGGGCTGGCTGGCGGCCCAGTGCGAGCACTACGGTCCCCAGCTTCGGGCCTACGTGCAGATGACCTCCCGGGCCTTCGGTGTGGAGCCGGCCAAGGTGCGGGCTTTCCTCTACCTCACCTCGCTTCGAAGGCTGGTCGAACTGTGAGAGCCTGGGACCCCCGCGGAAGCGCTTGACGATGAGCCTCTGGAGAGGTGTTCCGATGCGGGATCGAGTCATAACGATCCTTCTGACGCTGGCCTGGAGTTCGGCCTGGGGCGGGACGGCTCAGGCACCCTCGTACGCCGTCAGCGGCTGGTCCCTGGGGGACGGCGACTCCCTGAACCGTGCGGCGCAGTGCCGGGCCATCGACGAGGTGGACCTGGACTGGTTCTATTCGCGGAGGAACGGCACGGTGGTTCAGGGCTACGACGATCCCGCCCTGGCGGCCGCCGCGAGGGCGGCGGGCCTCTCGGTGATGGCCACCCTGAGCAACTGGAGCGAGGGCAAGAACGGCTTCGACCCCGCCGTCCCCAAGGCCATCCTGCGCAGCCGAGGGAAGATGCGGCGTCACGCGGCGGCGCTGGCCGCGCTCTGCCAAAACCTGGGCTACGACGGCGTGGACCTGGACTGGGAGTCACTCAAGGCCAAGGAGCGGGACCGCTTCAGCGAATTCGTGGAGGCGCTCGCGGCCGACCTGCACGCCGAGGGAAAGCGGCTGGCCATCGCCGTTTCGCCCAAGACCTCGGAGCCGGGGGGCTGGTCCGGGGCGAAGGCGGAGGACTGGCGGCGCCTGGGAGTTGCGGTGGACGAATTCAAGGTCATGACCTATGACTACAGCGGCCCCTGGTCTCCGCCCGGGCCCATCGCCCCGCCCGATTGGATGGACGCCGTCCTCACCTTCGCGGAGAGCGAGGTTCCAGCCGAGAAGATCATGATGGGACTGCCCTTCTACGGCTACGACTGGTCGGGCGGCAGCGCCGTGGGGCTGGACTGGGCCGACGCGCAGGCCCTCATCGCCCGGTACGCTCCCACCGTGACGAGGGATCCTTCCGGCGAGGAGACCTTCACCTACACCGATGCCATGGGGATCGTCCACACGGTCTTCTTCCAGGACACCCAGTCCATTCAGGACAAGATCCAGGTGCTGACCTCGCGCCACCCGGGCATCCGGGGCGTCGCCATCTGGGTCCTGGAGCGGGAGGATCCCTCCTTCTGGGGCCTGATCGACGGGCTCCTGAGGCCCGGCGACTCTTGTCCTCAAACCACGGCCTTGAGGGAGGCGCCCGCCGCCGTGGTCTCGGAATGCTCGCCCGCCCTTCAGTGAGTCATCCCGTCTGAAAGCCAGCGATCGCCTCGTCAGGTCTTGACTTTGATCGGTGTCGACATGAGAATGTGACCGCTCACTATCGTGCCGCTGGCGAAGGGGGGCCGATGCGATCCGATTCCGTTCAGTCGAGAGTCACGGAAACGAGCGCCAGGGAAGAGGCGCGGGGCTCGGCCTCCCCTGCGTGGCGTGCCGGAGGGCTCGCCTCCATGTACCGGGAGTGTGCCCGCCGCTACGGCGAGCGCGTGGCCATGCGTTACCGGCGAGGGGGCGAATGGGTGGGGATCTCCTGGAAGGAGCTTGGGGAGAGCGTGGAAGCCACGGCGCGGGCGCTGGTGGCCCTGGGCGCGCCGGAGCAGGGAGCGGTGGCCATCCTGTCGCAGAACCGCCCCCAATGGACCATCGCGGACCTCGCCTGCCTCACCGCGCGAATCGTCACGGTCCCGATCTACCCCACCAACACGGCGAACTACGCTCGGTATCTCCTGGATGACGCCGAGGCGAGGCTCGTGTTCGTGGACACGCAGGCGCAGTACGACAAGATCGCCTCTCTGGCCGGCCCGGACCGCCCCTTGACCCTCGTGGCCTTCGATCCTGCCGTCCAGTTCCGGGAGGGGGTGCCCTCGTTGCGCTTCGATGACCTGCGCTCGATCGGTGCGGGGCCGGGGACCGCGGAGGAGGTGGAAGCGCGTCTCGCCAGGGTCACGCCGGAGGACCTGGTGACCCTCATCTACACCTCGGGCACCACGGGCGAGCCCAAAGGGGTCATGCTGACGCAAGGGAACCTCCTGAGCTGCTTTGCCCCGCACGACGCGCGGCTCCCCGCGCCCGGCGAGAATGACGTCTCGCTCTGCTTTCTGCCGCTGAGCCACGTCTTCGAGCGCGGGTGGACCTACTACGCGCTCAGCAAGGGGATGATCAACTGCTACCTGGAGGATCCTGCCCAGGTGGTGGAGGCGCTCCAGCAGGTGCGACCGACCGTCATGTGCGCCGTGCCGCGATTCTACGAGAAGGTCTACGCCGCCATCTTCAAGAAGCTGAAGCAGGCCTCCCTGCCGCGCAGGGCGCTCTTCCACTGGGCGGTCCGCGTGGGGGCTGAGGCGGGGCGGCGGCGCAAGGAGGAGCTGCCCGTGCCGCTCTCTCTGCGCCTCACGCACCGGATCGCCGACGCGCTGGTCCTCAAGAAGGTGCGCGGGATCGTCGGCGGTCGAATCCGGTTCTTCCCCTGCGCGGGGGCGCCCCTCTCGCAGACCATCGAGGAGTTCTTTCACGCCTGCGGCATCTTCATCTGCTACGGCTACGGGCTGACCGAGACCACCGCCACCGTCTCGACCCACGAGACCCACCACTTCAAGTTCGGAACCGTGGGAAAGCCGCTCAACGGCGTCCAGGTCCGCATCGGCGAGCACGACGAGATCCTGGTGAAGGGCCCCACCGTCAGCCGTGGCTACTTCAAGCGTCCCGAGGAGACCGCCAAGGCCTTCGTGGACGGCTGGTTCCACACGGGAGACGCGGGCGTGCTCGACGAGGATGGCTGCCTGACCATCACCGACAGGATCAAGGATCTGATCAAGACCTCGGGCGGAAAGTACGTGGCCCCCCAGGCCATCGAGGCGGCCCTGGGAAGCGACCCCTACGTGGAGCAGATCGCGGTGATCGGCGACGGGCGCCGCTTCATCTCGGCCCTCGTCGTGCCCTCCTTCCCCAACCTGGAGGAGTGGGCCCGAGCCCACGGGATCGAGGCCTCCTCCCGCGAGGAGCTCGTGGGCCACCCCGAGGTGGCGGCCTTCTACCGCGAGCGGATCGACCGCCACAACGCCGGCGTGGCCCGCTTCAAGCAGGTCAAGAAGTTCACGCTCCTGCCCAAGGAGTTCACGCTGGAGGCGGGCGAGATCACGCCCACCCTCAAGGTGCGGCGCAAGCAGGTGCTGGCGCGCTACGAGCGGGAGATCGAGGCCATGTACGCCGAGCCCTAATCCTGGCCAAAGGGGCCCCCCCCTAAATGCGTTACACTGTCGGCGCCGACCCAGGATCGCGTCAGGCGGCCGGGTTCATGGGAGGATGCGAAGATGTTCAAGCTCGTGTTGCTTCGCCACGGCGAAAGCGCTTGGAACCGCGAGAACCGCTTTACGGGATGGACCGACGTGGACCTCACCAGCCAGGGGGTGGCGGAGGCCGTCGAGGCCGGCCGGCTCTTGAAGGCGGAGGGCCTGAGCTTCGACGAGGCGTACACCTCCGTCCTCAAGCGCGCCATCCGCACGCTCTGGCTGGTTCTGGACGAGATGGATCTCATGTGGATTCCGGTGGTCCCCGACTGGAGGCTGAACGAGCGGCACTACGGCGCCCTGCAGGGGTTGAATAAGGCGGAGATGGCCGAGCGGTTCGGCGAGGAGCAGGTGAAGATCTGGAGGCGGAGCTACGACGTGCGTCCCCCGGCCCTAGAGCCATCCGATGAGAGGTTCCCGGGCAGAGACCCCCGCTATGCGGGGCTGGCCCAGAGCCAGATCCCCCTCACCGAGTGCCTGAAGGACACCGTGGCGAGGGTCGTCCCTTGCTGGGAACAGCGCATCGCCCCGCGCGTGCGGGAGGGACGGAGGCTCCTCGTGGTGGCCCACGGCAACAGCCTGAGGGCGCTCATCAAGCACCTGGACGGTATGGGCGACGAGGCCATCGTGAACCTCAACATCCCCACCGGAATGCCCATGGTCTACGAGCTCGACGACGCTCTTGTTCCCCTGCGGCGCTTCTACCTGGGAGACCCGGAGAAGGTCCGCCAGGCCACCGAGGCCGTCGCCAGCCAAGGCAAAGCCCGCCGCTGATGCCCCGGGCCAGCCAAGGGGCCGGGGTGCAGGAACCCAACGGTGGGTTCAGCCGCCCCCTTTCGATATGAACAAAGAGAAAGCCTGGGCGACTTTTCCACCGAGAGAGATGGGGTGAGTCCCGCAGGGCCGCCGGTGGAGGGAGTGGGCGCAAAGGAGGCGCGAAGATGGGGCGGCTGCTGATCGTATCCAACCGGCTCCCGGTGACCGTCAAGGCCGAAGAAGAGGAGTTTCAGATCATCCCCTCCGCCGGAGGCCTGGCTACCGGCATGCGGGGACCGCACGAAAGCGCCAATTCCCTATGGATCGGCTGGCCGGGCGAGTTGCCGCGGTTGAGCGAGGCCCGCCGCGAGCAGTTGGAGCAGAGGCTCGCCGAGTTCCGGACGGTCCCCGTCTACCTGAGCCAGGCGGAGGTCAACCGCTACTACGAGGGCTTCGCGAACGGCGTCCTCTGGCCCCTCTTCCACTACCTCACGGACCGTGTGCGCAGCGATGCCTGGAGAGATTGGCAGGCCTACTCCGAGGTGAACGAGCGGTTCGCCCAGCGGGTGGCCGCCGAATACCGGCCCGGAGATACGGTATGGGTTCACGACTACCAGCTCTGCCTGGTGCCGGTCCTCCTCCGGCAGCTCGTGCCTGAGGCCCGCATAGGCTTCTTCCTCCACATCCCCTTCCCTTCGTCCGACGTGTTCCGCATCGTGCCCTGGCGGACGGAGATCCTGGAGGGCATCTTGGGCAGCGACCTGGTGGGCTTCCATACCTACCCCTACCTTCGCCACTTCAGCCGCTCGCTCAACCTCTTGCTGGGGGTGGAGCCCGACGGCGAAAGGCTCGTGTACGCCAACCGGGAGGTGCGCCTCGGCGTATTTCCCATGGGCATCGACGCGGCCAGGTTCTCCGCCCTCGCCCAAAACGCCGAGGTGGCGGCCGAGGTCAAGTCCATCCGGGAGGAGCTGGGAAAGCGCAAGCTCCTGCTCGGCGTGGACCGCCTGGACTACACCAAGGGACTCCCCGAACGCATGCTGGCGATGGAACGGCTTCTGGAGCGGGAACCTTCGTGGAGGGGCAAGATCCGCTTTATCCAGGTGGTCGTTCCCTCCAGGACCAAGGTGGAATCCTACAAGGCCTTCCGCCGGAACCTCGACGAGCTCGTGGGGCGGGTGAACGGACGGTACGCCACCATTGACTCGGTGCCCATTCACTACCTCTTCCAGTCCGTGTCGGAGCACCAGCTCGTGGCGCTCTACCGCGCGGCAGACGTCATGCTCGTGACGCCGCTGCGGGACGGCATGAACCTGGTTGCCAAGGAATTCGTGGCTTCGCGATCGGACGGGGACGGCGTTCTTGTCCTGAGCGAGTTCGCCGGGGCCGCCGCCGAGCTCGCCGAGGCTCTCCAGGTCAATCCGTACGACGCGGACGCGGCGGCCAGGGCCATGTACCGGGCTCTGACCATGCCCAGGGAGGAGCGCCGGACGCGGATGGAGGCGCTTCAGAGGAGGGTGTTCACCTACGACGCCTACCGGTGGGCGGACACCTTCTGGAAAAAGCTCCAGGAGCCCCCCGCGGCCGAGGTGGACCGCATGCTCTCTCCCCCAGGCCTCATGCAGGAACTGGCCGCCCGCTTGCGCGCGGCGAAACGCCTGGTGCTCATCCTGGACTACGACGGGACCCTCGCGCCCTATGCCAGCTCGCCCCAGCTCGCCGAACCAGACGCGGAGCTAAAGCGCCTGCTCAAGGCCCTCGGATCCCGCCCAGGCACCTCGGTTCACGTCGTGAGCGGACGCTCCCGCGAGCTCATGAGCCGATGGTTTGGCCGATTGACGCTGGGGCTCCACGCGGAGCACGGGTTCTGGTCCAGGCTCCAACCGGGGGGCGAGTGGAGGCCCCTGAAGGTGCGTGCTCTCGATTGGAAACGCCGGATCCTCCCGCTGATCGAGCTGGCGGCAACGCGGACGCCAGGCTCGCTGATCGAAGAGAAGACGGCGGCCATCACCTGGTACTACAGGATGTCCGATCCGGAGCTGGGGGCCCGCCGGTTCGAGGAGCTCAGGCTCCTGCTGGAGAAAGAGGCCAGCGGCCTGCCCCTGGAGGTGATGACCGGTCCCAAGTCTCTGGAAATCCGCGTGCGTGGCGTCCACAAGGGGGCGATCCTGGACCGCCTCGGGGCCAAGCAGGGGATCACACTGCTGGCCATGGGGGACGACGCGACCGACGAGGATCTCTTCGGAGCGCTCCCCCCGGGCGGTACCGCCGTGCACGTGGGCAGAGGGCCGAGCAGCGCGGCTTACCGGGTGGCCGACCCTGCCGCCGCACGGAGTTTTCTCGCCTCCCTCCTGGGGTGATGGGGGATGATGGATGACAGATGATCGATGAAGGATGGGCGGCGGTTGCAGCCCTTCACTTTTAATTTTCTTATTCCCGTTCCGCCATCTGCCTGCCATTCGCTCACCGGCACCGGAGGGGGCCCTGGGCACTGGAATTTCCTCCAGATTGTGTTATAACTATCCAAGGCCATGGGTGCCGAAGGATGTCTGTGGATGAAGCTTAGTGGTGCAAGTGGATCTCCGGCTCCCGTGCCTTTGGAGGCACGCCCCGATTCGTCCAGCGATTCATACGGTGTGGAAATGGTGCGGCGCCCCCCGCGGGTGCGGGGATGGGTGAAGCCGTGTTTGGCTTCGGCCGGTTCGGGACGGTCCGGTCGGAGAGAGCGGGTTTGAAAAGGGAGGTGTTATGTCCGTCCGGCTGTTTGTAGGGAACCTCTCCTACGATGCGACTGAAGAGGAATTGAAGGCGCTGTTTGCCGCTGCGGGTCCCGTGGCCCACGTCCATCTTCCTAAGGACCGTGAAACGGGGAGGCCGAGAGGCTTTGCTTTCGTGGAGTTCCTTGAGAAATCGCAGGCGGAGGAGGCCATCAGGCGCTTCAATAACCAGGATTTCAAGGGCCGGCCCATGGTGGTCAACGAAGCCAGGGCCCGGGAGGCGGGCGCGGCTCCGCGCCCCTACGCGCCCAGACCCTTCTCGCCGCGTCCCTCGTCGCCGCGCCCCGACTGGAGCCCCGCTCCCGTGGGCGAGGAGGAGGAGGGGAAGCCCCGCGGCATCCGCAGGACCTTCGGCGGAGCGGAGAACGGCCCCCACAAGAAGAAGCGCTACGATAAGGGCGAACGGGTTCCCAAGGGGCCCATCCGGGAACGCCACAGCGGCCGTTTGTACGACATCGACGACGCCGAGGATGACGTCGAGTGGGAAGGCGACGACATCGCCAGGCGCGCCGACGACGAGGAGGAATAGGCCCTCACTCGTCCTCGTCCCCCTCCTCCGGCTGGAGGAGGAAATCCTCGATGAGCTCGATCAGGGCATCCAGCCGCTGGATTCTCGTGGGGTCCGTCGCGCGGTTGGCCTGCACGGACAGGTAGCCGGCGATCTCCTCCCAGTCCTCTTCGGAGAAGGCCACCAGCAGCTTCCCGCCGCGCACCGCGACGGCCCTCAGCTCATCGGCGATTCCCAACTCCTCCCCGGCCTCCCTCAGCAGCGTGTCGCGCTCGCGGGGCGTCAACTCCATCTCGAGCTTCGGCGGCTCCTGGGGCACTTCGGTCTCGTCCACGGCTTCCGCACCTCCCGACGGGCCCCGGGTGGCACCCCGAGGCATTCCGGTGTCATCTTATCTCCGGTAAGAATGGACCGTCCAGGATTCGCGCTGGCGCCGCGCCGGGGGAGTGAAAGGGTCCGTGGGCTCGCGAATCCTCGCCAGGGGGGCGGAATCGGGGAGGGAGCGTGCAGCTCGTAACGAATCTCTTCTCGGACGTTTCGCTGGCCCAGCTCGCTGGCCGCTCCTTTCATCGAGGCTGGAGCTGAGCCGCGCAAGCAAGTGGCAGCAGCTCAAGGAGACGCAGGACGCGAGATGCAAGACGCAAAGGCGCGCTCCCTTCCCGGTCCCATAGTGCCCCAGTCCCCCAGTCACACGCCTGCGAAATTCCCCTTCCGCCGTCCCTCTGCTATCCTATCGCGCGGCTCGCGTGGGCGGGCCGCCCTCTGGGAGCCGACGCCATGAGCACGCCGCACGCCGAGACGATCGCCGCCGAGCTTTCCCTGACCCTCACCCAAGTGGCCGCGACGGCCGAGCTTCTGGCCAGCGGGGCCACCGTGCCCTTCATTGCGCGCTATCGAAAGGAGGCCACCGGCTCACTCGACGAGGTGGCGATCGCCGCCGTGCGCGACCGGCTGGAGCAGCTCCAGGCCCTGGAGTCCCGCCGCGCCGCCATCCTGGGCTCCCTCGAGGAGCGGGGCCTGCTCTCGCCCGAGCTGGAGGGCGCCCTGCGCGGCGCAGAGACCCTGGCCCTCCTCGAAGACCTCTACCTGCCCTACCGGCCGAAGCGCCGCACGAGGGCCACCGTGGCCCGGGAGCGGGGCCTCGAACCGCTGGCCCTCAGGCTGTGGGCCCAGGCGCCGGAGGATCCCTTCGACCCGCTGGAGGCCGCTCTTCCCTTCGTGGATGCCGAGAGGGGCCTCAGCTCGCCGGAGGAGGTCCTTGCGGGGGCCAGGGACATCCTGGCGGAGATGGCCAGCGAGGACGCTGAGGCCCGAGGCCGCATGCGGGAGCTCTTCCTCCGCGCGGCCCGCTTCACGGCCAAGATGGTGGCCGGGAAGGAGACCGAGGGGGCCAAGTATCGCGACTACTTCGACTGGAGCGAGCCCGCTGCCGCGGCGCCGTCGCACCGCGTCTTGGCCATGCGCCGCGGGGAGAAGGAGGGCTTCCTCACGCTCAAGGCCGTCCCACCCGAAGAGGAGGCGCTGGCGCTCCTGGAGGGACTTTTCCTGCGTGGGGGTGGACCCGTCACCGAACAGGTGAGGCTCGCGCTGATGGACGGCTACAAGCGTCTCCTTGCTCCCTCCATGGAAACGGAGCTGAGGCTGGAGACCAAACGCCGCGCCGACGAAGCGGCCATCCGCGTCTTCTCGGAGAACCTGCGGGTCCTCCTGCTAGCCGCACCGCTGGGACGCAAGGCCGTGCTCGGGGTGGACCCGGGCCTGAGGACGGGCTGCAAGCTGGCCTTCCTGGACCCGCAGGGTAAGCTCCTCCACCACGACGTGGTCTACCTCACGGGCTCGGAGCGGCAATCCGGGGAGGCGAAGGAGAAGCTCCTCTCGCTCGTGGGCCGGTTCGGCACCGAGGCGGTGGCGGTCGGCAATGGTACGGGAGGCCGCGAGGCCGAGACCTTTCTCCGCGGGATCGGCCTGCCTCCTGGCGTGGCCGTGGTGATGGTCAACGAGAGCGGTGCCTCCATCTACTCGGCCTCGGAGGTGGCGCGGGAGGAGTTCCCCGACCTGGATCTCACGGTGCGCGGGGCGGTCTCCATCGGCCGGCGGCTCCAGGACCCCCTCGCGGAGCTGGTGAAGATCGATCCCAAGTCCATCGGCGTGGGCCAGTACCAGCACGACGTGGACCAGGCTGGACTCAAGCGCGCGCTGGACGACGTCGTGGCCTCCTGCGTCAACCGCGTGGGGGTGGAGGTGAACACCGCCAGCCGGCAGCTCCTCGCCTACGTCTCGGGGCTGGGGCCCCAGCTCGCGGCCCGCATCGTCGACCATCGCGAAACCCACGGCCCATTCAGAAGCCGGCAAGAGCTTCGGGAGGTTCCCCGCCTGGGGCCGAAAGCCTTCGAGCAGGCGGCGGGCTTCCTGCGGATCCGCGACGGGGAGGAACCGCTCGATGCCAGCGCGGTGCACCCCGAACGCTACGGCGTGGTGGAGGCCATGGCCCGCGACCTGGGCTGCTCCGTGGCCGACCTCCTGCGAAAGCCGGAGCTTCGGGCCCGCATCGAGCCTCGGCGCTACGTCACCGACGAGGTCGGGCTTCCCACGCTGACCGACATCCTCGCCGAGCTGGAGAAGCCGGGCCGGGACCCCCGCGAGCGCTTCGAGCCCTTCGCCTTCGCGGAGGGGATCGAGAAGCTGGAGGACCTGCGCCCCGGCATGCGCCTTCCAGGCATCGTGACCAACGTCACCGCCTTCGGAGCCTTCGTGGACGTGGGGGTGCATCAGGACGGTCTGGTGCACGTGAGCCAGCTCGCCGACCGATACGTCAAGGACCCCTCCACCGTGGTCAAGGCGGGCCAGCGGGTAACGGTCAGCGTCCTGGAGGTGGACCTCCAGCGCCGGCGCATCGGGCTCTCCATGAAGGGGGCCACGGAATTAAGGCGCCAGGATCCTCCATCCGAGAGCCGGCCGGCGCCGCGCGAAGGGGGCGCGCGGAAGGCCCGCTCCCCTAAGCCGCCCCGATCCAACTGGTTCACCGAGGCCATGGAGAAGGGCCGCCGCTCGTAGGCGCCCCCATGCACCACGGCGCCGGGATGCGCCCTCCTCCGCTCCGCCCCGGAAGAGGTCCGCTCAAGAGCGGGCCGAACCCGTATTGGACCCAGGTGATAATGGATGATGGATGATCGATTAGCAGCGACCATCCTTTCACTTTTTACTTTTCACTTCTATCCCCTCCCTTCCAGCGCCCATTGTGCATCGAGCCCCATGCGAGGATACTGCAACCATTGGAGGGACGCATGCGCAGCGGCTTCGTGGCGGTGGTGGGGCGGACTAACGTGGGCAAGTCCACCCTGGTGAACGGCCTGGTGGGTGAGAAGGTGGCCATCGTGACCCCCAAGCCCCAGACCACGCGAAACGTCATTCGCGGCATACTGAACGAGGCGCGGGGACAGGTGGTCTTCCTCGACACCCCGGGGCTCCACAAGCCTCGCACGAGGATGAACCAGACCATGGTGCGGCAAGCGCTGGAATCGGTGGAGGGGGTGGACGCCGTCCTCTGGATGGTTGATGCCTTGCATCCCTGGCAGGCCGAGGAGGAGCGGCTGGCCGCCCACCTGGGCGAGGCCGGCCGGCCGACGGTCGTGGCCGTGAACAAGATCGACACCCTCGGCTCGAGAGAATCCGTGCTCCCCGTCCTGTCGGACCTGGCCGCGCGCCTGCCGGGATGCACGCTCTATCCGCTGAGCGCGCTGGATCCCTCGCACTTCCCCGGCTTGCTGGATCTCCTCTTTCCGCTGCTGCCCGAAGGGGAGCCGCTCTTCCCCTCCGAGCTCTACACCGACCAGCCGGAGAGGCAGCTCGTGGCGGAGGTGGTCCGGGAGCACGTCTTCTCCCACACCTTCCAGGAGGTGCCCCACTGCGTGGGGGTGCTGGTGGAGAGCTTCGAGGAGGCGGCCCAAGAGGGGGGCAAGGTGACCCTCCACTGCGCCATTCTGGTGGAGCGAGAGAGCCAGAAGCCCATCCTCATCGGCAAGGGGGGACAGAACCTCAAGGCCATCGGCATGGGTGCGCGCAAGGAGCTCCAGCGCATCCTTGGCTGCGGCGTGGAGCTGAGGCTCTTCGTGAAGGTCAGGCCCGACTGGCGGGAGGACGCCTCCATCCTCCGCGAAATGGGACTGGCGTGAGAATGGACGCTGGGAGACGACGAAGCAGGGAAGCAGGGCGAAGAGAACCGAAGGCACGGCGGGCTGCCCTCGAAGACGAGGCAGGCCCACCGTGCCGTTGAGCGGTTGCGGCTTTCCGCTTAGTGGCCCTATTTTTCCTGACCCAACTTGCGGATGATGTCCTTGAGGGCCACCACCACCCCGGGCTTGTCCTTCAGGTCAGGGTTGGGGGCCATGGCCGCGCTCTTGCCCACGGCCGTACCGCCCTCCACGATGGCCTTCTCGATGGTTGCGTCCGAGGTGGCCTTCTGCCAGGCCTGGTTGTGGTAGTCCTGGGGCTTGGGGTTCAGGGCCACCGAGGCGGGTCCGTTCCCGCGTCCCTCCTGCCCGTGACAGACCGCGCAACGCGTCTTGAAGATCTGGAGGGCCTCCGTGCGGTCCGCCGCCGTCACCGCCGCGCCGGAGGACGATCCACGGGCGGGGGAGGCCGATGCCCGGGAGCCTCCGCAGATGATCAGCACGAAAAGAGAGATGGCGGCAGCCACCGCCGCCGTTGTGATCCTCGCGCTGGAAGATGTTCGCATTCAAGTCCTCCTTAAACAGTCGTCAGAACTCGGATGGCCGCCTGAACCAGGAACAAACGGGCGGCGGAACTCGGGAAGCTCACCGGCACCGCCTTTCGGAAGCGATGGCTGGAGCAGGTCCGCGTTGCCCTTGGGGGCGCAACGCCTATTCTCACTCAGAGAACAACCCTCTTAGGGGCACGATTATGCCCGCCGCGCTTGCCAAGGCGGCGGGAGGCCGTCCCGCCGCCGCCCTACGGAATCTCCACGGCCACCGGGCAGTACCGCTCCGGAGGCTGATCCGGGGTGATGAGCGGCGTGGCGCTGAGCCGAGGGAGGAAGCCGGCCAGGCGGCCCAACAGCACGAATTCGCCGACCTGGAGGTAGGAACATCCCTGGCGATCGCGGTGGGAGGATTCGGGACGCAGATAGGCCTGAACCACGGTATCGCCCCTGAGCAGGCCGTTCTGGACCGCCTCTAGCCACCGCTCGGGCGGAGTGAACCCTCCGGCCAGGACGCCCGAGCCCTCGTAGCCGCGGGCGGGCTTCAGGATGAACTCCTCGGGCCGCCCGAGGACGAGGCTCTCCATCTCCGCCACCTTGCCGTTGAACTCCGTCTCCCCCCTCGCCAGCAGGCGCGTCCAAGGAACGGTGGCGGCCAGGCTGGCGCGCACCCTGTCCGGATAGAGATGAGCGAAGGCCGGGTCCGAGAGCAGCACGAAGAGGGTCTTGCTCCAGGCGGGGTCGGTGCGGAACCCGCCCACGAAGCAGGCGGCGTCGCCGAGGTAGGCGTCAAGGAAGGGTCGCACCTGGTCCGCGCGGGCGAAGAGCTCCTCGCTCACGACGCGCCGGTAGACCAAGTCGATGGAGCCCGAGCGGCCCGCCAGCCGTCCATCCCTGACGCTCAGGCCCCGTGGGTCTTCGAGGGCGGCGGTAAAACCGCTCTCCGTGAAGAAGGCGGCCAGGGCCTCCTGCTCGGGGCGGGTCCCCACCTCCTCCCAGTCCACGATGGCGATGCGCGGCTTTTCGATGCCGCGCCGGTCCCACTGCCGGAAGCAGGAGAGGAGGGTCCGCAGCAGCTTCTCCTGAAGCGGCGCCTGTTCCGGGCTCCGGCCCGTCTCCCTGCGCCAGAGGGCGGAGAGGGCGGCGGCGTAGTGCCAGCCCGCCGTGCCGTCGGTGTTGAACTCCATGAAGTGGGGACCGTCCGGGAAGAGAAAGGAGTCCATGCGGCCGAGCGGAATGGCCGGCTGGTAGCCGGGCTCCTTGAGAATGCACTCCGTTTGCAGCGAGCCGTAGCCGAACAGCTCCCGGAGACTGGCGGTTTGGACAAAGGCCTCGGAGACGATCTCCGCCGCCCGCCAGAGCTGTTTCACGGCCTCGGTCAGGGTTCCCAGCGCCTCGCCGTCGATGTCAAAGGGAGCGCGGCTCACGGGCAGAGGACGGCCGCGGAAGGCGATCCCATTCTCTATCAGGAGTTCATCAGACCAGGGGTTGTCGAAGGATGAGGCCATCGCGCCTCCGGAGGGCCGCTCGCGCCACGCAGCCGTATACCACGTTTGCCCCGTTCGCGTCCACGTCGCCGCGGTGCCAGAGATAAGGTGACTCGGGCCGAGGCAGCTGGAGATCCGGCGGAACGCTGATGGATGGGACGATCACGAGCACAACGCGCGAGCTGCAGGTAGTGCGCCTGGGAATCCTCTCCTGGGCACACTTCATGAACGACGGCTGCATCAACTACCTGCCGGGCATCCTCCCGCTTCTCCTGGAGCATTTGAAGGCGCCGCTGTCGCTGGCCAGCGCGGCGGGTCGGGGACGGGAGGCTTCCCAAACCGGCCGCCTAGGGCGGGAGCCGGCTCAAGGGACCGGCGTCAGTTGGAGATGAGTTGGTACAGGCCGCCGGGGGTGACGGCCGAGAGGAGGGCCAGCAGCACCCAGCGGCGCGGTACATAGGCCACCTTCTGCTTCCGCTGGATGGCCCGGTAAATGCCCCGTGCCGCGGCGTCCGGCTGCACCACCCAGAACATGCCCTTGGCTCCCTTCGTCATGGCCGTGTGGACCCAGCCCGGCCGCACGTCGGTGACGGGGATGCCGAAGCGTGACAGGTTGAACCGCAGCCCCTCCAGGTAGTGGGACACGAAGGCCTTGGAGGCGTTGTAGGCCGGTACGGCGGCGCTGCCCCTCAGGGCCGCGATGGAGGAGATGCCGACGATGTGGCCGTGCTTCTGCTGATAGAAGAGACGCGCCGCCCATGAGGCGCAGGCGGTGAAGCCCAGGACGTTGGTCATCACGGTCTGGCGGTCGGGCTCCCAGGCGAGCTTGCGGTTGTGGGGGCTCACGCCCGCGTTGATGACCATGCAGTCCAGGCCGCCGAGCTCGGCGACGAGCGCGTCGAGGTGGGCCGGGAGGTTCTCTGAATCCGTCACGTCGGCCGCACGGACCTTCACGGTGGGGCCCAGCTCCTCGGCCAGGGCGTTCAGAGCCGCCTGGTTTCGGGCCAGGAGGCCCAGCGTCCAGCCGTCTTTCGCCATGAGCTTGGCCAACTCTCGGCCCAGACCCGCGCTGGCTCCTGTGATGATCGCTTTGGGCATGGCTTCCTCCCTACGTGATTACCCTACCCTTAACGGCATGCCCTGGACCATGGCTCGGCGGGCGGTGGCTTCGAGGACTCGGACGGCCTGGACCAGCGGCCCGAAGCGGGGGTCCTGGGTCTGGCCGTGGTAGAAGCGGTAGTAGATCTGCTGGGCGATGCCGGCGAGGCGGAAGAGGCCGTAGATGTAGTAGAAGGTGGCGTCCTCGACGGCCAGGCCCGCGCCGTCGAGGTAGAGGGCGACCACCTCGCGCCGGGTGAGGGCGCCGGGGAGCGTGGTGGGCTCGACCCGGATGGCGCGCAGCTCGGGGGGGTCGTCCGCCTGAACCCAATAGGCGAGGGAGGCGCCCAGGTCCATGAGGGGATCGCCGATGGCGGCCATCTCCCAGTCCAGCACGCCGATGATGCGCGTGGGGTCGAGGGGATCGAGGACCACGTTGTCCAGGCGGAAGTCGTTGTGGACCAGGGCGGCGCCCCGCTCGGGCGGTCTCCGGGCCTCCAGCCAGGCCATTACCTCCTCGAAATCGGGCGCATCGGGGGTGCGCGCGTCGCGGTAGCGGCGGCTCCAGCCGGCGATCTGCCGCTCCACGTAGCCCTGGGGCTTGCCGAACTCCTCCAAGCCGAGGGAGCGGTAGTCGAGGGCGTGCAGGGCCCGGTGGGCCTGCACGAGGCGCTCGCAGAGGGTGCGCACGGCCCCGGCGGAGAGGCCCAGCCCCTCGGGCAGGTCGCGGCGGAGAATCAGGCCGCGGAGGCGCCGCATGATGAAGAAGGGCGCTCCCAGCACGGAGAGATCGTCGCAGTAGAGGAGGGGCTCGGGGGCGTAGGGATAATGTCCCGAAAGGGCGCTCAGGACGGTCCACTCGCGGTGCATGTCGTGGCCGGTCTTGGGGATCTTGCCGAAGGGCGGCCGGCGCAGGACAAACTCCTCGCCGCCCATCCGGAGGAGGTAGGTGAGGTTGGAGTGGCCGGAGGGGAACTGGGTGACCCCCAGCTCCCCCGTCAGCGCCGGAATCCGACCCCGAAGGTAGCCGGCCAGGCGGGCCGCGTCGAGCTCCTCGCCGGGCCTCGGCGGACGGGTGCTATCCTCGAAAGACATCCAAC
Organism: Acidobacteriota bacterium; assembly: GCA_049967655.1. Classification (GTDB taxonomy): domain Bacteria; phylum Acidobacteriota; class UBA4820; order UBA4820; family DSQY01; genus DTPS01. The sequence continues at coordinate 35,364 of JBMFSH010000010.1, forward strand.
CCTCCTTCGCCGGCGCGGTGCGTCTCCCGGTACGGCTTCAGGATCCGGTGGGCCAGGGAGAGCTTGTGGACCTCGTCGGCGCCGTCGTAGATGCGGGCGGCCCGCTCGTGCCGGTAGAAAAAGGCGATGACCGTATCGTCCGTCATGCCCAGGCCGCCGAAGAGCTGGAGCGCCCGGTCCACGACGTGCTGCATCACGTTCGCCACGACGAACTTGACCATGGAGATCTCTTCCCGGGCCTCCTTCCAGCCCAGGCTCTCCACCTTCCAGGCGGTCTGGAGGGTGAGGGCACGGGCGGCTTCGATCTCCGCGGCGCTCTCGGCGATCCAGGCCTGCACGATCTCCTTGTCCGCGAGCACCTGCCCTGGGGCGATGGGGCGGGTCACGGCCCGCTTGCACATGAGGTCGAAGGCCCGCCGGCAAACCCCGAGCCAGCGCATGGCGTGGTGGATCCTCCCGGGGCCGAGGCGCTCCTGGGCGATGCGGAAGCCGTCGCCCTCGGGCCCCAGCAGGTTGGAGCGGGGCACGCGGCAGGAATGGTAGAGGATCTCGGCGTGGCTGAAGGGCCCCGAGCCGGAGTGGCCCATGACGGCGATGTTGCGCACCAAATCGAAGCCGGGGGTGTCGGTGGGCACGATGATCATGCTGGCCCGCCGGTAGGGAGCCGCCTCGGGATCGGTGACGGCCATGACGATGGCGAAGGCCGCCCCGTCAGCCGCCGTGGTGTACCACTTCTGGCCGTTGATGACGTAGTCCTCTCCCTCCTTCTGCGCCGTCGTATCCATCATGACGGGGTTGGAGCCAGGCAGCTCGACCTCGGTCATGGAGAAGCAGCTCCGGATCTCGCCCCGCACCAGGGGCCCCAGCCAGCGCTCCTTCTGTTCGGGGGTTCCGTGGTCGTGCAGGATCTCGATGTTGCCCGCGTCGGGTGCCTGACAGCCGAAGAGGTAGTGGCCGAGGGGACTCTGGCCGAGGACCTCGGAGACGAGGGCGAAGTCCGTCAGCGGCAGTTCCATCCCGCCGTACTCCTTGGGCTGGGCGGGCGCCCAGAGGCCCATCTGCCGCACCTTCCGCCGGAGCCCCTCGGCCTCGCCCTCGATGGCCGGGAAGCCCCGGCTGAGGAAGGCGCGCTCCAGCGGGAAGACCTCCCGCTCCATGAACTGCTGCATGAGCTGGATCATGGCCCTGGTCTGCTCGCTCACCGTGAAATCCATCCTCGCCTCCCCTCGCGTGAATCCGCGGTCCTTGGTGCGACTCCCATGGTAGGGCCTGAGGCGGCCCGGGTCAAAGGCAGCCGCGAGAGTATCGGCTGGCTGTCGGGTCAGGAGAGGCCGAATTCGCGGAGGACGGCGTCGGTGTGCTCGCCCAAGGCCGGAGCGGGGAAGGGGGGCGTGGCTCCCAGCGAGGCCAGCAGCGGTCCCGGCGTCCGAAGGCTGCCGCCGCCGGGGGCGGGCGTCGCCTCGAAGAAGGGGGCCAGAGGCGAGGCTCCCGAGGCGGCCTCGTCGAGGCCGTTCACGGCGGAGAGCGGGAGGGCCCGCTCGATGGCCTCCTCCAGCCAGTGGGCCGAGGGTTCCCGGTCCATGGCCTGCTGAATGCGCTCGGCGGCGGCCCGCCCCTCGGGGCCGGGGTCGAGCCCCGCGCCCGCCAGTTCGGGCAGCCCGACCAGGTCGAGGAAGCCGGTCCAGAATTTCGGTTCGAGCGCGCAGAGGGCGACGCTCCGCCCGTCGGCGCACCGGTAGCAGCGGTAGGCGGGGAGGGCTCCCTCCGACAGGTGCTCCCAGAGCCCGCCTCCGCCCGCCGCGGCCTCGGCCATGGGCCAGAGGAGAAAGGGGAGGGGAGCCAGGGCGAGGGGCTGGTCCAGGAAGGCTCCGCGGCCCGTCCTGGCCCTCCCGAGCAGGGCCGCCAGCACGGCCGAGGCGGCCAGCAGGCCTCCGCCCACGTCGGCGAGCGGGACCGGCAGGGGCCGCGTTTCGCCGGAGGAGGCGAGGGCCCCGGCTAGCGCCGCGAAGTTGAGGTCGTGGCCCACGCCACCCGAGTGCGGGCCGGAGGCGCCGAAGCTGCTCATGGAGCAGACCACGAGTGCGGGGTTGACCGAGGCGAGCCGGTCGTACCCCACGCCCCACCTCTCCATGGTGCCCGGCCGGAAGCTCTCCGCGAGCACGTCGGCGTGTTTGGCCAGGGCGCGGAGCCGGGCCGCATCGACCGGATCTTTCAGATTCAGGCAGATGGACTGGGCGCCGCGGTAGAGCGCCGCGAAGCCGGCCCCGACGCCGTTCACGAGCGGAGGGGTGGCGCGCAGAAGGTCGCCGCCGGCGGGCTCCTCCACCTTGATGACGCGCGCCCCGAGATCCAGCAGCATCCTCGCCAGGACGCCTCCCGGCAGCATGCGCGTGCAATCCAGCACCAGCGTTCCATCCAACGGCGGGGAAGGGGGGGTCTTCACGGCTCCTCCTGGTCAACGGTCAAGGGCGGCGGCAGGCCCATCGCCCCGGCGCCCTCAAGCCGGTCCTCACCGGTTCCGAACGGGCCGGAAGGCCTGGATGAAGCGCATCATCTCAGCCAGGTTGCTCACCTTGACCTTACCCATCATGAATGCCGACTGGGGGTTCACCGCGCCCGTCTCGATGCCCAGATAGGTGGCCTCCTTCATCTCGACGCGGCAGTCGGGCTCGCCCTCCAATCCCTCCGAGACCGAAACGGACTCGCCATCGATCCGGACCGTCCACTCGGGCGAGGCGGACCCCTGAATGCGGTAGTGGAAGAGCGAGCGCCAGCCGTCGGTCTTGCCCGGTCTCAGCCGGGCGGGCAGGGAGCGCATGAGCGCCTCCACGGTGCGGGGCGGCTCGGGCTGGGCCGGTGCGTCGCCGGCCGGTGGGCCGGAGGAAGAGGGCTCGGGCGGCGCCGGCACCGGCTGCCTGGGCTCGGCGGGCCGAGGCGGTCGTGTGTGTGCCGTCTGGCGGGGCGGCCGGGCCGAGGGCGCGGTCTTCTCCTCAGGCGAGCCCTGGTCCAGGGCCAAGCGGATGATGATTTCGCGCATGATCTCCGAGGTGCCCGCCGCCATGGTGGCCGCCCGGGCGTCCCGGAAGAATCGCGCCGCCGGGTACTCCTCCATGAAGCCGTAGCCGCCGAAGAACTGGAGGCACTCGTCAGCCACTTTCTTGCCAAGCTCGGTGGCCATGAGCTTGGCCATGGAGGATTCGAGCACCGCCGGCCGGCCCTCCCGCCGCAGCCACGCGGCGTGGTAGGTGAGCTGGCGCGCGGCCTCCAGCTCGGCGTACAGGTCGGCCATGCGGTGACGCAGGACCTGGAAGCGGTCCAGCGGCCGGCCGAAGGCCTTGCGCTGGGCCATGTAGCGGCGCGTGAAGTCCAGGGCCACGACGGAGCTTCCGATGGAGATGGCGGCGGCGCAGAGCCGCTCCAGGGCGAAGCCCTCCATGATCTGGTAGAAGCCGCTGTTCTCCTCGCCGATCAGGTGGCCGGCGGGGACGCGGACCTCCTCGAAGGAGAGCTCCGCCGTGTCCGAGCTGTGCCAGCCCAGCTTGCGCAAGCGGCGCGCCACGCGCACGCCGGGCGCGTCGGCGTCCACGGCCAGGAGGCTGATGCCCGCCGCTCCGTCCTCGGCGCTGCAGGTGCGCACGGCGAGGGTGAAGAAATCGCCCTCGGCACCGTTGGTGATGAAGGTCTTGGCGCCGTTGACCACGAAGTGGTCGCCGTCACGCCGGGCGCGGGTGCGGATGGAGGCCACGTCCGAGCCCGTGTCGGGTTCGGTGATGGCGAGCGCCCCCACCTTGGCCCCGGCGATGGAGGGGGCGAGGTAGAGTCGCTTCAGTTCCTCCGAGCCGTTGGCGGCGATGTGGGCCGTGGCCATGAACTGCTGCACCGAGACGGAGGCGCAGAAGCCACCCATGAGGGAGCGGGGAAGCTCCTCCAGGAAGGCGATGGCGAAGAAGAGGTCGGCCTCCTGGCCGCCGTAGGCCTCGGGATGGAGGATCCCGAGGAAGCCCAGCTCGCCCATGCGCTGAAAGATGCTCCGGGGGATGCGGCCCTCCTGCTCCCACGCCTCGGCGTGCGGGGCCACCTCCTCCGTCACGAACCGCCGGACGCTGCGGCGGAACGCTTCGTGCTCATCCGTGAAGTAGATGGACTTCATGGCCCGCTCCCGTTCAGCCAGACGCCTAATCGCTTAATCGCCTAATCGCTTAATCGCTTAATCGCCTAATCGCTTAATCGCCCAGTTACCTCGTCACCGAGCCCCCTCATCATCCCTCGTAAAACTTCTTCCCGCTCTTGGCCATCTCGACGAGGAGCGGTGCGGGGTTGAAGCGCTGGCCGTGCAGCTTGGCGAGCGCCTCATACTGGTCCACGGCCTGGCGGGCGCCCAGGGCATCCAGGTACCGGAAGGGGCCGCCGCGGAAGGGAGGAAAGCCCAGGCCGAAGACGGCGCCCACGTCCCCGTCGCGGGGGCAGGAGAGCACCCCCTCCTGGAGGCAGTGGACGGCCTCGTTGGCCATGAGGAGGGCGAGGCGCTCGGCCATGGCCTTGCGGTCCATGGGGCGCCGCGGCACGCCGCCGAGCAGGCCGTAGACCTCCGCGTTGGGCCGCTTCCTTCCCTTCTTCCCGCGGGGAGGATAGACGTAAAAGCCCCGGCCGTTCTTCCTCCCCTGGTAGCCGGCCTCAAAGAGCCTGGGCAGGGCGTCGCTCGCCCCCAGACCGCGGTGGGCGTACACGGGCCCGAGCTCCTTGGCGACGTGGGCGCCCACGTCGATGCCCACCTCGTCCAGGAGGGTGACCGGCCCCACGGGGTAGCCGAAATCCTTCAGTGCGCTGTCCAGATCCTCCATGCGCGCACCCTCCTCCAGGAGGAGCACCGCCTCGTTCAGGAAGGGGGAGAGAATACGCGTCGTGTAGAATCCTGGACCATCCTCCACCACGATGGCGGTCTTGCCCTGCTTCACGGCGAAGGCGCGGGCCGTGGCCACGGCCCAGGGCGCCGTCTTCTCGGCGACGACCAGCTCCAGCAGGGGCATCTTGGGCACCGGGGAGAAGTAGTGCATGCCGAGAACGCGCTCGGGGTGGAGAGCCTTCTCGGCGATTGCGGCGATGGGCAGGGCGGAGGTGTTGGAGGCGAAGACGCACTCGGCCGACACCAGCGCCTCTACCTCGGCGAGCACCTTCCGCTTGAGGTCGAGATCCTCGAAGACCGCCTCGATCACGAGGTCGGCCCGCCGCAGGGCCTCCGCCTCCTGGGTGAGGTGCAGGCGGGCAAAGAGGCGGTCGCGCTCGAAGCGGGAGATGGCTCCCGATTTGACGCGCTTGGAGAGGCCCGAATAGACGCCCCGCGCGCAGCCCTCCAGAGCCTTCTGCGAAAGGTCGCGGACCACCACGGGGGCCAGCTCCAGCGAGACGGCCGCGATGCCGCTGCCCATGAAGCCCGCCCCCAGCACGGCGAGCCGGCCGACGGGCCGCGGGGGCGTGGTGTCCAGCGGCTTCTTGAGTTCGGTGGTGGCCTCGAAGAGGCCGATGAGGGCCTTGCACTCGGGCCCCGCCACGAGCTGCCCGAAGAGGACCGATTCCCTGTCGTACCCGGCCTGCGGCCCCTTGGCGTAGCCCGTCCGGACGCAGTCCAGGATGGAGAGGGGCGAGGGATAGAGCCCGTGGGTTTTGGCGATCACGCTCTTGTGCGCCTGCCGGAAGAGGAGGACCCGGCCGGGGGCGGATTCGAGCAGTCTCTCCATCCAAGGGCGCCTCCTCCCGCTCCGCCGGATGGAGCCGTCGAGCAGCCCGAGGGCCGTGCGGATGGCCGTCTCCTCGATGCCGCCGGGGGAGGTGAGGGCGTCCACGAGCCCAATTTTGAGTGCCTTGCGGGCGCGCACGCGCTGGCCCGTGAGCATCATGGGCAGGGCCGCGGGCAGGCCCACGAGCCGCGGTAGGCGCACCGTGCCGCCGCCGGCGGGAAGCAGCCCCAACTGGACCTCGGGCAACCCCAGCACCACCTTGGGATCGTCCGCCGCCAGCCGGTAGTGGCAAGCCAGGGCCACCTCCAGCCCGCCCCCCAGGGCGAGGCCCGCGATGGCGGCCACCGTGGGTTTGGAGGAGCCGGCCACCCGGTCGAGGAGGGTGTGGCCCTCGCGCGAGAAGCGCTCGCCCACCATGGGATCGCGGATGGAGAGGAAGAACTTGAGGTCGGCCCCCGCGATGAAGTTGTCGGGCTTCGCGCTGACGAGCACGCAGGCCTTGACCCCTGGGTCGCCCTCGACGTCGTCGATGACGCCGCGGAACTCCTCCACCACCTCGGGGGAGAGGATGTTCACCTTGCCCTTGGGGTTGTCGAAGGTGAGAACGGCCACCCCGTCCGGTCGTTTGGTCACGCGGATCGCGCCCATGGTCACACCCTCTCCAAGACGATGGCGTTGCCCACCGCTCCAGCGGCGCAGGCCGCCACCACTCCGAACCGGGCCCCCTCCCGCTCCATGCGGCGGCAGCAGGTGGTCACGAGCCTCCCGCCGGTGGCGCCGAAGGGGTGGCCGATGGAGAGGGAGCCGCCCCACGCGTTGAGCTTCTCCGGGTCGATGGCGCCCACGGGCTTCTCCGCCCCCAGGCGCTCTCGCGCAAAGCGCTCGTCCTCCAGCAGCCTGAGCACGGCGAGCATCTGCGCCGCGAAGGCCTCGTGGATCTCCCATACCCCCACCTCGGCAGGGGAGATGCCGGCGCTCTCCAGAACGCCGGGGATGGCGAAGGCCGGCCCCAGCAGCAGCTCGTCCAGGGGGTCTTGGGCCGTGGTGCTCACGGCGCGAAGGACGGCCAGTGGCTTGATCCCCTTGGCCTTCGCGCGCTCCTCGCTCATAAGGAGGACCGCCGAGGCGCCGTCCGTGAGGTAGGAGCTGTTGGCCGCCGTGACCGTGCCGAAGCGCCGGTCGAAGGCCGGCTTGAGGGAGGCCATCTTCTCGTAGGTGGAGTCCCCCCGCACGCCGTTGTCCGCCTGCACGACCTTGAAGGCGGGCGGCGCGTAGAGGGGCACGATCTGGTCCGCGAAGAGCCCCTTGCGGGCCGCCTCCGCCGCCCGCTGGTGGGAGCGCAGGGCGTAGGCGTCCTGGTCAGCCCGGGAGATGCCCAGGCGCTTGGCCAGGCGCTCGGCGTTCTGCCCCATGGAGAGGCCCGTGGAGAAGTCGGCGATGGCGGGCACCTCGGGTGCAAGGTCGTGGAACTTCAGCCCCTTGGCCATGCCGAGCAAGCCCTTCAGCCCGCGGCTCTTCTGGCTGGCCATGAGGCGCTTTCGGATGTTTCTGGAAACCCGGATGGGCGCGTCGGAGAGGGTGTCGGTCCCCCCGGCGATGGCCACCTCCGCCTGCCCCAGGGCGATAGCGTTGGCGGCGCTCAGGATGGCGAGGTTGGCCGAGACGCAGGCCACGGTCACGGTGAAGGCGGGGACCGACACCGGGAGGCCGCTCGCCAGGCCCACCTCGCGGGCCACGTTGCTCGTGGCGGGGTCCTGGAGGACCGTCCCCATTACCAGGAGCTCCACCTCGCCGGGCTCCACCGGAGCGTGGTGGAGCAGCCCGGCCACCGCGTGGCGGCCGAGGTCGTAGGCGGTCAACTCCGCGAAGGCGGTCCCCGAGCGGGCGAAGGGCGTGCGCCGGCCGTCCATCACGACGACGCGGCGCCCGTTCATGACGCTTTTCATTGCTATCCCCCATCCATAGGCAACCGGGCCAGCGTCCGAATCCGCGCGGAGCTGCCACTCTTTTGTATGCGCCCCGCGAGGGGGTGTCAAGGCTGACGCGCGCTCTTCGCGCCCCCCCTCCCTCCATCGCCCAATCGCTCAATCGCTCAATCGCTCAATCGCTCAATCGCCTAATAGCTCAATCGCTCAATCGCCTATAGCTCAATCGCTCAATCGCCTAATAGCTCAATCGCTTCTTCGCTCCATCTCCCAACCCCTATCCAGTGCTATCCTACCCACGGCCCGCCACCCGAAGATCTCCACGGTCACCCACGCGGGATGAAAGCGGGCCCGAGCGCCGTTGCGGGTTCTGGAGGAGAGAGGCCATGGCAGACGATCGGAACGCCGAGGATCAGGGTCTGGTGACGATCCGCACCTACATGACCGTGCTGGAGGTGGAGTGGGCCCGCTCGGTGCTGGCCTCCGCCGGACTCTGCTGCTTCGTCCCGGACGCCGTGGGGGGGACTCTCTTTCCGATGCCCGGCGGCATTCGCCTCCAGGTGCCAGCCTCTGCGGCCGAGGAGTCCGAGCGCGTCCTCGCCGGCCAGGAGCTTGAAAGAGGGCTGGGATCGGAGACGCCCCACGGCGGGGAGGCCGCCGCGGAAACCGAGCCCGGCTCCCCGGACGAGGAGCCCGAGACCGTGGAGGCGGTAGAGCCACACGACCTCTGCCCGTCGCCGCCCTTCCTGTTCTGCCCAGCCTGCGGCTCCCTGGCCGTAAGGGAGACGCCCCCTCCGAAGTACGCCGCCGAAAGCGCCCTCAGCGGCGCCCTCTCGCGCTTTCTGGGCCGTGGCTGGCACCGTTGCGCCGACTGCGGCCACGAGTGGAAGGGCTGAGGACCGCCCCTTCGGTCTTTTAGGCCATCAGCGCCCGAACTCACTGAGGTTGCGCAGGAAGTGCAAGGTGTCCTCTCGGGTGAGCATGCCCACCATGCGCCCGCCGTCTATCACGGGGAGCTGGTTGACCCCGTCCCGCTGCATCTCGTCTACGGCCCGCCAGAGTTCGGTGTCGGGGGCGAGGAGCTGGAGCTTCTCTACGGGGATCATGGCCTGCTCGCACGTCGTCGTGGCCCACGAGGCCCTTGGGATCTCCCTCAGGCGGTGGAGCGTGAGGAGTCCGGCTAGGCTGTTGCCGCGCTCCACGACGAAGCAGCGCCGCCCGCTGCCCAGGATGTGCTCGTCCACCAGGCGCTGTAGCGTCAGGTCCGCGGGGACGGAGGCATACTCCTTGCTCATGGCCTCCGAGACCCGATGGCCGGCCAGCACGTCGTGCGCGTCCTGGGTGTGGATCTGTCCGGCCGCGGCGCTGTCCAGGAACCATCCGATGAAGGCGATCCACACGCCGTCCATGAAATTGCCGGTGAGCACCTCCCAGACGCCGTAGAAGATGAAGAGGAGCGCCACGAAGCGCCCGACCCACGCGGCCATCAGCGTGGCCTTGCGGAAGCTGCCCGTGACCCCCCAGACCACGGCCCTCAAGACGCGTCCTCCGTCCAGCGGAAAGCCCGGGATGAGGTTGAACAGGACCAGCATGCCGTTGATGAGGGCCAGGTACTCGGCCAGAGCCAGGACGGGCCCGGCGGAGGTGAGACTCAGTCGCAGCAGGCCGAAGAGAAGGGCCAAGGCTAAGCTGACCGCCGGTCCCGCCACGGCGATCCAGAACTCCGCCAGGGCGCTGGGGGGCTCGGCACCGATCTGGGCCACACCCCCGAAGATGAAGAGCGTGATGCTGCGCACGGGGATTTTGTAGCGCATGGCTACCACCGAGTGCCCCAGCTCGTGCAGTAGAACGCTCGCGAAGAGCAGGATGGCCGTCAGGGCGCCCATCGCCCAGTAGAGCCCCGCCGGCCAGCCCGGGAACTCGTGGGGGTAGTAGCTCGCCGCGAGCGACCAGGTGATCAGGCCGAAGATCAGGAACCAGGTGTAGTCCAATCCGATGGGGATTCCCAGGATGCGTCCTAGGGGAATGGTATTGCGTCCCATGGTTCATCTCCTAGACAGAACGTCAGCCGAGGCGACCGGCGGCCGGAAGGAACCGACGGCGGAGGGTTAGGCCTGGGCGCCTACTCAACCTTGGCCCCCTGGCGCGCGCTCCTGACCTCCCTGAAGGAGTATAGCAGCGCCGGCAGGGCTACGAAGAGCATGAAGAGACCCACGAGCACCTCCCCCGAATCGAGGAAGACGTACCGGTCCCACCCCAGGAGGGCCAGGATGCCGGCGAGGGCGAAGAGCAGCCCGCCGAAGAAGAGCGTGCGTCCGCCGGTCTGGGAGCCGATGCGGCGGATCTCCTGCTCGCTGAGGAGGTGCGTCCAGTGGAGGGAGGCGCCGAAGAGCGCCCCCACGGCGGCCAGGGTGAGCATGGTCCCCAAGCCGAAGAGGAGGCCGGGAAGGAAGCCCAGCCAGGCGCTTCCCATGGCCGGGGCCGCCACGGTGTTCACGAAAAGGGAGAAGGGGCCGAAGCCGAAGGCCGCGATGAAACCGTGTACTAGGGTCCAGCGCACGGGCGGCGCCTGTGGAGCCTGCGCCTTGTGGGTGTGGCGCATCTTCAGGACGTTGCTCGTGCACTCCATCCCGTTCCCCGCCTCGTGGTGGTGCCCCAGCAGGTGCAGGTGGAGGTAGCGGTTGCGCCGCAGCACGACGGTGCCCGCCGCCGTCATGACCGCTCCCACCGCCACGTAGACGATGCCGTCGAGCAGAGGGAGGCGCAGGAAGGGCGCCAGGGCCAGGTAGGCGAGCTCGGAGACGATCATGCGCTGGAAGGTGAAGGCCGCCGAGAAGTACAGCCCCGCCCGCATGCCCTCCCATCCGCTGGCGCCGCCGATGGCGTAGCTGAAGGTGATGGGCCAGGTGTGCTCGTCGGGGAGGATCCCGTGCAGGAGTCCGAAGAGGAGCGAATAGGTCAGCGCCAGAATAGGGCTCATGGCCGTGCCTCCACCCTATGCTAACACGACCGGCCGCACGCCCGCTTTCTCCCCCCCCGCGGCCCTCCTTGCGCTCCGACGTCTCTGGCCGGATGGTGGCGCTCTGCTACGGGGCCACCGTGGCCCCGTGCTCGCGGAGGAGCTCCCGAAGCACCGACCGGTGACAGTGGGATTCGTCTTCGCAGTAGCAGCCCACGGAGAGGTTCGTCTGGTGCGAGAGGGCGGCCAGCAGCGCGAGCAGGCGCTCGGCCTCCGGCCGCTTCATCTCGGCCCGGTAGCGCCGCTCGAAGGCCCGCCAGGCCCGCTCGTCGGTCGCCTGTTGCGCCTCCTTCACCAGCTTCTCCGAGGGGGCCAGCTCTGGCAGCCACGCGTCGTAGAAGTCCCGCGAGGCGTGCTCCGCCTTCGGCACCCCCCGCGGCGGCCGCCGCACCGTCCCCAGCCTCAGCCCCTCGCCCTCCGCCCTTGGGCTTCCTAGCCGCACCACCCGGATCGCCATGGCAACCTCCTCCTCCCCGCCTCCGTCTGGCCACACTATAGCGCAGGAGGGGCGGGGAGCGAGACGCGCGCAAGGGTTCACCACGGAGGACGCGGAGAGCACGGAGGAAGAGGGGCGAGGAGGCACGGGGGCGATGAAGCGATTAGGCGATTAAGCGATTAAGCGATTAAGCGATGAAGCGATGAAGCGATGAAGCGATTAAGCGATGAAGCGATGAAGCGATTGGGCCATGAGGCGATTGCGTGATGAGGTGATGAGGTGATGAGGTGATGAGGGCGCGGGGAGGCCTTCGAAGGCGGCACGCTGAACGGCTGCCTTCTTCGCTCCTTCACTCCCTTCACCCCGTGTAGGAACGCTCTCCGGAGCGCGATGGCTTCCAGCCGAGCAGGGGCGCACTTGGGAGCCGGCTGTAGGCGTCGGCCACGCCGGTCGCGGCCTGGCCCTTCTTCGGCGGACACGGCTTCGCCCGAGGCGCTGAAACCGGATCGCCCGCTCCTCCGTCCAAGGGACCTGAAGGAGGATTCCCATGCCGGATTGGACTGCCATTGCGGCGATTACGACGGTCTTCGGGGCCGGCGTGATCATCGTTGCCATCGTCATGTGGGTTCATTACCGTAAGAGCATCATGCGCAACCAGGAGCGCTTGGCCGCCATCGAGAAGGGCATCCCTCTGCCGGACCTGGCCGAGCCCGGCGCCCCCGTGGGTCGGAACCACTTCCGCCATCCGTTGCGCCACGGTATCCGTTCCCTCTTTATCGGAGCGGGGCTGGCCTGGGCGCTCTACGTCAGCGTCGGGCCGACGGCGGCCGTGTGGGGCGGCTTCGTGGCCGTGATCGGCCTGGGCGACCTGGTCTACTGGGCGCTGGTGGGGCGGAAGGTGGAGAGCGCGCCCGGGGACGCTCCCCGCTGAGCGGCCTCCGATCTTCTAATATTGGGAAAGGAAGAGGGAGCCGCGCATGGAGCATCAGCCCGCCGAACAGCGCTGGATCGATGCCTTCAGGGCGGGTGACGCGGCGGCCTTCGCCAAAATCATGGAACACTACGAGCCGTATGTTCTGGGGCTCATCTGGCGGATGACGGGCGATCGCGCCACGGCCGAGGACCTCTGTCAGGAGACCTTCCTGAAGGTCCTCAAGGGCCTCGGCTCCTTCCGGCGGGGCAGCAGCCTGAAGACGTGGATCTTCAGGATCGCCCACAACGCGGTGGTGGACCACGCGAGGGAGACGGGCCGCGCCGCCGAGCCGCTGGAGGAGTCCGGCGCCGATGCCTGCCCGCCCGATCCCGCGCCGACGCCCCTCGCGCAGGTGGAGGAGGGTCAGCTCCGCCGGGGGATCGAGGAGGCCATGGGGACCCTGGCGCCCCGCGAGAGGGAGATCCTGCACCTGCTCTACTGGGACGGCCTCAGCGTGGCGGAGATTGCCGCCGCCTGCACCCTGCCCGAAGGGACGGTGAAGACGCTGCTCTTCCGCGCCCGCCGGGCGCTGAGAGACCGGGTGGCCCGAGATCTGATGGAGACTCGCCCATGACCTGCCGAGAATGCCTCGACCTGCTCGACGGCCTGGAGCCCGGTGCGCCGGTGCCGGAGGCCTGCCGGGAGCACGCGGCCTCCTGCCCCGCCTGCGCCCTGGCCCTGCGGATCGAGGGGAGCCTGCGGGAGGCGCCCGAGTGGGCCAAACAGCCGCACCTCGCCCTCGAAACGAGGGCCGACCTTCTGGGGCGGGCCCGCGTCGGCCGTCTGTTCTGGCGTCAGGCGGGGGGGCTCTTCGAGGAGGCCGCTGTCACGGCGCTGACCGTCCTCTCCGTGATCGCGGGGCTGGTGATCCTCTGGCCCAAGCTCTCGGCGGCGCTGGTGCCCGAGCCGGCGCGGCGGGCCGCGGCGGAGTACCTCGGGCCCGCGGCCAGATACCTCTCCGGCCTTCTCGCCCCGCTCGCTCCGCTCATCCGGGAGCCCTGGGGGCTGGCGCTCACCGCCGCCGCCCTCTTCTCCATCCTCATGGCCGTCGTCCTCAGCGCCAAAGTTCTCCTCCCCGCCCCGCACTTTCGGTAGCACAAGGCCGCGGGGGAAAGGGCGGTGAAGTGGTCTGTATGGTGAATCCCCAAACTGCTGAGCCGGCTGAATTCCCGCGTTCGCGGGAATGACGGGGAGAGGATACGGCCAGCCGCGAGGGGACCAACGCGGCGCCTTGTGCGGCCCATTTCCCCCTGCCCGGCAGTACCCTCGGCGCCGTGAAAGCGGGAGATCCGGTAAGCATTTAGGGCCGCGAAGATAGGGGTTTCATTCATCCCGCTTCGTGCCTCGGTGGTAATTCTTCTTTCCCCTCTTCTCTCCGTGCTCTCCGTGTGCTCCGTGGTGAATGCCCCTCTCTTCGCCTACCCCGCAGCGCCCCAGCCGAGGCCGCGGCGGCCCGAGCCGGTCCGGCGGAGGCCCTGGCGGGGGGCGGCGAGGCTGCGGCCGACGGCTTCGGCGACGGGGCCGATCTCGTCCATGAGCTGGCGGAACTCGGCGAGGGTGAGGGACTGGTCCCCGTCGGAGAGGGCGCGGTCGGGGTCGGGGTGCACCTCCACCATGAGGCCGTCGGCTCCGGCGGCGACGGCGGCTCGGGCCATGGGGATGACGGCGGCGCGGCGACCGGTGCCGTGGGAGGGGTCCACGACGACCGGCAGGTGGGTGCGGGCCTTCAGGATGGGCACGGCGTTGAGGTCGAGGGTGTTGCGCGTGGCCGTCTCGAAGGTCTTGATGCCGCGCTCGCAGAGGATGACGTTGGGGTTGCCCTGGAGCAGGAGATACTCGGCGGCGAGGAGGAACTCGGCTATCCCGGCGGAGGGGCCGCGTTTCAAAAGGGCGGCCTTGCCCGTGCGTCCCACGGCCTTGAGGAGCGGGAAGTTCTGCATGGAGCGAGCGCCGAGCTGGAAGCAGTCCACGAAGGGGGCCATGGCCTCCACGTCGCCCGGGTCCATCACCTCGGAGACCACGGGCAGGCCGGCGGCGCGGCCCGCCTCCTGGAGCATCTCCAGGGCCTCGCGGCCGAAGCCCTGGAAGGAATAGGGAGAGGTCCTCGGCTTGTAGGCGCCGCCCCTGAGCACCGTGGCGCCGTAGGCGGAGACGAAGCGCGCGCAGGTCTGCACCTGCGTGGGGCCCTCCACGGAGCAGGGTCCGGCCATGACGGCGAGGGCCGGGCCGCCCACGAGGCAGGGGCCGATGGCGACGGTGGTCCTGCCCGGGTTGGCCTCCAGCGAGGCGAGGGCCGGCGTGCTCTCGCCCGGCTGGACCCACTCCACGCCGGCCATGGCGCGCAGGTTCCCGGCGAAGGCCACACCCGAGCCGAGTCCGGCAAGGAAGCTGCCGAAGGGCAGGGCCACGGGATGGACCTCGAAGCCGGCTTTGGCGAGGGTCTCGGCGACGGCGCCGCGTTCGGAGGGGGAGGCGGTGGGGCTCATCTTGACGATCATGGGGTCTGCTCCTTCCCGGCGCGGGCAGGGGGACTTCCCGCGAGCTGCCGGATGAAATGCTGGGCGGCGCGGCGGGGGTCGCCGGCGCCGGCGGTTTCGAGGTGGCGGACGAAGGCCGAGCCGACCACGGCGGCCTCGCAGAGGGACCAGAGCCCCTCCACGTCGGCGTGGTCCTTCACGCCGAAGCCCACGGCCACGGGAAGGGCGGAGACGGCGCGCGCGGCGCCGACCCTTTCGGCCAGGTCCGAACCGGCGCTGCCGTGCGTGCCGGTCACACCCTCGCGGGCCACCACGTAGAGGAAGCCTCCCCCGTGCGCCGCGATGCGCGCGGCCCGCTCGGGGGTGGTATTGGGGCTGAGGAGGACCACAGGGTCGAGCCCCCCGCGCCGGATCTCGCTGAACCAGGCGGGCTCCTCCTCGGGCGCGCAATCCAAAAGGAGCAGGCCGTCCGCCCCGGCGTCGCGGGCCCTCCCGAGGAAGCGGTCGAGGCCGAAGGCGAGGACGGGGTTGGCATAGGTGAAGAGAACCACGGGGAGGTCATTCTCGGCGCGAAGCCGTTCGAGCAGGGAGAGGGTTCCCTCCACCGAGCCGCCCGAGGCCAGCGCGCGCTGGTGGGCCCGCTGGATCACGGGGCCGTCGGCCACCGGGTCGGAGCAGGGGATGCCGATCTCCAGCGCACGGGCGCCTCCCTCGGCGGCGCCGGCGGCGGCCTCCAGGAAGGCCTCGGGGGTGGGATCGAAGGCGGTGAGGTAGGGGATCAGGGCGCGGCCAGGAGCCAGCGCTTGCTCCAAGCGGCTGGTGTTCCTGGGGTGTCGAGACGGGCGCTGGTCGGCGTGGGTAGCGGTGTGCTCTCGCATGGGTGGCTCCTCAGCAGAAGGGTCCATGGGCGTCGGGGCCCGCGGCGGCGGGGCCATCGGTGGAGGCGGCCGAGAGGTTGCCCATGTCCTTGTCCCCGCGGCCCGAGAGGTTCAGGAGCACCCGTGCTTTCGGTCCCAGCTCGGCGGCCCCGCGCTCCAGCAGGTAAGCCACGGCGTGGGCGCTTTCAAGGGCGGGGATGATGCCCTCCAGCTCGGCAAGCCTGTGGAAGGCGCGCAGAGCCGAGCCGTCGGGGACGCTCGTGTAGCGCGCCCGCCCCGTGCGGAAGAGGTCGCTGTGCTCGGGCCCAACGGCGGGGTAGTCCAGGCCCGCCGCCACCGACTCGGTGGACAGCACCTGGCCATCCGGATCCTGGAGGAGGTAGGTGAAGCAGCCGTGCAGGATGCCCGGCGAGCCCCCCGAGAAGCGGGCTGCGTGGTGGCCCGGCTCCGGCGAGGAGCCGCCCGCCTCCACCCCCACGAGGGCCACGGCCTCGTCCCCAAGGAAGGCGGAGAAGAGGCCGATGGAGTTCGAGCCACCGCCGACGCAGGCCACGGCGGCGTCGGGCAGGCGCCCCTCGGCCTCCAGGAACTGTCCGCGGGCCTCTTCGCCGATGACCGATTGGAAGGTGCGCACGATGGCGGGAAAGGGGCGCGGGCCCAGGGCCGATCCCAGGAGGTAGTGGGTGTCGGAGGGGTGGGCAGCCCAGTCGCGCAGGGCCTCGTTGATGGCCTCCTTGAGAGTGGCCGCCCCCGACTCCACGGGCTCCACGCGGGCGCCGAGCATGCGCATCCGGGCGACGTTCGGTGCCTGGCGCTCCATGTCGGTGCGGCCCATGTAGACGGTGCAAGGGAGGCCCAGCAGAGCGCAGGCCGTGGCGGAGGCGACGCCGTGCTGGCCGGCGCCCGTCTCCGCAATGACGCGCCTCTTGCCCATGCGCTTGGCGAGCAGGGCCTGGCCGAGGGCGTTGTTGATCTTGTGGGAGCCCGTGTGACCGAGGTCCTCACGTTTGAGGTAGACCACGGCGAGCCGTGCCTCGGCGGCGAGGCGCCCGGCCTTGAAGAGGGGCGTGGGGCGGCCCGAGTAGTCGCGCAGGAGGCGCCGGAAGGAGTCGCGGAAGGGCTCGTCGGCCCACGCCGAGCAAAAGGCCTCCTCCAGTTCGAGCAGGGGAGCCATGAGGGTCTCCGGTACGAAGCGGCCGCCGAAGGGGCCGAAATCCCGCTGTTGGGTCGTCAGATCGAAGGGCATGGGTCACTCCTGAGGGGAATGGTCGGAACGGAAAAGCCGGGCGCCGCAGCGGCCAGTGCGCGGCGAGCTGCCGCGCAGAAGGCCCGGACCCGGCCGGGGTCTTTCACGCCGGGCGAGGACTCCAGGCCCGTGGCGGCGTCCACGCCGGCGGGGGAGCAGGCTGCCACGGCGGACTCCACGTTGTCCGGCCCGAGCCCGCCCGCGAGGAGGAAGGGGCGAGGGGCGGAGGCGGCGAGGCTCCAGTCGAAGCGGCGCCCGTTGCCGCCGGCGGCCGGGCCAGGCGCGTCGAGCAGGAGCAGGTGGCCCCAGGTAGGCGCCGGCAGGGAGCCCGGCAGGGCCCGCCGGGCTTCGAGCAGGCGCCAGCCGGTCCGGGCAAGCTCGCGCCGGAGGGATGGGGCCGGGGCGGCCGTGAGCTGGAGCCAGCCCGGCGCGAACCCCGCTAGCGACGCGAGGGACGCCGCGTTCAGGGGGGAGAGGACGAGGACGGGCACCAACCCGAGGGAGCGGGCCGCGCCCTGAAGGCGGGCCATGGATTCGGGCGGAAGGAAGCGCGGACTTCGCTCCCAGCCGTTGAGGCCGGCGTGGGTCGCCCCCGCCAGCGCGCAGAATTCCAGTTCGCGCTCGGTGCGAATGCCGCAGACCTTGATCCAGGGCCGGCGAGGGCTCATGCGAACCTCCGGGCCGGTTCGTCCCCGAGGGCCAGCCGGTAGGTGTGCAACAGCTCGTCGGGACGTTCGGAGCGCATGAGGGTCTCGCCGATGAGAAAGCCGTGGGCGCCGGCGGCCCTCAACTCCACGAGGTCCCGGTGGGTCCGGATGCCGCTCTCGGCGATGCAGGCGCAGGTCGAGGGACAGCGCGCCGCGAGGCGCTTCACCCGCTCCAGGTCCACCTCGAAGGTGTCGAGATCGCGCGCGTTGATTCCCACCAGCCGGGCGCCCGAGCCCGAGGCCTCCTCCAGCTCGCTCTCCGCGTGGACCTCCACCAGCGGCTCCAGACCCTGGCGAAGGCTCTCGGCCACGAAGGCCGCGAGCCGCCCCTCCAGCACCCGGGCGATGAGCAGGACCCAGCGGGCCCCCGCGGCGCGGGCCGTGAGGAGCTGGTAGGGGTCCACCACGAAATCCTTGTAGAGGACGGGGAGGGGCACGGCGGCCGCCGCGGCCCGCACGTCCGCGTCCGATCCTCGGAAGAAGTCGGGCTCCGCGAGCACGCTCACGGCCCCGGCTCCGCCCTGAGCGTAGCGGCGCGCGCGGGCGGCCACGTCCACCTCGCCGGCGATGAGCCCCTTGCTCGGAGAGGCGCGCTTGATCTCGCCGATGAGGAAGCCGCGAGAGGAGCGCACGCCGGGGGCCGGATCGGGGGGAGGAACGGCCGGGCCGAGCCGGCGGTCGAGCTCGGCGGCGGGCAGGAGGGCCTCGGCTTCCTCCACGCGGCGCATGCGCTGGTTTAAGATCGTCTCAAGATACCTGTGCACGCCGGACCTCCCCGTCGGACGACAGCAGCCGGTTCAAGAAGCGGGCCACCCGCCCGCCGCCCAGGGCCTCGCGGGCCAGGCCGGCGCCCTCGCGAAGGTCTTCGCACCGGCCCGCCGCTCGGAGTGCGAGGGCCGCGTTGGCCGCTACCGCGTCCCGCAGGCCGGCTGGCCCCGAGCCCTTCAGGAGAGCGGTGAGCAGCTCGGCGTTGCCGCCCGCGTCTCCGCCCGCCAGCTCGGACTCGGCGCAAGGGGGCAGGCCGAAGTCGCTCGCGCCCAGCTCGTAGCTCTCCATGCGTCCGTCGCGGATCTCCCGCACGGCCACGCGCCCGTGCAGGACGGCCTCGTCGTAGCCTCCCTCGCCGTGGATCACAAGGGCGCGCCTCGTGCCGAGGGCCATCAGCGTCCGCGCCATCAGCTCCATGGCCTCGGGGCGGAAGACGCCGACCACCTGGCGTCCCGCCAAGGCGGGGTTCAATGTGGGGCCGAGGAAATTGAAGGCGGTGCGAACCCCCAGGGCCTTGCGCACCAGGGCCACGCGGGCCATGGCCGGGTGGTAGAGCGGCGCGAAGAGGAAGACGAAGCCGCAGCGCTCCATGCGGGCGAGGGCCTCCTCGGGCGGCTCCGAGATGGGGTAGCCCAGGTGTTCCAGGAGGTCCGCCGACCCGCAGCGGCTGGAGATGCTGCGGTTGCCGTGCTTGGCCACGGGGACGCCCAGGGAGGCCACCACCAGGGCCGCCGCCGTGCTGAGGTTGAAGCTGTGGCGGCCGTCGCCCCCCGTGCCGCAGGTGTCCACGGCCTCGGGGAAGGGCTGGAAGGGCGTGGCCTCGCGCCGGAAGGCGGAGGCGAGGCCGGAGAGCTCTTCCGCCGTCTCGCCGCGCGCGGCGAGGGCGCCGAGGAAGGCCGCCGTCTGGAGGGGCTCGGCGCGACCCTGCGCCAGGTCGGTTCCCACGGACTCGGCTTCCGAGGCGGTCAGGCGGCCGCCCCCCGTCACCTTGGCCAGAAGCTCCTTACGCACGGGCCACCTCCCTGCACAGCCCGGCGAAGCGGGCCAGGATCTGCATCCCCTCGGGCGTGAGCACCGACTCGGGGTGGAACTGCACGCCGTGGCAAGGGTAGCGGCGGTGCTGGACCGCCATGATTTCGCCCTCGGGCGTGGAGCCCTGGACGCGCAACTCTGCCGGGAAGCCCTCGCTGCTCGCGACCAGGGAGTGGTAGCGGCCCGCCGTGAGGGGGCTGGGCAGGCCGGAGAGCAGGCCGCTGCCGTCGTGGAGCACGGGCGAGGTCTTCCCGTGCATGGGGCGGGAGGCCCGCCCGACCCTTCCGCCGAAGGCCTCGACGATGACCTGGTGGCCCAGACAGACGCCCAGGATGGGGACCTCGGGGGCCAGCTCCGCGACCACCCGAGGGCAGATGCCCGCGTCGGCTGGGGCGCCGGGGCCGGGGGAGAGAACGATGCCCGAGGGCTTCAGCGCGCGGATCTCGTCGGTCGAGATGTCGTCATTGCGCACCACGCGGAGGTCGGGCTCCAACGTCCCGATCATGGAGACGAGGTTGTAGGTGAAGGAATCGTAGTTATCGATGAAAAGGATCATGGGACTGCTCCTTCGCAACAGACGGCCGATGGGGCGAGATTCCGAGATGCCGAAATGAGGAGATGAGGTGATGAGGGGATGAGGAAAGACAGAGGCGCGGGCTGGCAGTATTCCCGCATCTCGGCATCTCGAAATCCCGTCATCGCGCCTCTCCGCCCAGCGCGTCGAGCAGGGCGCCGGCCTTGTGGTGAATCTCCTTCCATTCGCTCTCGGGCTGGGAGTCGGCCACGATGCCGGCTCCCGCCCGGAAGCGGACCCGCCCTCCGGCGAATTCGAAGGTCCGGATGGCGATGCAGGTCTCCAGGTTGCCCGCCGTGTCGAGGATGCCCACGGCGCCTCCGTAGACGCCGCGGTCCTGCGCCTCCAGCCCGCTCAGGACCTCGACGGCTCTGATCTTGGGGGCGCCGCTCACGGTGCCCGCCGGGAAGGTGCTCCAGAGCGCGTCGAGCCCGCTTCTTCCCTCCGCCAGCGTCCCGTGGACCTCCGAGGTGATGTGCATGACGTGCGAGAATCGCTCCACGACGGCCTGGACGGGGACGCCCACGGAGCCGAACTCGCAGACGCGGCCCAGGTCGTTGCGGGCCAAGTCCACGAGCATGGCGTGCTCGGCCAGCTCCTTGGGGTCCTGGAGGAGCTCGCGTTCGAGGCGGCGGTCCTCCTCTGGAGTCCCGCCACGGGGCCGCGTGCCGGCGATGGGGATGGTGGTAGCCGAACGTCCCTCCACGCGCAGGAGCATCTCGGGCGAGGCCCCCACCACCTGCCGCCCGCCGAGGGAGACGTAGAAGTGGTAGGGCGAGGGGTTGAGGCGCCTCAGACGCCGGTAGACCTCGAAGGGGTCGCCCTCGAAGGGGCCGCCGAAGGGTTCGGAGACCACCACCTGGTAGGTGTCGCCCGCGAGGATGCGCTCCTTGACGGCGGCGATGTTCCGCGTGAAGCGCTCGCGGTCAGGCCTCTCCTCGGGCACCCAGCGCGGCGGCGGGGGGGGAGCGGGCAGGGGCCTCTCGAGCTTCTGCTGGATGGAGCGGAGCTGCGCGAGGGCCGCGCTCTCCTCCTCCTGGGGCGCCGGAAGGCGGTAGAGGTGGCACTCCTGGCGGAGGTGGTCGAAGATCACGCCGGTCGTGAAGAGGCCGAAGACGATGCGGGGATCCCTCGTGGGCGGCAGGGACCGCTCCAGCACGGGCTCGGCCATGGAGAAGGCGGAGAAGTCCACCCAGCCCACCGCGCCGCCCATGTAGGGGATGGGAGGCTCGGCCCACCGGGAGGAGAAGCCGCCGACCCAGCGGGCGAAAGCCTGGCGCGCCGAGCCGGCCAGGGGGATGCTCTCGGAGCCCCGGCGGAGCCTCGCTGAGCCGTCCGCCTCGAAGACCTCGGCCGGGTGAAGGCCCAGGAAGGAGTAACGCGCCTGCGTTTCGCCGCCCGCCACGGACTCCAGCAGGAACGCCTCCTCGCCGGGTCCGGTGAGGGCCAGGAAGGCGCGGACGGGGGTGAGCAGGTCCCCCGGAATCCGCAGGCGGACGATCTGCCTGGGTTGCGCGGCCGGGCGCCGGTCGGTCTCCGATTGGGGCATCTTCGCATCCTCCGCCCGCCCTCGCGGGCACAAAAAAAGGCCCACCGTTTCCGGTGGGCCGGGTGTTTGGCGAATGGTGGCGCCTAGGCGGCCGCCATCCTCTCGCGCACACCCAGCCCGCCGTACCACCAATAGTTCATGTTGGTCGTCGCGATCTGGGTGTACGCCACTTCTGCCTTCCTCCAGGCGAGAGGATAGGCCAAAGTAGTGCTGCTGTCAAGAGGGGGAGCTTGAATTCGGAAGGTGGAAGGAGAAGATATAAACCACCAAGACACCAAGGCACTGAGGAATTGGGATTTGAGAATTGGGGAAACCCAGGCGAGGGCTCCCACACCGGCGGGAAATCCATCGCCGAATTTGGGCGTCCAGCATCTCGCGGCCCGCGACCAGCGACGCGGCAGCTGTTTTCAGGCCGGCGTTCAGTTTCGGGAGCCGCGCTCGCGGCTGAGGAGGGCGGCGGCGGCGTTGGGTTCGACGGGGCCGTGGAAGTAGAAGCCCTGGGCGAAGTCGCATTGGATGCCGCGCAGCAGCTCCGCCTCTTCCACGGTCTCCACGCCCTCGGCCACGACCACGAGTCCGAGGTTCTTGGCGAGCGCCACGATGGTCCGCACGATCTCCATGTTCTGGCTGCTGCGGCCGATGCCGGAGATGAAGGAGCGGTCTATCTTGAGGGCGTCGATGGGGAACTGGTGCAGGTAGCTGAGCGAGGAGTAGCCGGTCCCGAAGTCGTCGATCTGCACCCTCACGCTCAGCGCCCGGAGCGAGGAGAGCACCGCGATGGCCGCCTCGGAGTTCTCCACGATGGTTCCCTCGGTGATCTCGATGCCCAGCGATCCACCCTGGAGGCCCGCCTGGAAGAGGGCCCGGTTCACCTGCTCGATGAGGTCCGGCTGGGCCAGGTTCCGGCTGGAGAGGTTCACGCTCACGGTGATAGGGGAGGCGGAAGGGAAGCTGGACTGCCAGGCGCTGGTCTGTCGGCACGACTCGGCGAGCACCCATTTCGCGATGGGGACGATGAGGCCCGTCTCCTCTGCGACGGGGATGAACTCCTCGGGGAGGACGAGCCCGCGCTTGGGATGCTGCCACCTCAGCAGGGCCTCGAAGCCCGCGATCTTGCCGGTGGCCATGGAGACGATGGGCTGGTAGTGGATGCGGAGCTCGCGCCGTTCGAGGGCCCTGCGCAGGTCGTTCTCGGTCTGGAGGACCTGAACGGCGCTCTCGTGCATGGAGGCGTCGAAGATCTCGTGCCTGGCCCGCCCGCGCGACTTGGCCTTGTACATGGCCGTGTCCGCGTCCCTCAGGAGCTGCTCGGGTGTGTCGTAGCCGCGGGTGCTGAAGGCGATGCCGATGCTGCACGTGGCGTACACCTCGTGTCCGCACACGCTGAAGGCGGCCTCGAGCTCGTGGTGGATCCGGGAGGTGAAGCCATCCGTCTCTCGCTCGGTCCGGATGTTTTCGAGGAGAATCCCGAACTCGTCTCCGCCGAGGCGCGCCAGGATGTCGTCGGAACGGAGGCAGCCCTTGAGCCTCTTGGCCACGGCCACCAGAAGCTCGTCACCCGCCACGTGGCCCAGGCTGTCGTTCACGAACTGGAAGCGGTCCACGTCCAGGAACAGGAGGGCGAAGGCGTAGCTCGGGTCCAGGCGGGAGCGGAGGATGGCGGCCTGCAGCCGCTCCAGGAAGAGGAAGCGGTTGGCCAGCCCCGTGAGCCCGTCTATGGCGGCGTCGTGGCGGATCTGCTCCTCGCCCATCTTGCGGTCGTTGATGTCGACGAGGGTGCCCGTGAGGCGCAGGGGCGTACCGTCTTCGGAGCGGAAGGCCAGGCCGCGGCAGGCCACCCAGACGTAGCTGCCGTCCTTGTGCTTCAGGCGGTGCTCGCAGTCCACCATGGCGCTCCGGCCCTCCAGGTGGGCCTCGATGGCCGCCTGGAGGAGTTCGCGGTCGTCGGGATGCACGCGGCCGAGCCACTCCTGGACGCCGCTTCCCACCTCCGCCTCCGCGTGGCCGAGCATCTCCTTCCAGCGGGGCGAATAGTCGATCTCCTCGGTGCGCAGGTTCCAATCCCAGAAGCCCTCGATGGCGCCCCTGGCGGCGAGGGCGAAGCGGGCCTCGCTCTCCCTCAGGGCCTCCTGGGTGCGCTTGACCTGGGAGACGTCCTCTATCAGGCCGTCCATGACCAGTTGCCCGTTGTGGGATGATCCGATGCTCTCGGTGAGGAGCACCCAGATCACCTCGCCGTCCATGCGCCGGAGCTTGAGCTCGGTCCGGTGGATGTGGCCGTGGTGGCGCATCTGATCGAGCAGCCTCACCCGGTCGTCGGCTCCGACGAAGAGCTCCTGGAGCCTGACTCCCTGCGCCTCCAGAAGGCTCTGGAACCCGAGCATCCGGAGAAAGGCGGGGTTGGCCTCGAGGATCTGGCCGTCCGCCGTGGAGCGGAAGATGCCCACGTTGATGCGCTGGAGGAGGCCGTTCAGCCGGCGCTCCAGCCTGACGGACTGGGTCCTGGCCCGGGACCGGCCGATCAGGCCGAGGATAGTGGATTGGAGGCGGCGCAGGTAGCCCGGCGTTCGGAGGATGTAGTTGTCCAGCCCACGGCGCAGGGCCTCGACGGCTTCGCTCTCCCGGCTCGGGGTGGTCAAGAGGACCGTGGGGCATTCCGGGTGGAGGCCCCGGATCTCCTCCACGAGCCCGCGGACCTTGGCCCAGGGAACGGAGCCATCCAGGATCACGACGTCAAAGCCCGACTCAGCGAGGCGCTCGTGGAGTGCCTCCGGAGTCGCGGCAACCTTCAGATCAAGATCGGGGAAATCTTCAGAGAGGGCCTTTTTCAGCGGGAGGCGGGCGCCAGCTTCGTGCGTCACCAGCAGGACCGCCAATTTCTCCACCCAACGCCTCCGTGGGACATGCCCGTGTCGGGCATCGCAGCAGGCCGATGACCGGCTACGCCCCCGCACGCCGCTGCGAGGAAGCTACCACAAACCCGGGGCGGCCACAACGGAGGTTTTGCCGCCGCAAAGGCGGCGGGGACCGGGGGCGAAAGGGAGGGGAAACAAAGAGGGCGGGCCGAGCGGCCCGCCCTCGGATGCGCGGAGAAACCCTTCGGACTACTTGACCTCTGGAATCGTGGACCCGTTCGCCGAACGCGACAGGCGCCCGCTGAGGAGCGACTGGAGGCGGTCCATGTAGAGGTAGAAGACCGGCGTCACGAACAGGGTTAGGAACTGGGAGAAGAGCAGGCCGCCGACGACGGCCAGGCCCAGGGGGCGGCGCGATTCGGCGCCGGCGCCCATGCCCAGGGCGATGGGGAGCGTGCCCATGAGGGCCGCCATGGTGGTCATCATGATGGGCCGGAAGCGAATGACGCAGGCTTCGTAGATGGCTTCGGCGGCGGGCTTGTTCTCTTTGCGCTGGGCCTCCAGGGCGAAGTCGATCATCATGATGCCGTTCTTCTTCACGAGGCCCACGAGCATGATGATGCCCACGAATGCGTAGATGGAGAGGTCCACGCGGAAGATGAGCAACGTAACCAAAGCGCCGAAACCGGCGAAGGGGAGAGCCGAGAGAATGGTCAGAGGGTGAATGAAACTCTCGTAGAGGATGCCCAGCACCAGGTAGATCACCAGGATTGCCAGCAGCAGGAGCCAGCCCAGGCCCTTGGTGCTCGCCTGGAAGGCCTGCGCCGTGCCCTGGAGGCTCATGGTGAGGGTGGGTGGGACGATGCCCCTGGCCAGCTTCTGGACAGCGTCCACGGCGTTTCCGAGGGGGGTGCCGGGAGCGAGGTTGAAGGAGACCGTCACGGAGGGGATCTGGCCGGTGTGGTTGATGGAGAGGGGGCCGAGGTCGCGCGTGATCTTGGCCACCGCGTCGAGGGGCACCACTTTCCCCGAGGAGGAGGGAACGTACAGCATGGAGAGGGCCGACGGATCCGTCTGGAAACGGTCCTCCAGCTCGAGGATCACCTGGTAGGTGTTGTTGGGCGCGTATATGTAGGAGATCTGCCGGGAACCGTAGGCGTCGTAGAGCGTGTTTTCTATGGCCTCGGCCGTGACACCGTAGGACGAGGCCTTGTCCCGCTCGATCTGGACCTCCACCTGGGGGTTCTTGATCTGCAGGTCGCTGGTGACGTCGATGAGGCCGGGCAGGGCCCTCATCTTGTTCTCCAGCTCGGTGGCCACGCTGTAGAGCTCCTGCGTGTCGGAGCCCTGGAGCGTCACCTGGTAGAGGCTCTTGGAGAGGCGCCCGCCGATCTGGATGGGCGGCGGGTTCTGGATGAAGGCCATGATGCCCGGCACCGACATGAGCTGGGGCCGCATCCGGGCGATTTCTTGGTCCACGCTGAGCTTGCGCTCCGACAGGGGTTTGAAGCGGATGAAACAGATGCCTTGGTTGGGGGCCAGGAAGCCTCGGCTCCCCGCCGTGGAGAAGAAGGCGTCCACGTCCGGATTGGCCTGGATGATTCGGTTGATGGCCTGCTGATGGCGGATCATGGCGTCGTAGGAGATGCCCTCCTTGGCCTGGGTGAAGACCATGGCGCGGCTGGCGTCCTCGCTGGGCAGGAAGCCCTTGGGGATGACGACGAAGAGCCAGCCCGTGAGCACCAGCACGACGGCCGAGAAGATCATCACCAGCCGCCGGTGGCCGATGGACCACTTGAGCCCGCGCTCGTACCAGCCGAGCATCCAGTTGAAGCCCCTTTCGGAGAGGTCGTAGATGCGGCCGTGGTGGACCTCCGACTGGTGTTTGAGAAAGCGGCTGGCGAGCATGGGCGTGAGGGTCAGCGAGACGAAGCCCGAGATGAGGATGGCCGATCCGATGGTGACGGCGAACTCGTGGAAGAGCCGCCCCACGATGCCCCCCATGAAGAGGACGGGAATGAAGACGGCCACCAGGGAGAAGGTCATGGAGAGGATCGTGAAGCCGATCTCCTTGGACCCTTCCAGGGAGGCCTCCAGGATGCCCTTCCCCATCTCCATGTGCCGGACGATGTTCTCGAGCATGACGATGGCGTCGTCCACCACGAAACCGACCGCCAGGGTCAGGGCCATCAGCGAGAGGTTGTCCAGGCTGTAGCCCAGCAGGTACATGAGGGCGAAAGTTCCCACCAGCGACATGGGCAGGGCCAGGCTCGGGATGACCGTGGCGGACACGTTCCGCAGGAAAAGGAAGATGACCAGGATGACCAGGATGAGGGTCAGCAGGAGGGTGAACTTCACGTCCGAGACGGACTGCTTGATGGAGGTCGAGCGGTCGTACAGGGTGTGAAGCGTCACGGAGGCGGGGATCTGCCGCTCGAAGGTGGGAATCAGATCCTTGACCGCCTGGGCCACAGCCACGGTGTTGGTCCCCGGCTGCCGCTGGATGGCCAGGACCACGGATCGCTGGTTGTGGGTGTGGTCGATGTACCAGGCGGAGGTCTTGTCGTTCTCCACGCTGTCGAGCACGTGGCCGAGGGCCTCGAGGCGCACGGGCTGGCCGTTCTGATAGGTCACGATGAGAGGCCGGAAGGCGGAGGCGTCCTCGAGCTGGCCGCTGGCCTGCACCGTGTAGGAGACGTGGGGCCCGTAGAGCGTTCCCGTGGGCAGGTTGACGTTCCCGCTGGAGATGGCGTTGGCCACCTGATCGAGGCTGATTCCCTTGTTGGCGAGCTTGTTGGGGTCCATCTGCACGCGGACGGCGTACTTCTGCGAACCGTAGACCTGCACCTGGGCCACGCCGCTCACCATGGAGATGCGCTGGGCCATGAGGGTCTCGCCGTAGTCGTCCACCTGGCTCATGGGGAGCGTGGGGGAGGTCAGGGCGAGGTAGAGGATGGGCTGGTCCGCGGGGTTCACCTTCTGGTAGGAGGGCGGCGTCGGCATGCCGGTGGGGAGCTGGCCCTGGGCCACCGAGATGGCCGACTGCACGTCCAGGGCTGCGCCGTCCAGGCTGCGATCGAGGGCGAACTGCAAGGTGATCGAGGTGGAGCCCTGGTAGCTCGTGGAGGTCATGGAGTCGATGCCCGCGATGGTGGAGAACTGCTTCTCCAGCGGCAGGGCCACGGCCGAGGCCATGGTCTCGGGGGTGGCGCCGGGGAGGGAGGCGCTCACCTGGATCGTGGGGAAGTCCACGTTGGGCAGGTCGTTGACGGGCAGGAGCCGGTACCCCGTGATGCCGAAGAGGAGGATGGCCAGCATGACAAGCGTTGTCATGACCGGCCGCTTGATGAAGAGCGCGGAGATGTTCATGGCGTCTCCTCTACGCGTAGGCCCTCAGGGAGCCGGGCGGATTGGGGGGTTGGGCGCCGGAGGTCCGCTCGTAGAGGCACTCTCCGGAGCGCGATTCTTGGGCTCCCAGGCGCGGCCGGTCTCCCGTTCATCACTTCCCGCCTCCCGGCGCGGGCGAGCTTCCCGCGTCTTGCGTGGGGGCGGGGCCGCTCTTGATCTCGACCTTCGCCCCGGGGAAGAGCCGGAGCTGGCCGTCGGTGACGACCTCCTCGCCGGCCTGGAGTCCCTTTTCGATGATGGCTTCGTCGTTTCGCCGCTGGCCCACCGTGACGGGCCGCATCTCGACGGTGCGATCGGGTTTGACCACGAAGAGGTAGGTGCCCTGCTGCCCTTCTTGGACGGCCTTGTCCGGCACCACGACGGCCCCCTTCTGCGTGCCGAGCGTCAGGGAGACCTGGACAAAGGAGCCCGGCCAGAGTGCCTTGTCCTCGTTGGGAAAGGTAGCCTTGAGCAGGATCATGCCGGTGTTGGGGTCGACCGTGTTGTTGATGAGGCTTAATTCGCCCTCGAAGGTGGCGCCGCCGGAGGGCAGCACAGCCGAGACCTTCAACGGCCCGCTGGCCTGCTGGCGGCGGATCTCGGGCAGTTCGGATTCGGGGACCGAGAAGTTCACGTAGATGGGGGTGATCTGATTGAGGACGAGAACGGGCACGTCGTTGGCCTTTATCACGTTGCCGAGCTGCACGAGGAGGTTGCTCGTCCGTCCCGGAATGGGGGCGCGGACCGTGCAGTAGCCGAGGTTCAGCCGCGCCGCCTGCACGGCCGCCTCATCGGCCTGGGCGGACGACCGGAGGGCGTCGGCGGCGGCCACCGCGTTATCGAAGTCCTGCTTGGTGATGTAATCCTTTTTCACCAGGTCCGCGTAGCGCTTGGCTTGGGCCTCGGCGCTCACCAACTGGGCCTTGTCCCTGGCCAGGATCCCCTGGGCCTGCTGGAGGGCGGCCTCGTAGGGACGCGGATCGATGACGAATAGAACATCGCCCTTCTTGACGTCCTGGCCCTCCTTGATGGCGATCCGGGTGATCTCGCCTCCTACGAGGGGCTTGATGCTGACGGAGTTGTAGGCCTGCACGGTGCCGATGGCGCTGAGGACGATGGGCACGTCCTTGTGCGCGGATTCGGCCACCGTGACGGGGGCCGGAGGCATGCCGCCCTTCTTTTGCGCGCGGCCGCAGGCGGAGAGGAGGGCGAAGGCGAGGAGGGTGGCGACGGCGGCCAGCCGGCGACTGCGCGTCGGGGAGGCGAGGAAACGAGGGTTGGCGACGGGGCGTCTCATGGCTTCTTGTCCTTCTCCACCGCAACGGGGGCGGCCAATTCGCTGTGCTGGTCGGCAACGGTGAGGGTCCCGGTATCGTGCGCGAGCTGCGCGAGAGCCATGTACCAGTTCACGTCCGCCTGGACCCGCTGGGCCCTGGCGCTGGCGAGGGCGCTCTGGGCGGAGAGGAGGTCGAGGATGCTGCCCACGCCGGCCTTGTAACGTCCCAGGGCCACGTGTTGCGATTCGGTGGCGCTCTCGAGCAGGTCGTGGCTCGTCTTGACCTGCTGCCGAGCGGTGCGGAGCTGGTAGTAGCTCGACCACACCTGAAAGGTGACCTCCTGCTCGAGGCTCGAAAGGCTGGCGTTGGCCGCGTCTTCGTCGGCCTTGGCCTGGATGACGTTGTACTGCTGGGTGAAGCCGGTGAAGAGGGGGATGCTCAGCACGACGCCGAGGTTGTAAGTGTTCCCGTAAGCGTTCCGGCTGTCGTAGTAGATCCGGCCCAGGCTCGCGCTTCCGTTTAGGGAGGGGCGGCCCTCGGCCTTGACGGTACGGACGTGGGCCGCCGCCTTCTCCGCCAGTGCTCGCGCGGCGGAGAGGTCGGGGCGGTTGGCCTCCGCCTGGGAGAGGAACTTATCCACCGCCTGCAAGGCCTGGTCGGTGTTGGGCTCCTTGGATGGGATCCCCACGTCGTAGGGGGTGTTGGCGGGAAGCCCCATGGCCGTCGCCAGGGCGCCGCGGGTGGTCTGGATCTGCCCTTCGAGCCCGTCGAGCGTGAGCTGGGCCTGGGCCAGGCTCGTCTTGGCCTGGAGGACGTCGGCGATGGTGGCCACCCCCGCCTTGTGCATGGCCTGAGCGGCGTCGAGGTTGGTCTGGGCCTCCTTGACGCTCTCCTCTTGGGCGTTGTAGAGGGCCTTGGCGGCCACGTACTGGTAGTAGGCCTGCTCCACGGCCAGGGTCACGTTCTGCAGCATGGCGTTGTGGCTGAAATCGGCGGAGATGAGGGCCTGCCGCTTCTCGTCCACGGCCGCCGCCTGGCCGCCGAAGTTGTAGAGGAGCCAATTGAGGGAGAGCTGGGGTTCGTAGCTGCGCTGGTAGTAGGAGATCTTGCCGTTCGCGAAGGCCCCCTCGGTGCGGTCGTAGTTGGCCTGGGCCGAAACTTGCGGGTAGTAGTTGCCCTTCTGGCTGCCGTAGGCCGCCGCGGCCGAGCGCGCCTGCGCCCACGCCTCGGCGGTCAGGGGGCTGTTGCGCAGGGCGATGTCCACCACGTCCAAAAGGGTGAGGTTCTGGCTCCTTTGGAGAAGGTCCTGCGGAATGGCCGGAGTGGGTGCGACGGCCGGAGTGGGTGCTTGCAGGACCTTGGCGGGCGGGCTCCAGGGTTTGTCGGGCGAGGGCGACGTGGCCGGAACCCCGTAGACCTTGGGGGGATTGTGCACGCAGCCGGCCAGGACGGCCAGCCCCAGTGAAAGGAGCGCCCCGGTCAATCGGCTTGGCGAGGTCATGGCCGGCTCCCCAGCGGTGTGCGGCTTCGCGGCTCGGCGGCCCCTGCCAAGAGGCCGTGGAAAAGGAGCTCGATGATCAACCGCGCGTCCTCCTCCAGGGGCCCCGGTCTTTCTTCCCACAATCGCTGTCCAATCATGGCGATATTGGCCTCCATCAGCATGGCCGCCACCTTCGTGGCGTCCAAAGGCTTGAAAAGGTTCTCCGCAATTCCGTCGCGGATGCAGTCGGCAATCTTGTCCACCATGACCCGATAGGGGTCGCTGCGCTGGCGGTTGAACCTGGACTTCGCCGACTGGCGCTGCCAGAGCAGGACCCTGTAGAACTCTCTGTGTTCGTCGAAGTAGCCGAGGTGCCTCTCCACGAGCCTCTTCAGCCTCTCGTAGGGCGGAAGCGGCCCCTGCAACAGAGCCAGCAGCTCCTTTCGGAGCGGTTCGAGGCTGGACTCCTTGACCGACTCGAGAAGGTCGCTCTTGTCCTTGAAGTAGGTGTAGAGGGTTCCCTTGGCCACGCCCGCCTCAGCGGCCACGTTCTCCATCGTGAGGCCTGCGTCGCCCTTCTGGGCGAGGACGCGGATGACCCCCTCGTGGATGGCGTCGCGGGTCAGCTGCTCCCAGCGGCTGCGCCGCTCGCTCTTGGCGGGGGTGCACGGTTTCGATTTCAAGGAGACTTACCTTGCCTTCCCCTGTCGACCTGTTGGTCACCAGTTGAACCAGCGGGTCATAATACGTACTTTCCAGTCATGCGTCAAGGAGGTACAACAACGCGAGGGAGCTCCGTATTGCCTGTTCGCCGCGGGCTCAGAGGATGTACTTGCTCAGGTCCTGGTTACCCACCAGTTCCTTGAGGCAATCGTCGATGTAGGGTTTGTCGATGGTCACCTTGGTGCCGCTCAGATCGGGCGCGTTGAAGGAGATCTCGTCCATGATTCGCTCCAGGACGGTGTGGAGCCGGCGCGCGCCGATGTTCTCAAGCTGATCGTTGATGGCGCTCGCGTACTCCGCCATGGCCACGACGGCGTCATCGGTGAAGACCACCTCCACCCCTTCCGTGGCAAGGAGCGCGGTGTACTGGAGGATGAGGGCGTTCTCCGGCTCGCGCAGGATCCGCACGAAGTCCTCCTTGCCCAGGGAGGTGAGCTCCACCCGGATGGGGAAGCGCCCCTGGAGTTCGGGCAGCAGATCGCTGGGTTTGGTCATGTGGAAGGCGCCGGCGGCGATGAAGAGAATGTGGTCGGTGCGGACCAGACCGTAGCGGGTATTGACGCGCGTTCCCTCCACGATGGGCAGGAGGTCCCGCTGGACGCCTTCTCGGCTCACGTCGGGGCCGTGGCCGCCTGAGCTGCGGCCGGCCACCTTGTCGATCTCGTCCAGAAAGATGATGCCGTGCTGTTCCGCGCGCTCCACGGCCTCCCTCGCGATCTCGTCCTTGTCGATGAGCTTCTCCTCCTCCTCCCGGGCGAGCAGGTCGAGGGCCTCCAGCACCTTGACCTTGCGGGTTTTGCGCCGCCCACCCATGAGCCCGGGGAGGATGTCGTTGAGGTTGAAGCCCATCTCCTCCATGCCGGCCGGTGTGAAGACGCGCATGGAGGCGCCCCCCTCGGCCACCTCCACGTCCACCGTCTTGTCGTTCATGCGGCCGGCTCTCAACCATTCGCGCATGCGCTCCCGGGAGCTTGTGACATTCGCTGTCGCCGGGGGCGGTTCCCAGGCCTGGGAGCCTTCCTCCTGGGGGGACGCCTGACCGGGCGTGTAGACGGGCGCGGGCGGGAGGAGGAGATCCAACACCCGCTCTTCGGCGGCCTCGCGGGCCTTTTCCTGCACCGACGCCGCCTTCTCGGCCCGCACCAGGTTGTAGGCGATCTCCGCCAGGTCGCGGATCATGGACTCCACGTCCCGCCCGACGTAGCCCACCTCGGTGAACTTGCTGGCCTCGATTTTCAGGAACGGGGAGGCAGTGAGTCTGGCCAGGCGGCGGGCGATCTCGGTCTTCCCGACGCCCGTGGGCCCGATCATGATGATGTTCTTGGGCGCCACCTCGTCCTTCAGTTCGGGCGGAACCGACTGCCGGCGCACTCGGTTGCGCAGAGCCACGGCGACGGAGCGCTTGGCCTGCTTCTGGCCGATAATGAACTTGTCCAGCTCCTCCACGATCCGCTTGGGGGTCAGCGGATCTTCGAGCCTGTTGTAGAGCGATCCTGGTTCTGTCTTGATCATGATTTCTCCAGCGAAGGGTTGGGCTTGAGGCGACGGGGCGGGGGATGGGGCGGATGGGCCCGGTAAGCGATTAAGCGATTAGGCTATTAGGCTATTAGGCTATTAGGCTATTAGGCTATTAGGCCATTAAGCGATTGGACTAGGGGGCTAGGAAAGGGGATGGGCGATTCGGCCATCCCCCGCCCGCTCGGTTCCCTCATCGCCTCATCACCTATTCGCTCATCCTCCCTCGCCCAGCTCGAGCACCGTCACGTTCTGGTTCGTGTAGATGCAGATCTCGCCGGCCAACTTGAGGCACTCCTCGGCGATCTGCCTCGCACTCAAGCCGGTGTTGCGCAGGAGGGCCCTGGCCGCGGCCAGGGCGTAGGGACCTCCCGAGCCCGTGGCCAGCACGCCGTCGTCCGAGGCGATGAGCTCCCCGCTGCCCGAGAGGAGGAACTGGTGCTCCCGGTCGGCCACGATCAGGACCGCTTCGAGCCGCCGCAGGGCGCGGTCCATCCGCCACTCCTTGACCAGCTCCACCGATGTCCTTTCCAGGTTGCCGTTGTACTCCTCGAGCTTGGCCTCGAAGCGGGCGAAGAGGGCGAAGGCGTCCGCCACGCCACCGGCGAAGCCCGCCAGGACCTGGTCGTGGTAGAGCTTTCGCACCTTCTTTGCCGTGTGTTTGATCACCGTCTGGCCGAGCGTGACCTGGCCGTCGGAGGCCATGGCCACCGCCCCGTTTCGCGCCACGCAGATGATCGTCGTCGCATGAACCTGTTCCACATTCACCTCCAGACAACTCCAACAATAGCCTATTTCGTCCGCGAAGGGGATATGGGAAGCGGTCCCTCCTTTCGGAGCCGTCCATCCGGTGGCGCCCCGCCGTGGCACGCGCGAGAGTTTCCCTCCGGCCTCCCGTACGCCTCCCGCAAGAACAAGGTTTCCGGGACCCGAGGCGGCCTGGACAAAACGGTGGCGCTTAGGCGTTAGAATAAGCCTAGTGGCCGTTCGGCCGACGGGAGCATCTTCGATGGACAGACCCAGCGTGATCGTTACCTACAGGACGGATGAGGCGGAGAGGCGCCTCGTGGAGGAGCGTTTGGGCCGGCTCGCCCGCCTTGGTTTCCTGAAGGACTTCCCCAGGGAGGAGCGCGCCTCGCTCCTGGCCGGAGCCGAGGTCGCGATCGCCTGGTTTCCGCAGCGTGAGTTCCCCGAGGAGTCCTGGTCGAATCTGGGCAGACTCCGCCTCTTGCAGCTCGTTTCGGCGGGCGTGGACCACCTCCCCTTCGCTCGGCTGCCCGCCGGCCTGCGCATCGCCGCCAACGTCGGCGCCTACGCGGAGCCCATGGCGGAGCATGTTTTCGCCATGATCCTGGGCGCCTACAAGAATCTCTGCTCCCGCCACGCGGCCCTGGCGAAGGGGAGCTTCGAGCAGCACCTGCCCAACCGCATGCTGAAGGGGAGCAGCTGCGGCATCTTAGGATATGGGGGCATCGGGCGCGCCACGGCCCGCCTGCTCAAGCCGTTCGGGGTGCGCATCCTGGCCGTCAACAGCACGGGCCGAGGCGATGAGATGACGGACTTCTGCGGAACCCTGGAGGATCTGGAGCGGGTGCTCACCGAATCGGACATCGTGGTCGTCGCCCTGCCCCTGACCCGCACAACCGCGGGGCTCATCGGCCGGCGCGAGCTCTCGCTCATGAAGGGGGATGGCCTCCTGGTGAACGTGGCGAGGGGCGAGATCGTGGATCAGGGCGCCCTCTACGCTCACCTGATCGCACACCCGGCCTTCTGGGCGGCCATCGACGCCTGGTGGGTGGAGCCCCAGCGCCACGGCCGGTTCGAGCTGGAGCATCCCTTTTTCGATCTGCCCAACGTGCTGGGTTCCCCTCACAATTCGGGCATCGTGCCCGGAGCCCTGCTGGACGGGTTGCGCCGGGCCGTGGAGAACGTGGAGCGCTTCCTGAATGGTGAGGAGCCGCGCGGCGTGGTTCGTTGGGAGGAGTACCTGGAACCGGAAAGCCGACAGGGCGGATAGCGACGAGGGCGGCCACGGTGCGCCCGTGACTTGCCCCTGGTGAGGCAAATGCCCATGAAAGGAGCATGACCATGCGAGCTTTCGAGATCCAATCCCAATTCGGCCTGGACAACCTGAGGCCGGCCGAGCGTCCCGACCCCTCGCCCGGCCCCGGGGAGGTGCTCGTCGGCGTGAGGGCCTGCTCTCTCAACTACCGGGACCTGATGACCGTCCTCGGCACCTACAACCCCAAGCAGAAACTGCCGCTGGTGCCCTGTTCGGACGGGGCCGGCGAGGTGCTGGCGGTGGGGGCCGGGGTGCGCCGATTCAAACCCGGCGACCGCGTGGCGAGTATCTTCTCGCAGACGTGGCTGGCCGGTCCGCCTAGCGGGGCGGCCCGCAAGGGCACGCTGGGGGGACCGATGGACGGGATGCTGCGAGAGATGGCGGTGCTCTCCGAGGAGGGGCTCGTCGCGCTTCCGGGCCACCTCTCCTTCGAGGAGGGGGCCTGCCTGCCGTGCGCGGGCCTCACCGCGTGGAACGCCCTCTTCGGCGGCGAATCATCCCTCAAGCCGGGGGACACCGTCCTGGTGGAGGGGACGGGCGGGGTCTCCATCTTCGCCCTCCAGTTCGCCCGGATGGCGGGCGCCCGGGTCATCGTGACCTCATCGAGCGACGAGAAGCTCGCACGCGCCAAGGCGCTCGGAGCCTGGGCCACCATCAACTACTCCTGGGAGCCCGAGTGGGACCGCGGCGTGCTGGAGCTGACGGGCGGCGAAGGGGTGGACCACGTGGTCGAGGTGGGCGGCGCCGGGACCTTTGAGAAGGCGCTCAAGGCGGTGCGCATCGGAGGGTCTGTCAGCGTCATCGGCGTTCTCTCGGGCGCCAAGACGGAGGTGGCCCTCACGTGGATCCTCATGAAGAGCGTGCACCTGCGCGGCCTCTTCGTGGGCAGCCGGGCCCTCTTCGAGGAGATGAACCGCGCCGTGGGCGAGCACAGCCTCAAACCCGTCGTGGACAAGGTCTTCCCCTTCGAGCAGGCGGGAGAGGCCTTCCGCCTCATGCAGAAGGGCGGACACTTCGGGAAGATCGTGGTGGGGGTGGGGAAGTAAGGAAGTGAGGAAGAAAGGAAGTGAGGAAGAAAGCGGAGATGATCCGATGGGAACCCGGCGTCTCGGAACAAAGTGCCCCGTGGTCTTGGCCATGGAGCTGGGCTGCATGAGCATGTCGCAGGCCTACGGAACGCGGAACGATGAAGAGTCCAGGAAGACCTTGCAAAGGGCGCTCGATCTGGGCGTCACCTTTATGGACACGGCCTTCCCCGCTTCCAGGGGGAGAACCTGGATCGCAACGAGCGGCTGCGCAGGGCCCTCGCGGAGATCGCCGCGGGCAAGGGGCTGACGCCGGCCTCGCTGGCCCTGGCGTGGGTGCTGGCGCAGGGGGAGGACGTGGTCCCCATTCCCGGCACCAAGCGCGTGCGCTACCTCGCAGAGAACGCCGCGGCCGCGGCCTCCTCGCTGGAGGGCCAGACCCTAGCCGCCATCGAGGCCGCCCTCGCCGCCAACCCCCCGAGCGGCGAGCGCTATTCATCGGGCATGATGGCCTGGGTGGACCGGGGGTAGATCGAAACGGCGAAACGCGGAAACGGAGAGATGGAGAAAGGGAGCCTGCCTGGACGGGTAAATCCGCCCTCCCGAGCGGCGCCCCACGGGATGATCAGGCGGCGCCCAGCAGGAGCTTGATCGCGGTGGCCAGGACGGCCAGGGCGAAGGCGAACTTGATGACCCGCTCCCCCCCGCGCACGCTGACGGTGGCGCCGAGCCACGCCCCCGCGGCGTTGCCCGCGGCAAGGACGAGGCCCGCCACCCAGCGTACGTCTCCCAGGATGGCGAAGACGGCCAGCGAAGGGATCATGTAGAGGCCGATGATGAAGACCTTGTGCATGTTCACTCGCACGAGGTCGAGCGCGAGCAGCCCCTGAAGCAGGGCCATGAGAATGAACCCCACGCCCGCCTGGACGAACCCGCCGTAGAAGCCCACCGCCACCATGCTCAGATGGGCTGCCGCTCGATGAGGGACGCGGTGTGCCGCCAGCCCCTTGCCGTCCCTCTTGGGGCGGAGGACCTCCACCAGCACCCCGATCATGACGAGAGCGAGCAGCCGCTTGAACCAGATGGGGCTGATGTCGGCGGCGGCCAAGGCCCCCAGGACGGCACCGGGCAGCGTGCAAAGGCCTAGGGTGAGGCTGAGCTTGAAATCGGAGAAGCCCTTCCTGCGGAAGGAGGCGACCGCCGAGATGTTCTGACCGAGAAGCGCGATGCGGTTCGTTCCGTTGGCCACGGCCGGGCTCATGCCCATGAAGATCATGAAGGGGAGGGTCAGCAGGGAGCCCCCGCCGGCCAGGACGTTGAGAACGCCCGTCAGAAGACCGAGTAGGGCCAGAAGCTCGTACTGCCACAGATGCATGGCTCCCCCCTCTCTCCGTGTCCAAAGGCGCACCAAAAGGGAGGGGCTTCAGCCCCTCCCTCGGAAGTGTAGCACCGAAGGCGCGAAGCCAACGCATCGCGCTCCGGAGAGAGCTCCTACCGGACCTCGTACTGCTTGCGGCCCTCGATGTAGAGGTCGCCTCCGTGGCAATCGGTGACCACCACGAGGGGCATGTCCTCCACCTCGAGCCGGCGCACCGCCTCGGGGCCCAGGTCCTCGTAGGCGATGACGTCGCACTTCTTGATGCACTTGGCGATGAGCGCCGCGGCGCCCCCCGTGGCGCCGAGGTAGACCACCTTGTACTTGGCCATGGCCTCCTTCACGGCGTCGCTGCGCTTGCCCTTGGCGATCATGCCCTTCATGCCGATCTCCATGAGGCGAGGGGCGTAGGGATCCATGCGGTAGGCCGTGGTGGGGCCCGCCGAGCCGATGACGTTGCCCGGCTTGGTGGGGCTGGGGCCCACGTAGTAGACGAGGCTCCCCTTGATGTCAAAGGGCAGGGGCTGGCCCTTGTCGAGGCCTTCGACCATCCGTTTGTGGGCGGCGTCGCGCGCCGTGTAGATGGTACCCGAAAGGCGGACGCTGTCACCGATGCGGAGCTTCTGGACGTCGGCGTCGGTGAGGGGCGTCTTCAGAGTGTATTCAGCCATGATCCCCTCCTCACAGTTCCACTTCGCCGTGGCGGTCGGCGTGGCAGTTTACGTTCACGGCGACCGGCAGAGCCACCAGGTGGCAGGGGTACACCTCGATGTTCACCCCCAGCACCGTCACCGTTCCGCCGTAGCCCATGGGGCCGATACCCAGCTTGTTGAGGCTCACCTTCAGTTCGTCCTCCAGGGCGGCGTAGAAGGGGTCCGGGTTCCGGTGGTAGGGCGAGCGCATGGCGGCTTTCTTGGAGAGGATGCAGGACTTCTCGAAGGTGCCACCCAGCCCCACGCCGATGACGAGCGGGGGGCAGGCGTTGGCCCCTCCGGCGGAGACCGTCTCCAGGACAAACTTCTTCACCCCCTCCAGGCCGTCTGCGGGTTTGAGCATGGCTTGCTTGGACATGTTCTCGCTGCCGCCGCCCTTGGCGCCAAAGGTGAGGCGGATCTTGTCCCCGGGCACCACCTCGTAGTGAATGACCGCCGGGGTGTTGTCCCCCGTGTTCTTGCGCTGGATGGGGTCGTTCAGGATGGACTTGCGCAGGTAGCCCTCGGAGTAGGCCTTGCGGATGCCGGCGTTGATGGCGTCCGTGAGGTTGCCCTCCACGTGCACGTCCTGGCCCACCTCCGCGAAGACCACGGCGAAGCCCGTGTCCTGGCAGTAGGGGACGCACTCCTGTCGGGCGATACGGGCGTTCTCCTGGATTTGGCGGATGACCTCCCTGCCCGCTTCCGACCTCTCCGCCGCGAGGGCCTCGTCGAAGGCTCGCAGCATCTCCGGGCCGATGTCGTAGTTGGCGTTGATGGCCACCTTGGCCAGCGCCTCGGTGACCTCTTCGGCTTTGATTGTTCTCATCTATTACCCCCGATAAGAAGGGAGTCCGATCCGTCAGGCCCCCAGGCGTTCGATGATACCCCCCCGCCCGTGCGGTGGCAAGGCGCCCCAATCCCGCGTTGGAACGGGGGAAAGAACATGGAAAGCAAGCGGAACAAGCCGTTGAAGAAGAGGCCCTTGTCACCTATCAAGGGATTGGGGTGCCCTCGAGCCAAAGGCGAGAGGGCACCAAGGGTGGGGTGAGGCTCCACGGGCTTTGCCCGTGGAGCGGGGAGGGAATGGCCCTCCCCGTCCAGGAGACAACGCCTTTCCCCAGTGAACCCGAGCGGTAGCCGGAGGCTCCCGCGTTTCTATCGCGGAATTTGGGGGGCGCTGAGGTGTCCCCTCTTGCCCACGATCGTGGTATAGTAGCATCTCGGTTGGGCGAATTCTCGGCTCGGAGGCCGGCGGTCTCGCCCGGGGGCGGAACCACAAAGCACGAAAGGAGACATGCACATGCTGAAAAAGATCGGTCTCATCGGCGGTGGTTACATCGGCGGCGTTCTCGCTCAGGAGATAGCCCAGCGGAGGCTCGCGCGCGAGGTGGGGCTGGTGGACCCAGCGCCCATGCCGAACCCGAACGATCCCCCGGAGCGCCAGGAGGTCATCAAGAAGCAGTCCGTGTCGATCGGAAAGTGCCTGGACATCGCCGAGGGGCTGCCGACCATCCGCAAGGACGTCAAGCTCGTCGGCTCCAAGGACTACTCCGCCATCGAGGGTGCCGAGTTGATCATTAACACCGCGGGCGTTCCCCGCAAGGCTCGGCCTGACGGCACATTCCCCAGCCGCGAGGAGCTCCTCACCATCAACCTCAAGGTTACCATCGAGGTGGCCAAGGGTATCCAGAAGTACTGCCCGAACGCCATGGTCATCTCCATCGCCAACCCGCTCGACGCCATCGTCTACACCCTCGACAAGCGCCTCAAGCCCAAGAAAAACATGCTCTTCGGCATGGCCGGCGTGCTCGATTCGGAGCGCTATTGCTACTTCGTCGCCGAGGCGGCCAAGGTGTCGGTGGAGAACGTCCACGCCATGGTCCTCGGTGGCCACGGCGACGACATGGTGCCGGTGCGCAGCTCCTGCCAGATCGCCGGCATCCCGGTCACCAAGTTCCTCGACACCGACACCCTGGCCAAGATCGAAACGCGCACCCGCAAGGCGGGCGGTGAGATCGTAGGCCTGCTGGGCTTCGGCTCCGCGTTCGTGTCGCCGGCCTGGTCGGCCCTCGAGATGGCCGAGGCGGTGATCTTCGACAAGCGCAAGATCCTGCCGGTCTGCGCCAAGCTGGAGGGCGAGTACGGCGTCAAGGGGCTGTTCGTCGGCGTGCCGGCGATCGTCGGCAGGAACGGCATCGAGAAGGTGATCGAGCTCGACCTCACCGAGGACGAGAAGGCGGCCCTCGTGAAGTCGGTCGCCGGGGTCAAGAAGACCTGCGACGAAGTCGACACCATGCTCAAGAACCTGTGAGCCGTCGCCTCGGAATCCGCGTATCCAGGGCTCCCCGCCGAGGCGGGGAGCCCTTTCCTTACCCGGAGGGACCCATGAGGAGGAGAAAGATCGCCGCGGCGCTCCTGGCCTGCCTGACCCTGACGCTCTGCGCGCTCGGGGCAAGGGCGCAGGAAGCCGCCCAGGTCGAGGAGCTACTCAAGCCCGTCACGGCGGCGAAGTATCCCGGCGCGGACGCGGTGGCGGTCCTCGACGAGACGCACGTGGAGGTGGAGGAGTCGGGACTCAGCCACGTCAATCGGACGCAGCTCATCAAGGTCCTGACCGAGAAGGGGGCGGCCGAGTACGCCACCCTGCGCTTCGACTACGATCCCGCCTCCTCCCTGGCCGAGATCAAGAAGCTGACGGTCTTCCGGGCGGACGGGAGCGTCCAGGAGGTGCCCCCCTCCAGGATCTACGATCTTCCCCAGCCCCAGTTCATGATCTACTGGGACCCTCGGATGAAGGTGGCCTCCATCCCCAAGCTCAACCCCGGCGACGCGGTGGAGATCGAGACCACCTCCAAGGGCTTCGTCATCGCCTACCTGAACGACCCGGCGCAGCCGGACGACGAGAAGTACATCCCGCCCATGCGGGGCCACTACTACGACGTGGTGCTCTTCCAGGGGAACCTGCCCATCGTGAGGAAAAGCTACACCATCGTGCTTCCGAAGGACAAGCCGATCCAGGCTGAGGTCTTTCACGGCGAGCTGGGAAGCGCGACCTCCTTCGGCGAGAAGAGCCTGACCTACAGCTGGTGGAAGGAGAACGTGCCCGCCGCCAAGCGCGAGCCGCGCATGGTGGACGACCAAGACGCCTTCCCGAAGCTGGTCCTGGCAACGGTGAAGGACTGGCCCGAGAAGTCCCGCTGGTTCTACAAGGTGAACGAGGACGCCCACGCCTTCGCCTACGACGACGCCATCAAGGCCAAGGTGGAGGAGATCACGCGGGGCCTCAAGACCGACGACGAGAAGCGCTTCGCCATCCTCGCCTGGGTGGCGCGCCAGATCCGCTACAGCGGAATCTCCATGGGCAAGGGGGAGGGCTACACCCTGCACCCGGGCATCATGACCTTCCACGACCGCTGCGGTGTCTGCAAGGACATCGCCGGCATGTGCATCACCATGTTCCGCGCGGCCGGCTTCACCCACACCTACCCCGCCATGACCATGGTGGGAGCCAAGGTGGAGAAGATCGCGGCGGACCAGTTCGACCACTGCGTCGTCGCCACGGAGGTGGCGCCGAACCGGTACAAGCTCTACGACCCCACCTGGTGCCCCTTCAGCCGGGAGATCTGGTCCTCGGCAGAGAAGCCGCAGAACTACCTCATCGGCTCTCCCCGGGGTGAGGAGCTCATGGAGACGCCGCCGGCACCGGCCAGCGACAACTTCATCCGGATCGAGTCGGAGGGCACCCTTGACGAGCGGGGGGACCTGGCGGGCACCCTGACCATCACGGGCGGCCACTACAGCGAGACCAACCTGGCCTGGGCCGTGGTCAACAGCCCCGCGAGCGAAGTGAGGAGCGTCTTCGAGGGGTGGATCGCCCGCATCTCGCCCAGGGCCCGACTCGCCGGCTACCGCACGACGGACCCGGTGGATGTGACCAGGCCCTTCTCGATCACGCTCACCTACAAGGTTCCCGGCTACGCCACGGTGGCCGGCGGGCGCATGGTCTTCGTGCCGCCCATGGCCCACGGCATCCTCGACAGCCCGAGGATGACGGACTTCATGGGCGCGGTGAAGGGCGCCGAGCGGAGCTACGGCATCTACCTGCGGGCGACCCGCGACTTCGCTTTCCGGGAGACCCTGACGCTCCCGAAGGGGTACTCCCTCGCCGGCGCGCCCGCCTATGTGAAGGTGGACGGCCCGGCGGCCGGCTTTTCCGCGTCGGCCGCCATGCGTTCAGGCCGGCTTCAATTCGACGAAAACCTGGTCATCAAGCAGAAGATCATCTCCGCCGACGAGTACGGAAATCTCAAGTCCGCGGTGGATGCTTTTCGGGCGGCCGAGCGGGCGCCGGTGGTGGTGGGGAAATGACGGAGCCGAAGAGCTGGGGACCTCAAGAGCTGACGAGTGCCGTGAAAAAGGCGGCCAAGGGGATGGCGGGCCTCGTGCTGGCCGCGGCCGCGCTGCCCATCCTGGCGGCTGGCCTTCCGCCGCAATACGCCGGGAGCCCCACCGCCAAGGACTATCCGCACGCCGACGTGCTCGTCCTCTCGGAGAGCCGCGACTTCACCTTTCTGCCCGACGGGCGCCAGGTCGAGAAGGTCAGACGCGTGGAAAAGATCCTCACCTACCAAGGGATGGACGAGACGGGCGACCCGAAGGTCTCCTTTAACAAGAGGGAGCAGGAGCTCTCCATCGGCCGCTGCCGGACCTACACCGCCGACGGCCAAACCGTGGACGCCAAGGCCAACTCCTTCAACGAGATGACCCCCTTCGAGCTGGAGAGGGCTCCGGCCTACACCGACTGGCGGCAGATGGTCATCACCAAGGTGGGGCTGGACATCAACTGCGTCGTTGAGCTGGAGTACACCCTCACGGACAAGCGGCCGTGGCGCCGCTATCTGGAGGGGGTGGAGCGGTTCGAGGATCAGGACCCGGCCCTGGAGCGGAGCGTCTCCGTCACCGTGCCCGAGGGCACTGCGCTTCGCTACCGTCTCTTCAACGCCCAGGCGGAGCCCGTGGTGACCCGGACGGGCGGCGCCGTGACCACTACCTGGACCCTGCGCCGCGTCCCCCTTGCGCCTCCCGACGAGATGGGGTCTCAGGAGAGCGACTTCCTGCCCACGCTGGTGTTCACGACCTGTCCGGGCTGGGGACAGGAGTCATCGGCCATCGGCGGGCTGGTGGCCAAGGCGGAGGCGGCCACCTCGCCCCAGCTCACGAAGAAGGAAGAATCTCTCCTGACGGGCGTCCGAACCCCCTTCGAGAAGATTGTGGCGCTCAGCGCCTACGTGGCCGACGATATCAACACAGTACGCTGGCCGCTTCGGGACTTCGATTTCGCCCCCCGGGGTGCCGCCGAGGTCTACGACTCGGGTTACGGCAACGCGCTGGACAAGGCCGTCCTCCTCTGCGCCATGCTCAAGGGGGCGGGGATCGGCGCGGCGATTTGGGCGGGGCGGCGGAGTGTGCCGGGCGGGCTCGATCCCGAACCGGTTCCCTGCATGGCCCAGATGAACGCGGTGCTGGTCCGGGTGGAGGGCGCCGGAGGCCCTCTCTGGCTCGACCCCACGGCCAGCCTGTCTCAACGATCGCAGCGGGACTTCGCCGGGTTCAAAGGCCTGCTCCTCGGGGGCGGCTCGGACGATCTGCAACCCCTGCCCCCCGTAGGCGGGACAGACCGGCTCGAGGCCGACCTCGAAGCCACCGCCGCTGCCGACCTGTCCCTGGAGGGCAAAGGCCTGATCACCCTGTTGGGCCGCTACAGCCCCTTTTACGCGGTCCAGGGCGACGAGAAGGCTCAGCGGAGCTACCTTGCCGCCTTCGTGGAAGGTCTGCTTCCGGGGAGCGAACTGACGGACTGCGCGGTGGTGAGGCTGGAGCCGCAACAGGGCGTCTTCCGGGTCCTCTTCAAGACGCCGGCCCCCAAGGCCGAGGCCGGCATCCGCGCGCTCTCCACGGGGCTGCCGGGCGAATCCCTCCTGGCCCGGTATCCGTCGAGTTACCTTGGTGAGAGGACGATTCCCCTGGTGCTGAGGGGCAGCGGAAAGGAGCACTTCGTGCTGCGCATCACCCTCCCCGAGGGAGCCGGACCCCTCTACCTACCGAACCATGTCCAGGTCTCCAGCACGGCGGGAAACTTCACGCAGAGCTGGGGGGCCGACGGGAGGATTCTGACGATGGACGCTGCGGCGGAGATCCCTGGAAGGATCATCCAGCCCAAGGATTATGAGGCCTGGAGGGATCTCTTCGGGATCGCCAACGCCCAGGCCGAGCGCTGGGTGCTGTTCGGGAGTGAGGAAGTGAGGAAGTGAGGAAGTGAGGAAGTTGAGGAAGACGGCCTCGTGGGCCGCGTGCTTGCTCCCGCTGATCATCCCGCATCCGGGTGGCCTCAAGATGAGATGGCTGAGAAGGGCGGGACGGTGACCAGGGGACCCGGCGGGACGGCGGCGTGAGCGGACCCTGGCTCTATCCGCTCCTGTTCGGCGTGGGCCTCTTCGCGGGCATGGTGGATTCGGTGGCCGGCGGGGGTGGGCTCATCACCATCCCGGCCTTCCTGGCCATGGGCCTCTCGCCCCAGGACGCCCTCGGCACTAACAAGCTCCAGGCCTGCTTCGGCTCGGGCAGCGCCACTTTTCACTTCGCGAGGGCCAAGGAGGTGGATCTCAAAAGCTGCGGCCGGGCAATCCTTTTCACCGCCCTGGGCGCGGCGCTCGGGACGCTGACGGTCCAGTTGGCCAATCCCGGCTTCCTGAGGCAGCTCATTCCGGTGCTCCTGATCGCCATCGCCCTTTACACCTTGTTGACGCCCAGGCTGGGCCTGCAAGACGCCCGGCCCCGGATGGACACGGCCTCCTTCCACCTGCTCTTCGGCCTCGGGCTCGGCTTCTACGACGGCTTTTTCGGCCCCGGGGTGGGCTCCTTCTGGATCATCGCCTACGTCTCGCTGCTCGGCTTCAACATGAAGAAGGCCACGGCGAACACGAAGGTGATGAACTTCACCAGCAACCTCACCTCGCTCCTCTTTTTCTTCATCGGCGGCCACGTCCTCGTGGTGAAGGCGCTGGCCATGGCCGCGGGGCAGCTCGTGGGCGCCAGGATCGGCGTGGGGCTGGTCCTGCAGCGCGGAGCTCGCTTCGTGCGCCCCGTCTTCCTCGCCG
This sequence comes from Acidobacteriota bacterium, assembly GCA_049967655.1. Lineage (GTDB taxonomy): Bacteria > Acidobacteriota > UBA4820 > UBA4820 > DSQY01 > DTPS01. Next base: position 80,234 of record JBMFSH010000010.1, read on the forward strand.
TGGCCTTCGCCATGGCCCTCAAGCTGTTGGTTCAGGCCTTTCACCCCTGACGGCGCGGTGCGGCTGAGCGCCCTTGCCGGCAGGCCAGGGAACGTAAAGGAGCCGAGGGGGGCCTATCGCTTGAGTACCTCGACCACGGTGACCTGGCCGAAGAGCCACTTCCCGTGCCTCTTGTGGAGGGTACACTTCACCTCGTGGGTCTCGCTCACCGAGCCGCCGTCCGTGAGAGTCCCCGTGATACTGGCCGTAGCCGCCACCCGGGCCGTGTGCTCCTCGGGGAAGCGGATGTCCAGGTCGTAGAACTTCAGGGAGAGCTTGTTGAACCGGGCGCGGCCGGCGAAGTAGTAGCGGGTGATCTCCTGAGGCGTGACGGTGCCGCTGAGGTCGTACTTTGGAGCCTCCCAAGTGCACTCAGGAGCAAAGAACTCGTCGGCCTTGGTCGCCTCGTTCACCAGGGTCAGGTTGCCCTCGGGTCCGTCCTTGGAGACCCACTCCGAGAGGGAGCTGAACTGCCGTTTCACCTGCCGGGTGCGCGAGGGGAAAAGGGTCCAGACGGCCCAGGCCGCCAGAAGAACGGCCAGAGCGGCGAGGACCTTCTTGCGTGTTACCATAGGGGAACTCCCACAATCCGCCGGAGCGACACCTGGCCGAAGTCGTGCTGCTCCATGGGCATGCTCCGGTTGTCGCCGACGACGTAGACGTGACCCGGCTCCACCGTTCGGGGTGGAAGGTTCCAATCGCAGGGCCCCTTCACGTAGGGCTCCGCCACGGGACGGCCGTCCACCAGGAGCACGCCCTCCTTGAATGCCACCGTCTGTCCCGCCAGCGCCACGATGCGCTTGAGGTAGACCACGTCCTCGCCCGCCAGGCGGATGGCCACCACGTCGCCGCACCGCGGTTTCGAGTAGAGGTAGTGGGGCTTCCAGAGGAAGTCGAACCCGCCGTCGCGATAGGTGTTTTCCATGCTCTTTCCCCGGATCACGAAAGGGGTGCAGACGAAGCCGAAGAAGCCGTAGGCGCTGAGCGCCACCAGGACCACCCGGAGCAGGTAGGCGGGGGTGAGGGAGGGGAAGAGAAAGCGCCGCAGCCGTTCGTCCATCCGAATGGGCCAGCCTTCAGCTCCCATGGTAGTTGAGGGAGATCTACCGCGGCAAGGGGGGAGGATGATTGCGGGTGATGGATAGTTGCGGCATGAATCCCAAACCACAAATCCAAAGCCGCAATCCTCAATTTCTTCGTGCCTTGGTGTCTTGGTGGTGAATCTTTGTTCTTACTGGTTCGGCTTTGCGAATACCGAAAAGCTCGCCGCTGTGCTATCCTTCTCACTTCGCGGAGGTTTCCCATGACCGAAGACACCTTGGTGATCGCGGGACGACGGTTTTCGAGCCGGCTCTTTCTAGGGACCGGGAAATACAAGGACAACGAGACCATGGCGGCGGCCTTGGAGGCCTCGGGGGCCGAGGTGATCACCGTTGCCGTCAGACGCGTGGAGCTGGACCGGAGCAAGGCCTCCATGCTCGATTTCATCGATCCCAAGCGCTACTTCCTGCTCCCCAACACGGCCGGCTGCACCACGGCCGACGAGGCCGTCCGGACCGCCCGCCTGGGGCGCGAAGTGGGCCTCTCCAACTGGGTCAAGCTGGAGGTGATCGGCGACGAGAGGACCCTCTTCCCCGACAACGAGGGTCTGCTCGAAGCCACCCGGACCCTCGTGAAGGAGGGTTTCGTGGTGCTTCCCTACACCAACGACGACCTGGTGAACGCCAAGAAGCTGAGGGACGCGGGCGCCGCCGCCGTCATGCCCCTGGGCGCGCCGATCGGGTCGGGCATGGGCATCCAGAATCCCACCAACATCTCCATCATCAAGGAGTTCATGGACGTTCCCGTGATCGTGGACGCCGGCGTGGGCACGGCCAGCGACGCCTGCCGCGCCATGGAGCTGGGCGTGGACGGGGTTCTCATGAACACGGGGGTGGCCGGCGCCAGGGACGCCGTCCTCATGGCCGCCGCCATGAACAAGGCCGTGCGGGCCGGGCGCGAAGCCTTCCTGGCGGGCCGCATCCCCATGAAGCGCTACGCCACCGCCTCCAGCCCCGCCGAGGGCCTGGTTCGCTGAGGAGGCTTGACGGGGCTCCGAGGGGCCCCAATCCGGGATGGCCCCGGATCGGTACGGTTGTGCATCGCGGTCTGGCGACCGCTCCTACTCAAAGAAGGGGAGATGCCCATGATCAGCTACGAACTCTCGAAGGAACAGCTGGCACTGGTGGAGAAGAGCAAGGACTTCGCCGACCGCGTCATGCGCCCGGTGGCGCGGCAGTACGACGAGTCCTGCGAGTTTCCGTGGCCCGTCGTCCAGAAGGCCTACGAGGAGGGGATCGTCAACGGCGCCATCCCGAAGGAGTACGGCGGGGCGGGCCACAGCTCTCTGGAGGGATGCCTCGCGAGCGAGGAGCTGGGCGCGGCCTGCTCGGGCATCGGCATCTGCATCGACGCCAACAACCTGGCCCTCACGCCGCTCCTGGTGGGCGGTAGCGACGAACTGAAGAAACGGATCTTCGGGCAGCTCGTGGAGAGCCGCGGATTGGCGGCCTTCTGCCTGACCGAACCCGAGGCCGGCTCCGATGCGGGGGCGGTGAAAACCACGGCCGTGCGACAGGGCGACAAGTACGTCATCAACGGCAAGAAGCGCTTCATCACCAACGGCAAACAGGCCATGATCCACACGGTCTTCTGCAACACCGATCCGGGGCGCGGCGCCCGGGGCATGTCCGCCATCGTGGTGCCTACCGACACGCCCGGTGTGGTCATCGGCCGCGAGCTGCCCAAGATGGGCCAGCGCGCCTCCTGCCAGGTGGAGATCGAGTACCACGACGTGGCGGTCCCGGTGGAGAACGTGATCGGCAAGGAGAACCAGGGCTTTATCATCGCCATGAAGACCTTCAACCGCACGAGGGCCGGCGTGGCGGCGGCGGCGGTGGGGATGGCGCGGGAGGCCTACGACGTGGCGAAGGCGTGGGCGCTCAAGCGGCGGCAGTTCGACCAGCCCATCGTAGCCTTCCAGGGCATCTCCTTCATGTTTGCGGAGATGCTCACCAAGATCACGGCGAGCCGCTTCCTCGTCTGGAACGCGGCCATCCTGACGGACCAGGACAAGGAGGTCGGCACCTACAGCGCCATGGCCAAGTATTACGCCACCGACACGGCCATGGAGGTGGCCACCAACGCGGTCCAAATCATGGGCGGCGACGGCTACTCCAAGGACTTCATCGTCGAGAAGATCATGCGCGACGCCAAGCTCTCGCAGATCTACGAGGGGACCAACCAGGTCCAGCGCTTCGTCATCGCCAAAAACACTCTGAAGTAGCCTTTGGAAGGACGAGATGAGGTGATGAGGTGACGCAGAAAAGCTCCAGATGGCGGCCTTCGTCCCGGCCGATTGGGGCCGCTTTCCGTCCCTCATCCCCCGTCCCGGCCCTCAGCGACCCCCTTCGTGAGGTGACATGAACTATCCCGTTTGGTGGGTGCCCTTCGGCTCTCAGTGGCTGATCATCGTCGTCGGCGTGATCCACGTCTTCCTCGCCCAGTTCGCGGTGGGGGGAGGCTTCCTGCTGGTGGCGGCGGAGAGTTGGGCGCACCGGCACGAGGACCAGGCCCTCCTGGACTGGCTCATGCGCCAGACAAGGGTCTTCGCCTTCATTACTCTCGTCTTCGGCGCCACCACCGGCGTGGGCATCTGGTTCACCATCGGCCTCATCAGCCCCCAGGCCACCAGCGATCTGATCCACCTCTTCGTCTGGGCCTGGGCGATTGAGTGGGTCTTCTTCGTGGTGGAGATCCTGTCGGTCATCGTCTACGCCCGCACCTGGGGCAGGCTTCCCCGGCGGACGCACCGCATCATCGGCTGGATCTACTTCGCCTCCGCCTTCTTGAGCATGGTGGCCATCGACGGCATCCTGGCCTTCCAGCTCGCGCCGGGTGCCTGGCCGAAGAGTCGGTCGCTCGCCTCCGCCTTCTTCAACCCGAACCTGCTGCCCTCGCTCGCCGTCCGCTGCCTGCTCTGCCTTATGCTGGGAGGGCTGTGGGCTCTGGCCTCGGCCTCGTTCAGCAGGGACCGCATCCTCAGAGCCGAGGTGGCCCGCTTCGCTTCGGGCTGGGTCTGGATCCCCGCCCTGCTCATGGGGCCGGCCTGCTTCTGGTTCGCCCAGATGCTGCCGAGGGCGAACCGGAAGCTCTGGGACTTCACGCCGACCATGCAGAGCCAGACGTGGAGCCTGGCCGCCTGCCTCGGCTTTCTCGCCTTTCTGGGCTTCGCCGTGCTCTGGTTCAGGCCCAAGAACCTCTCCAAAGGCCTGGCTCTTCTCATGCTCCTGGTGGGGTTTGCCGTGGTGGGGCTCTTCGAGTGGCAGAGGGAGCAGTTGCGGGACCCCTACCTCGTGACAGGGCGGGTCTACTCCAACGGGATTTCGGTGGAGGACTACCCGCTCCTCAAGCAGCGGGGGCTGCTCGCTTCGGCGCGCTGGCTCCCGCCGCGCTTGGACGAGGCCAAAGGCGCGGTGGAGGAGGGGAGGGAGCTCTTCCGCGTGGCCTGCTCCTCCTGCCACGCCGTAAGGCGCGGGCTCAACGCGCTGGCGCCGGCGATCCGCGGGATGGATCAGCCCTACCTGGCGGCTCTGGTGCTGCGCACCGACCTCATCTGGCCGGGCATGCCGCCCTTCCCCGGCAAGGCCCCCGACGCCAGGGCCATCGCGGCCTACCTCGCGGCCCGGGCCGGCCAGGCGCCAGCCCCGAGTGGCGGTGCCGCCATCTGGCGCATGCGCTGCGGGGTCTGCCACACCCTCAACGGCGCCTTCCGCCCCGTTCTTCCGACGGTGAAAGGAATGGGGCCCAAAGACATCTCGGACCTCATCGCCTCCATCGAGGTCATGAATAGCGCCATGCCCCACTGGAGCGGGACGGACGCCGAGCGCGAGAGCCTGGCGAACTACTTGGCGGCGCAGGAAGGGGGCAAGCCATGACGCCCATGTTGCCCTTTTTCGGCACCCTGCCACTGCCCGCTCCGGTCTGGCTCCTGAAGGCGCTTCTACTCCTGACCTTCATCGTGCACCTGCTCTTCATGAACCTCATGGCCGGCGGCAATTTGCTCGCGGCCATCTTCGCCTTCAAGGGCAAGCCACGGCACCTGGACGCCGCTCGGGGCCTCGTCCGCATCATGCCCTACGCCACGGCCTTCACCATCGTCTTCGGGGTGGCGCCGCTCCTCTTCATCCAAGTGCTTTACGGCCCGCTCTTTTACACCAGCGCGATCCTCATCGGAACCCCCTTTCTCCTGTCCATTCCCGTCATCATGTTGGCCTACGCCCTCATGTACCTGGCGGCCTACCGCTGGGACAGACTGAAGCGCTCGCGGCCGTGGCTGCCCCTCCTGAACTTCCTGCTGCTGGGCTACGTGGGTTTCATCATGACCAGCCTGAGCACGCTCATGCTCGCCCCGGACGGGTTCAAGGAGAAGTACCTCGCCCATCCCGGCGGCTGGCAGCTCAACATGGCCGAGCCCACGCTCGTTCCGCGCTTCCTCCACATGATGATAGGCGCGGTCGCGGTGGCGGGACTCTACATCGCCATCCGCGGAGCGCGTCGGCTGCGCCTGGAGCCCGAACAGGGCCGCTGGCAGTACCGGAGCGGTGCCACCTGGTTCGCCGGTGCCACACTCGTCAACATGGCCGTAGGAGTCTGGTGGCTTCTCGCCCTGCCCAAAGAGCAGATGATGACGCTCATGGGCGGCAACCTCACGGCCTCCATCTCCTTCGGCGTCGCGCTGCTGGGCGCGCTGCTCGCCCTCTGCGGGGCGCTCCTGGGCATCAACTCCGTCAAGCCCGGCCCCTACCTCTGGGGGACGGCCGCGTCGCTGGTAGCCGTTTTAGTCGGCATGGCTGTGATGCGGGACGCTCTCAGGGACGCCGCCCTCCGGTCCGACTACGTGGTGCAAGCGCTGCCCGTGGGCTCCCAGTGGGGTGCCATCCTTCTCTTTGCCCTCCTGCTGGTGGCGGGCGCATGGGTCTGCGGGTGGCTCCTCAAACAGCAGAAGATCGCCGGCGCCGAAAGCCAGCCCAGGCCGCCCGCCCCAGGCCTCACCGATTCCGGTATCCGGCGCCTAGGCCCCATGGACTCCCGGACCGGGATGCCCGCCGCAACGGACGCGGGGGCTCACAGGCTACCGCCCAGCTCCTCGGGCCCGCACCGCTTGATAGACGAGTAGAAGCCCGGTCTATTGACTCACTCCCGCACCGGGCCTAAGATACGGGCATCGTCCCGGGCCGCCAGACAGTCCCGCCTGGCGCCCGAGGAGAACACGGAGAGACGTCCCCAGGTGCGTGTCGCCGCCACGGCCCTCAGGACCACCCGGAAATGAGTCCGAAGCGCCCCCCAGCCCCCCGCACTGCACCTCCGCCAGCCGTCGGCGGCCCGGTGGCGGCAGTGCCTTCGTCTGCCAGCCGTTAGACTGGCGCGGGAGATTCGAATGCCCCTCGCCCTAGCCTTCATCGATTCGCCCGAACAGCTCCTCGTGATCCTCGCCATCCTTCTGCTCATCTTCGGCCCCTCCAAACTGCCCCAGCTCGGTGCCTCCATGGGCAAGACCATCAAGGCCTTCCGAGAGAGTGCCAAGGAGGTAGCCGCTGATTCCAGCGCCCCTACGCAGGCTGCGGCCCAGGCGACCCAGCAGGCGGCCCCTGCGGGCCCCTCCGTGGTCTGCCCAAAGTGTGGAACCGCCGCCGCGGCCGACTCACTGTTCTGCACCCGCTGTGGCACCAAGCTCGTCTGAGGAGGCACGCCGCAGCAACCGCTTGACGCGCCGCCCTGCGAGTGGCGACGCAGAAGACAGGTGTGCCCTCCCGCAACCCCGTTTGGCTCCCACTGCGGAAGACCTCCCCGCGGGCAACCCCCAGGGCAGTTGACGTCCGGGCCCGAAATGCATACAATACAAGGACTGGGCCGACGTAGCTCAGCTGGTAGAGCAGTTGATTCGTAATCATCAGGTCGCCAGTTCAAATCTGGCCGTCGGCTCCAGAAAATTCAGATAGTTACGAGGCCGCCGAAAGGCGGCCTTCGTGTTGCCGCTCCACCACCGCTCCACGGAAGCAAGTTTCTCCTCCAGTTTGTGGTCCGCGGGAAACCCCTGGCGAGGCCTTCCTCTCCGAGCACCGGTCTCTGCTCCTCCGGCTGGCTGGCAGGGTGGCCGGAGGAGAAAATCCCGAGCCCGGTCGTCACCTCTTACGGGAGGCTTTCGAGGGTGCCCGGCCGGTGCGGAGGGGGAGCGCGCCGCGTCATCCACCCTCGCCGCTCCACCGCCGCTCCACGGTGTGAAGGAAGTGCTTATAATTCAATGAGTTGTATCTATTGGCAGGTGGGGGCAGAGGCGGGCTTCTGCAGGAAGTCCTTTATTCGCAAAGTCTTCGAAGGGAGCGAGGGGGGTATCGAAGGGTTCCCATCCGTGGTCACCGCCCGTTGGGGTCCTGGCGGACCCACCAGTTCAAAGTAGCGCCTAAGAGAAATGCGACCATCCCCGTGTCCGTCAGGAGCACCTTGGGAGGCTGATCCATCGCTGCCTCCGGTCGCGGGACCCTGCGGACAGGGGGGTGGAAAAGGTGAGCCGGGCAACCAGCCCCGGTCCACGAAGGCCTTCACCGCTGGAAACGGCTCAATGCCCTGAAACCAGGGCCGTATCCTTTCATGCTTCGCCCCAGCCGAGCTCCAGTGTCATGGGGCCATGGAACTCACTCGTGATAAGGATGGGAGCGATTCATCGAGGACTGCCAGTCGTCAATTGGTTGGTAAGTCCACCATTCTAAACGCCAAGTAGATTTCTTTAGTGGAATTAATTTAACTCTATTGGAAAGGAGTGTACAAAAGTATAAAGAAACCTAAACAAGTTGACTAAGCTAAGCTTGACAAATGGAAGAATAGGACGTATGTATAGTTTGGAATCGGCCGTTGATCGGGATGCGAACGAGCGTAGCAGGCTGATCATGATAGCCATTCAGGAGTTTCAAAGGAGCCCCCGCTCTTGGCCGTACCAAGGCAAGTCCGGTCTGGAACCTATCGTGGAAAGACCATTGCCAAGACGGGACTGGCCATCGATAGAGAGCCTGTCGGGCTACCCTGGCAAGGTTTCGGAGCGAGAGCTCTCGCGGCGGAGCGTGGCACGGGGAGACAGGGCAGAAGGGAGGGGCCGCCTCCCTAGGAAGAAATCTCCATCAACTGAGACCTGAAGATCGAGTTAGACCAGCACCTGCCGGTATCAGACGGAACTCGGTATCGCATGCGATCGTCCAGAAGCGGACGATCGCTGAACGGTGGAAGTGTGACTCCCAGAAGCGACAAGACCCCCTGAAGGAGGCTCAGTCATGCCGAAGTCGGATAACCCCTCGAGTGTCTTCCCATTCAAGCCCTCAGAACCAACGGACGCCATCCCGGAATCGCCCCGCGGCAAAATCTGGCGCGAGGACGAGATCCTCATCCCGAGTGCGGAAGCCGCACGGATCCTCCTGTGCAAGCCGCAGACGTTGCGGGTGCGCCGGTTGAAGGGCGGCAAGGGCTGCATCCCTTACGTGCGCCTCGGGGAGAGCCGGAAGGCGCGGGTGGCCTACCGGCTCAGCGACCTCAAGGCCTACCTCGCGGCCCGGGTGTACACGAACACCGCCGAGGAGAGCGTGAAAGAGTCCGAAGTCCAAGAAGGACCCCACTAGGGAGTGAAGGCCCATGGCACGCTCACGCAACCTCAAGCCAGGCTTCTTCACCAACGATCTGCTGGCCGAGGTTCCTCCCTTGGGCCGCCTGCTCTTCGCCGGCCTCTGGACGCTGGCCGACCGCGAGGGACGGCTGGAGGATCGGCCGAAGAGGATCAAGGCCCAGCTCTTCCCCTACGATGACTGCGACGTGGATGCCCTCCTGGAGGAGCTGGCGAAGCGGCGGTTCATCCAGCGCTACGAGGTGGACGGTCTGCGCCTCCTCCAGGTCACGACCTGGCATCGGCACCAGAACCCCCACATCAAGGAGCCGGAGAGCACCCTGCCAGCACCAGGCCATCACACTGCTGGCCCGGGTCCGGTCTCGGGCGAAACCGGGCCGAGCCCTTCAGGACCGCCGGCACCGGATGAGCCGGTTCCATGCCAGCACGGTACCAGTCTGGTGCCAGCACCAGACCCGAACCAGACTCGACCCGGTCGGGCACCGGAGGAGACCGGAAGCAGCACCGGACCCGCCCCGGTGTCGCACGGTTCCGGCCCGGCTGATTCCGGATTCCTGATTCCCGATTCCCTGATTCCGGATTCCCTCTCTCCGGATTCCCTCTCTCCGAATCCCGATTCCCTGATTCTTGATTCCCCATCTCCGAATCCCGAATCCGCGGCGGAGCGGATCCCCTCGTCCGGGATTCCCCAAACCTCCGGGGAGCCGGTCCGACCCCAAGGCGATTCGGATAAACGGACAAGAGCGAAGGCAGAGGATTCGGAGATGCTCCCTTTGCGGGCCATCGCGCAGAGAGTGGAGCTCAAGCTCTCACCCTCCGAGGTGGCGGGCTACATCATGGCCCATTTCCCGATGCAGCGCCGGGACCGGCACCAGAGGGCCTCGCCGGGCGATTCGGGCCTGACCCTGGAGCAGGTGCATTGCCTGGCGAAACACGGCTGCACTCTTCAGAATGCCCGGAAAGCGTTCGAGCATTTCCAGCAAGAACCGCACCCGAAGAACCCTGGCGCCTGGGCCTTCCACTGCCTCCGGGAGGAGCTCTCGCAGGATGGGCGGCTCGAGCTTCGGGAAGAGACGCGAAGTGCCCAACGGGCGTTCCGGGAGAGATCAGCGAAACACCTGAAGGGGGAGGCTGAGCCGGATGGTACGGGCGAATCCCGGCCTGCAGGTGCCGCT